>JAGLQO010000021.1 GCA_023136775.1 Candidatus Pacearchaeota archaeon | reverse complement strand
AAGGATTAATTGTGCAACACAGCAACAAAAACAAAAGGTTTTTAAAGCCATTTTTTGATGTTCCAATATCTAAAGGGAATATTTCAAAGGTAAAATGCATATACTACAACCGAAGCATGAAAAAATGAACTCCAACGAAGTTGAAAAACTTGTTGCAGAGTTTAATATTGCTTTGTCACAGTTACCGAAGATTTCTAAAAAGGACGCTGCTCTTCCAGAAGGTTGTGAGACAGGGGACGTTATTAAGATTTCTAGACCAAACGAAGTATATTACAGGGTGGTTATTTAGAATGGCTGAGCATGTATTAGTTAAAGAATTTTTAAAAACACATTCTCTAGTTGAATCTAATATTAAATCTTTTAATGATTTTATTAGCAACAGAATGCAAGAGATTGTTCAAGAACTATCTAACGCTTTGCCAACTGAAGATTTTGAAATTAAGCTTGGAAAAATTCGAGTAGGAAAACCAAATATGATTGAATCAGATGGTTCTTCTAAGCCAGTTACTCCTGCTGAAGTACGCCTCCGAAAATTAACTTATTCTGCTCCAATTTGGATGGAAATGACAATCAATTATGCTGGACAAGTTGAGACTGAAGAAGTTCAATTAGGACGAATCCCAATTATGGTTAATTCTAAAGCTTGTAATTTAGATGGTATGAGTAAGGAAGAATTAATTAAAAATTATATTGACCCAAAGGATCATGGCGGATATTTTTTAATTAATGGTAATGAGAGAGTTATGGTTATGGCTGAGGATTTAGCGTCAAACCAAACATTCGTTGAATGGCAAAAAACAAAAAACAGACTTATTTTAAAATTATTTTCTCAAAGAGGAGCTTATAAAATTCCAGTTAATGTGGTTGAATCAAATGATGGGATTTTAGAAACATCATTCTCTAGATTTAGAGATATTCCAGCTATTATTTTATTGAAGGCTCTTGGAATGACTTCAGATGCTGATATTGCAAAATTAATCGGTAAGCAAACTGATTCTTTAATTGTTAATTTATACGAGTACGCTGACATGAATGATGTAAACGATGCTTTGATGTGGATTGCTGAAAAATCTAGTTTGCAAGGAACTAATAAAGAAATGCTTGATAGAGTTAAGCAAAGAATTGATTCTTACTTTTTACCACATATTGGATTAGATAAAGCTGCTCGTATGGAAAAGGCTAGAACACTTTGTAAATTTATTAAACAATTTTATATCGCTAAAGATGATACTCAAGCGGCAATGACAGACAAGGACCATTATGCAAATAAGAGAGTTAGATTATCTGGTGATTTATTATCTGATTTATTTAGGGTCAATATGAATATTTTACTTCGAGAAGTTCAACATACTTTACAAAAGACTGTAAAGAGACGAAAATTCTTTTCAATTAAGACAATTGCTAAATCTAGTTTATTTACTCATAGAGTTGAATCTGCTATCGCTACTGGTTCTTGGATTGGAGAGCGAAGTGGTGTTACTCAGAATATGGATAAGAATAATTCTTTTGCAATTATGTCTCAGTTACACAGAGTGACGTCTACTCTTCCAGGAGAGCAAGAAAATTTAGCTGCACGAACTGTTCATCCAACACACTTTGGACGATTTTGTCCTATTGAAACTCCAGAAGGAACTGAAATTGGTCTTCGAAAGAATTTAGCATTATTAGCTAGAATTTCTACAAGAACAACTATGAATCATGATGAAGTTATGAAAGTATTGAAAGGAATTGGAATGTTAGAACACGGAAGTATTGATGTTTTCTATAACGGACGATTTAGTGGGGCTACTGAAGATGTTGAAACTTTTGTTAAGGCAGTTAAGGGAGAAAGAAGAACAACTAATTTACCAGTTGAAATGTCAGTTCGATTCGATAAATTTTTAGATACTGTTTTTATTACATCTGAAATTGGTAGAGTTATTAGGCCAATGATTATTGTGGAGAATGGAGTTTCTAAATTAAAGCCAGAGCATTTAGCTTTAGTTAAAGAAGGAAATTTGTCTTGGGAAAATTTATTTGAAAAGGGAATTTTAGAATATCTTGACGCCGCTGAAGAAGATGATTGTTATATTTGTTTAGATGAAGGAAGTTTAACTGAAGAACATACACATTTAGAAATTGATAAAATTGATATTTTTGGTGTATCTGTATCTTTAATTCCATTCGGACATCAAGATCCTCCAGCTCGTATGGTTAAAGGTGGTTCAAGAGCATATAGACAGGGGCTTGGACTTTATGCTGGTAATTTTCCAGTTAGAATTGATACTGATGTTTCATTGTTACATTATCCACAAAAACCATTAGTTCGAAGTTTCGTTTATGATACTTTGAATGTTCATCCAGCTGGACAAAATGTTGTTTTGGCAATTATGCCTTACGAGGGTTATAATATGGAAGATGCTTCTGTTATGAATAAAGGTTCAATTGACAGAGGACTTGGACGAAGCTCTCGATTTAGACCATATATTTCTGTTGAGCTTAATTATGCTGGTGGTCTTCGTGACGAAGTTTGTATTCCCGATAAAGATGTTTCTGGATATAGGGTTGAAGATTCTTATAGATACTTAGAAGATGATGGAATTGTATTTCCTGAAGCTGAAGTTAAAGAGGGAGAAGTTATTATTGGTAAGATTTCTCCACCTAAGTTTTTATCTGAAGCTAGAGAAATTTCAATTCAAACTAAGAAAGAAAATTCTACTGCAATTAAGCAAGAAGAGTTTGGAACTATTGATGCTGTATTTGTTACACACGATAAAGAGGGAAATAGAATTATTCAAGTTAGAACTAGGGAACTTCGAATTCCAGAAATTGGAGATAAATTTTCTAATCCTCATGGACAGAAAGGTATTCTTGGTATGATTGCTCCAGAGCAAGATGTTCCATTTACAGTTTCAGGAGTTAAACCAGATATGATGTTTAATCCTCATGGAATCCCTTCTCGTATGACTATGGGTTATTTAATGGATGTTCTTGGTGGAAAGGTTGCGGCTTTGTCTGGACGAGTGGTTGATGCTTCTGCGTTTTCTAGTGAGACAGTTGATTCATTGGAAGGAAATTTAAAGAAGTTAGGATTTAGACAATCTGGTAAAGAAATTATGTATAATGGTATTACGGGAAAGCGAATGCCAATAAAGATTTTCATCGGTAATATGTTTTATTTGAAATTGAAATATATGGTAGCTGATAAGATGCACGCTCGAGGAACTGGAAAAGTAGCTTTATTAACTCGACAACCAATTGAAGGTAGAAGTCGAGGAGGAGCTTTAAGACTTGGAGAAATGGAGCAGCAAGCTCTTGTTGGTCATGGTGCTTCATTGTTATTGAAGGAACGTTATGATTCAGACAAAGTTGTATTAAACATTTGTAGTAAATGTGGAAGCGTTGTTATCGATGATCAAATCCATAATAAGAAGGTTTGTTCACTTTGTCATTCTAATCAGGTTGAGCCTGTAGAAGTATCTTACGCGTTCAAACTTTTGGTCGAGGAATTACAGGGGTTACACTTATTAACTAAATTCAAATTAAAAAATAAATACGATTAAAATTTCTTAAGAGTATTAAATTATATAAAATAAAAAATGGCAAAACCAATAAAACAAAAAATTGATTCGATGACTTTTCAGTTGCTTAGTCCTGAACAAATCAAGAAGTTAAGTGTTGCAAAGATTGTTACACCAGAACTTTATGATATTGATGGATATCCAGTTGACGGTGGGTTGATGGATTTAAGACTTGGAGCAATTGACCCAGGTGTTAGATGTAGAACTTGTGGGGGTAGACTAAAAGAATGTTTAGGGCATCCAGGTATTATTGAACTTGCAAGACCAGTTGTTCATATTAAGTATTTACCAATTATTGATTTGGTTCTTCGAAGTACTTGTGAAGCTTGTGGAAAGGCTTTGATTAAAGAAGAAAAGGATTTAGCTAAACCATTGGTTGACCGAATTAAGAAAGCAAAGGATGGAAAGAAGTGTCCACATTGTCAAATTATTCAAGAGAAAGTTAAGTTAGAAAAACCAACTACATTTAGAAGTGGGCGTAGAAGATTATTTCCATCTGAGATTAGAGAAAGATTAGTTAAGGTATCAGAAGAAGATTTGAAAATTTTAGGAATTAATGCAGCAACTTTGCGACCTGAATGGGCAATCTTAACATCAATTTTGGTTCCGTCGGTTACTGTTCGTCCATCTATTACGTTAGAGTCTGGTGAGCGAAGTGAAGATGATTTGACTCATAAGTTGTCAGACATTATTCGAAGTAATCAACGACTTTGGGAGAACTTGAATGCTGGTGCACCTGAGGTTATTATTGAAGATCTTTGGGATTTAATGCAATATCATATTACAACTTTCTTTGACAATTCTATTGCAAAGATTCCACCTGCTCGACACCGAAGTGGACAACCGTTGAAAACTATTACTGAAAGAATTAAAGGTAAAGAAGGACGAATTAGAAAAAACTTAGCTGGTAAAAGAGTTAATTATTCTGCTCGTACAGTTATTTCTCCAGATCCAAACTTGAAGTTAAACGAAGTTGGTGTTCCTGTAGAAGTTGCTAAGATTTTGACTGTGGCTGAAAAGGTTACAACTTTGAATTTAGAAAGAATGAAAAAAATAGTAGCTAAGGAAGAATACCCTGGGGCTAATTATATTTTAAGAGCTGATGGACGTAGAAAGAGAATTGTTCATGAACTTAGAGATGAATTGATCGAGGAACTTGAACCAGGTTATATAGTTGAGAGACATTTGACAAATGGAGATGTTGTATTATTTAATCGACATCCTTCATTACATAGGGCTTCTCTAATGGCGCATTTTGTTAAGATTTGTGACGGAAGAACATTTAGAATTCATCCTGCAGCGTGTGCTCCATATGGTTCAGATTTTGATGGTGATGAGATGAATATTCACGCACCTCAGACTGAAGAGGCTCGAGCAGAAGCTAAGATATTATTGAATGTAAATACTAATTTATTTTCTCCAAAGAATAATATGAATTTCCTTGGTTGTGTGAAAGATGCTGTATCTGGTAATTTTATGCTTAGAGAAAGTGATATGTCTAAGGAAGATGCTATGCAATTATTACATGAAGCTGGTATTGAAGCTCCATCTTTACATAAGATGAATAGTGGTGCAGATGTATTTGAGAAAATTTTACCTAAAGAAGTAACGGGAAAAAATTATGATGCAACAAGTTTTAAGACTGGAAAAGGTGAGGTTCTTCGAGATGTTGATAATCAGCTTGGACGAGATGAAGCTGTTGAATTACTTGGACGAGTATTTTCACTTGGTACAACTTTCTTATCTAGAACTGGATTTACATTATCTCTTGATGACTTAAATGTTCCTGAATCTGTTAAGAATAAAACAGCTAAGATTATTGAAAAGGCTGAAGATAAAGCTCAGGCTATAATTGAGAGTTATTATGATGGTTCTTTAGAATCTATTCCGGGTAAAACTGCTGAAGAGACTAGAGAAAATAAGATTTTACAAGTATTGAATGGAACTCGAACAGATATTGGTGATGCTGTTAAGGATGGATTTCCAACAGATAATTTAGCTAGTAAGATGATTGGGTCAGGAGCTGGAGGTTCTATGCTTAATATTACCCAGATTGCTTGTTCAGTTGGACAGCAGGTATTGAATGGTCGACGAATTGATTTTGGTTATACTGGAAGAACATTGTCATGTTTCAAACAAGGAGACTTGTCTGCTAGTGCGGGTGGATTTATTTATAATTCATATATGAGGGGCCTAAGACCTGAAGAGTTTTTCTTTGGTGCTATGACTGGTCGAGATGGTCTGATGGATACTGCTCTTAGGACTCCTAAGTCTGGTTATTTGTATAGAAGATTGGCTAATTCATTACAGGATTTAATTATGGCATATGATGGAACTGTACGAGATGCGTCTAATAATATTATTCAATTTGTTTATGGAGTTGATGGATTAGACATTTCTGCAAAGCATTTAGATAAACAAGTTTCTCCAGGAGAAGCTATTGGTATTGTAACTGCTCAATCATTCGGTGAAGCTTCTACTCAGATGGTTTTAAACACATTCCATAGTGCTGGTGTGGCTGAAGTGCAGGTGACAACTGGATTGCCACGTATTATTGAAATTATGGATGCACGTAAATTACCAAAGACACCGTCTATGGAAATTTATTTAGATAAAGATCATAACAATGAAAAGGATGCGCGAACTATTGCTGAGAAATTAAAGGAAATCAAATTAAAGGAAGTTATAACTGATACTTCTATTGACTTTGGTTCTAAGAAAATTAAGATTAGTACAGATCCTAAAGCTTTGAAGGGTGCTCATATTTCTTTAGATAAGGCTGTTGAAGTTCTTGGAGAGAAAGGATTTGATGTTACTAAGTTAAGTGATGGAATGGTTCTTGATATGGCTAAGGAAGATTTTAAGACAATCTATAAGACAAAAGAAAAAATTAAGGAGACTATTTTAACTGGGATTAAGAAAGTCTCACAGGTTTTAGTTGTTAAGCGAGGTAGTGATTATGTAATTTTGACAGCTGGTTCTAATTTGAAAGATGTTATGGCCTTTAAGGGTGTTAATGCTGATAAGGTTGTTTCAAATGATATTCATGAAATTTCAAATGTCTTGGGGATTGAAGCTGCAAGGCAAGCTATTGTGAATGAAATTAGAAGTGTAATTGGAGCTCAAGGTTTGGCTGTGGACGATAAGCATGCTATGCTTGTAGCGGATACTATGGCTAATGCAGGAGTTGTTAAGGGTATTACAAGAATGGGAATAATTAGTCAAAAGAATTCTATTTTAGCGAGAGCGTCATTTGAGACACCAGTTAAACAATTTGTTCAGGCGACTAAGACAGGTAAGAAAGATAATTTATCTTCAGTGATTGAAAATATAATTTTAAATCAACCAGTTCCAGTTGGAACGGGTCTTCCAGGTCTTCTTGTTAAGGTTACTGGGTCTTTAGTTCAGGATAAAGATAAGGAGAAATCAAAATGAGTATAAAAGAAATTAAAGAAGCTATTGAAGACGAAAAAGTTATTTATGGAATTAATCAAACTTTAAAGAAAGGTAAGAAATTAAAGCGTATTTTTATTGCTAAAGATTCTCGAGATTCTACAGTTGAGAAGCTTGACGAGGCGGAACTCGAATTCGATGTTTTGAAATCCAAGTCAGATCTTGCTAAAGAATTAAATCTTGATTTCTATACGGAAGTTATTTCTATTCAATAAGATGGCTACTGTTATTGATATGCAGCTTATGAGGTATATCAACTTGTTTGAGAGAGTTTCTAAGGTGTCAACTACAAAAGTATTTTTTTATAATAATCAAATTATTTATGCGGTTCCAAAGGCTAAGGTTTCAGTTGCTATTGGGAAGAATGCTGTAAATATTAAGAAGTTAAATGATATTTTAAGAAAGAAAATCAAGATTGTTGAGATGCCTGCTATTGATGATAATAAGGCTATTGGAAAGTTTATTGAGGCTGTTGTTGCGCCTATTGAATTTAATAAAGTTGAAGTGAAGGACACTTCAGTGGTTATTACAGCTGGTCGTCAAAGTAAGGCGTCTTTGATTGGGCGAAATAGAGTACGAGAAAAAGAATTGGGTGACGTGTTGAAAAACTTTTTTCATATTGGAAAATTAAAGATTGCCTAGCGCAAGGAGATATCTCCTTTCGCTGTGTATCCTCTTATTCGGGTTTATTTGAATTTTAATTTTCCATAGAAAATTCAAATTCAAATAAACAATATATGGCGAAATTAAATTTCTTAACGCGCCTGTTCAGAGGACAACCTGTCGCTAAAATTTTATTTCGCGGGGGCATTGTTACGCTCTTCTTTCGCGTTTTTGTATTTTTTTAAATTTTGATATTTACAAATTATTTTGTTGTGTAGTGGGGTGTAGATATTTTTATAATGGATTTTATCGACGACGATTTGCAATATTTTTGAAGTAGGAAACACAAAGTTTTATAAACCAACTTTTCACTTTACATATACGATGGGATTAATGAGTGGAAGAAAATTGAAGACAAGCAGAAAGAAATTTAGAGATAACAAGTTGCCTGATAAGAAGAAGAGGCTTGGAATTAGTTTGAAGTTTGATCCAATTGGAAGAGCTTCTCAAGCTAAAGGTATTGTTGTTAAGAAAATGCAAAAGGAAGCGAAGCAGCCAAATTCGGCTATGAGAAAATGTTGTAGAGTTCAGTTAATTAAGAATGGTAAAGAAGTATCTTGTTTTATTCCTGGTAATTTAGCTCAGAAGTTTGTTGATGAACATGATGAAGTTATAATTGAAAGAATTGGTGGGAAGCAAGGACGAACAAAGGGTGACTTATCTGGTGTTCGATTTCAAGTTATTAAAGTAAATGATCAGCCTTTGGCTAGACTATGGTCTGGTAAGATTGAGAAGGGACGAAGATAATGGAAATGAAGATTTTTGGAATGTTTGATGCAGGTGAAGTTAGAGTAGAAGATCCAGGTATGAAGAAAGTTATTAACATGAATGCAAAGTTAATGTTAAAATCTCATGGTAGAATTAAGTACGATCCAACTAGGTCTAAAGTTAATGCAGTTGAAAGATTAGTTAACTTATTACAAGTTCCAGGTTCAAGGGGTAAGAAACATAGAATTATTACTGGATGGATTACAGGTAAACACACAAGATGTACAAATATTGTAATTGATGCATTTAAGATTATTGAAAAAAAGACTGGAGAAAATCCATTAAAGGTTTTTGTTAAAGGAATTGAAAATGCAGCTCCTCGAGATGAAGTAACTTCATTAGAATATGGTGGAGCAAAATATCCACAAGCAGTTGATGTAAGTCCAAGGCGAAGATTGAATTTAGTTTTAAGATATTTTGTGAGTGGAGCATACGATAAAGCATTTAATAAGAAAGCAACAATCGTAGAATCTTTAGCAAAAGAAATCATGGCAGCAGCTGACGGTTCATCTGAATCTTACGCAATTTCTAAGAAAAATGATAGCGAAAAACAGGCAGATGCAGCCCGTTAATTTTTAATTTTTATTTTATGCGAAGATTTCTTGGTAAAAGAAATTCTCGCGTACTTTTGTACGCCACGAATTTTTTTACGCTGCGAAATCTTCTGCCTAAAATTAAAATTGTTTGCTTATTACTCGAATAACTTTTTTGCTTTTTGTTATTTCATTGTTCTTAATTATTTTGTTGTTAACGATGTTGTTCTCAAAATATATTTAAAGAAAAAAATCTTTAAGTTTTGTATGGTGATTAAGTGGCAGGGTGAAAAAACTGAGCCAGAACAAGAGGTTGTTGTTGTCGAGAGTACTGAAAATATAGTTAGTCGTCGGACAAGTTTGGTTTTAAGTATAGTTAGTCTTGCAATAAGTTTAATGTTTTTATCTCAAAATATTACAGGGAATGTTGTTGCGAATTTTTCTACTAATGGTGCTAATTGGATTGGGGGAATATTTTTTATTTTAGCCATAATTGGTGGATTGATTTATGTTGATAAAAGCAAAGTTTAGCGTCACTGAATTGCAATTTGTCGTCTATGATTTTTATATTTGACTTGTAGGGTAAAACTTTATAAACTAAAATTTTCACAATATAATATGGCTGTTGATATGACTGATAAAGTTAAGGAATTACAAAAAGATCCAAAGCATATTCGTAATATTGCTATTTGTGCACATATTGATCACGGTAAGACTACATTTTCTGACAATTTATTAGCAGGTGCTGGTATGATGAGTGAAGCTTTAGCTGGAAAAGCTAGAACATTAGATTTCCATGATGACGAGACTGAGCGAGGAATTACAATTGATTCGGCTTCAGTTTCTATGGTTCACAAAGTTGATGATCAAGAATATTTAATTAATTTAATAGATACTCCAGGCCATGTTGATTTTGGTGGTGACGTTACTCGAGCTATGAGAGCGGTTGATGGAGCTATTGTTTTATCTTGTGCATCTGAAGGAATTATGCCTCAAACTGAAACAGTTCTTAGACAAGCTTTAAAAGAAAGAGTTCAACCAATTTTGTTTATTAATAAGGTTGACCGATTAATTAGAGAAGTTAAGTTAACTCCTGAAGAAATGCAAAAGAGATTTATTTCAATTATTGATTCTGTAAATAAGTTAATTGCTGAAATTGCTGAACCTGAATATAAACAAAAATGGCAAGTTGCTGTAGGAAATGGAACTGTTGCATTCGGAAGTGCATTTCATAACTGGGCTTTGTCTGTTCCATATATGCAAAAGCATGGAATTAGTTTTAAAGAAATTATTGATGCTTACGAAGCTGGTGGAGAAGAATACAAGGTTCTTGCCAAGAAGGCTCCGATTCATGAAGTTATTTTAGAGATGGTAGTTAATAATTTACCAGATCCCAAGACAGCTCAAGGATATAGAATTCCTAAGATTTGGCATGGTGATATAGAAAGTCAAACTGCAAAAGATTTGATGTCTTGTAATATTGATGGTGAAGTTGCGTTTGTTCCAATTAAAATTGTAATTGATCCACATGCTGGTGAAGTTGCTGCTGGAAGATTATTTGGTGGTAAGATTAAACAGGGAGATGAATTATATATGAATATTGCTAAGAGAGCAGTAAGAGCACAACAAGTTTCTATTTACAAAGGAGCTAGTAGAGTTCAACTTGATGAAGTTTATGCAGGAAATATTATTGGTATTGTAGGATTAAAGGACGTAGTTGTTGGTGAAACAGTTTCAGTTAATCCAATTGAACCATTCGAAGCAATTTCTCATTTATTTGAACCTGTAGTTACAAAATCTATTAGTGCTAAGAAGACAGCTGACCTTCCAAAGCTTATTGAAATTTTAAGACAAGTTGGGAAAGAAGATCCTAGTTTGCGAATTGAAATTAATGAAGAAACTGGAGAGTCTTTGATTTCTGGTATGGGTGAATTACATTTAGAAATTATTGAGAACAGGGTTAAGACTGAAAAGGGATTAGATGTTGAAATGGGTCCACCAATTATCGTCTATAGAGAATCTGTCGGTAAGTTAAGTGATGTGAGTGAGGGAAAATCTCCAAATAAGCATAATACATTCTTTTTAACAGTTGAACCATTAGAAGACGCTGTGTCTCAAGCTATTACTGAAGGAATTATTCCTGAAGGACGAGTGAAGAAGAAAGATAAGACTTTGAATGAAACATTTGTTGAACTTGGAATTTCACGAGATGAAGCTCAACAATATAGAGATATTTTCCAAGGAAATGTATTTTTGGATAAGACTAAGGGTGAAGTTCATATTGGTGAAGTTATCGAATTAGTATTGGATTCTTTTGAAGAAGTTATGAAGGCTGGCCCTCTTGCACGAGAGCCAACATTAAAATTAAAGGTTTCATTAATTGATATCAAATTACATGAGGATGCAATTCATAGAGGTCCTGCTCAGGTTTATCCAGCAATTAGAGAAGGTCTTCGAGCTGCATTTAGGGAAGCTACTCCAACAATTTTTGAACCAGTTCAAGTTCATCAAGTTGAAGCTCCAGTGGACTTCATGGGAGCTATGACAACTTTGGTTACTCAAAAGAGAGGAACTCTGGTTGATGTAATGCAAGATGAAACAGGGGCTACAATTCGAGCTGAAATTCCAGTAGCTGAAATGATTGGATGGACTTCAGATTTACGAAGTGCTACAGCTGGTAGAGGAGTTTCAAGTTTAGTTTCTCAGACTTTTAAGAAGTTACCAAATGACAATCAGGCAAAAATAATCAAACAGATAAGGGACAGAAAAGGCCTAGCCGAAAATCAATAGACCCCTTTTTTAGAAAGCGGCGGATGTGAAATCCTTGCAAGACGAATCTTGTTTCGCAAATTCATCTTAAGGCCTCTGGGAGAAAAATCAAATAGTTTTATTCTAATTTCAATTCGCTAATGACAAATTGAAATTAGAATAAACAATATACGGCGAAATTAAATTTCTTAACGGTTCCGTCCAGAGGACAACAATCTCCTAAAATTGAATTTCGCGGGGACATTGTTGCACCCTCACAAATATATAATATTGTTGGTTGGGGCAGACTCCGTCGTTTATCGACGCTTTTGGGTTAAAAATTAATTTTATTAACTGTTTGTTATGTAACTTGTTTGTTATGTAACTTGGCTGCTGTTGTTATTCTTAAGGAAGGTTTATTTATTCTGGATTGTTGAGTAATTCATGGAATTGACTGAGTTGGTTGAGGAATTTGAGAATTCTAAAAAGAGGATTGAGTTTTTGATTAAAGATGATCCAAAAGTGCTTTCAATATTTAGAACAGAGCTTGGTGATGGATTTTTTTATGCTAGTCCTAATAAATTGGCTTGGAAATATGGGGGGACTGGGCATGATGAAGAGGCTACTCCTGAAAATTTATTAGAGGCTTATAGAGAATATAAGAGTTCGGATATGGAAATGGAAGAGGCTTTAATTAGAGGAAGTCAGGCACTTAATTATTGGTATAAAGAGTTTAATAATTGATTTTATCGACTATAAAAGTTTATTTTTCTCCAACCACTAACTTTAAAAACCAAATTCAATATCATATTCTATCCTCTGAATTTATTCTTGAGGTAATTAAACTAACTAAATTTAAAGAAAAGAAAAAATGGCTAAAGAAAAACCGGGAATGAATGTTGTTTTCGTTGGACACGTTGACCAGGGTAAATCCACTACTGTAGGTAGAGTATTTTACGACGGTGGCGCAGTCTCTGAACAAGAGATGAAGAAGTTCAAAGAAGAAGCAGAAAAGCATGGTAAAGCAGGTTTTGAGTTTGCGTATGTAATGGACAATTTGAAGGAAGAGCGAGAGAGAGGGGTTACTATTAACCTATCTTATAAGAAGCTTGTTACTAAGAATTTTGAAGTTACAATTATTGACGCTCCAGGGCATAAGGATTTTGTTAAAAACATGATCACTGGTGCCTCACAAGCGGACGCAGCTTTCTTAGTTGTTGGATGTGAAGATTCTGTACAACCACAAACAAAAGAACATATTTGGTTACTACGAACTATGGGTGTAAAACACTTAGCAGTTCTTATTAACAAAATGGATGTTGTTGAATACTCTGAAGAGAAATTTAACAAAACTATTGCGGAAGTAAAGGATGTTATCAAGCAAGCTGGATACTCTCCAGATACAACTCCATTCATTGCAGCTTCTGCATTGATGGGAGATAATATTGCTAACAAATCTGAAAAGATGGCTTGGTACAAAGGACCAACTGTTTTAGAACAGATTGATAAATTTCCAGCACCAGAGAAACCAACTGGATTACCTATGCGTATGCCAATCCAAGATGTCTATGATATCACTGGTATTGGTACTGTTCCTGTAGGAAAGATTGAAACGGGTATTATGAAAATCGGACAAAAGGTTATCGTATTACCAGGACGATCTGGAACTGGTATTGAGGGTGAAGTTCGATCTATCGAAGCTCACCACGAGCAATTAACAGAAGGCGAAGCTGGAGACAATGTCGGTATCAACATCAGAGGTGTTGGTAAGAAAGACATGGCTCGAGGAGACGTTATCTGTGACGCTGCTAAACCTGCACCACTAGTGGAAGAATTTGAAGCACAAGTTGCTGTAATTAATCATCCAACAGTGATTGCTAAAGGTTATACTCCAGTATTCCATGTTCATACAGCTCAAGTTCCATGTCAATTCGTGGAATTAATTGCTAAATTGGACCCTGCAAGTGGACAAGTTTCTGAGGAACATCCAGACTTCCTAAAGAACGGAGATGTTGCTATTGTAAAGATCAAACCGATCGGAAATCTTGTTATGGAATCTGCTACAGATAACCCAAACATGGCGAGATTCGCTATCCGAGACGCTGGTGTTACAGTTGCAGCCGGTGTTGCCAAATCAGTTACTCCAAAGAAATTATAATTTTATTTGAAAATTTCTTGGTAAAAAATTCCTTATGTGCGTTTGCACACGGCGGAATTTTTTACACTGCGAAATTTCCTAACTAAAATTATAATTTGTTGGTATTTTGGTCTGTTAAGACCTTTTTTTATTTTTTTATAATATCTTTCGGGGGGAGAAATTCCCCTGAATATTTTTAATTATTTTTAGGAGTGACGCGAGTCTCTAAAATTTTATATAGTCTTTTTATTTCATTTGAAAATGGAAAGAAGACCTTCAGAGATTAGTGATTATTATGAACGGCTTGGAGTTTTTAAAGATGCTAGTCGTGACGAAATTCAAAAAGCATATAGAGTTCAAGCATTAAAATATCATCCAGATAAAAATATTGGAAACGAAGAATCAAATGCTTTGGAATTTGTTGCTATTAATGAGGCTTATGGGGTTTTGACTAAAGGTGATGGGCGAGTTATTAATAATGATTCAGTTTGGACTACTTATGAAAATAATATAAAAAAATATGAAGTTGTGATGAACAAAATAAAAAATTCTTTTCAATATGAATATTGTAATTATTTATTTAATATGTCAATAAATAAATAAAAAATTCTGTTAATAGTGTTTTTTTAGATGAGAATAGACGTTAGGCAGCTTTTTTTATTTGAGTTGCTTTTGCTAAAAGTCCACGTGCTTCTTCGAAATCAATTATTTTGTCGTCGTTTATTTTTTCGGTTTTTGCTAAAAGTCCAAATTTGTTGCTAGCGTCGATTATATTGTTTTCGTATAAATTATTTATATTGTTTTCTTTTGTATTTGGAATATAAGTTATTGTTGATTTTTGAAGTGTTTCTTTTGGGGCATAGAATATTAATTTTCCTTCTTCGTGAGTTTTTTCTAAAGAGTTCCAGTATGAATCTTTTGGTTTATGAATTGACCAATCGTGGTAAGCGATTACATTTTCTCTTCCTAGAGTTATTTTTGTATTCATTAATTCATTTCTTACTTCTTCTTTTATTTCGCTGAATACCATTTTTTCATATCCATTCATTGGGGTCTTTCCAGTTACTTGATTCCAGTTATTATTGTTTTTATCGTCAATGCATGAGAATGCACCTGGTTGATATATTACTTCTTCAATAGAGTTCGGATAATTTCTACTATCTTTTCTATTTTTTATTACTTGAATGATATCTGACCATGCTTCATTACTTTGACTTGCAGCTTCGGCGTATATTATTTGTGAAAGTCCAAGGATTTCTGAGTCTGTTGGAGTGTAAATTGTTTTTTTATTTTCTTCTGCTATTCTTCTGATTTCTTGCTTTTCTTTAACAATTTCTTCTATTGGGAGGTGAAATATATTATTTTTAGGTTCATAATGAAGTTTATTTGTTTGTTGAAATGCAAGTTTGTATAATACTGAAGTTTTTATTTTATTTTCTATTGTTATTGCTGGTTTTTGTCTAACTAGCTGTTCTAGTCCTGAACTATTTTCTTTTATTGGTGCTGTAGCTATCATTGTCATCATTCCGACGGTGATACCCGATAAGAGGTAGTTTGTTAAATTGAATCGTTTTGTTGTTGTTTTCATTTTTTATTTTATCAACTTTTTATAATAATTTATCATAATTTTGTTATATAAATGTTACTATTCTGTTGTAACTGATGAGTGGTAAAGAAGTCTGGTTATTGGATATTTTTTGTAAATTTATCACAATAATTCTTAAAAACTTTTTTGGCATTTTATTTTTATGGAATATAATATTGATTTTTTTAAGTCTGAGGATGGATTATTTCGTGGTTCTGGAGCTTTTTATGAATATCTTGAACGTGATGAATTGTTAGTTGGTCAAGGAATTAGGGTATATAATAGTGGATTGTCTTCTGGGAATGAGCTTAGATTGGCTTTAGGATTTAATGGAAAACTTTATGATAGATATCAAAAAGAAGTCTGTCCAGAAGATGTTTTAGATTCTTTAGATGGGTGGGGATTTGATGGAAGTTATTTTTCTTGTTTGCCTGAGAGTGAGAGGAGATAAATTTATCACAATAATTCTTAAAAACATCTTAAGCTGTTTATTTTTATGGGAATTCCTATACGAGAGCATACGTTGGAAGCTATTGAGGATAGACTTAATTCTATGAATACGGCTTTGAATAAGATAAATTATTTGGAATCGGCTCTTACTACTCCTGGGTTTAGTTTTGAGTTGAAGAGATTTCTTTTTGGGATGTTGGCTAATTTGTATGAAGAGCGAAAGATGTTTGAGAGGGCTGCTAAATCTATGTCAGATAAAGCTAATGTGGAGGTTGGTGATCGTGAAAGAATTGATAGTTATGTTAATGCAGCGGAGCTTTATTCTAAGGCTGGTAAAATCCGTGATGCCGATGAAATGTTTTCTAGGGCTATTAGAAATACTACTCCTGAGGGTAATGCAAAAGTTAAGCTTGCTCGGAAAAATATTTATTTTGCTATTGCTAATGAACTTGAACGACGAGGGCGAAAGGCTTCTGCTATTAAGTTTTATGAGAAATTGATTAAGATGAATTTGGAAGATATTGATAAAAAAGATGTTAAAGAAAAATTGATCTCTACGTATAATTGTCTTGGAATGTTTAGGGAAGCGAAACTCCTTTCGGAACAGAAGTAATTTTTTTAATTTTAATTTACATAGGAGTTTTCAAATAAGAATTAAAATTTTATAATTTCATCTATTGATAAAAAAAATATTAATAAGGACCCCGCATCCTTATTGGATAAAAAATAAAAAATTTATGCGACTTCTTCGTCTAGATTAAATAAACAATCTTCGTCTTCTTCGTATTCTTCGATTCCTGTTGTCATTTGTTTTGGGATTTATTCGTCATCTTCCATTTCTTCCGTATCGTCGAATTCCTCTTCTTCCTCGGTTTCATTTTCAATGTCGGTTACCATCTCTTTTATTTAATCTTTCTTGAATTAAAATACTTATAAATATTTGTGTGAAATTTTACCTATTTCTTTGGGGGGAAAATAATTTAAAGGGAAATTTCTTTTAAAGTTTTCATCAAAGTTTTCATTGGAAATATGGAAAAATTATTTTCGGAAATATTTAAATAGGTTTCATTTCTGTTTTAATTATGAAAGGGAGAAATTTTGGAATAGCATTAGTATTAATATGTTTATGCTTGAGTTTTGTTTCTGCTGGGTTTTTTAGCGATGTTTTTGGAAAAATTACTGGCAATGTTGTTGTAGAGAGTTCTGTTTCTGATGTTTTAGATGAAATTATTGAAAGTCAAGATGTTATAATAATAATGGGAGATAATTCAGCTCCTTCTGATAATATTGCAGCTGTAACTGTTTCTCAAATATTTTCTTTTGAGGCTGATATAGGGATGGCTAGTAGTTTTGGGAGTACTAATAATTGGAAAAATAAAAATGTTATTTTAATTGGAGGGCCTTGTGCTAATGAAATTTCTGAAGAAATTATTGATGAGGTTGGTTATAATTGTTATGATTGGAAATTTAAATCAGGGGAATCTTTAGTAAAAGTGTTTGATAATGGTGACGGTAAAATTATTTTAGTTGCTGGAACAACAAAGGGTGATACTTTGGGATTGGCTGGAGCTATTAATATTTACGATAAATCTAAAGAATTGGCAGCTTCTAGTGAAGTTGTTATTATAACTGGAGATGTTGAGGATGTTTGTGGAAATGGCATTTGTGGATTTTTAGAGTATGATTTAACTTGTGCTGAAGATTGTGGAGAAAAAGGATATAAAGAGATTATGTTTGAGGTTAAATCTGTTATGCCAATTGATGCAGATGGAGAAATTGTAGTTTTGGAAGTTTCTTCTGGAGAATCTAATCTTCCAGAAGGCGTGATGTCTACTACAGGTGGTTGGGAATATGATGAAATTTATATTTATAATTTTACTTCTGGAGAATCTAAAAAAATTGGGGATGGAAGAGCACCGATGATAGATGGAGATTATATTGTTTATATGGATGAGGGTGAATGGGTAGGTGAACGTAGATATCCTGTTATTAAGTTATATAAGATATCTACTGAAGAGACACTAGTATTGAGAAAAATTTTGAATAGTGAGGATGTAAATTTATTTATTTATGATATAGCTGAGGATAAAATTATTTGGACAGAAACATTTAGTACCTCATGGAATAAAAGTTCTAGAAAGTTGGTGGAATATAATATTCTTACGGAAGAAAAGAGGGATCATTTAAATAAATTTAGAACATATATGGATGACGTTTTTGTACTTAGTGGCGATAAAGTTTTTTATCAAGGTCCCAGTTCTTGCGTCCCGGAAGATTGTTTGCCATATCATAAAAAAATTATTAGAGAGGATGGAGGAACATCTACAGCAGTGATGAATCCGGAAGAAGGAGATAGTGATATTTGGTCTTATGATTTAGTTACGGAAGAAATAGAAAAAATAACAATTAATGAAGAAAATCAAGATTACGTTAAGGCTTTTGGTGATACATTGATATGGATAGATGGTAGATTAAAATCTGAAGGAAAAGGGGATGTTGTTTATAGTTATAATTTAGAGACAGGTGATGAAAAATCCTTGGAGCTTTATGATGTAGGAAAAAGGGTTGATAGTGGAATATTTTATAATAATAAGATTACTTGGATTTATAGAATAAATCCAAAACTAGGAGTGACTTATTCTGATATTTATGTATATGATTTGAAGACTGGTATTGAAAGTAGAGTAACAACAGACGGTGTCAATAAAAACGGTCCTGTCTTGGGAGATGGTTATATTTTGTGGTCAGATCTTGATGCGACTTCTAATGTAGCAAGAACCTATATTAAGGCGCTTGATTAATTTAAAATTCCTTATGGCAAAACTTATAAACTAAAAATGAGTTTTTTGATTGTTAGAAATGTTTAGAGCTTAAGAGAAACATTATTACGATTCACATTCATAATTACAAGACAAGTTCTCGAGGGAACTTACACTAGACTCGTAGATATTTCTAATATAACTAAATAAAATGGAGAAAATAAAATATGGCAAAAATTAGTCCAACGTCGATTAAATATTCGATTGTCGCAGATTTTTCAAGTGATGGACCTTTTCAAAAGCCCGATGTAATTGGAGCTTTGTTTGGTCAAACTGAAGGTTTACTTGGTGCCGATATGGAACTAAGAGAACTTCAAAAAGAAGGTAAGATTGGTAGAATTGAAGTTGATTTGAACACTACTGGTGGGAAGACAACTGGAGAGATTACAATTCCTTCTGCACTTGATAAAACTGAGACAACAATTATTGCAGCTTCACTAGAAACAATTGATAAGATTGGTCCTACGGACGCTAAAATCGTTATTAGAGACATTAGTGATGTTCGAGGTGGAAAGCGTGATTATATCATGGAGCGAGCCAAAGCTTTACTTGCTGGAATTAACGGAGCAGGAATGGATTCTACAGAGATGGAAACTGAACTAAGAGAATCTACTCGAGCTGCTAAAGCTGTTGAGTACGGTCCTGAGGGATTAGCTGCTGGTCCAAATATTGATGATGAGAAAGAACTTATCGTTTGCGAAGGTCGAGCTGATGTTGTGAATATGTTGAAACACGGTATCAAGAATGTTATCGGAATGCAAGGAACTCGTTTCCCAAAAACTATCGCTACTTTAAGTGAGACAAAGGAAATTACTTTGTTTGTTGATGGAGACCGAGGAGGAAACTTGATTGCTCAAAACGTTTATGACAACGCTAAAGTAGTTTATATTGCACAGGCACCTGATGGAAAAGAAGTTGAAGAATTAGCTGGTAAGGAATTACTACAATGTCTTCGAAAGAAAGTTCCTGCTAAGGTTTTCTTGAGTAAGTCAGCTGGAAGTAGCAGACCTAATTCTAGAAGATTTAGTGAGAATAAGCCTGCATTCGAATCTAGTAATGAAGAAATTGTTAGACGAGAAATTAACGACGACGATATTTCAAAAATGAGAGAACTTGTTAGTGACATCAAAGGTAAAAACGTTTTAGTTCTGAATGAAAATTTAGAAGTAGTAAAGAATGTTTCATCTTTTAGGTTGAATACGGTTGACCCTAAAGACGCTTTCGTCTTAATGGTTAGTACTGCAACAGGTCCTGTTATTGCGGCTTCTGAAAAGTTACAGTCTAAGGCTGTTGCAGCTCAGAATTTCGCGAAGACTTTTGAGACAACAACGCAACTAGTATCACTTTAATTTTTGTTTTATGCGATTGATACTTCGTTGGAAGAACCCTCGCGTACTCTTGTACGCCACGGAACCTTCCGCCTAGTCTCAATCTGCCTAAAACAAAAATTGTTTACTTTTGCCGTCGTAAATGGCGGCTTTTTTATTTTTTTATTATAATATTTTTTGGAGCGGGACGTGAGTCTCGCGATAGAGTCGTGCCGAGCGAATTGCTCGGTGCAATTATATAGTCGAACTGAAAGTTCGAGAAAGGAAAGCTTAATCTCGTAACTTTTATATAGCTGTTTTCGGTTTATAGATTATGAATAAGAGGGGTTATTTTGATAAGAGGTTATTATTTATTCCTTTGGGGATTGTTATAATTGTTGTGGCGGTTTTGCTTTTATCTCTTGGATATAATGAGTGTGATAGTTGGGAATGTTTTAATTCTGGATTGGAGAGATGTAGTCGAACGAAATTTATTGGTGGGACTAAAATGATTTTTGAGTATACTATTAAGGGTTCTAAGGGTGAAGAGTGCGAAGTCGGAGTTCAATTATTACAAGGAGAACTTAATAATAAAGATTCTTTAAAGCTTGAGGGTAACAAAATGATTTGTATGTTGCCTAAGGGGGTTGTTATGATTCCCGAAAGTAATATTGGAAATTGTCATGGACTTCTTAAAGAGGGGTTACAGGATTTAATAATTAGGAAGTTGCACACTTATTTAGTTCAAAATCTTGGTAGACTTAATTTGGAAATATTGGAAGTGTAAAAATATCGAAAAAATTTCTGGTGAAATTTTCTTCGTAAAAATCCACACAGGATTTTAGATTCCAGACCGCTTACCGACTTTGTCGCAGATGGTCTGATATAGTGAGGGAATTTCTTTGAAATTCCCGTGATTCTGAGTGCTCCCTCGTGATATTAATTTATTATTGGCTGAGGCAGACCATCTTCCATAAAAAATTGCAACATCTGCGGACGTTGCATTTCTCATGGAGTATTTATTTTTTAAAGAGGGTAGTTAGAGGCATTGATATTTTTTACGGGTAATTAGTTTTATATAATAAGAAATTTATATTTTATTATGAGATTAATTTTTGTTGGTCCGCAGGGTTCGGGGAAAGGTACGCAGGCGGATATTATTTCTAAGAAATTAAAGATTGCTCATATTTCTACGGGGGATTTGCTTCGTAATATTTCTGGGGGATTAAAAGAAGAAGTTGATTCCTATATAGATCATGGTAATTTAGTGCCAGATGATTTGATTCTTAGAATTTTGAATGAGAGAATTATTGAGAAGGATTGTGATGAGGGTTTTATTTTGGATGGGTTTCCTCGTAATTTGGTTCAGGCGAAGGAGTTGGATAATATAATGGATGTTGATGAGGTTATTGAGATCGATGTGAGTGATAAGGAGTCTGTTAAGAGAATTAGTGGAAGGCGAGGTTGTGTGAGTTGTGGGGCAATTTTTAATGTTGAGACTTCACCTAGGCCGATTACTCCTGGAGTTTGTGATAGATGCGGAGGAGATTTAACTCAACGAAAAGATGATAATGAAACTGCGTTAAAGAAACGACTTGAAACATATCACAAAGAGACAAAGAAAATTTTAAGTCATTATAAATCTGTTAAGGTTAATGGGGAACAGGATATTGAAAAAGTTACTGAAGATATATTGAAAATATTAAAATAGTTGGTAGCGGGCAGTTGGTAGTTTTTAGTGGGGGCAATTTAGAGAGCGTTTCGCTCTCATATTTATTCTCTCGTTCGGACATTCGTCCTTTCCACTCGTCTCAATATGCTTGGCAACTAATCGCTTTCGTTCCCGTAACTTGTCCATTTAATCGCTCGTTACACTCGCTCCCCGTCGTTTAATTAATTCTAAAAAATAATCGTTGACAAACAACGAAACAATGTATTCTACTACTAACTACTCGACTCAAAAACTACCAACTATAAATTTTTCAAAGAAAAATTTATTCTCTCTCATCAGCTTTTGCTAACTCTTCTTTTTGTTCTTTTTCTTCATCTATCATTCTTTGTCTTAAGTCTGAAATTCTTTCTAGAACTCGTTTTGCTTTTTCTGGGTTATCTCTTGCCAAATTTAGAACATACAAAATTTTTCTTAAAATGTCGTCATAGGATTCTCTTTTGTGTTCTCTAAGTTTTTCAATTCGGAGCTTTGTTTCTTCTAAAAGTTTTATCGTCGTGACTTTTCCTTCTTTACTTTGTTTTTTTGTTTTTGCCATGTTTTTTGTTGTTACTTAGTTTTACGATAAAAAGTATACTTGAGTATACTTTTTAAGGTTTTTCGTCTCTGTAGAATTACAACAATAACAAGCTTTAAATAGTTTTTCGAAGTTTTAATTTTAACTAAATTTTAAAATGAAAAAAATGAAAAGAAACTTAACTTTTGTATCTTTATTAGCTGTTTTAGTTATGGCAATGGGATTCGCTTCTGCTTTTGGAACTATTGAGACTGTTGAATTCAACGGTGTTGTTCTAGATAATGATAGTGTTATTGCAGTTTCTCCTGGCGAAGTTGTTCCTGTTTGGGTTCGATTTGATGCTACTGAGGACGCAAGTGATGTTACATTAGAAGTAGAAATTAAAGGAAGAAACGGTGTTTCTGTATCTAAAGAATTATCTGATATTGAAAACGGTTCTACTTATCCTAGCTTATTAAAATTAAAGCTTCCAGAGACAGATGATTTAAGCGAAGAATTTACATTATATGTTACAATGTCATCAAGTACTGATGAAGTTGTAGGAACATTTGATGTAAGTGTGAAGGTTCAAAAAGAATCTTATAACTTAAAGGTTTTATCTGTTGATTACAACTCTAAAGTTGAAGCTGGAAATGCATTCCCTGTTTCTGTAGTAATGAAAAACACTGGCTATAATAGAGCTGATGACGTTTACGTTATCGCTTCTATCCCTGCTCTTGGTATAACAACAAGAGGATATGCTGGAGATTTAATTCCTATGGAAGACTATGAGGCCTATGAAGATGAAGAAGATTCTGTTGAAAAAATCGTTTATTTGCAAATTCCTGCTGATGCAGAATCTGCTGTTTACGAAATGACAATCGAAGTTTACAATAAGGATTCTAATACTGAAATTTCTAAGTTAATCGCTGTTAGTGGAGTTACTCCAGTTGCAGACGGTGACGTGGCTGTTTTAGATGACGATTCTAAACCTGTATCAACTTCTGTTGTTGCTTTAACTGTAATCTTAGCTATTATCTTTGTTGTTTTACTTGCTGTTTTGGTTGTTCTTCTTACAAAGAAAGAAAAGCCGATTGAGGAAGTAGAAACAAGTTACTATTAGTTTTAATTTTATGCGTTAATTTCGTCGTTGCGAGAACGTTTGCGTACCAAAGTACGCGGCACAACCTCGCGCCTAGAAATTAACTGCCTAAAATCAAAACTGCTTTGATTGAATTATTATTATTTTTTTATTATTATCTTTAGCCTTCTTGGAAACGGGGAGGTTTAATATTTGTTTTTTTTATTCGTGTCGGGAGACTTAAAGTATGGATAGAATAAAAGATTATTTGAATATGGGAAAGACTTATTTTGATAATTTGGAGAGAGGTGTTGGTATTCATTTTGGCGTTGCTGATAGGTTTCTTCTTAGGGATTTAGTTGATCGAGATGGAAAGATAGGGGTAGTAGGGGAGATGAAAAAAAGTGTTTATGGGCATTTGGAATCTATGGGCTATGATTCTACAGAGTTAAGAAATAGCTCATATAAAATAGATGCAGAGACGCATGAAAGGTTGTCTTTATTAGAATGGGAACGACAGGGAGCTAATATTAAACGGATTTTTGAGGATTAGCTATAAATTTGAGATACAAGATTTCCAGAAAATAGAACGTTAATTGTAAAAGTTATAAATCCTATAATCTTTGTATAGAAATTCTTAATCGATATTAAATTTGTTTTTACCTCATATTGACAATAGATTTAATAAATGGTTTTTTAATATTAATTATATAAACATAAAAATTTCACACAATATTAATAACTAGTAATAACAATAATTAACCCTCCAGAAATAAGTGAAATAACATAATTGGATGACTCTTAGCGGTAAGCTTGTGATTTTTTGGGGTGTTTATTTAGGTATTTCAGGTAGGGGAATAGGTTGAATGGTGTGTTTTGTTGGAGAATAATCTTTATTTTTCTGCACTAGCTCGTCCTAAGCAGAAATAGGTTAATGGTTTACTGGTTTTATCGCAATAAGAAATATTTTGACTTGAAATTGCAATTTCATAATAACAAGTTTCAATTAATAAATTAAGTTGACTACTTTTAATATTAGGGTTGTTTCTATATTCCTCACAGGTAGAAGAATTTGATTCCATGAACATTCCGGTTAAAGATCCGTTTTCGTCTCCAGCTCTTATATATACGTTAGATATTATAGAGTTGCATATTTCTTTTGTTGGATTTCCTTGTATTAAATTTTCTACAGTATTCTCAAAAGAGTATTTTTTACAAGCTTCCATATCTTTTGAATCGTGAGATATAGCAATTTTACAAGTTTTTGCAGAATAAGAGTCCGATTTATCACACAAATTATAATCTCTTGTTTTTAATGCCACGGCAGGATAACAAATATTGATATTTTCTTCAGAAACATTTTTACAATAATTTGGATTAGATTCTTTTATTGCTAGTAATATTAAACAATCATCTGTTTGGCAAGATGACGAGTTGGTTTTTGGATAATCTTGAGTAGAGACAGGTAATTTTATATTTAATACTAAAAAAGAAATAAGAGATATTAAAAGTATTATAATTGTAAAAATTACAAACTTCTTTTTTTTATCTCCCATTGTTATAGTTAGAAATTTAATTATTTAAAACTTTAGAAAAAAATAAACCATTAAATTGGTGATTATATACATGCATTTCTGTATAGAGATGTAAATTTATTTAGGAGGCTTTTTATGAAAAAGCTAATTTTAATTCTCATTATAGTTTTAGTTGTATTGCTTGGATGTAAGTTACATAGAGAAGATTTTCCGGGGGTAGAGTCAGACCTTATAAAGAATTCTATTACGGAAAATGGTGTGGCTGTATTCGTAGATAATCAAACAGGAGAGGAGGTCAATATTTATGTAGAAGATAAAGATCAAAACGGAATTTCAGAAATTAATGTTACTTTTTGGGATGGTGGAGGTTATGAAGTATTTATCTTAGATGATCCATCTGGAAAATATTTTTCAGCATTTGAAATCTATCCACATAATAGCGATCATACGATAACAATGTATATTGCAGGAGATTCCCTTATAGGTACAATAGAAAACATCGAAGTTTCATCTGATAAAGGGGAAGCTATGGAGAAATTTGTAGCAGAAAATGAAAACAAAAAAGAATACATGGGTAGATTTACTCCAGAACAAATTGATAAGGTGACTAGTGCAAAATTAAATATAATAAAACCATTGGGTGGTGGGGATTTTAAGAAATTTGCATCGGAATTATCTGATCTTAAAGAAAAAATTGAAAAAATTTTTGGAATTAATGAGCCAGAATTTTTTGATGTATTTATGATAACACCTGGCGGAATAACATCTTCTATAAGATGGCTTGAACCTGTGGAAAAAATTGGTGATTATCCTAATGCTGTTGTTGATACTATGAATATGGAATATAAACCGTATGATATTGCCATAACGCCAGATGGACAATATGCCTATGTTACTAATTGTTGGGATGATACTGTCTCTGTAATTAGAATTTCCGACGGAGCTGTTGTTAGCATTATAGATGTAGGGGGCTGGCCACAAAAAATTGCCATAACACCAGATGGACAATATGCTTATGTTGTCAATAATAATAATGATACTGTCTCTGTAATTAGAACTTCCGACGGAATCGTTATTGATGTAATAAGAGTTGGTGATTATCCAGTTGATATAGAGATAACATCGAACGGACAATATGTTTATGTAGTTAATTATTACGAATACACAATATCTATAATTAGAATTTCTGATAATATAGTTGTTGATACTATTGATGCCGGAATTCCTTCAACTGATATTATCATAACCCCAGATGGACAGTATATTTATGCTGAAAATAATGATCCTAGTGATACTGTCTCTGTAATTAGAACTTCCGATGGAGCTGTTATTAACACTATAGGAGTGGGGCATAGTCCTAATTGTATTGCCATAACACCAGATGGACAATATGCCTATGTTACTAATTGTTGGGATGATACTGTCTCTGTAATTAGAACTTCCGACGGAGTCGTTGTTAATACTATAGGAGTGGGAAACTTTCCAGAAGATGTGGAGATAACACCAGATGGACAATATGCTTATGTGGCTAATTCTCGTCATTATTCTGATCATATTCCCCCTGCCAATACTGTTTCCGTAATTAGAATTTCTGATAATATAATTGTTGATACTATTAATGTTGGAGATTACCCAAGTCAAATTGCTATAACACCAGATGGACAATATGTTTATGTTACTAATTTGGAGGATATGTCTATTTCAGTGATTGGAATTCGATAATTTTTATTATTTAATCTTATAAGTTTATTTCTAATCCCTAATCAAAATATTTTGGTTAGGGATTTTTTATTTATCATAACATATATG
>JAGLQO010000020.1 GCA_023136775.1 Candidatus Pacearchaeota archaeon | reverse complement strand
TATGGTTTGTATTCTTGGATTGCGAAGATTAGTGATAAAGCTACCATTGTTTTTTCTCCTCCAGAAAGTGAAGTTATATCGAAATATCTTCCTCTGGAAACTTTTACAAGTATATTTAATCCGCCTTCAAATGGATTTTTTTTGTCTTCTAGTTCTAGAGATATTTCACCTTTTCTAGAAAGTTGAGAATAGTTTCTCGTAAAATATTCGTTTATTGCATTTAATGCGGTCATAAAAGATTTCTTTTTCTTTTTATCTATTTCTCCAATTATGCTCGCAATTTTTTCTTTTTCTTTTGAGATGGTTTCTACTTTTTCTTGGATTAATTTTACTTGCTCACCTACTTGGTCAAAAACTTCTAAGGCTCGAAGATTTACATTCCCGAGTCTTGACATTCTAAATTGTGATTTTTGAAGTCTTTCTTTTATTTGGTCAATTGGTAAATTCAGTATTTCAGTATTTCCGAATTCTCTTAATTCTGACTTTAGGGAATCTATTTGTGCAGTTAATTGAGCTCTCCCGATTTTATTATGATTAATTTTATCTTCGAAGTTTCTACTTGAATGTTGCATTCCGATAATGTCAGTTTCTATAACTTTTTGTTGGTCTTGTAGTTCATTTCTATAGTCAAAGAATTTTTGTGCTTTTTCATATAGTTTTTGCTCCTCCTCCTCTTTTTTTACTGCTTGTTTATCTTTATCAATAATCAAAACTTCAATTTTTCTTAGTTCAATTTCGGATTCTTCAATATCCCTAGTTATTGATTTTAATTCAATTGTTAATCTATTTACTTCTCTACGTTTAATTGTTATTTCGGTATCTACATCCATGTCGGCAAAAGAAATTTCTTGTAAACCCAATCTAGTTTCATCATATTTTTCTTCGATGTCTTTTAGTTTTTCAAAATCTATTTTTAGTTTGTGGAGGGATTCATTTACTGTAATTAATTCGGTTTTGAATTCTTTTTGATTCTCGGTTATTTTTATTATTCTTTCTTTCCTTTCGTCAGCATTTTTTAATTTAATTTGATCAATATCCAATTCGTTTAATTTTAATCTAAGATTTGAAAGCCTTTCTTTCAGATGATTTATTTTTCCAGAATCTTCTATCCTTGCTTTTATATTTTTTTCAACATTAATTTTTGCATTATCTATTTTTTCATTTGCGGTTGTAGAAATTTTATGTTTGTGGTCTTCTCCTACGTCTTGTTTACATACAGGACAGGATTGCAATTGCACAACGTCATCTTTTAATTTTTCTTCTCTTTTAATATCCATTTCTAGAATTGCATTTTGTTTCTCTCTTTCCATAATTTCAGATTCTAATTTTGAGATTTGATCAATTGTTGTGTTAACTTTCCCCTTTGTTTCTTCTTTAATTTCAATATTTTTTTTAATTGATTTTTCATATTTTATTTCGTGGAAAAGAGATGTAATTGTTTGTTCAATTAATTGAGCTTCTTTGCTTGATTCGATTAGGAATCTTTCTTTTTGTAATTTTTGATTTTCTAGTGTTGAGATGTCAGACTTTAAAACGTAGAATTTTCTTCGTTGTTGTTCTAAAATATCAAATTTTTCTTGAAGTATTTTTTGCTGTTCTTGTTGTTTTTTTATTTCAGGAGTTGCGGTTCTAATTTCTGAAATTTCTTGATTTAATTTTTCAATTTTGTTTTTATGGTTTAGAATTTTTTCTTTTCCTGAAATCATTCTGTTGTCAAAATTTTCTCTTCTTACATCTAAGCCTGCAAGGTCTGCTTTAAGGTCTGAAATTTCCCTATGCAAAACTTCTTGTTCATTACTTGTGCTTGATTGAATTTGCTTATTTACTACTAGTATTTTATCTTGAAGTTCATCTACTTGAAAGTTTTTTTCTAAAATGATTTTTCTTAGTTTTTCAATTTCAGCATCGTATTCAGTAATTAATTTTTCAATTTCAATAATGTCTTTTTCTTTTGTGATTTTTGTTTTTGAAAGAAGTGTTGTCTTGCATCTTTTGATTGTTGTTTCTAGTTTTTGATAAGAAATTGCCTCTTGTCTTTCTCTGTCTAGATTTTTTAGGTAAGAAGTTCTTTCTCTTAGAACTGCTCCAACTTCTTTTAATTTTTCTTCAGTTTTTTCTAATTCTCTTAAAGACTTATGTTTTCTTGTTTCATAAATTGAAATTCCTGCAACTTCTTCGATAATTTTTCTTCTTTCTTCTGAGGATGCTTTTACTAGACTTTGAATTTCACCTTGTAAAACAATATTGAATCCGTTTGGATCGATTCCTGCCTGTGCCATTAGTTCTAAAATATCTTGCCTTGTCTTTGTGGTTCCATTGATTTTGTAAATAGATTGTCCGGCTTTTCTAACTGTTCTTTTGATTGTGACGTCGGCTGTGTCTACTCCAAAGGTTTTATCTGAGTTATCAAAAGTTAATTCAACTGAGGCTTCTTGAGATCCTTTATATATTTTATTTCCAGAGAAAAGTAGGTTGGCAGCTTTTGCGGCCCTAATTGATTTAATTGAAAGTCTTCCGAGAACAAAACATAGAGCATCTGTGATGTTTGATTTTCCTGAGCCGTTTGGGCCGACGATTACGTTCATTGAATTTTCTAAAGGAATTTCTGTTTTTCTTGCGAAAGATTTGAATCCGTGCATTGTCATCTTTTTTATGTGGGTCATGGGAAGAGGAGTTAAAACTCGTATATAAATATTATTGAGATTATTTTAGAATAATTTTTTTTGGCTTGAGCCTTTCATGTTCATAAGTTTTTTTACGGTACTCCAAAGCGCAGGGGAATGTCCCCTTCGCTGTGCACCCCTTTAGATTAAACAATACATGGCGAAATTAAATTTCTTAACGATGCTGTCCAGAGGACAACCTGCATCTAAAATTTAATTTCGCATGCTTGGCTGCTGATGTTATAATATCTAGAATAATTTTTTTTGGCTTGAGCCTTTCATGTCCATTAGTTTTTTTACAGTACTCCAAGAGAATCTAATTATTGGAACATGTTTTGGGTTGTCGAAATTTTCGCTTATGAATTCTTTTGTTTTTGGGTCGGCTGGATATCCTGAGCCGAAATCAATTTCCGCTTCGTTTCTTAATCTTTTCATTTCGTCTTCTCGTTTTTCTTTTGCTAGAATTGAAGCTGCTGAAACAATTGGATGATTATAGTCGGCTTTGTGTTCACATGAAAGGGAAATTATTTCTGGTCGTTTGATTAATTGTTGTACATCATTTGACCAACTTTGGATATTTGTAGATGGGCAGTCTACTATTACCTTGATTTTTTCTTTTGAGTTTTCTGTTAATTTATTTATTATTTTTGCAGTTTTTATTGCTTCTAAATAGTTTAGATTTGAAGATTCGTCTATTTCTTTTGGGCTAGATGTTTCAACGTGATATTTGTATTTGTTAATAATATTTTCTTTGATTTCTTTTCTTTTCTTTGGAGATAATAATTTTGAATCTTTTGCTCCCCATGTTTTTAGAGTTTCGTTTTCTTTCTCATCTGTTAAAACTCCGGCTAAAACCATGGGTCCGAGGACTGGCCCTCTTCCTGCGTCGTCGATTCCTAAAATTAATGTCATGATAAAAATAGACAGGAGTGGTTTATAAGAATAGCGGGAATATCAAGTATGTCAAAATAAGATTTGAATTTTATTCTATTTTTTATTACTTCTTATCTGGTTGAATGAAGACCAAGAAAAAAATAATGATAAAACTCCAGCGGCAAGTTGAGAAATAAAAACAATAAAAAAAGACAATTTATTTTCAGCTATCGTAAAATTAGAAGGTCCAGTTATTTTATGTGCCATATAAAATTCTCCTTTTATAATTGTAATTATTCCCAAGGTTATGGCTATAAGTCCAAGTAATAATAATCCAAATCCAAGAAATAATTGTTTTGTGTTGTCTTTCATTTTTAAATAGCGGGGACGGGATTTGAACCACGTGACCTTGAGGTTATGGGCCTCACGAGCTGACCAGACTGCTCCACCCCGCTATGGAATTATAGTACGAATTAGACTTTTAAAGATTTGTATAAAGCAATTAGAGATTAAAATTCTAAATGTGGGGAGGAGGATTCGTCTTCGGTTGGCAAGCAACCTCGGACACGGAAATCAAAGATTTCCTGCGAAAAAGTTGCTTCGCAATTTTCCGCAAACCCCCGTAAATCTCGAGCATTAGAATCATCATTCAGAATTGAATATAATTTCACTAAAGTAAAATTATATGAAATGTGGGGAGGAGGATTCGAACCCCCGTAAGCAAAGATGCTACTGGATCTTAAGTCCAGCCCGTTTGGCCACTCCGGCATCCCCACGCGTATAATTACTCAAGAAAATCAGTATAAAAAGATAATGGTGACAAGATTTTCAATCTTTGTAAGTAAAGATGCTACTGGATCTTAAGTCCAGGTGGTTTGGCTGAATGATTCGCTTTTGAAAAAATTTTTCGAAGAAAAATATTGTTTTTCAAATGCAAATCAAGAATAACGTAGGCATCCCCACGCGTATAATTACTCAAGAAAATCAGTATAAAAAGATAATGGTGACAAGATTTTCAATCTTTGTAAGCAAAGATGTTACTGGATATTAAGTCTAAAGATTATTAAACAAAAGTTATTTCTTATTGTTATGGTTTGGCAAGATTTAGCTTTGATGATTTTGAATATAATAGTAGGATATGCACTTATTCCGCAAGTGTATCATGGATTTAAAACAAAAAGAGGGAATGTAACTTTTCAAACATCTATTGTAATGGCAACGGCCGTTTTTGGGTTTGCATTCGTTTTTGCAACAATGGATCTTTATTTGTCTGCAGGAATATCTGCATTTAATGGAATAATGTGGACAATACTTTTGATTCAAAAATTAGTATATAAGTAAATTGTTGTTTGTGTTTTTGGATTTTTATGATATTTTTATATTAGAATGTGATTGGTTAGCGACGTTGTTAACGATGTTGTTCTCGAAATAGTTATAAAGAATTTTTATATTGTACTTGTATGAGTGTGATAGTTTATACGACGCCTGAATGTCCGTATTGTAGACAGGCGAAAGTTTTTTTTGAAAAAAATGATGTTCCATTTGAAGTTCTTGATGTTTCTGTTGACTGTGAAATATTTGATGAGATGCAGAGAAAATCAAATAATATGAGTGTTCCAGTTATAGATATAGATGGTGAAATTTTTATTGGGTTTGACGAGGAAGAGTTAAACGAAGCGTTGGGGATGAGTAGTTCTGTTGCTAGAGATAGTTTTGATTTTTAACGGTGTTATTTTAATTTTGGAGCGAATTTTAATTCGCGATTATAGGTCGATTGCGTATTTTTCGTGAAACGAAAAATGGAAGCAATTGAAACTGAATATTCGTAAATTAGTTAGCATGGATTATAATAAAATGTAAAGACAGGAAGACAATTCTAGCTCGCGGATTATGGGGATTCGGAGGATTAAGACAGGGAATGAAGGCAATTTTTGCTCACGGATTTGCACAGATACCTTCGGTATTCACGGATCCAAGGCAATGATTTTTAGAGTGGGGTTATTGGATTTTTTATATTAAATATTATATTAGTTTTGTTTTGAATCACCGAAATCCTATAAATCTGTGAGCTATTTTGTTTTGGGATACTTGTTAATTTTGATTTATAGGATATAAAACTATGCGAAATAATAATGAGATATTACTGGACGAGATTCGATTAAATAGCTTTATTAATTTTAATAATTATTTTTCCATATGCCTACGTAGCTCACTTGATAGAGCACTTCACTCGTAATGAAGAGGTAGTCGGTTTGATCCCGGTCGTAGGCTTAACGGGATAACCGAGTCGGTTTACCAAGAGGCATGATCTTCTCTGCTGCTCGGTCTTGATCTCGGCCGTAGGCTTATAACATCGGGATTAAAAGAAGTTTTGGCGTAGCCAAAATTTGGGTAAAATCCTGCAAGGATTTTCCTTTTAATCTTTGTTAGCCGACCCGACGACTGAAAGGAGGAGAGCCTGCAAGACGTGGCAAGGGAGTGAAACGACCGCAGAGTTTTCTTACTGCCGAAAATCTGATGGGTGCCGTAGTTTTTACTTACTTTAATATAAATTTCTACGAAGTAGACTAAATACCCGTAGGATGAGAAAGGAGCTTTTTGGTTCTTTTTTTTAAAAGAACATTTAATTAATAATTTCTTTTAATTTTTCAATTAACATATTTTTTCTTTCTCCAATAAATTCTTTGAAATTTTCAAATTCTAGAATATTTGGAATTAGATGATTTTCACAAAATTTTTCAACAGAAATATTTTGTTTCTGACTCTCAAATAATACCCATTCTTTTAACTCTTTATCATTCTTTGATTCATTTTCATTTGCATCCAATAATTGAAGATTTAAAATACTATTATTGTTTTCACTATCTAAAAAATATTCTATGTCTTTTTCATTAATGTTTTTCTTATTCATTGTTGCTCTTTTGAATAAAGAATGAGGGTGTAGATGATCTTTATGAAAATCACCATTTTTATAGTCTAAATTAGGATAAAGTAAAGATAATATAGAAAACGCAAGTCCACTATCTTTTTGTGTTTTTAATGTGCTTAAAATAAATTCATCATCGATAGCCATATCTTTTGTGGTTCCTTTTAATTTGCTTTGGATTTTGCTTATAGGGAATTCTTGGATATTTTCCTCTATTGCATATTTTGAAATATCTTTAGTAAATACACTTCTTATTGAAGATAATATTTGGTCTGCTTGCCCTCCAAAAATTCTTTTTACCAAGACAATATTTAGCCATTTTTTAATTATTAATCTATCATTTTCAAAACCTTTTCGTGTATCGAATCCACCATTATTTTCTTTATGATAAATATAATATACAATTGGCATTAAGGCATTCTTAGATGTTAAATTTGACTCTCTAAATCCAAAACCTCTAATTAAATCAAATGTTATATGGATGGCACTACTTATTTTACTCCATTCTTTTTCAAAATCTCTTGCATTTTCAGCACTAAAATTTTTAACTTTAAATTTAATATCTTTACTATGTAATAATAGAAATACTTTTAGAATAAAATCTTTAGAAATAAAAAAATCTTTATCTCTTATTTCATCAACTAATTTATGAATCTCTTTTCTTGCATCTTTTTCTTGCCAATTTGCTACGGCAATAGACATAATTAAATCTGAAAAATTTAATGGTTCCCCACCGCTATTAATCCTAATGAAAATATTTAATGCTTTATCAATATCTTGTTCTTTTTCTAAAAAGAAGTTAATAATTCTTTCTAAATGAATTACTGAATGTAAACTTGATAAAGTTTTATATGTGAACTCATTTTTTTTAAAATTATTAGAATCTAAATATTTATTAAATTCATAATTATCTCGAAGTTCTAATATTTTACCAACTTTAAACCATTTATTTTCATTTTCTTCATATTCAGAATTAGTTAAAAATTTAAATTCGAAAATTCGTCCATCTTCTTCATTCGCTAATGGTTTTTCAATATTAAGATAAAGAAATCTTGTTGGTAGTGCATGTTCTGTATCTTTCCATACAACTCTTGGTTTTTTATACGCATAACTTCCCTTTAGTCCAATATACAAAGAAGTTAATCTTTGCTGACCATCTAAAATAGCAGAAAAATCATTTAACCCAGAAGTATTAATTTCCTCATTATGTGTTTTATATTCTTCCCTAAATGACTTTAAAAATTTATAAAATTTATATGAGCTTTTTGTTTTTCCTTCAACTCTCCAAAAAAGAAATGAACTTATAGGATAATTTCTCATAATTGAATCAAAAAGCCATTCTATTTTACTATGCTCCCATTCAAATTCTCTTTGAATAGCAGGTAGTAAATATCTATTGTTATCAATATTTTCTATTGCTTCTGAAATTGTAATTGGTGTTTCAAATGACATAATAATATTAAAGAATTAGATTTATTATAAATCTTTCGAGCGTAGCGAGTGTAAATGTCTAAAGGACTAAGCCCCTTTCTCATCCGTTTTTGTTTTTTAAAATAAGTAAAAATTTGGGAGAGCAAAGCGAACCGTTAAACATTTGTTATGAAAAGTGCAAAGCATTTTTCTCTTTCTTCTTTATCCGTTTAACGAAGGCACCCATCTTTAAGATTTTGGGTTTACCGACGCTAGAGACAGTAAGAAAATTTTGGCTAACATCAGGATTAAAGGAAGTTTCGAACGTTAGTGAGAAATTTGGATGGAGCCTGCAAGGCGGAATCTCTAAATCCTTGTTATGTGTCCCGACCGAAGGGAGAGCGCAGCGTGGTCGTAGTGGAGCGAAGCGGAACGGAGAAGTTGAGAACTTGCCACTTCAAAAATCTTTAGAACCAACTCGGTCTAAACCTTCAAAGTATATTTTATCATCTTTGAATACTTCAACAACCTTATATTTTCCTTTGGTGAACATTTCATTATTCTCTAAGAAATGAGTTGCTTCAATTATTTGAATTGATGCTCTTGGTCTTGATAAAACTCCATTACCTTTTGTTTGCAAAAGTGGAATTTCACCAAATAGCCAATAGTTTCTTTGATCTTTCTTCAAAAAAGGATAAACTTTTCCAGCTTCTAAATTTTCTGGAATGCATTCTTCCTCTTTTCGATTTCCTTTTTTGAATTCGGAAATATCTCTTAATGCTAAATCTGGATTAAATTCAACTTGGATTCCCATATGTTTTGAAAATATAAGGTTGTTTATTAAACTTGTGGCAAGTTCTCAATTACGTTTAACATCAGATTATCAATAATAAATTATTGATAATCTTCCAATAAAAGATAAAAACAATAATTTTATATAATTTAAGATTATTTAATTTCTATGAATGGTCTTATATCAAAATTAAAGAGAGAATTAGAAATTAGAAATTTCTCTAGACAAACGGTTAAGGGATATTTATTTTCTGTTAATAAATTTATTGATTATTCTAAGAATGGGGGACTGAATGAGAGTGTATTGAAAGATTATATTCAATTAAATTTAAAAAATAAAAATCCTTCGAGTGTTCGAAAGGATTTATTTGCAATAAAATTCTTTTTTGAAAATGTTTTGAAGCAAAAGTTGAATTTGCCGAATCCGAAAAAGAACAACCCCCTTCCAGAAATTCTAACGGTTCAGGAGATGAAAAAACTTATTGATTCCACTTCAAATATAAAACATAAATTGATTTTAAAACTACTTTATGGCTGTGGATTGCGAGTTGGTGAGATAGTTAATCTTCAGAATAAGGATTTAAATTTTGAGGAAAATTTAATTCATATTAAATTAGCAAAGGGCAAAAAAGATAGATTTGTTAAAATTCCTTTTTCTGCAAAAGACGATCTTGAAAATTATTCAAAATTGAATACTACTAAAATATTATTTTCTTCAAATCGTGGTGGAAAGCTGACTAAAGATACTATTCAAAAGATAGTTTCTAACTCTGCCAAAAAAGCAGAAATAAAAAAACGAGTTTATCCTCATTTACTTAGACATTCATTTGCAACACACTTACTTGAAGCTGGAACTGACTTGCGAATAATCCAAAAACTTCTTGGTCATTCTGATATTAAAACGACGCAAATTTATACTCATATTTCGCAGGCATCAATTAAAAATATAAAGTCTCCTTTAGATAATTTGTAATTATTTCAGTTTTTCCATTAAATTATCTTTGTGTTCTTTCTGACAACTAGAGCATATATAATGTTTTTTAGAAGTTTCGCCTTTGCCTGTCTTAATGACAGTTCCGTCTAGTTTGTCTAGGAAAGTTGTTTTGATAACTTCATTGCAGAGTTCGCATTTATGTGCCATATCAAATTTAATTAAGTTAATTTTATAAAAGCTTCTGATTTTTATTTATGATGAGGTTAGATTATTTAAGTTATGTGTTAATTGTCGTTGTGGGGATAGTTGTGGCTACTGGAGTTTTTGGGAAAATGATTTTTGGTTGGAATATTGAAAGTGATTGGTTTTGGTTTTTGACTGGAATGGGGTTAGCGTTTGAGGGAATTATTGCGTTGAAGAAGCAGAAAAAGTTTGATAAAAAGTATAAAATAATTGAACGGTAATTTTAAAAATTGTGAGTGACTTATTATATTTTTAGTTTGAAATATTTGTTTATTTTATCGTCAATATAATGGTTTGAATATGTTCGTATAAGGATAATTATAATGTTATTGTCAATCCTATATATGGTAGATAAAATTTTAATTGTTGATGACAATAAAAACGATAGAGAGGTAATGAAGAGAGCTCTTGAAGCTGATAATTACAAAGTTTTTGTTGCAGGAGATGGGGCGGTTGCTTTAGATTTATTAGAAACGGAAGAGATAGGCACAATCTTACTTGATATAAAAATGCCAACTCTTTCAGGCTATGATTTACTAAGATTGCTAAAAAGAAGAGTTAAAAACAAAATTAAAATAATTTATGTTTCCATTATCCCTCAAGGAGAAGTTGATATGAAAGATGCAGATGAGTTTTTACAAAAGCCATTTTCTCCAGAAAATTTATTGAATATAGTAAAGGAAGTAATTGATAAATGATCATATTATTATTTTTTAATTCAATTTAGAGGATGTTAGATGAAATGCTGTTTTATGATTAATATTATTGAAAAAGAAAGTTTGTTAGTTGAGAAGAATTTCTGTTTTTTTTATTTGGAAAAAGGAGGTAATAAATAAGATGGCTAAGATAATTATGATTGTAGATGACGAAGCTGATAATAGGGCGACTGTTAAATCTATTTTAGAGAGTAATGGGTATACCGTAGTTCTTGCTATTAATGCTGATGACGCTTTGAAAAAATGGACAACAAAAAAACCAGATTTAATTTTAATGGATATAATGATGCCAGGAACTCCTGTTCGTGACATCGTCCCGAAATTAAAAGGTACAAAAATAGCTTATTTGAGTGTAGTTAGAACTTCTGAAGCTGAAAAAGAAGATTTGATGAAATCAAGTAACATTGTTGACTTTATTCAAAAACCATTTGATATAGATAAACTTGTTTCTAAGGTTAAGAAGTTGGTGGGTTAAAATGGCAAATATTAAATCTGAATTGAAATTAAATCATACTATTCTTTTTACTATGCCTAGTGGAGAATATAATAAAAATATTGTTGATGTGGCAAGAGCGTTGTCTGGCAATGTTTGCTATATCACTACCAATAAAACATTAGATTCATTGAGAGAAAATTTCACAAAAAAGAAAGTTAATATGAAAGATATTATTTTTATTGATACTATTTCTAAAGCAATGATGAAAGTTCCCGATCAATCTGAGGGTGTTTATTATGTTTCTAGTCCTGGGGCTTTGACGGAGTTATCTTTGGTAGTTAAAAAATTTTTGAAACATGAATTTGATTATTTGGTTTTTGATGCTGTTACGAATCTTTTGACTTATCAAAGTGTTAATATGTGTAGTAAGTTCGTTGCTGATTTGGTTGATAAAGTTAAGAAATCTAAGACTCGATCTGTTTTTTATGCTATTGAATCTGCTGAGAATGAAGCTATGATTTCTAAAGTTGGTACTGTTGTGGATAAAGTTATAGGTGGAAAAATTGTTAAGTCTCCCGTGACTTCTTTGGAAAAAGTTGAAAAATTAAAAACTAAAAAGGAGCTGCAATAAATGGTAGTTGGTCTGATGACTTTTCAGAGAAGTCTTTTGTTGGTTGTGGCTATTTTGTTAGGGTTGGTTGCTACAGTAGTAACTTTTATGAATAGCAGGAAGTTAAAGGGAGATATTTTTGAAAAGCCTTTTGTTTATTTGTCTTTAGGTATTTTTTTAGCTACATTTTCTTTAATAGCAGTTACTTTTTTTCAAGGAGTTTTAAGTGAAATACAGGTTTCATTGATTCATGATATTAGTTTTATTCTAGGGCTTGGTCTGATGCTTGTGGTTTCTATGCAAATAACTAAATTTTTAACGGGTCTTGGAAACTTTGAGAAAAATTTGTCCAATAAGAAGGGGTAGATCTCTTTTGGCAGCCGTTGTAATAACGTTTTCTTATTTTATATGAGATGGCAGTGTTAAAAAGATTTTTTTTTATTGGATTTTTTTTAGGTTTGCTTTTGGCCTCTGGAGTTTTCGCAGAGCATGATGTTGATTACGAGATTCAGGGATTAAAAATTGCTAAAACTTTTTCTAATTTTTTGAATGAGAGAGTAAATGATACATTTTATGTTTCTAATTTTAATTATTCTAATATAGAAATTGCCAAGGAATCTATTCGAGATTTTTATTCAGAACATAATTCTGAAATTTGGTTTAATTTGGGTAGTGATAATTCCCCAATTGAACAAAGAAAAGAAATACCTCTTTATTCTAGTATAATTTTTATTGATACTAATGGAAATGAGGTTCTCAAGTATTTTGATAACGTATTTTCTAATAATCTCTTGGATATTTCTGTTATCCAAAATACTGAGTTTAAATCTGAGACTTATTTTGAAGATACTATTGAAATGGAAAGTGGTGAAGTTTTTATTGGGAAAATTATGACTTGGTATACTGGTTCTGCAAAAGTTTTTGAAGAAGCTTCTGCAGACGTTAAGGATAATAAGATTTATGAAGAAGTTATTGGGAGAGATATTTTAAAACAAGGTGTTATGAGGTTTTCTTCTCCAGTTTATGAAAATGGTAAATTAAAGGGGATTGTGGTTTTGTCTCTGGATTACAGACATTTACAAGAATTGTTTAAACATTTTGAACCAAATAATGATTTTCCAGTAGTCAGTACGTCCTATGCTGGAAATTATCTTTTGGTTTTTGACGTTGATGGGAATACAATTTTTCATCCAAAGCCAAATAATATATTAGGTTATTTGGAAGATGGACAGTTGGCAGGATTTAATGAACCAGGTTTTGCAAGAGAGGGAAATATTTTTAATTTATACAAATACAAGGGTTCTTTTTCTTATAATGAAATGGCGAAAAAAGTTTTAGAGGACAAGGAAACCTTTTCTTCTTCGGCTACAGATGTTGGAGGTCGTACTAAGGTTGTCATGAGTGTTCCAATTTTATATTCTAATTCTAAAACTAATTATGCAGATGTTGGAGTTTTTGCTGGTATAATGATGTCAATACAACTTGAACAAACAACTCCGATTCCAGAAAAAATTTTTATTCTTTATTCTATTGTGATTGGTGGGATTATCTTTTTGGTTGTTTTAATTTTAATTTTAATTTTTACAAGGAAGAAAGTTGAAAAAAAGGATAATTCTTTGAAGGAGGTAGTTTTTGGAAGAATAAATAGGAAATTTATTGTCATTTTGTGTATTATTTTATTTGAAATTATTTTAATTGGATTTTTGCTCGTTTACTATCAAAATCAATCTATTGGTCGTCAGTTTTCCGGTGCTATGCTCGAAACAGAAGAAAGTTTCGCAGATTTAGAAGTTGCCAGTATAGGGCTCTTGTCAGCTACTCTTGAAACTATGTCTAATGATGAATCTATAAAAGATATTTATATTGAAAAGGATAGAGAAAAATTATTTAATTATTTACAGCCATTATTTTCAGAATTAAAGAATAGATATCAGGTGACACATTTTTATTTTATTGAACCAAATGGGAGTACTTTTCTTCGTCTCCATAATAAAAATGTTTTTGGAGATGAAGTTAAAAGTGATATTTTTTTGGAGGCAAAAGAAACTAATTTAATTAGCTCTGGTATAGAACTAGGAAAAACGGCTTATGCTATAAGAGTTGTAATGCCTTATTATGATGGAGATGACTTAATTGGTTATATAGAGCTGGCTCAAGAAATTGACAGTTTCTTTGAAATAATGAAGAGAAGAAAGGGGGATGAATTTTTGATGGTTGTAGAAAAAAGCTCATTGAATGAAGAGGATTGGATTGGCGTAAGAGGAATAAAGGGATTGCGTAATAATTGGGATGATTTTGATGAGCATGTAATTGTTAGTACTACGACGGAAAAAATCTTTCCATGTTTTTCAACGGAAGGTATTGATTCTCTTCGGAAAAAATCCTCTCTTTTAAAAATTTCAAAAATAGAAGATGAGTTTTTTGCTTGTGGAGGATTCGCATTGATTGATATTACTAATGAAAAACCTGAAGTAGTTTTTTCTCTTATAAATGCAACAGAAGATAGGACGCTTATGTTTAATATGAGAATAATAATTGTCCTTATTTTAGTGCTTGTTTTTTCTATTTTTGTTAGGGTTGGTTTTTATGTTTCAAGAAAAATTTCTAAACCAATCGCAGAATTGAATATTGTGGCTCAAGAGTTACAAAAGAAGAATTTTAAGGTCAGGGCTGATATTAATACTGATGACGAATTACAACAGCTTGGTGAAACACTTAATGACGCTGCTAGAGTTTTAGATAGTATGGATAAAGAATATAAGCAATTGGAAAAAGCAAAAACTGAGTTTTTATCTATTACCTCTCATGAGCTTAGGTCTCCAATGACTCCCATGCAAGCACAGTTACAGATGTTGCTTGGCGACTATTATGGAAAATTAACTACAAAACAAAGGTCTGCTGTAGAAATTGTATTTAGAAATACTAAAAGATTAGATAATATTATAGTTGACTTTTTAGAAATTTCAAGAATTGAAGCAGCTAGATTGAAATTTAGATTTGTTAAGGATAATCCTGAAAAAGTTATTTCTCGTGTTATCAAAGAATTGGCTGGATACATGCCTGAAAAGAAAATTAAGATTGTTTCTGAGATTGAAAAATTACCGATTATAGAACATGATCCAGGTAGACTTTCTCAGATTCTAAGAAATTTAATTAATAATGCTATTAAGTTTTCTAAAGAAAAATCTATTATTGGAGTTAGGGCAAAATTAAAGGAAGGTATGATTTTATTTTCGATTACAGATCAAGGAATTGGAATGGATGCAAAATCTCAAGAGAGAATTTTTGAACCATTTTTTCAGGCAGAACAAACAATATATCGTAAGCATCAAGGGACGGGACTCGGGTTAGCAATTATTAAAGGAATTGTGGAGTCTCAGGGCGGAAAAGTTTGGTTAAATAGTATAGTCGGAAAAGGTACAACATTTTATTTTACTTTGCCACTAGAACCACTTAAAAAAGTCAAGCCAATTAAATTATTGTTTTCTGCTCAGGAGAATAATATAGATGAAATTAAATTATTATTTCTTGAGGTCCTTGGACCTATGGGGAATCAAGAGTTTAAACTTTTAAAAGATAAAAGTCAACTGAATAAAAATGATTTAATTTTGTACGTTAATCTTTTAATAAAGAAGGGAATATTGAATAAAGAAAATGGTGAAGTTTTTAAGGGGAAGCTACTTGGTATATTCGGGAGTAAGGAGAATGAAAAATGAAAGAGTTAATTTTACAACTGAAACCAAAATTCATTAAAGCTTGGCATATATTTAATTTTGAGAAAAAATATGTTTTTAGTTGGAATTTTTCCGATGATAATTTAATTTTTCCGAATGAATTTGAGAGTAGCATTTTTATTTCTAATATTAATGTTGAAAAGTCTTTAGAGGTGAATAAATGAAGTTAGTAATAATATTAATCATATCTTTTATTTTGGTTGGATTTGTAGGTAGTATTTCTGGAACGTATTCTTATTATTTGAAATCAAATGAGTTATTACAAGAAAGAGTTGTGCAGGACTTAGAATTTACTACACAAACTCTTGAAAATTTTATAGAGGAGATTTTGGAAAAACAAAGAGAAAAATTAGAAATAATTGCTATTCATCAAAATATTTCAATTGAAGAGTTAAAGAAAATAAAAAATTTACAAAAAGAATTTTCTGAAATTTTTGTTTTGGATTCAACTGGAAAAGTTATTGGTAGTTCTGATGAATCGCAGATTGGAAAAGATAAATCAGAAAATATATATTTTATTAATGCTAGGGATAAAACCTATATCAAACCTGCTTATTTTTCATCAACAACGCATAAAGATTCAATAGCCGTTTCTACACCTTATTATGATGGTGTTTTAGTTGCTAGAATAGAATTAGGAGTTTTCAATAAAGTTGTTACTGATAGGACTGGACTTGGAGAAACTGGTGAGGCATTACTTGCGTATAGAGATATGGAAGGAGATGTTTTGTTTCTTACTGAAAGGAGATTTGAAGAAGACGCACTAGATTCTTATGATGAAAAATATGGGATTAATCCAATTGAAGAGGCATTGAATAAAAACGAGAAAGTTGTCCTTGGCTCTTTTGATTATCGTCGTGTTGAAGTTTTAGCAGTAACAAGATATATAGAAGTAATAGATGTTGCTCTTGTAGTTAAAGTTGACAAAGAGGAGGTATTTGGGGTAATGAAAACTCAGTTGGTTAGAATTTCTATTATTAATATTTCTATTATAACATTTTTTGTCTTAATTATAGGTTATCCTATTTCTTATTTCATTTTAAATCCAATAAAAAAATTGACATCAGATGTTAATGAAGTCACAAAGGGGAAGCTAGACATACAATTGGGACGAAGTGGCATATCTGAAGTGCAAAATTTGACAGATTCTTTAAACAGGATATTAGCATCATTAAAATTAGCTATTTTAAGGACTGGTTCTTCTGGTAGGCAACTTGGCCTTGGTGACGATACAATTTCTTCTTCTAAGAAAGTTAAGACTCCAGTCGTAAAGAAAAGTATTCCTAAAAAAATCAAAGGAGGGGAAAAAGTTGTTCCCTTGGATTCCAAGAAGTAATTGGTTTTTATTAAATGGCATTTGTAGAATGGAGTGAGGATGTTAGCGTCCATGTTAAAGAAATAGATATGCAACATAAAAATTTTCTAAAATTAATTAATAAAGCTCATGATATTGATTGGAGTTGTAGAAGCAAGTGACATATGTC
>JAGLQO010000002.1 GCA_023136775.1 Candidatus Pacearchaeota archaeon | reverse complement strand
CGTGCATTGTAAAAGTTCCGCGACTGCTGCACTCCGTAGAGCTAGGAATAGTGTCTCAGATTCCTTCTCCGGGCAACTCCGCTAAGAGCCCGTAATGATCATCGCCTTGGTAGGCAGTTACCCCACCAACAAGCTAATCATCCGCAGACTCATCCTCGAGCACCGAAGTTTTCAGGAAAATACCTTTCCAGGTCGAATTCCCTATCAAGTATTAGCCACAGTTTCCCGTGGTTATCCTTGACTCGAGGGTAGATTATCTACGTGTTACTGAGCAGTTCGCCCTCTTGCGAGAGACTTGCATGTCTAAGCCCAAACCAAATAGCTGCATCCTCCAGCAGGATAAACTGGATTTAAACAAATTTATGTGTCATCAATTAAGATGCACAAATCCTTTTTGCTGTTTAAAGATTAAAGGTAACCTCTAAACATTTGCTACTATATTATTATAATTAAATCAATATTGCATTTATTCTAAATGAATAGAATAAAAAGATCGCTCCATTGCTTTAAGACATATTTTTATGTAATTCAATAAATTAAAAATTTATTGAATATTTACATAGCTAGAATCAATCATCATCACACCGGACTCAATGGTCTAGCGCTCATTCTAGCCTCAAAATTATTAATTGAAGCTTTGGATATTATCTCCAAAGTTATCATTTTGTAATATTACTGGCAAAAGTTGGTTTATAAAAGTTTCGCTATTGAAAAATCTTGTTTTACCGACGAGAATGTATGAAATCATTCCAATTTTTTCTTTATTGAATTTTGTAAAGAATTTACTTTGTTAATTCTCGCTTCTTCTAATGAATCAGAGTTCTTTATTCTAGCATAATCTTTTGCCAATGCTAATATTCCATAAATAAATTCTTTAGGGGTTTCTTTTGTGTAAAGCGGTCTCATTTCAAAATCCTCGTCTATTAAACCTTCTTCTTTAGCTTCTTTCTCAAACATTTTAAATCTCCAATATTGAGTTCTATTCGTCGCTATCCCCATTTTATTTATATCTTTATCATTTAATCTCTTAATTGAATAAAGAAAATTCTCAAGTGTATCTTCAGACTTTCCCTCAATAATCATATCAGTTGGTTTCAAACTATATTCCTTCCTAAGATCTTTATATATTGAATATTGCTGCGAATCCTTTTTCACTCTTCCACTAGCATCCCTTTGCATGTTCCCTGTTACTAATATATATGGAGTAGAATCTTTAGATTCAGAATATTCTTGCATTGCTCGCTCTGTTCTATTTTTATCAGCTTCTCCAGGACCTGTAGGAATTACAACAGTTTCTAGAGATTTTGATTGTATAAATAACATAAAGGAAGTAATAAGAAAAGTTAATCCTATAATGAAAAAAATGGTGTTTCTACTTCCATTAACAGAACCAACAGCTGCACCAGTAATAGGCATATTGGAAAATATTAAAAAATATAAAAAGAATACCGCCAATTAAAAATAATATTGAAAGTTTCTTCATAAAAATTTTAATTAAATACCCTTTATTACTTTTTACTTTTATCAACGAGATGTCGGATTATTTTCCAACCTTCAAAAACAACTAATCCAGAAAGTCCTGCAAGAACAGAAATCCCCAATTGAAAACCAGTCAAAGCAGTAAATTGAAAGACACTTCTAAGTGGAGTATATAATGCTATTAAATGAAGTCCCGCAGACATCAAGACCGCATATATTAGATATTTATTATTAGCAATTCCAGTCTTAAATAAACTTCTTTCACTCTTACAAGAAAAAGCAAAGAACAATTCAAAGAAAATAGCAACAGTGATTGCCATTGTTCTTGCAACATCCAATCCATAATTTATATTTGCATTATTAAAAATCCAAAGACAAGAAATTACCATTAAAATCCCAGCAACGACAATTGGCTGCCAAATTCCAGTCAAGAGATTTGTATTCTCAGGTTTTCTTTTCATAACATCTTTCCCTGCAGGTTCAACAGCAAGAGCCAACGCAGGAAGAGAATCAGTCACTAAATTCATCCAAAGAATTGCCAAAGGCAAAAAGATTAAAGGCATTCCAAACATCAGAGCAATTATAACAGCAAAAACTTCACCCATATTTGCAGCCAATAAAAATTTAATTGATTTCTTTAAATTATCAAAAACCCTTCGACCTTGCCTAATTGCCATAACAATAGACGAAAAATTATCATCGAGCAATACCATATCTGAAGAGTCTCGGGCAACGTCACTCCCACGAACTCCCATAGCAATTCCAATATCAGCTCGCTTCAACGCCAAAATATCATTAACACCGTCGCCAGTAACCGCCACCGTTTCATTTTGTTTCTTTAATATCTCAACAACTCGTAATTTTTGCTGAGGAGTAATTCTTGCAAAAATTGTTTTCTCTTTAACCACCTGATCCCATTGATGGTCACTTAATTTATCCAGCTCCTTCCCCTCTATAATCTCACCCACAAGTCCAATTTTTTCAGCAATCGCTTTTGTAGTAAGCGCCGAATCTCCAGTTATAACTTTAATCTTAATTCCAGCACCAAGCGCTTCTTTAATAGCATCAGCAACTTCCATTCTAGGAGGATCAATCATCCCAGCAAAACCCGTAAATACTAAATGATTCTCCGCTTCTTTTTGAGTCAAATTTGTTAACTGTCTAAATCCAAATCCCAAAACCCGAAGTCCCGAACTTTCCATCTTCCTAGAAATTTGAACCAATTCCCGTTTTCTCTCTTGAGTTATTAATTTTATTTTTCCATCCAGCAATTCTTTCGTACATCTACTCAAAACAAAAAGCGGAGCACCTTTTACATAACTCGTTTTTATTTTCCCATTCTCTCTAATAATAGACATCATCTTTCTAGTGGAATCAAATGGAAATTCTCTTATTCGTGGATTTGCTTCAGTCAATACTTTTTTACCAATTCTAAATTTTTTCGCTATCTTAATTAATGCTACTTCTGTTGGGTCTCCAAGTATACTATCATTTTCATCCCGCGCATTATTACATAAAATCCCAATCTTCAAAATTTGTTTAATATCAAAAGTTACCTTTTTTATTTTTTCAACAGGCAATATTTTTTTAGAATAAATTTCATCAACAGTTAATTCTTCTTCAGTCAACGTCCCTGTCTTGTCAGTACAAATAACAGTAGCTCGACCCAAAGTTTCCGCCGCTGGAAGTCTCCTAATTAATGTATTATTTTTATACATTTGTTTCACAGCAAACGCCAAAGTAATCGCAATAATCGCTGGAAGCCCCTCTGGAATTGCCCCAATAGCAAGACTAACTGCAACTAAAAACATCTCAAGTTTATCAAGCCCAACAAAAACACCAACAGCAAAAACAATTGAAACTAAAATCAAAACCGCAATAGAAATCTTCTTTGAAAATTTGTTAACCTTTTCCTCCAAAGGCATCTTATCAGCTACAGTTGTTTGCACCAACTCTGCCAACTTTCCAAATTCAGTTTGAATCCCAGTAGCAACGACAACTGCTCTCGCCTTCCCTCGAGCAACAGTAGTTCCCGCAAACAACATATTTTTTCTCTCAGCCAAAACCGTATCCTTATCTAATATATTAACATCTTTTTCAACAGGAAGACTCTCTCCACTCAAAGCCGCTTCATTCGTTTGAAGACCAATCGACTCTAATATTCTAGCATCAGCTAAGACCTTATCTCCAGCATTCAATATAACAATATCACCCGGAACCAAGTACATTGAATCAATTTCCTTTTGAACTTCCCCTCGAAGAACCATCACCTTATATTTCAAACTCTTCTTTAATTTTTCAATAATTTCCTCCGCCTTATATTCTTGTACAAACCCAATTCCAGCATTTAATATAACAATTACAGAAATTACTGCAGCATCAATAACATGCCCAATAGCAAAAGAAACCACAGCCGCCGCAATCAAAATATAAATTAACAAAGAATTAAACTGACTAATCAAAACCCTAAACTTACTTTTTCCCTTATGTTTTCGAAGCGTATTTTTTCCATACTCAACAAGTCTATCCTGCACTTCTTTTTCCGAAAGTCCTTTCTTTGAACTTTTCAAATTTTTTAATACATCCTCTTTTTCTAGATTGTGCCAATCCATAATCTACCGAGGACATTTTAGATTATAAAGTTATCCAAGAATAATTTTTTTAAAATAACAATATTTATAAAGAAAGTGTTCCTAAAAAATTCATGGACACAAAAAAAGGTACGGTGATTTTGGTTTCTATAGCTCTAATTTTAGCAATTACCGCAATCGCTTTGAACTTAACTTCTAGTGAACCAGTTTCTACAACTCCAAAAGAACTTCAAACAAATGCAGGAGCTGGAGAAGTTGGTATTGTAATTAACACACCAGAGGGAATTGAAGACAAAGGTGCCGAAGGAGATTTAGCATGAAATTATCAAAAAATGATATGGTTAATTATGGAGCTATTTTAGTTATAGTAGTTTCTTTAGCTTCTATTGGAATGCAATTAACAGGATTCGCAACAGTTCAAGACACAGGAATAGTTAATGTAACAATTGATTCTGCTGCTGCAATTAATTTTACAATAGCATTTATAGATTTCGGAAATGGAACAGTTGATGCAGGTCCAGCAGGAGCAACTTTAGATACAGAAGGAACAGTTACTGATGGAAATTGGGATACTGTTTCTGCCAATTTGACTTTAGAAAATATTGGAAATGAAAATGTTAGTCTAAATTTCTCAAGCGATGAAGATGCCGATACATATTTAGGCGGAACAAATCCAACTTTTAAATATAAAGTAACTGCAGATGAATCTGGTGCATGTGTAGATAATACAGCAAGTTCATACATAGATATGAACACTACTTCCACTGAAGTTTGTACTACTTTCCCATTTGCAGACGCTATGGATCAAATATCAATTGATATTGAATTATACATTCCTTCAGATTCCTTTACTGGTGAACAGACAGCAACAATAACTGCTACTGGAACATACGGCGTTTAAATTCTAAATAAAAAGAGTATTTTAATAAACTCTAATCATTTAATCATTCTATGGAGAGGGGATATTTTATTTTATTATTGTCTTTAATTGTTATTTCTAATGTAACTGCAGGTTCTGTTGGAATAAGTCCAGCTTATGCTACTGAACATTTTGAAGCAAACCTAGAAAAAACATTTACATTCAGAACATTTAATTCTGAAAAAACAGAGGGAATAAAAATTGAACTTGAAGGAGATTTATCAAAATATGCAAACCTAAGTACAGACTATATTCAAGGAACGGGAATATTTACCGTAACCCTAAAACTCCCAGAAAAAATAAATAAACCAGGAACACATACTCTTTATGTTAAAGTTTCTGAATCTAAAAACGATAGCTCTTCCAAGATAGGCGGTATAGCCGCCATAAGAGCTCCTATAAGAATACTTGTTCCTTACCCAGGAAAGTATACAGAATCTACATTCAAAATTAACAACATCAACGAAGGCGAAGATTCTCGCTATGAATTGGATATTCAAAACCTAGGAACTGACGACGTAACAGTAGATACTTTGGTAGAAATTTTCAAAGTTAATGAAAACGGAAAAAAAGTTTTGACTAAAAAATTAGATGATATGCCATTAAAATCCAAAAACGCATTAAAAATAGTAGAAGATTTAGATACAAATAATTTTGAATCAGGAATTTATTTTGCCAAAGCAACCGTAAGCTATGGAAAAATAGAAATCTTAAACACAACCTTTCGTATAGGCGAATTCACAGTAGATATTATTGACTACGATTATCTTTTTGAAAAAAATAAAATAAATAAATTCAACATAGAAATAGAAAACAAATGGAATACAAAAATAGAAAGCATATACGCAGACGTCACAATAACCGATGACGGTAAAGTTGTCTCAACCTTCAAAACAATCTCCATAGACACTAACCCATGGGAAATAAAAAACATGACTGGATTTTTCGACACTGGAAAATTAGAATCCAAAAGATATTTAGCAAACATAAATTTATTTTACGGAGACTCCAATACTCACAAATTAGCTGCAATATATGTCCAAGATCCACCAAAGGAAAGAAACTATCTTCAATACGCTCTTATAGGCGTTGCAATCCTATCTCTTATAATGATTATAGGATTTGCTATATTAATAATAAAAATTAAAAAACTGCGAGGAGAAGTGAAACAAAATGGAAAGAAAAAATAATATTTTCTTTATTGTAATAACTATTGTATTTTTACTATCAATACTTATATTCAAAAGTCCGATATTAGATAAAAATACTATACCCGCAAGTTTTCACCTAACAAAGAATCCAGGATTTGACCACGCCGACGGAGAACTTAGATTTGGAGGAATACCAATCAATCAAAGTGCTTCAAGGAAACTAGAACTAGTAAACACATTCAACAGACCAATAATGATTACAATAGAATCAACTGGAGAAATTACAGAACAACTAATAGTCTCTGAAAATAATTTCGAATTACTTCCAAACGAATCAAAAAATATCAGCTTCACAGTTTATACTTCGGGATTAACAGAATTCAGAGAATATTTTGGAGAAATAATTATTTTATCTAAAAAAATTTAACTTTTCTATTCATAATAAAGGTTTAATTATCTATTAGCAATCAATCTGAATATAAAAATTATAACCTTATTTCAAATATTTTTTATATTCTTCTAAATATCTCCTGAAAAGCCATTGAATAAAAATATTATACCTACATTTTAATAAAAACAATAATTTTATTAAAATGTAGGGTTACATAAACAAATCAAATATTATTAAAAATTAAAACAATCTCTCACCTACTATCCAAATATCTTCTCTCCCCAAACAACCCCTATCTAAGCATGGGCAATATAAGTCTCATTATCACTCTCTTTCTTAATAATCAAATAAACCTGCTTATGCTCACTAACTGGCACAACAACATCCACTCCATCAATATCAACAGAAATTTCATCCTGTCCCACTAACTCCTCAGAAGATATCTTCTCTATACCAACATCATCACTCCATTCACTAGCCGGAATCGGATCACAAACCTCGACCCCATTCATCATAGTACAACTAAATCTAATAGCCCCACTAGCCTCAACAATATTAATATCAGAACATATACTCATATTTACGTAAGGATCTGGGCAAGAATCCACACAAGCATAACAATTATCGTCATTATATTCGTCATTAACACACTTTTCTCTTTCAACCTCATCTTCAAACCAATCATTATCATCATACTTACAATAAACCATCTCTTTAATATCTCCAACAACCACACTAACATCCTCTTCCCCATAATTAGCAACAGTCATCCCTTCATTATTACCAAAAATAAATATAAATTCAGTATTAGAATCTTTATCCCTAATATCCTCTGCCATTAACTTCGCAAACTCCTCCACCTTACCTTCATTTATACCAGTATAAATTTCATAATTCAAAACCTCCCCAATCTCTCTTTCAACTTCATAACTAAAATCCTCAACATCTTGAAAATCATTACTTCGAACAATAACCCTATTCGTACTAACACCCAAACTAATAACAATAACTGAAATTATAACCGCAGCCAATAAAAAAAACTGCCCCCTCTTATTAACTTTAAAATTAATAAATGGGACTTTTCCAAAGTTACTTTTTTCTCCCCTCATAAAAAAATAAAGGAATTTAATCTTTATAAATTTGGCTATAAAAAATTATTTTTCATTCCTGTTCAATAAGACACATTCACTATCGCCAAGAATAACAAAAGCTATAAACTTCATTTATCTTAATTATTCGTGGGGTGATTAGCACTTCAGGCTATTTCTGAGGAAAACAAAATGATGGAAAAACCGATAAAATCGAACATCAAAATAGAACACCTCATAGAAACTTCCAACTATTTTTATCAAAATTTGTTGGGCTATAAACCAGAACAAACTTCTTTGCAACAAGTTCCAAAAAATCAATGGTCTGAATTTACTAACACAAGAGGATTAAATCCAAATTCATCAGGAATTTATTTACCAAGAAATCAAACAGCAGTAATTCAACAAAATAATCCCTTAAGCTTATTTCACGAATATTTTGGACATGGACTTTATTGCGAAAAATCCCAAAATGGGCAAGCATTAGTGAACTTAGAAAAGAAATTATTAGAAGAAGAAAGGCAGGAATTTTCTTCGAAAAAATTCACTTTAGAAGATATCCAAAAATTTAGGGCAGGAAGTCAGGCATTCCAGGGATTAGATGAATTTAGAAAAGAAAATTTAGCACAATATGAGACTTTCGCAATTTGGACAGAATATTTACTTTCTGAAAAACATAATCTAAAAGAGAAATTTGGAAAAAAATATGATTCTTTTTCAAGAGAAGAAAAAGAAGCTATTGATTCTGTTATTAATTTTTCAGAAAGTTATGGCAATTTAGCAACTTTTTATGCAAGTGGTTTAGCAAGAAAGACAACGCCAAAGAGAATTGAAAGTTTATTGGAGGATATTTACAAAGATAAATTGAAAGATGTAGAATTTGCATTAATCTATGGTTCTAAAAAAGATTTTAGCGATATTGATGTTTTTATGGTTGGGAAAACCCCGCAAGAATCTCATTCAGATTGGCTAGATGTTAAATATAAATCACATAAAGAATTTAATAATGGATTAAAGAATTTTGACGTAAGAACTTGCAATCCCCTGATGACTGGAGAATTTATTTTTGGAGATAAAAATTATTTTGAAAAATCAAAACAAAAAGTCTTGACTCAACTAATTACAGAGAAAGCAATTAAACATAACCTAAAATGGTTTCATCGTATGCAAAGATTAAAAGACAAGAACTCTAAAGACAATTTTTTAACAAATAAATTTGGGGATTATTCTCAAACTTATTTAGGTAATGCCTTAGCCTTGAGAAAAGGTATAAAATTATTTGCAAAAGAAGATTTGCTCTCATATTCTCAAAGTGAGAAACTTACACAATTGAAAGGAGGTACCGAAAATAATGCAATTAGAAAATATGATAGAAATGTATCAGCCGAGAGTTTCTGAGCCGAGACAACAGTCTTATTTTGTTGTTGGAGATTTAGAAAACTTAAGTGCTAGTGTTTTATATAGTGGAACATCAGAATATGATAAATATGTTCGTGAGGAAATACGTGGAGATGATCACAAGCCTTATGGGGAACATATTAATTATGAAGTCTGGATGGATAAAACTGGAAAAGACGATGGGAGAAGTAGATTAATAACCAATGTCCACATACCTCTGCAAAAAGGAAGTTAGGATGGAAAAACCCAGGATAAAAGAAATTTCTAGTCAAGAATATGAAAATGGAAGAATTGATAAATTTTTTCTCTATGGGGAAAAAGATATCCATAAAGAATTGATAAATTTTTTAGTAGCAATAGGAATTTCTGAAGATAAAGTGAATGAATTTGATTTTATAACTTCAGAAAATAGAGGATGTTTTTTTATCTTTGATAAGGATAAAAAAATCAATCTTTTTGTTTCTGAAAATGAAATTTGCCTTACCTTAGATTCCAATATTCTAAAGAAAGAAATTATGGTTAAAATTGAAAAATATTTCCAAATTTTTTAGTAATTTTTATTTTAACGGCTCTTTCGGGAGCCTTTTTTATTTTTTAAAATAAAATTATTTAGGAGTCCAAGTTTCAGTATATTTAATCCACTTAATATCCCACGGATTTTCTGTCAAACAAACACTTATCGCATCAACACTCAAAACCCCAGAAGATAAAATATCCATATTACGGAAACGAGATATATCATCTACACCGTCACCGTCACGATCTTTAATAGAACTAATCCCAGCTTTACCCTCGACATAACCTGTTAAAACAGAATTTGGATAATTCTTAACATCAACTGAAAATCCATCTTGGTTAGAAATAAAACCATCAAAAGAATAATTATGGGGGATTCCGTTACTATCTAATAAACTTCCAACTACACTATATTCTCCCTCAATATCATCATTAACATTATCATTTTCTCCTCGCTCCAAATAAAACTCTTCATCATTAGCGACTTCCATAGCTGTTTTCATACCACCTTGTCCATCTGGAGTAATACTCAAAGCATTAGCAATATCCTCAAGTCTTTGACTCTCAATAACATTTTGAACATTTCTTCCCTTACTAAAAACCTTACCCTCAGAATTTGTAGCACTATACATAGTCACACCCTCACCAAGCTCTTCATAACCGTCATCATCAGTATCAAAATTATATTGAGTAATATCATAAGGAACAGATTCACCAGCTTCATTAGTTGCAGTAGCCCCACTTTCAATATAAGGATTCCCAATAACCTTCTCATAAGGAACAGCCCCATTAAGAGCAATATAGATATTATTATCACTAGTTGCAGGATCTGGAGTATTCAAATTACATCCAGCAAGAGCAGTAACAAGACCAACAGTAGCAACCGTCTTCACGGGATGCTTAACAACATACATTGCAACATCTTTTGCCCCTTTCACGAAATTTCCGATTTTATTTTCTAAACTCATAATATATCATAGATAAGGTACTATATAAACCTTTCTATTTGTTGTTACTGCATAGGTACGACACATAAACAACCAACAAAAATTAATTTCGCATAGCATAGCATTTACCGTCGCTATAATCAATATTAATCATTGAAATTAATAAATATTTGTATAATTAAATCTAACTAAAATATCCTAATATTAGTTCGCATAGTTTTTACCTATGAATCAAAATGCAATTAGAATTCCAATCCAATTTTGGCCACAAACACCTGCTGGCGTACACAAATTCGCTGAAGCTCATACACAAACCTGCGGTGCCTCAATATCATTAAATTAACAAACCATCAAAAAATCCAGGCACCGCAGGTTTGTGCATGACGAAGTCATTCGTGTACGAGCAAAGCGAGTTAGTGGCTAAAAAAATTCTACTTATATCAGATTAAAAACAAAAATAGCCACAAACACCTGCTGGCGTACAGGGGTCAGTAGAGCCGTCCCTAATTGGGGACAAATTCGCTGAAGCTCATACACAAACTCGGCGGTGCTTTTAACATCAATATCAATCCCAGCCAGGCACCGCAGGTTTGTGCATGACGAAGTCATTTGTGTACGAATGAAATGAGTTAGTGGCTAAAATTGTATTTTTGCTTCCATATTATATATAATTCATAATAATAAATGCGAAATAATAACGAGATACTACAGTAATCAAATCTAATAAAATATCCTAATATTAGTTCACATACTTTTTACTCATAAATAAAAATTAACAAATATTCTCAAAACAAAATGGCTCTCAGGACTTACACGGATGGGCTTACCCATTCACGGATTCAAGACAAGACTTAATAGACAAAAATAATATACAAGCTAGTGTCTTGAATCCACCAAATCCTATAAATTAGTATGCCCCAACTTTTTATCTATATATCTGTGAGGGTGCCGCGAGCAATTTGTCTTCCTGCCTTGAATCCGTGAACGTCGAAGACGTCCGTGTAATCCGTGAGCAATTTGTCTTCCTGTCTTTTATATTGAATATGTAATTTTCAAAAAGTAACCTATGATAATAAATGCGAACTAATTTCCAGATACTATAAAAATTAACCCTATTTCTCCCACATAAAAAGTCTAAACTGTCTAGGATTATGCACGGCATCCCCCACCCCCAAATCAGCAGAAATAACAATATCCTCAACAAAAATATCCTTATCAAGCGTATCTCTAAAATCATCCCCATTCATAGCACAATGATCCGTAGCACTCCCAACCTCACATATACTAATCGAAAACCCAACAAAATCAGGAATCATATCTCCCACAAACTCATTTAATATTTTAAAATCATTATCATCAGCGTCTTCATCATCAGCATTCAAAACATTAATCCTCAAATCACTCCGAATAGAAATATCTTTCAAAATTTGCCTCTGCAAACTACTAAAATAATCCGCAGAATCAATTCCCCTATCAACTTGCCTAGAATACACAACCATCAAAACCCCACTAACAATCAACACAGCAATAGTAGCCTCCAAAATTCTCATCCACCCTCTTTTATTATACATAAAATTCAATAGCCAAATACCTTTTAATATGTTTAGATAAACAAAATCCAAAACCGCGACCAAAGAGCGGAACAATGCCCCCGCGAAAAAATATTTTAGGTGCAGGTTGTCCTCTGGACAGCACCGTAAAGAAATATTTTTTCGCCCTATATAGTTTAATTAAATTTCAATTCGCTAATAACAAATTGAAATTTAATTAAACCTAACTAAGTTTTTCTCACAGGTGTCTTTTTTCTAAAAAGAGCCCTACCAGATACGAAAATTAATCCTCTCATTTTCAAAAGTCCCATCACCTTGAATAACCTCAAAAACATAATCACGAGCCATAACCTCAACAGCATCAGGAATCCCACTCTTCGGCATCATCTTCAAATCAGAAAAACTTTCTGGAATAATCGCAAAATCATAAATTGGGGGAACATTCAAATCACTTCTCAATTTCTCATAATCACCATAATAATCATCCCTCATCTTAACAAGTGACCTATAAGAAATAACTCGACGCTCAACAATACTACCAAGCTCAAAATCAGTCAAATCTGCACAAGCTGGAAAGTCCTCATCTTCAAACTCAGGAGAAATAGCAACTCTAAAAAATTTACTACCACTCTCAATATTTAAACCATCACTCTTCAAATCAGAATTCACCTTATTCCCATCAAGTAAAGCAACGTAGCTGTCCCCCTCATTAACAGAATACTTAAAAATATTCTCAGGTAAAATAATTTTAAAACAAGCGCCAGTTGTATTTGCTTTCAAAAATACACTAGAAAAATTCGTATGCGCTTCTTCTTCAAACGAATCATAAAGCCCCGCAACAACAGCCCCAGACAAAGTCGTAGTATCCCCTGGCTTCAAAAATATAAATAGAAACAAAACAAAACCCATAAAAAACACAAAAGAAATAACCATCTCAAATTGCCCAGATCCTCTTTTATTTATCGCCCTTCTCATAGAATTAAAACTAAAATATTGTTTATATAATTAATTATTACTCAATCGCTACAACAATTCACAACTCCATGAGAAAACGTGGCGTCGAAAATACTACGGTTTCTCATGGAAGAAAATTGCACAAGTCGGTAATTTGAAACAAATTCCCTCAATATATCGAACCGTCTGCGGCATGTACGGTAAGCGGTTCGTAATAATTAGCAATAAAAAAATCCAATAAATTACTCAGGCAAAACCCTCGAGCAATTTTGATTTTAGGCAGGAAGATTCTAGGCGCGAGGTTGCATGGCGTACAGACGTACGCGAGTGTTCTCGCAACGACGAAGCTTTCGCATAAAATCAAAATTACTTAAAGAGTGCTTTTGCTCCAGTGGTAATTAACAAAGTAATCGCCAACAAAATAAACGAATGCTTAATCCCATTCTTTATAGTCCCCTCACTTATTTTCCCAATTACAAGCCCTGCAAAAAAAGATTGAACAAGCAACATAACAAACAACGGCATAGAAAAATCATCTGAATCAACCGGAGTAGAATTAGCTCCACCAATCCCCTCACCTGCTCCAAGGTCAGTAACCAAAGGTAAAATCTTAAACTCCAAAACCAACATAATAATAATAAACACAATAAAAATCATATAACCCTGAGTTATCAAATTAGAAACCGCAGCCTTTCTCTCTTTCCTTAATTCTTCAATCTGGTTAACCGAATTAGCAACCGATTCCAAGACCGTTTCAATCTTACCACCAGCCCGCTCAGCCTCGCTAATTAGCCCAACAGCCCTAGAAATAACTTTGCTTTTAGTGTCTCTAGCAAAAGTCCCAAAAGCCGTAGTCAAAGTTATACCAATAGATAATTGATTAGCCAATTTAGAAACATGCGGAGAAAGTGTACCATAATTTCTATTACTAAGATTCATAATACTTTTACTAATCGGAGCCCCCGACCTAACCGTCTCAACCAAATCTCTCGCAAATTCCAAAAACTTAACTTCCTTTTCTCTCTGCTTACTTTGACCAAACAACAAAGTAAGCATAAAAGGAACTGCACCAACAATAACCGCAATTACAAGTAAAAAATAAAGCAACCGACTTCCACGAAACATAAAAAAAGAACCACCAGCTACCGCTAACCCAATTCCAATTCCAAGTCCATGCATCTTTTCAAATTTCATACTACATCCCTCTCAGAAACATAATGAATAAACCTCATCAACATTCCAATTAACTTATTAACATCATTTTCCAATTCCTCAAATTTTTTCTTTTCTAAATATTTCAATCTATTCGCAATTATCAACTGACAATCAACTTCCTTGGCACTACCAACCGAATTATACAAAAAAGAAACAAAATCCTTACTAGTTCTTCTACCGCATCCCTCGGAAATATTCGAAGCAACACTAACCATAGCTCTTCGGATTTGAGAAGTCAAACCATATATCTCATCCCTCGGAAATCCCGAAGAAACATCATAAATTTCCTCCACTAATTTCACAGACTCCACCCAAACATCCAACTCCTTAAAATTCCTCACCATCTCAAAACAATAAAGAAATCATTATTTATTAACCTTAGTAAAAAAATAAAAATAAAAGGCGTCGATGAACGACGCAACAATGCTCCCAAAAAAATCGTGAACAAAGTTCACCCATCTACCAACCCGCTCACCCGCCACCCCAGACCAGTAGATTCCGCAGAATCACACCAACCGTGTAAGAAGCAAAGCTTCTTACACCTTAGGTTGTTTAGCATTTAATACGATTAAGAAAACAACATTAGCTACAGCTATACCAAGAATACTAAGCATTAATAATGTAGTAATACCCATGCCCCCCATACCAAGACCAGCAACATTCATAACAATAAACATCATCATCAAAATAAGTGGAGCAGCAATAAGAATTGAAATATAAACATCCATAAAAGTACCAGCAAGCTCACTATATTTTTGCCTCTCAAGTCGATAGTCAACCAAAAAACTATCAGCCTTACCCTCTAAATAATTTTTCAAAGATCCTCCAGTTGCAATATTCGTTGCAAGACCAGAAAATAATTCAGCCAAATCTTTATTAGAAGTTCTACCCGCAACATTTTTCAAAGCCATAACCAAATCATAACCATAAATTTCAATTTGAGCTATAACTTTCCGAATCTCTTTAGCCACATTAACATACTCCTCACTGCCCGCAATAATTTTAAAAATTTTAACAGGCTCAATATTAGACCCAGCAATAGCAGACATATGAATAGCCACAAACGGAAGCTCTTGAGAAATTAACTTTTGAACAGAATTAGCCTCACCAGAAGGATACATATAAAACATAGCCAAAACTAATCCAGACAATCCAAAAGGAGCAGCAACATATTTCCAATTACTTAAATCAATTACCATAAATATTCCAAAAACAATCATCCCAAAAATAAACGAAAGCATTACCGACATAATTGCCATTGACAAATAACTAGTAAGCATATATCTAGAATTAGACTTCTTTAAATCTTTACCAAGACTAACAAACTGTGGCGAAAGTTTGTCTGAAGTCTTACGAAAAAATTTATTAGAAATTATCACATAAGCACTAGGTTTAACTAAAACCTCCCCAGAAGACTTCTTTTTAATCTCCTTAATTTTTGTCAAAGCCCCCTCGCTAAATTTCAATTTTTCCATAAATTCTTTTTTATCTTTTTTATTAATTGTTACAAAAGTTTTTCCTTTAGAATTAACACCCTGAGAATAACTAACACTTTCAACACCTCCTATCTCTTTCTTCTTTTCAGGTTCTACTTTTTTCTTTTCAGATTCTAATTTTTTCTTTTCATCTTCAGAATTGGGCATTTTAAGTAACTCTGGAATTGTATCATTAAGTAAAATTAACTGTCTCTTTAATGCATCAATACTTGAAAGATAAAGATTTCTGTTCCCAGAATCCGACTGAAGACCAAACTGAACAGAAGAAATATCTGCAACAATTTTTTTCTCTAATAATAAATTCTTCTTTAATTCCTCAAACATTCTGACCTCCAAGAGAATCATTAACTTGCCTGTGCAAATCAAAAATAAAAGTTTTTAACTTAACAGTATCATCCTTCTTTTTCTTTTTCTGAGCCTTCTCTAACTTCAAAACAGCCTCACTCATAGAATCAATTAACTGACCAGTAAATTCAATATCCATATAACACCTCAAATTTAAAACACAATCATTCTTTATTAATGTAACCCGATTAAAATGGAAGCAACAGCTTCCTTACTTAGAGGGTGGCCCCAGAAGTCAAGTAAGTTGGGGTCTGCATAGGTGCCTCCTTTGCGAGTTAGATTAAAATGGAAGCAACAGCTTCCTTATTTAGAGGGTGGCCCCGTAGGTTCATTGAGGAGCATTTGCAGGAAGATACTTTGCCAAAACTTCAGCAGGTTTTTTCGCATAATCATTAATAATTCTCTGTAAATCGTCATACCCAAAAACTTTCCCTTGGAATAAAGCATAAAGCAACCTAGTCCTAATCTGAAATTCTTTGCGAATATTTTCTGGAGTAATCCCATATTTCTCAGAAATTTTTTCAAACAATTTAACAGTCGGAGAAGAATAAAACTTATCATCAGCCGGATTCCACTTAAACGGAGTATTAGTAACAGTCGTTCCATCTTGCCTAATTTCAACAATTTCTGAAATTTCTCTAAGCCTCCTAGTCTCTTGCCCATTAACAATCGCATGAGTCATAATTGCCATCATATCAAGACTATTAACCAACATAGGAGAAAGACTAATCGGAGGAGTTTCTAAACGACGAACAATGGATTCAGCAGAGTCCCCATGCATCGTAGAAATTGAAGCATGACCCGAAGCCATTCCCTGAAATAACACCGAAGCCTCTTTGCCCCTAACTTCACCAACAATCACATAATCAGGATTCTGCCTAAATGACGCTTTCAATAAACTAAACATATCAATCTCTCCAGCTGCTCCAGCTCCAGCAACTCCAGTTCTAACAACCGACGGCAACCAATTTTCCCTAGGCAAATTAAGCTCTCTAGTGTCTTCAATTGAAACAACTCTATTTTCCTGAGGAATAAAAAAAGCAATAGCATTAAGCAAAGTCGTTTTACCCGAAGCCGTCCCACCAACAATCATCAGATTAGATTGATACTGCATAGCTATCCAAAGGTAAGCCAACATCTCAGGGCTAAGCTCACGAAAACTAAGTAACTGTATTGGAGTCCAAGGAGTTTTAGTAAATTTACGAATTGTAAACGTCGGACCCTTACTGGTAATATCCTGAGTATACGTCGCATTAACCCTTGACCCATCAGGCAAACTCCCATCCAAAATTGGATTAGCATAAGAAATATATCGACCTGTCTTCTGAGCAAGCTTCTCAACAAAACTAGACAACTTTTCCATATCATTAAACTTAACAGTAGTTTTAATATTTCTAAAATTACGATGAACTATATACATATTTTCACCCATCCCATTACACTCCAAATCTTCAATAAAATAATCATGCATCATCGGATCTATCTCGTTAAGCCCAATAAAATTACGATACAAATAATAAAACATATTTTTGTAAGCATCTTCTTCTATATTCATCCCAAGTTCACTAATAATTAACCGAGCCGTTTTATCAATGTAATCTATCAATCCCTCCTCGGTATTATCTCCACCAATCATATTAATATTAACAACCTCTCGAATAGCTTGTTCTATTCTATCTAAATCAGATTTTTCCTCTTCAGTTAAAATAGGCTCTTCGACATCATAAATAACCTCACCAGTCTTATCGTCATAATAAATATGAATTGAAACATAAGGATCAATAACCATATATCTCACATCTATTTTCGTCTTATCCTCAAATTTAGGAATCGCTGGAACCTGCGGATTAAGATTAATTTTAATATCACCCATAAATTTTATAGCAAAGCAGGTTATATAAAACTTGTTTTAAAATAAACATCAACCCTACTGTTCATTAAGATTAATTACAACTGTATCGTCTTCTTTGCCCTTATTCTCTATGGAAAAAATATAAGGGGTAGGCGCCACATCAAGTTGTTTGAATCCCTCATCTAAACCATTATATTTCAAATTCAATCCATACTCAGTAGTCAAATCAATTAAGTAAGGTTTTTCGTCGCCAGTAGTTTCAACAATTATTTTACCAATAGATACTGGAATCCCTGGCTGACTATAAGCAAAACTAGATTCTAAAATCCAAGAAATAGTATTATCGTCCATATTAACAATAAGCTTACCTCTTTTCACATCAAGCGTAACAACTCGCCTATTTCCCACCGCTCGTTGCACCTCATAAATTTTATCATCAATCATTCCAAGAGCCTCAATAGATTGCTCAATCGCAATCTCATCTTTCTTCTGATTAATCTTCGGTAAAGCTCCAGCCAAAACCAATCCAATAACAGCTAAACCAATCAATGTATAAATAACAGTCTCAACCCAAACTTGTCCCCGTTTATCACTCAACCAATTTTTAGAATTTATTCCCCTCATGTAATTAAGACAAGGTTTTCATTTATAATATTTTTGCCTATGCACAAAAGACGCACAGGCTAAAATATAAAACCCAAAATTGGGTCACAAATTAAAAATTAAATTAACAGGCTCTCAAAACAACTGTTGAAGAAACATCACAAGTTTTTTCTGAATTTCCAATTGTAATTATTGGTGCAATTTGAACCGATTCTATATCATCAGCATTCATTCCAGTAGCTATAACATAAACTCTCTCTTCATTAGAATCTGGCATAACTCCTATAGCTGGAAATGTCTGAGTATTCCCCTTAGCAGAAACCAAAACATCAATATTTACTAAATCAAATTCTTTAGCTCCCCTACTTACTTGAACAGAAACATTTCCAGAAGTCCGATTAACACAGGTATAACCCTTATTCATTATTTGTATCTGAGAAACAGCATCAACACAAACAGTTGCAGTCTCAAGTTGATTTCTAATCATAGGAATAATAGCAGCCCAAACAATTGAAACAGCAGCAACGGTAATTAAAATTATCATAACTGTAGCAATAATTGCACTTATACCCTTTTTATTTTTATTTTTCATAACACACCCTCCCTTTCATTATTCATAATTCAACTCCTACATCCAAGCAAGTAAAAACTTTATTTGAAGTTTCACCCACAACATTTCCAATTAACGCAGGATAAAGAATTATCTTATCAGGCGTAGATCCGTCCTTCATCTTCTGAGTAAAAGATTCAATTACTCCAGGCCCACCTACATCTACCTCAAATTCAAATTTATGAAATTCTGAATTTCCACCTTTAATTAATTTAACATCGAAATGACGAATATCAATATTTCCCCTATTAACAATCTCTAATTTATTACCAACTTTAACCGCGTTAAATCTAATAGCAGAACACTGTTCATCAATTGGCTTTCCAAATTTTTCAACTTGCTCACTAATAAATCCACGCGCCCATAAAAAAACCATTCCAGACAAAACTACAACCATCAAAATCATAAGAACACTCGCAATCACTGGCGAAATTCCACGCTTATTTTTAACCTCTATTTTCATTTATATTATCAACCCTATATTTAATTGTTTATTAGAATATATAAATATAATCATTAATCCTTACAATTAATTTTTTGAGTAGTATACGATTTACAGGCCATAGTTCCATTATCATCATTCATAAACGGTTGAACTTCCACTAAGGTTACCGTATAAAACTCTGTTCTACTATAAAAAATTTTATCCGGGCCTACATAATCACCAAAATCATAAACAGTAGTAACGCTGCTCCCTGGAGTTATTTCACTTCCAGTTTCATTAAACACATAAATACCAAAATCTCTATCTTCTTCTTTATGTATTTTCAAAATATAACCGTCCACAGTAAAAAGACCCTTGTTCTTTAAAGTTACACTAAGCGATCCATTTCTTCCTGGGTCACCTATCATACTATTATTACAATCATAACCATTTATTATAATGTTTACATTATCTGGACACGCCTCGATTTCATCAGGCTGAACGTAAAATTTCAGCCAATTATAAACCATAACCGAAAGTGCAAGTGTAATAGAAATCAGCAAAACATATCCAATAATCGCACTCATAGCCCTTTTACTCATCACCATAAAAACAAAACGATTAACTACTTTATAAAAATTCGTAAAAGACTGAAGCCCTTTAGATAAACCCACGGCTTATCATATTTATTCGCTCGTACGGACTTCGTCCTTTCACTCGTCTCATACACCTTGTCCACTTATCGCTAACGCTCCATAAAAGTTATAATAACAAAAAGCCAACACGATTAATTTTAATCAGGAAATTTCGCAGCGTAAAAAAATTCGTAGCGTATTAACATACGTGAGAATTTATTTTACCAAGAAATTTTCGATTAAAATTAATCGTAAGTCGGGCAGGAAGCTCAAATTCGCCATTTAGCGGTTACTAATTATCCTCAAAGACGTGACCCTTCAAGCACCTAAACTCTAACTTAGGGCTGCTGGAATTCCTTCCCCTGACCCAATTCACTAAAGCAAGATCAAGAAGGACGTCTCTTCAACGTCAAATGAGTAACATGAAAAACTTCATATCACTATCCTGCCTTGCGGTCCACCATAAAGCCCATTTGTGAATAGCGTGGGGCTAGCACGCCGACCTGACTTACAAAAAAGACTCGAAAGTAGATTTTAAAAAAGTTGCTATTCTAGTAAATTAATGGAAATATTAAGAATCCACAAACAATTAAAAAATATTATATTAAAAGCAAATGCCTCAATAACAAGTAGAAAAGTTGCTTGTCTATTAATAACGAAAGAAGAGAAAATCTATGAGGGATATAATATTGAAAAAGTTGTAAATATCCTTCATGCAGAAAATATGGCGGTAAATAATGCTATTAAAAATAATGTTAATTTTAAAATAAAAGAAATACATCTTATGGCAAATGGAAAGCCACAGAATGTAAAAAGGTCCATACCTTGTGAAAATTGTTCAAAAATGCTTAAACCTTATTGTGAAAAAGATTCCAAGATAATGTTTCATCTTTTTACCGATCCAAATATGAGATATACCTTACACCTTAAAGACATAATTAATTCATACTCATCTTTTAACAATATCCCTCTATTGTCAAACAAAAGATTATTTGATAGACATTTCGAAAACTATCTTACTCAGATAGATAAAAATTTTCTAACAGAATTTATAAAAACTATCAAGCCAGAATGTTCAGAACTTTATATAACTGGATCTGCCAGCAAAAGAGGAGGCCCAAAGCAATTACTCGCAAAAAAAATTATTGGAACATCATATTTAGACATAGATCTAATTGCTATCTTTTCAATAATCGATAAAAACGAAATTAATAAAATTGTAAAAAAAGCCATTTTAGAATCTCTTAATAAAATTGGATTTGATGCAGAAAATTTATTAGAAGAAACTATGCCATCTTATATACTGGAAGAGGACCTAACAAAGAAGGATTCAAAAGATTTTATTTTCAGAAAGACATATTGGATAAAAGGTATGCAATTAGAAATAATGCCACCAGAATATAAAAAACATATTTTAATGCCATCAGCAATTGATTTAAGCGTTGGGAGAAATATAAAAGGAACTGCAACAAAAAAATATCTTGATAAAAATTGGATTGTAAAACTCTTTTAATTTTAACCAATAACCTTTAAAATCCTAAATCTCTCCAAATATCAAAGCTCACATCGCATAATGGTATTGCACCGCTCTGCTAAGGCGGACCCTTCGGGGTACCCCGGTTCGATTCCGGGTGTGAGCGTCTTTCTATTTTCTAAATTAAATACACAAAGAAAAAATAACATCAGCAGCCAAGCATGCGAAATAAAATTTTAGGTGCAGGTTGTCCACCTTTAGAAAGGACAGCACCGTTAAGAAATTTAATTTGACCCCAGAAATCCGCAATTCGTGGGTCTGCCGAGGGGCCGCCCTATATCGTTTAATTTAAAATCAATTTTTCATAAAAAATTTATTTTAAATTAAACCTAACTAAGTTTTGATTCCAGGGAGCCTTTGCTCTCCAAAGGGAGCCTTTTGTAATTCCTCAAAAATGATAAGAAAGCTTTATAATATTTAAAACATAACTATATTATACTTAAAACAGTTCGCTGTTTTGAGTCTTTTGGCTTCGGTCAAATGTTTGCTATTTAGCTTCGGTTAAATAGTTTGGGAGAAAAATGAATAGCTTCGGTTTTTTGTTTTTCTCCTTTTTTTATTTAATTTAATCTTTCTTTATTTGTATATAATAATTTTGAATACCAACATCTTCGCAGGAATCTACTTAACCAATATTAATCATCATATTATATTCGGCATATTCGCGTCAATCTCGGTTGATTCGACCTTGCTGAATTATTTTACTTAGGTAAAATAGAAGAGAGGCGACGTTAAAATCGATACTCTTCCTTATATTCAAACTTCGGTTTGGCGCTTGATAAAAATATCAAGTTTTTTTAGAGTTAAATATTTCGGGATATTTAACTCTTCTATTATTTATATTTATATGAATATCCATTGAATATATTCGTAACAGATTACTTAACTAACATTATTTATAATATTATATTCAACTTATTTGAATTAACTTCGGTTGTTTCGACCTTGTTGAATACTTGGCTTCGGTCGAGATGGAGAGGGGTGACGTTTAATCAATACTCTCCTTTTATTTTCTCCATAGTTTTTATTATACAAAACCAAATAACACATTTGCACAATTTGTGAATCAAAGATTCACTTATTAAATGAAAACGGCACAATTAACTTGTGCAGGCTTTTCGTATCTAATTTTAGAATAAAATTCCCAACGATTTTTTTTAAAAAATGTTGAGTTGGTGAGAGAGGTGACGTTTAATCAATACTCTCCTTTTATTTTCTCCATAGTTTTTATTTAATTGATTTATTCACTCCAACAACTTGTCTAACAATCACACAAATTTTTATAAACAATTCATACAATTCTAAACCATGGAAAAAAATATAGGCGAAATAAAAAAAAGTGATGACACAAAAATCATGGTAATTGTCGACGACTTCGGGGGATTCCCGGGACTCACCATTCGAGAATTTGTTCAAAACAAAAGATACACAGGCTTTACAAAAGCAGGAGTCAGAATCCGAGCTGACAAATTCGAAGCATTCAAAGCAATGATTAATGCCGTCGACTTAAGTGATTTGAAAACTGCTCCAGTAGTTGTCGAGACAAAAGCTGAACCAAGCGAAATAGACAGCGACGAAGCTGGAATAGACAATGACGGATTTATGTAGGCCGATTAGAATAAGCACGTCAATGTTTATCTTAACGATTCAATAATTTTATGACGCTAGTTTTATATAGATAATATTATTTCTATTATTATGAGTGGTGTACAGGATTTTTTTAACGCAAAAACCTTTGCAGTAGTCGGAGCTTCAAGAGATGAAAAAAAAGTAGGTTATGCGGTTTTCAAAAATTTATTAGAATCAAATAAAAAAATTTTTCCAGTAAATCAAAAAGCCAACAAAATTTTAGAACATAAATGCTATAAAGATTTATTAGAAATTCCTTATGAAATAGATTGCGTGGTAATAGCAATTCCATCAAAAGCTGTTCCATTAATTCTTCAACACGCCGCAAAACGAAAAGTAAAATCGGCAGTAATCCTAACGGCAGGATTTTCAGAAATTGGTGACACTGATTTAGAAAAACGAATTTTAGATATTGCAAAAGAAAACAATATATTAATCCTTGGACCAAACTCTTACGGCTTTATCGATCCTCATCAAAAATTAAGTACAAGTTATTTCGAAGGTATACCAAAAGCTGGACATATTGCATTCATCTCTCAATCAGGCGCCATAGGTTCAGCCATCTTAGACTCAAGTCAAAAACTCTCAGGCTTCGTCTCCGTCGGAAACTCCGCACAATTAGATTTCTCAGATTTCATAGAATACTATTCCAAAGATGAAAAAACAAAAGTAATAACTTTATATTTAGAATCTCTAAAACAAGAAAAAGGGAAACGCTTTATCGATACATGCAAAAAATGCAAAAAACCAATCATAGTTTTAAAATCTGGAAAATCAACTATTGGACAAAAAGCAGCACAATCTCATACAGCAGCCTTAGCTTGTGAATCTGGAATCTACGACGGAATTTTAAAACAGTCTAAATGTATTCAAGTGGATTCAATAAAACAACTATTCGCCGTAGCTAAAATCCTAGAAAAATATCCAAGACTAGGAAACAAAACTGCAATAATAACAAACGCTGGAGGACTAGGAGTTTTAACAACTGACGCATGTTCTAATAACAATATAAAAATTCCAAGCTTATCAAAATCATTAATTCTAAAATTAAATAAATTTTTACCTGTCAACTGGAGTCACAACAATCCATTAGATTTAATCGGAGACGCATCCAGCAAAAATTATAAAAAAACTTTAGAATTAGTTGAAAAAGAAAATTTCGATTTCTCAATTGTTTTATTAACTCCACAAAAAATGACCGAAAGTCTATTGACCGCAAAAGTATTAATACATACAAAAAAACCAGTATTCGCTTGTTTTCTCGGCGGTAAACAAGTTCGAGAAGCAAAAGAATTCATGGCAAGATTTAGAATAATTAATTTTATAGACCCAAAAGAAATGTGTGATACAATAGGAAAAATAATTAATTAATCATCAAAATCCAATTCTCTATCATAATGAGCCTCAAACCCATTTCCAACACCATTAATAAAATTTTTCAATTCCCCATAATTTTCAGAAGCATAAACTTCTAAAGGAGAAGATTTAAGTTTTCTAATTTGATCACTAAACGCAACAAACTTATTTTGAACAGAATCTATATTCTCCTTTCTAAAACATTGAGAAGCATCTTTATTCACTAATGAAACAATATACCTTAGGTTTGGAACATCAAAGGATCCTATATCTCCCTCGCCTTTTAGAAAATTAAAAAATTTATTATAATTATTAATATGGTCTGCAACATCTTCAATATATGATTTGGCAGTATTTGAAAAAATTTCACGTTTATTATTTAAAGCATCATAGACACACACTAGAGACATTTTTATTCCAAAATATTTATCTTCCATAGAAATCTCAAATATAAACTATTATTTAAATATTATTACAATCCAAAACAATCATTTTAATTGAACTCTAGCATCAACAATTAACGACTTCTTCTCTCCAACAATAACTGGATTTAAATCAAGCTCTCTGATATTTTTTTTCTCAACAACCAAAACAACTTTCTCAATTAAACTAATGAATTTCTCCAAATCATAATTTTTCCCTCGAGCCTTGAAGACATCTTTCCCTTCTAAATCTAAAATCATTTCTTTAATATCCGTTTTAGTAACAGGCATTGTCCGAAACGAAACATCCTTTTTTATCTCGGCAAAAATTCCACCAAAACCAATAACCAATAATTTCCCAAAAACCTCATCGCTCTTAACTCCTACAATCATTTCAATTCCCTCAAAACCTTCCTGAACGATAATTTTATTCGTTGGAAAATTCTTATGCAATTTTTTCAATTTCGCAGCAGCATCCTCAATGTCATCACAACGAACAACCGCACCCAAATCAGTTTTATGCTCACTGACATCAACTTTCAAATAATAAGGAAAATTAAAAAATTCCAAATCTTCAGGATTTATAACAACCTGAAATCTAGCCATAGGAATATCTTTCATGATATTAAAACTTTCAATCGCACCTTCCATTTTTATTTATTGAAAATGATTCGGAAATTAATCCAATTTACTTCCATGATAATATATATTGCACAACCTTTAAATAAGTTACTTGATTAATTCCACTAGGTGATAAAATGAGTTTAACAATTTTAATCGGCGGGAAAGCGGGACAAGGAATAAATAAAGTCTCCGAAATTATGTCTAACGTACTCGGAAACTTCGGCTACTATACTTTCAACTACCGAGACTATCAATCTTTAATCCGAGGAGGACATAACTTTAATGCACTCTGTATTTCCAGTACACCAATAGAAAGTCATGAATCAAAAGCCGGAATATTAGTAGCCTTCGACGAACGAACAATCAAGACACATAAAAAATATTTAATCGATGGTGCAGTAACAATAACTGCAGAAGATTTCAAAGATGAAGGAAGAAATTTAAATATTGCACTTGCTGGTTGTTTAACAAAAATTTTAGGAATTCCATTTATAGAATTAAAAAAAGAAGTTAAACACCAATTAAAAGATTCTGCAAAAGCAATCATCTCAGCCGAAAAAGGATTTGAGTCTCAAAAAGATATTTACAAATTAAAAAAACTAAACAATAAAATATCTAGATTATCTGGAAGTAAAGCTGTAGCAATTGGCTCTAAAAATTCTGGACTTGGAAGTTACATTGCATATCCAATGACTCCAGCAACAGGAGCTCTTCACGAATTAGCAGCAGAACAATTAAAACAAAACAGAATAGTATACCAAGCCGAAAATGAAATAAGTGCGGCTACAATGGCACTTGGATGTTCATTCGCAGGAAAGAAAACAATGACAGGAACTTCTGGAGGTGGATTTGACTTAATGGGAGAAACACTTTCAATGCAAGGAATAGCAGAAATTCCATTAACAGTTTATTTAGCTTCAAGAGTTGGTCCAGGTAGTGGAGTTCCAACATATTCAGCACAATCAGATTTAGATATAGCCTTAAGAAATGGTCATGGCGAGTTCCCCAGATTTGTATTAGCGCCAGGGAATCCAATTGAATGCATAGAAAAGACTTCAGAAGCCTTATTTTTAGCTGAAAAATTCAGAACACTTTCTGTATTACTTTCAGACAAACACTTAGCCGAATCAGAATTTTCTTCAACAGCCTCTCCAGTAAAAACTCCAAAATTCGAAGTAAAAAGAAAGATTCCGGGGACATCCATTATAAAAGCTTCATCATACGAAGCAGATAAATTTGGAAATGTTACGGAATCAGCATCGCTAACCGAACAAAACGTCAACAAAAGAACAAAAAAATACGAAGATGCAAAAAAATTCATTCAGAAAAATTTCGAAATGATAAAAATTCACGGAAAGAAAAACTCAAAGAATTTGATTATTGGATGGGGTTCTACATCTGGTGCAATTAAAGATGCAATTAAAGGACTAGATGCAAAATTCTTACAAGTATTATATTGCAAACCCCTGTCTCCACAAATAAAAAAAGAAATAAAAAAAGCAACCAATATCATTCTAGTTGAATGTAACGTAACTGGACAACTCGGAAGACTAATTAGAGAGAAAACTGGAATCAAAATTGAAAACAGATTATTAAAATATAATGGAAGACCATTTAGATCAGATGAATTAAAAAAATACATAGAGGAAATTTTATGAATCCAAACGATTTAGCAACTACTTCAGAAAACACTTGGTGTCCTGGATGTCCAAATAACATGATTTTAGCGTCAACAAAAAAAGTAGTTTCAGATATGATTAACGAGAGAAAATTCAAGCACGAAGATTTTGCAATAACAACTGACATTGGATGTAATTCAAAAATCTTCGATTATCTAAAAGTATCTGGAGTAAATGCACTTCATGGAAGAGCCCTTCCCTTAGCAATCGGAATGAAAATTGGAAATCCCAAATTAAAAGTAATGGCTTTTGTTGGCGATGGAGCAATATATGCAGAAGGAATGGCGCATTTTATTCACGCCTTCAAGTACAACGCAGACATGACTTTAGTTGTTCACGACAACCAATCATTTTCCTTAACAACGGGACAACCAACTCCAACATCTCAAAAAGGATATTTATCAAAATCTGAACCACTAGGTGTATTCGATCAACCAATCAACCCACTAAAATTAGCATTAGCATCAGGTGCAACTTTTATCGCAAGAACTAACGCTAGAGATATGGAACATATGCAAGAAGTTTTCAGAAAAGCAATCGAACATAAAGGGTTTTCATATGTAGAAATAATTCAAGATTGTCTAATATTTAATGTAGAATCAAATAGCAAAGATAAAAGAATGTACAAAATAAAAGACAACACAAGTAAAAAAGCTGCAGAAAAAATCGCAAACCAATACGACTACAACGCACACAAAGGAAAAATTCCTATGGGAGTAATCTACAAAGTAAACCTTCCAACACTCGAAGAAAAATGGCCACAATTAAAAAAACAATTGCCAAAAAGAAAAATAACTTCAACAAAGAAAGCTTCAAAGAAAGTTAAAATTTCAAAGAAAAAGAAATCTAAAAAAAAATAACCCCTCAGTTATAAAAACTACTATTCATTTTCTGCAAAAATACTGAAACATCTTCATGATTTTTCTTATAAAAAGATACTGAATCCTTACTCAATTTTTTTAACTGACGCTCTAAATAACAAAATTCTCCTCTAACTTCTTTAAACTTTTCATTTGATCCACGTTCTTCACCAACAACAACTTCAAATGCATTCGTACAGGCTAATGGAAATACCGTAGCAAGTTTAGATCTATTTACGTGATAATTATCTTCAATAGTATTCATATAATCAATATATTTTCCCAAGCCATCAATTATAAGACTAAGGTCCTCTGGACACTCTATGTCACATCTATTATTAACATCAAACAAAATACTTGCATACGCTCGCGCAAGAGAAGAAGTATTCGGATCGATTAATTTTCGTGAAGGTGGAAACATATAATAGGTATACAATATATCTTTTTAAAAATTATTACAGTCTACAACCTACTTATTCTAATTAATAATAATTAAAATCGCTCCAATTATCATCATCACCGTCGCAATAATTCTCCTAATCAAATTCTGATCCTTAAATAAAGTTCCCCCAACAAGAACAGCAAAAAACACTGATATTCTTTTTATCGAAAGAACCAAAGCAACCGGTGCAATTTTTACTGCATAAAGATGTGCATATCTATAAACAATCGTAATCACCGCCAATAACGCAATAAACTTTCCAGAAAATTTAAGAGACTCTTTAAAATTTATATCACGAAAATAAATAATTGCCAAAAAAACAAATATAATAGCAAAAAATAAATGCTGGAATCCAAAAAACGCATTCAAAGGAAGTTTAAAATTTTTCAAAAGAGCCTTATCTAAAATCGAAGTCGTAGTAAAAAGAGCCAATGCAATCAAAATATAGTAATTTCCCTTATCTTGAATAAAACTTTTCAGAGGAAACATTAATCCTCGTCCCTTACCTAATTGAAGAAAATAACTCCCCGCAAGAAGCAAAATCATTCCACCAATCTCAATCAACTTAAGAGACTCCCCTAAAAAGATAAACGCAAAAAAAGCCACAAGCCCAGGAGTTAAAACAAGCAAAGGCAAAGCTTTACTAATCTCCAAATTCTTAATACCCTTCATAATAAACAAAAAAGCCATTGCCCCAAGAACAGATTTAAAAAATAAAACACCTAAAGCCAAAGCTGAAACCAAAGCATAATCAACAAAAAAGAAAAAAGGTATTGACAAAATTAAATTAAAAATTCCTAAAATAAATGTCATCGAAAGAGCCTTCTCTTTAAACAAAATTTTCTTCTCCAATATTGCAGCAACAGCAGAAAAAAACGCAGATATTAAAGCAATAATATACCATTCCATCTTTATAATCCAAACATCTCCTTAGCATTTTCAAAAATCTGTTTAGCAACTTCTTCTTCGCTCATCTCCTTAATCTGAGCAATTTCTTTTATGGTAACCGAAACATTAGCAGATTCATTTTTCTCACCAGCGACAGGAGATAAATACGGAGCATCAGTTTCAGTCATCAACTGTTCCAACGGAACAATTTTTACCAACATCTTAAAATGCTCCAGCCGAACAATTACAGGCGGAACAGAAAAACTCCAACCCAAATCAACACATCGCTTAATCAAAGACTTCTTCCCGTTAAAACAATGCATCAAAACTTTTTTACAATTCATCTCTTCCATAATATCAATCGCGTCAAGCTCAGCCTTTCGAGAATGAATAACTAACGGCTTATCAATTTTCTTAGAAAGTTCAATTACTTTCGCAAAAACTTTTTTCTGCTCTTCATTATACCCCTCAACAACTTTGTAATCCAAACCACATTCACCAATCGCAACACATTTATCTTTATTCTCCTCAATCCACCTCAACTCATCATCAACATTAAACTCCTCAACATACCTCAAATCAGACTCCTCCCCAGCATCCTTAATTTTTTCTATAATAGCATCAATTGGATAAACTCCAAACGAAACTTTCACAACATCAGAATATCTCTCCATAATCTCCAAAGACCTCCTATTTGTCGACGGATTGACTCCACTGGTAATAATAAACTTCACTCCAGCTTTCCTAGCTCTTTCAATCACTTCATCCAAATCCTCCTTAAATCTATTATCGTCTAAATGTGAATGCACATCAACTAAATCCATAATTAAAAAAAGATTTCAAGAATTAAAAAGCTACCTATTTCCCAACCCTCTTCTTCCCCTTATCTCCCTTAACCCTCTTCTCGTATTTCTTAAAAACCTTAACCTTCCCAGCCCTCTTCTCCTTAATTCTCCTAACCCCAAACACAACCCCGACACTCAAAAACAAGATAATCCCCAAACCACCAATAAACCATATCCAATTTCTCTTAACAAAACCAATAACCCTCACAACTTTCTCAAACAAATCCAAAACCCCTTCTCTCAAACTAACCCCTTCGACCTCAGCTTCCTCAACAACAACTTTTTCAACAATCGCAAAATAACTAAATGATTCTAACTCAACCTCATAATAATAATATTCCTCATCGGGGCTACCAAAGTCATCCCTAATTGGGGACTCGATAAAATTCGTTCCTAACTCATTCCAAACCTCATATTCTTCATCAAATTTGTAAATAACAACATTATTTTTCTCCACATTGTTTTCAATCATCCAACCTTTCAAAACCTGAAAAGTGACAGTAGCCAATTCTAAGCTATCGTTAAAATTTTCTGGTTCAATCTGTAAATATTTGTAAACTTTTCCTGTATATTCTGGAAGATGGTTTGCTACATCAATAGGCTTTTCATCAAACTTTTCAGCTCTAAAACTTACATTAGAAACTTGAGCTTTTACCTTAACTTTTATTTGTTTTATAGCCGTCTCTAAATCAAAACCTTCTATTATCGTCACATTTCCTGGAGTTATAATTTCTATGGTTTCTAATGTTTCATTTGTTACTATTATGGTCTCTCCGCCACCTCCTCCGCCTCCGCCACTAGAAGATTCCTCCGCCGCCGGAGCCGTGTAACTTACCGTCAAATAATAAAGAGAAGAATTTCCCTGGTTATCTGAAGAATCATAACACTTCACACTCCAATTATAATTTGCATTTGACATAGATTTTGAGAATGTTTGGTTAACGTCTTTAGTTATTATCGTGTCTGTTTGATCAATTACACCGTCTATAAATAGAGAACAATTACTGACTAAATTTGTGTCAGAAACGTTGTAAGTAAAAATCACCGTCGAAGATGAAGTTTGTGTTGATGAATTCGTTGGTAAAACCAGAGAAATTATTGGAGAAATTGTATCATTCACAACATAACTCTGTTCTGTAGAAACATTATAATTCTCGCTCGTTCCATTTCCCCAGCTATGCCATTTATACGGATAAGTTCCTGAACTTGAAAAAGTATAAGGAACATTGTAGATACTCGTCGATAAGTTCGTCGCTGTTACATTCGTTCCATTAATTTCTAGTAAAACTGTTCCGTTCGTATCTGCCACAGTTACATTAAAATTTCCTGTTCCAGAATCAGTTAGTGTTGTATTATCATCCCAGTAATTTGAGAATTGTGGATAAGTTGTGTCTACTCCTGTCGTAATAGTAAAATTACTATCTCCCCAATCTGAATTACTATCGTCATCATAAGCTAAACAATTCCATTTGTAACTCCCCGTCGATAATGTTTTTGTAAATGTTGTTGAATTTGAAGTTCCTGTAATATTCACAGTTTCATTAGCATGCCATCCCCCTGACCAATTTCCATAAAGAGTTATATTCACTAAATTTAAATTGTCCATAGCTGAACAATTGAAAGTTATAGTTGTATTTGAAGTTGAATGATTATCTGACGGAGCATCTAAAGTTACAGCGATATTAACATAAGCTTCCCAATCATCCATTGAGTAATAACTACTCCAATATTGATCAAACATCGCAGTCATCCATGTACCTGCTCCTGACCAATACGGATTCCATTCTCTCCATCCCTCAGCTTCTCCCTCAACAACATAACCAAAAGGATCTGAACTACCATTTACAATAGCCATATATCTATGCTGATAATCAAAGAAAACTGCTGTGTCGCACAAATAGT
>JAGLQO010000019.1 GCA_023136775.1 Candidatus Pacearchaeota archaeon | reverse complement strand
TTTTTGTGATTTGGTCATCTACTGTTGACAGGGCGAAACTTTATAAAGTGAAATTTGGATAGAGTACTACGATGAAAAGATCAAGTAGAAGATGGAAAAAGAAAGGCCAGATGAGATGGAAATGGCAACGTAAGAGACTTAAGAAAGAAAAACGGAAAAGAAAACTTAAGAGAAACAAATAAAGATAGTTATTGACATTTTTTCTGGTGAAAAAATCGTCAGGAAAATTCTGCAGAATTTTAAATCCGGACCACTTACCGTACATGCTGCAGACGGTCCGATATATTGAGGGAATTTATTCTAAATTCCCGTCGGTAGAATGTTTGTTATATAACTTGTGTAATTTTATTATTTTGTTTTGTTTGTGAAATTTTTTTACTTACCAAGTTTTTGTTATGTAAGTTATTTGGAGCGAAATTTAATTTCGTGATTGAGCTGTGACCGCTGAAGAGCGGGCGCAATAATATAATCGAACCTTGGGTTCGAGAAAGGGAGTCTTTTATTATATAAATTTTTATAAAATAGTTTTATATTTGGTTTTTATGAAAACTGGATATGAATATTATGATGAAGGATTGAGTTATCCTTGTACGAATGAATCTATCCTTGCAGTCCTGAGTGGGCTTAGCCCTAATCGTAAAGATGTGGCTGTATTGGTTGCTGGCTCGGGAGATATTCCTTTTGCAATTGCTCCTTATGTAGATAAAGTTTATGCTGTTGATAAAAATGAACATCAATTAAATTTTATAAGAGAGCAAATGGGACTTTTGCGAGAAAGAGATAATAATTTTTTTAGAGATAATTTTGTTTTGGAGGAGTCTGATAATTTTTTTGATGTTTGTCTTGAGGATTTTGCAAATAGAAAAAAATATTTTTCTAACAAGTTTAAATCTGTTGTCAAATCTTTAGATAAAATTGAATTAGTTTCAGGGAATATATTTGATGTCGCAAGAGATCTTGGTAAAAATGGAGATATCTTCGATAGATTTTATGTTTCTAATGCAATGGATTATGGAGCACCTTTTTCTTTATGTTCTTTTGATGATTCTTTAAGCGGACTCCGTACTGGAGGACTTTTTTATGATGCTTCTTGTAGCGAAGATATTAAGGCTGCGGAGAATTATTTTTCGAAATCTTTGGTTTTGGATAAAGCTAGAACTATCAAAGCCAGAGCAGGAGAATCTGGTAAGATAAAATGGCATCCCGCAGTTTATAGAAAAATTTAATTTTGTGATTGAATATTTTGATATAGTATTTTTTATTATATAAGTTGTTATAAAGTAAGTCTAGTAGTTATTAATATGGTTAGGAAAATGATTATGGATTTGGACGAAACTATGATTCCAACCAATCATCATTATCAGAATGCATTATATAATTTTCATAATTTTGTTGCCAATACATTTGATGATTTTAGGTATTCATTTGATGATATTTCTGATAAGCATATTGAGCGACAACTTGAATTAATAAAAGAGTTTGGATTTGATACTGAAGTTTTTGCAAATTCCCTTAAAGATGTTTATTTAGATATTGCAAAAGAATTTGGAGTAAATTCTGTGGAGATTATATCTGGTGCAAATATTGTATATAACCTTGGGAAAAGTGTTTTTAATGAAGGAAAATGGCTTGAAGCTGGACTTTACTCAGGAGTTAAAGATACTTTGGAATTTTTAATTGATCAAGGAGCTGATTTGGAAATGGTAACTCTTGGTGATGATGCAATGCAGAGGAAAAAGGTTGAAGTTATGGAGCTTAGTCAATGGTTTCCTGAAGATAAAATTCATGTTGTTTTGAGAGAAAAATATGAAAAAATAAAAGAACTTTCACAAGACAGAGATAAGAAAGATATTTATTTTGTTGGGGATTCTTATAAAAATGATATACTTCCGTCAATAAAAGCAGGAATTAATGCTATTTACATTCCTCGTGGAAAAATTTTACAGGATGAAGTTTTTGATGAATCTCATTTAAAAATAACTAGATTAGCATCTTTTTCTGATTTAAGAAATATATATAATTATTTACCTTAATTTAATTCAACACAACTATAATAATCCTTATAAAGTTCTAAGGTGATTTTTGAATATGGCTACTCATTATAATTCAGAGGTGTGGACAGAGAAATATCGTCCTAAGGTGTTCGAGGATATGGTCGGGCAGGAGGAGATTCTTAAGCGGGTTAAGTCTCTGGTTGATTCTTTTAATATTCCACATTTGTTGTTTGCTGGTCCTGCTGGAGTTGGAAAATCTACACTTGCTTTAATTATTGTTAAGGAGTTATTTGGTGAATCTTGGAGAGAAAATTATTTGGAGTTGAACGCAAGTGATGAGCGAGGGATTGATGTTGTTCGACAGAAAGTTAAAGATTTTGCAAGAACTAAAGCTCTTGGCGACGTTCCTTTCAAGGTTATTTTCTTGGATGAAGCTGATGCTTTAACTCGTGAAGCTCAACAGGCACTTCGTCGAACAATGGAGAATTATACTTCGACTTGTAGGTTTGTTATGAGTTGTAATTATTCTTCTAAGATACTGGACCCCATTCAGTCTCGAGCTGTGGTTTTAAGATTTCAATTATTAGAGAAAAAAGATGTTAAGAAAAGAATTGATTTAATTGCTGAGAGTGAAGGTTTAACGATTAGTCCTGATGCATTTGATGCTTTGTATGAATCTAGCGAGGGAGATTGTAGGCGAATTATTAATTTACTTCAAGCTACTGCGTCAATAAGTCCAAATATTACACCTGACCTTGTTAATACAATTGTTTCTAAGGCAAAGCCTAGTGACATAAAGATTGTTCTTGACTATGCTTTGAGTGGAGATTTTTTGAATTCTCGAGATAAGTTGCTTGATATTATGTTGAAGGAATCCATTTCCGGACAAGATGTAATTAAGGCGATTCAAAAGGAAGTTTGGAATTTGCCGATTGATAATTCTTTGAAAGTTCGATTGACTGAAAAGACTGGTGAGGCTGAATTTAGATTGGTTGAAGGTAGTGACGAATTTATTCAATTAGAGGCTTTGATTGCTTCGTTTATTCTCGCTGGAGAAGGCGGCGTCGGTAGCAAGGAGGCATAAATGAAAAACTTTGTTTTTCATGGTAACGGGTCGGAGGTATCGGGTAGCGGGTCTGAGGTAACAGGTATCGGGTCGGAGGTATCGGGTAACGGATCGGAGGTAACAGGTAACGGGTCGGAGGTATCTGGTAGCGGGTTGAATACATTGTTGCACTCTTCTTTCGTGCTTGTGAATTGGAGGGGTTTATTATGATAAAGATGAAGAATAATTCTTGGTGTGAAAAATATCGAGCGAAATGTTTTAATGATACTTGGAGATATAATTTTTTATGGTAGTTATTGAAAAATTGGTTTCTTGCGGTGTTGATTTGGATTTATCTTCTTTTTTAAAAAAAGATTTTTCTGGTACTAATTTTTCTCCTATCTTATTAAGTAAAGATTTGAGGACTGCAAATATATATTATAATGCTTTTAGAAGAATGGTAAGTGAGGCTGAAGATTTAAAAAATGGTTTTGATTTTTCTCCAGTTCCCCTTCCCGGTTATTTTATTGTGGACCCTAATGGTGTTGCTGCAAATCCTTTTGTAGACTTTTTTGAAATAAATAATTTTTCTAGATATATTCTTGATAAATATAAATTATGATAGATATGAAGAATATTCCGTGGTGTGAAAAATATAGGGCGAAATGTTTTGATGATATTCGAGGTCAGGATTTGGCTATTGATAAAGTTAAATTATTTTTGAAACAATTCCCGAAGAAAAAGGCTGTTGCGCTTCATGGTCCGCCTGGGGTTGGGAAGACGAGTCTTGCTTATGCAATTGCTTCGGAAACTGATGCTGAAGTTTTGGAATTAAATGCGTCTGACTTTAGAAATAAAGCTAAGATTGGGGAAATTATTGGACCTGCTTCTAGACAGAAATCTTTGTTTGCAAAAAGTAAAATTATTTTGATTGATGAGGTTGATGGGGTTTCCGCTATGAAAGACCGAGGTGGTCTTGCTGAACTTTTGGCTCTTCTTGATAAGTCTGCGTTTCCTATAATTATTACGGCTAATGATATTTGGGCTAGTAAATTTAATGTTCTTCGACGGAAGGCTGAGGTTGTTCAGTTAAAGGAAGTTGATTATAAGGTTGTTTTGAAGATTATGATGGATGTTTGCGAGAAGGAAAATGTTGTTGTGACTGGTGAGGTTTTGAAGTCTATTGCGATTAAGGCTAAGGGGGATATTCGAGCGGCGTTGAATGATTTGCAGATGTTATCTAAGATGGATAATCCTGAGTTAATGAAAGAGGTTGGGGATAGGAATAAGGAAGAGTCTATTTTTAGTGCTTTGCAAAATGTTTTTCAGGGAGCGAAGATTGATGATAAGATGATTCGGGTTTATGACGAGGTGAATATGCCGATTGATGATATTTTTTTGTGGGTTGAGGAGAATATTCCTGTTGCGTATAAGGGCAAAGAACTGTCCCGAGCTTTTGAGGCTCTTAGTTTAGCTGATGTTTTTCGGGGGCGGATTAGGAGACAGAGGCATTGGAGGTTTATGGTTTATGAATATTTTTTGCTTGGGGCTGGGATTGCTGGGGTTAAGGATTATGATAGAAGTGGTTGGACATCTTATAAAAAGCCTAGTCGGATTTTGAAGATTTGGTTGCAAAATCAGCGGGCAGCTAAGAAGAAAACTATTTGTCAGAAGTATGCGAAGGTTTGTCATATTTCTACTAAGACTGCTATGAAGGATTTTATGCTTTTGAAAATAATTTTACAGAATTCTGAGATTAGGAAGCAGTTGGATTTGTCTATGGATGAGATTGCTTATTTGGATAAACCAGCTAGTTAAAATGGAAAAAGATAAGTTTGAAGGAGAATATTTTGTTTTTTGTGTTAATCCTGGATCTTGGGAGAGGGCGCTTTATGGTGATATGGTTGATGATTATCGGCTGTTATTTTGTAAAGAAAATGGAAAATTAATTCCGCAGGGAGATAAAACTAGAAATTATCTTTATGTAGATACAGATCATGCTCCAGATAAGGAGGATATTGTAGAGTTTTTAGAAAATAAGAATGTCAAACGAGTTTTTACCTCATATATTCCCCAACCAAAGAATAATTTATGGGGACTTTCTAATTGTTATGTTCCAATGGGATGGAATTATGAAGAAGATCCTCATCCTGTGGGAATGGTATATTATCCAGCTGATAATGATCAAAGCGGAAAACACGTTAGGCTTGGAGAGAGTAGTTTAATTGAAATAGTTTATCTCGAAGATAAAGATTTAGAGTGAGTGAAGCGAACGATTGAGTCGTGACGAGGAAATTGATGGTGTGTCAAATTTTGATTTTGTAAATAAAAATGAGCGAATTGCTCGGCGCAATTATATAGTCGAACGGGACGTTCGAGAAATGGGGTTTGTTTACATAATTTTTTATAGGAGTGATTCTTTTGGAAATTATGAGGGATGCTATTAATATTTTTTTGAGGGAGTCGAATGCTATTGAGAGTGAGTATTCTGATGAGGCTTTTCGGGATTCTGTTGTGGCTTGGGAGTATGCGGTTAGTGAGTATAAGAATTGGGGGATAGATTATGTTTGTGGGATTCATGAGAAGTTGATGTGTAATTTGGATTCTGATATTGCTGGGAAATTGAGGAAGAAGACTGTTTATATTGTTGGCACAAATTTTTTTGGAGAAAGAAAAGTTATTCGGGAGATTTTAGCTAAGGGAAATAAACCTCGTCTTCGGAAGTGGTGTGAGAAGTATGAAGGGTGTAAGGATTTGGATGAGCTTAAGGAGGCGCATATTGATTTTGAAATGATTCATCCGTTTTTGGATGGTAATGGACGGACTGGGAGAATTTTGTATAATGTTCAGAGGGTGCACGGTGGGATAGGAGTTAATGTGTTTTATGAAAAAGAAAAGGCTGAGTATTATGAGTGGTTTAGGGAAAGGCAGCGAGAAGAAAAGCTGATTAAGTTAATGTCTGAATTGTAATAAAAAAGTTTTTCGGGGAATTTCTTCCCCGAGATTTTGAATAAAAAAATAATAAATTTTTGGTTTTGGTTTTATCCGCAAGTAGCTGCGGCAGCTGCAGTGTTTGCAGTGGCAGTAGTGGATAGTCCAAATCCGGGCGTTGGTGAAATAGCTTCGAATTCGAAGTTACATTCTTCTGGAGCATCATTAAATGCTGCACAGATTGTCTTTAGTAAAGACACTGAATCTCTTCCAGCTTGAACGGTGGCTCCATTAATAACTAATGTTGGAGATCCTCCAATACTGTAAGCTTCGTTTTCTGCTTTATGGATATCGAATTTAGGGAATCTTCCGCTTAACCAAGAGTCTTTATTTGCTAAGTTAGCTAGAACATTAAATTCTTTATCTGTTGCTTCTACACAAGTTGCTAATTTTGCCTTATCAATATTCATTTCGTTGATACATGCTTGACCATCTTCTGGTGTTCCTGTTTTTCCAAGGAAGCACATTAGATAATCTAAGAATTTATCATTCTGTTCTTTTTGAATACAATATTCATTAAGTTGTTCTTCTACTTCTCCATAGGTTGGATGCATAGCGTAATAAACGAATTTGATTTCAGCGTCAATCTTATCACCTAATAGTTTCATAACTGGAACTAATCCTTTTTCGATTTGAGTTCCGTATGGACAGTGAGACATAATGAAAGCTTCAACAACTGGTTTATCAGATTTAATAACTTCAGGAGTTGGTGCTTCTTGCTGTTTGGCAGGAGCTTCTTCAACCTCATCTAGTGAAACTGGTTGAGGAACTAATGTTTTACCATCTTTAGTAATATAAACTGGAATTTCTTGACCTTCGATTGAAAGAACAACTTCGTATAAATATCCGTCGTCATTGACGATAACTAATTCAGCTGTTGCTCCTTGCTTTGCTGCAAAGTCAATTACTTTTTGTCCAGCAGCGTCGGCTCCAATAACTGCACCAGATGTATTTACTGGAGAAATTAATAATGAGGCTACGAATAGTATTGCTAGAACAACTGTAGAAATTGCCCAATAGTTTTTAGATAAGTTTTTCAAAGCATTGCTTTTCTTCGATTTCTTTTCTGTTTTCTTTTCTGTTTTTTTCATAAGATTTCTTTTAGACCCCTTTCCCTGTCATGTAGAAGCTAACAAAAAATTCTTTATAAAATTATACATTGACATTTTTTTCTGGTGAAAAAATCGTCAGGTTGGTCTTCTGTAGGAATCCCTAGATCCAAACCCCTTACCGTCGAGGCCGCAGATGGTTTGATATAATTCTTTAGGAGAATCTTTCGATTCTCATATTTTGCAGCTGGTTTTTTCTTTACGGACTTCGTCCTAAAAAAACACAGTCTGCCAGCTTGACCATTTAATCAGGGCATGTAGAAGTGTATCCTCTGATTAGGGAATCTTTGATCTCATTTTAATTAGACAATAATAATTTTCGTTTCAGTGTTTAGTTTTATCTTTAACAATATATTGGAATCAGAGACGACATTAGACTTAAAAATTAGATTTTATCCTATATATTATGGATATTATAAATAAAGTTGAAACTCAAGTTAAAGAAGCTATTGAAAAATATAGGTTGCTTAAAAAATCGGATAAGGTAGTTGTTGCTTTAAGTGGGGGAAAAGATTCTACGAGCATTATTTATATTTTGAAGAAACTTGGTTATGATGTTCATGGGTTGATGATTGATTTGTATCTTGGGAGTTGGAGTGATGCTCATAAGGATAATATGAAAAAGTTTTGTGGGGAGCATGAGATTCCTTTGATGTTTATTGATATGAAAAAGGAGCTTGGGCAGGGGATTTGTTTTATTAAGGCTGTTTTGAAGGAGCAGAAGAATTTGACTGGGTGTACTGTTTGTGGAATTATTAAGAGGTGGCTTTTGAATCGATGGGCGAAGAAGTTGAAGGCGGATAAGCTTGTTACTGGGCATAATTTGGACGACGAGGCTCAGAATGTTTTGATGAATTTTTTGAAAGGGAACGTGTTGCTTGGGATTCGATCATCCCCAGCAACGGGGTGGCAGGTGACGGGTGATGGGTGGCAGGGTGACGGCTCGCTAGCGTTCGAAGCGAAAAGCAGTGGATTTGTACAGAGGGTTAAGCCGTTTTTTTATGTGGCTGAAAACGATATTCGTGAATATGCTAAGAAAATAGGGTTTGATATTTTGTATGATAAATGTCCTTGTTCTTTTGAGACTTATCGGTCGGAGACTCGGGATTGGTTGGATAAGATTAGCGACGACGAGAAATTAAAAATCGTTGTTGGTTTCCAGAAGAAAATTCCTGGGCTTCGAAAGGGTGATATGAAGGAGTTGAAGGTTTGTAAAAGTTGCGGTGAGCCTGCGAGTAGTGAGCTTTGTAATGCTTGTAAGATATTTGAATCATTGGATTTTAAGCCTGGGAAGAGTGATGAGGGTTGCGATGTTAGTTGCAGTGTTTAGGTTGTAGCGAATGATTATGGTTTATTTATCATTTTTTCAATTCCAGAAATGAGTTCTTTGTCATTTGAATATTCTATAAAGTTATTTGAAACTGCTTTTAGGGAATTTGATATTTTTGATCCTTTTTTATATATGCAAATAATTGGGACTTTGTAAATATTAGCCCATCCTAATTCTATTCCTAAACTTATTGATGGGTGGGATATTTCTGCTATAAGTAAATTGGACCTATCTTTTAAGTATTCTTTTGAATTAAATGGTTCGTCGGTTTTTTCGTGAGGCAAAGTGAAAGTATGATTATCATTTAGAGGGCTTTTTCTTATCGGGTCATATAATTCTTTTTGAAAATCAAATTTTCTTGTGTGCGCTATATATATTTCCATAGTTAAGCTGTTTTTAAGAATTCATCAATTGCCTGTTTGGCTTTTGCTAGATTAGTATAGGTTTTGTTTGTTATTTTAGAGCTTCCAAGAATCATTGCCGAAAGTTTTTTGTTCTCTTGTGGACGATATAGGCAAAGGATTTTTTTGTTTTTATTTAGTGCTTCCCTTATTTCATAACCTACTCCAAGTGAAGGCAAAGACACTTCTGCGACCATTATATCGCACTCAGTTATCCATTTCAAATCTCTATCGTGTATATATTGTTCTTTAGAATTTTCTCCTGATGATGAAAGATTTTTGTCGCCTATGTGTTCTGTTAGGACTTCTCCTTGAGTATTTAGATATTCAATGATTTGATTATAAAGTTCTGCGTCGTCTCTTCCTCCTCTTATTGAACCTCCAAAATATATTTTCATGATAAGATAAAATTTATCTTCTTTATTAAATTTCTTATTAATTAATTGAAAGTATATTGTGCAGTACATAATTGTTTATTAATGATATTATTTTGTAGGGTAGATGGAGAATAAGTTTCTTAAAAAAGTTGAGTTAGTAGGAGTTTTAGGACATCCGGAAAATAATTTTTGGAGTCCTGATGATTATTCTGTTTCTGGAGCAATGGGATGTTTTGCAGAGGAGAGTTCAACTGACATTCATCAAAGACATTCGATTGACGGAGAGCTTTACAAAGGAAGAGATTGGGAAGGTACTAAAGAACTTTTAATGAAAGAAACTTCAGGGCGAGGTCATGGTGCAGTTTTGGATAAAGGTATTTTTTCTTGGTCAATTGATAATCTTACAAGAGAATCTACATTGTTTTTATGTGGTCCTCAATATGCATCTCATTTACAACAATCGCTTAGACGAGCAAGCGCGGAAAAAGGTTTCAGAGAAGTTGACTTTGATTCAGAAATAGGGGAAAAAGGTTTCAGAGAAGTTGACTCTAAAGAAGGTAATAAAATTATGGAGAAACAATTCAGGCTCTATGATGATATGAAAAGTGCTGGTATTCCAACTGAGGACTCTAGAATTATTTTACCTTTGAAAGCTAAGACAACTATTGATACAACATGGGATGCTAGAGAATTAATGCATTTAGATTCTATGGCTAAAAGGATGAATGTCAGTTCGGATATTTTGGATACGGTTAGGATTATGTACGAACAGGCTGAGAATGTTGCTCCTGCTATAATGAAAGAAAGAGAAAAGAATTTGGAAGTTTTAGCATGGATGCCATCTAATCAACTTTATGCTGCTTCGAATATACCTATTGAAGAAATGATTTTCAGGAGAGAATTTGAAGGAAGTTCTCGAACTAATTTTCTTATTGATTATTCTTTGGGGATGAATATGTCTGAAGATTATATTGCTAAGGCTGTTATTGAAAGAGATGAAGCTCTTCTTGCTAACTTGAAACACACTCATTTTACTTTTATGGTCCCTATGTCTCTTATGAGTTTTCATCAAGCGACTAGACAAAGAACTTGGGATCAGAGTGTTGAGCCTTTGGAAAAGGCGGTTGTTCGTGGTAGTTTTGTGATGCCACAGAGCATTAGAGATACTAGGTATGCCAATGCTTTAACTGAACTTTCCGAGGAGAGTCGAAGATATGTTTTAAATAATATTGATAAAAATAGAGATGTAATTGGAGTTATTCCTCATAATTTGGAAGTTTATGATATGATTCATGTCAATGGTTGGAATGCTTTACATTCTATTGGAAAGCGTAAATGTACAACAGCACAATGGGAAATTAGAAATAAAGCTACAATAATGGGAAGAGAAATTAAAGAGGTATATCCAGCGCTTGGAAATTATTGTTTGCCTCAAGGAATGATTTATGGCTCTTGTCCTGAACGAGAAAATTGTGGTAAGTGTAAAAAATGAGAGGAGAAAAAGGAAAATTTGTAGTTATTGATGGTCTTGATGGTGTAGGAAAGGGAGTTGTTGAAAGAGCAATATTAGATTTTGAAAAATCAAGGGGAAAAAAAGTTTTTGATACTATTAGGTGGGGAAAAGAAAATCCTGGATTAAGACTTGACTTTGATTCAATCAGAGATGGGAATTATGACATTATTCATACAGGTGAGCCAACGTATTCAAATCTTGGTTTAGATATTCGAAAAGAAATGATTTCAGCTAGCAATGGCAGGCATTATTCTAGTGAAAGTTTAGTTCAGGCGTATGCACTTGATAGAGAAATTCAAATGAAGAGTCTTGTTGTTCCTTGTGTTGAGTCGGGAGTCGATGATATGCAAAGTAGATCTTTGATTGTTTCTCTTTGTTACCAGGGGTTGAATGCAATAGATGAAGGAAAGAGTCTCAAAGATACAGTAAGGCATATATTGGATCAACCAGGGAATAGATATCAACTTGAGCATTTTTCAGATTTGGTAATTATTCCCACTATTAGTGGTATCGAAGAATTGATTGCTCGGCTTGAAAAAAGGAATAAAAAAGATGATGCTATTTTTGAGAATATTGAGTTTCAAAGTAGAGCAAAACCTCTTTTTGAGAGTGATTGGATAAGAGATATTATTGAAAGTCATGGTGGCAAAGTTGCTTATCTTGATGCAGGAATTTCTATCGAATCTTCTAAAGATCAAGCAGTCAAAATTTATGATTCTTTTAAAACTACTGGAGAAATTCCAAGGGAATTTCGAAGTCCTATATTTTAATTTTGAAATTAATTAATTTCTCTTCGATAAAATTCTTCAATATTTCCAACAAATTTTTCCTTCTTAAAGATGCGTAATTACTTGAAAAAAGTGACGGAGGGTTTGCGATGTTTACTATAGTTAATGAAGACATGTTATTTATGACAATAATCTTTAAATAGCTAAAGAATTAGTTTCTAATTACAACTACAAGTAATTGTAGGTGAAGTGGTTGCAAGGTACAATATCTTGTAGTCACTCAAAAATAACAAAGAAAAAATATGCAATGTCCATACTGTAATTCGAGCGAAACGAAGGTTACTAATAAGCGTGATAATGCTTCGGTAACTAGGCGAAGGCGAGAATGTTTGAAATGCTCTAAGCGGTTTACTACGTATGAGAGGGTTGAATTGGATTTAAGTGTTATTAAGAAAGATGGGAGACGAGTAAAGTTTAATCGTGATAAGCTTTTTGAGGGGATTGATAATAATCTTCAAAAGAGGCCTTTTACGAGTGAACAAATAGATGCGATTGTTGGAGATATCGAGGCTCAAATTTATCGATGTGCAAAGGATAAGGATATAACAAGTTCAAAAATTGGAGATATCGTTATGAGGAAATTGAAGAAAGTTGATAAGGTTGCTTATATTCGATTTGCGGCGGTTTATCGTGACTTTGCGGACATTGAAGAATTTCGTGAAGAGATAAAGAAGTTAAAATAAAAACAAAATATAATAAAATGGTCAAAAAAATAAGGAAAAGAGATGGGGATGTTGTTTTATTCCAAGAGAATAAAATAGAGGATGCTATTTGGAAAGCGGCTCGAGCTGTTGGTGGGCAAGATAAGGAGAGGTCTAAGCAATTGGCTTTGATGGTTTTTGCGAAATTAGATGAGACTTATGGGGTGGCTGGAACTGCTGATATTGAGTTTGTTCAGGATTCTGTTGAAAAGATTTTGATTGAAGAGGGGCATGCAAAAGTTGCTAAGGCGTTTATTTTATACAGACAAAGTCATAATGAACTTCGGAATGTTAAGGGACTTTTTGATACGATTGAGGTTATTGAAGATTACATTGGACTTGATGATTGGATGGTTAAGGAAAATTCTAATATGGGGTATTCTTTGCAGGGGTTGAATAATTATATTGCTACAAAGATTGTTGCGAATTATTGGATGAGAAGAATTTATCCTGAAGCAATTCGGAAGGTTCACGAGGCTGGGGATTTACATATTCATGATCTTGGAACTCTTGGAGCTTATTGTGTTGGATGGGATTTGAAAGATTTATTGACAGTTGGATTTAAGGGCGTTAAGGGAAAAGTTGAAAGTAAACCGCCTAAACATTTGAGGACTGCACTTGGGCAAATGGTTAACTTTTTTTATACTCTTCAAGGTGAGACCGCTGGAGCTCAGGCATTTAGTAATTTTGATACTTTGCTTGCACCATTTATTAGATATGATAAATTAACTTACGAGCAAGTTAAGCAGACTATGCAAGAATTTGTTTTTAATTTGGCAGTTCCAACTCGGGTTGGATTTCAAACCCCCTTCACTAATATAACAATGGATTTAGAAATTCCTAGTTATATGGCAAATGAGCATGTGATTATTGGTGGACAACCCCAGATGGAAACTTATAATGATTTTACAGAGGAGATGAAAATGATTAATAGAGCTTTTGCTGAATGTATGCTTGAAGGGGATGCTACTGGTCAGGTTTTTACTTTTCCAATTCCAACTTATAATATTACTAAAGATTTTGATTTTAATAATCCGGAATATGATTTAATTTGGGAAATGACTGCAAAGTATGGTATACCGTATTTTTCTAATTTTGTTAATTCTGATATGAAACCTGAGGATTCTCGGAGTATGTGTTGTAGACTTAGAATTGATAATACTCAATTGACAAAAAGGGGTGGTGGACTTTTTGGAGCTAATCCTCAAACGGGTTCTATTGGAGTTGTTACAGTTAATATGGCAAGACTTGGTTATTTAGCTACTAGCGAAGATGATTTCTTAGCTAGACTTGATAGGTTGATGGAACTTGCAAAAGAAAGTTTGGAAATTAAAAGAAAAACTATAGAGAATTTTACAAACATTGGACTTTATCCGTATACTAAATTTTATCTTCGACAAGTTCATCAGCGATTTGGAGAATATTGGAAGAATCATTTTGCAACAATTGGACTTCTTGGGATGAATGAGGCGATTGTTAATTTTATGCCAGGGGAAAATATTGTTACTAAAAGAGGTAAAGAATTTTCAATTAAGGTTTTGGATTTTATGAGAGATAGGCTTACTGGTTATCAGGAAGAAACTGGGAATATTTATAATTTGGAAGCGACTCCGGGTGAAGGAACTACATACAGATTTGCAAGATTAGATAAAAAGAGATTTGGAAGAATTTTGGTTGCTAATGAAACTGCCTATCAAAATGGAGCTAAACCTTATTATACTAATTCTTCTCAGTTGCCAGTTAATTTTACTGAGGATGTTTTTGAGGCATTGGATTATCAAGATGAACTTCAATGTAAGTATACTGGTGGAACAGTATTCCATACTTTTATTGGAGAGAAGATGACAAAAGATTCTGTTAAGAAAATGGTGGATAAGATTAGTAGAAATTATCATTTACCTTATTTTACATTAACTCCGACGTTTTCAATTTGTCCGATTCATGGATATATTCCAGGGGAGCATGAGTATTGTCCTAAGTGCGATGATGAATTAGAGGAGGCTGAACAGTTAGCCAAGAATATTCCCGTTTTGTCGGTATCGGATGATGTTTCTCAAGAGGTTAGTGATGATGAAATTGCTCAGGAAAAAGGGGTTGGGGCAGAAGTCGAGGTTAAAAAAGCGGAGCCAATTGCGGAGCCTATTGTTGAGAAAGTTGTTGAGGAGGTTGCTTTAGAAGTTGTTAGAGAGAGTAAAGCTGCTTTAGAAAATCCTGTTGATGAAATTAAATCCGAAAAAAGAGTTTCTGCTTTTGGAGATAATTCTGCAATTGTTGAAGAGGTTAGTGGTGTAATTCCATTAGATGAACAAGTTGTTGAAGAAGAAGAAAAAGAAGAGCCAATTGTTGAAAAAAGAGTTTCTGATTTTGAATCTACAAGTGAATCTATGGAGGAATCTTTACTTGATGATGACCTTATTAGTTCTTATAATTCTGTTGATTTTGAGGTGAGGTCTAAGTTTGCTAGGCCAGCTGAGCCAGAAGAAAGAACTTCTTTTTTCAAGCCTTCAACTAGCGAGGATTTAGAAAAGGTTGAAGATGTTAGCGGAATAATTCCTTTGAGCGAACAGGTTGTCTCGTCCGAGGATGGTGAAGAGGGAGAAGCTTTTGTATCTGAGGTTTCAACTACGTCAGAGTCAGTTTCTAGATTTGCAAAATCTATTGAGTCTGTTGAGGTAAGGGAAGAATTAATTGCTGATTCGGCTATAACAGAGAGAGTTTCTGTTTTTGAAAATCCTACAGAGGAACCAATTGCGGAGCCTGGGATTTCTCAAGATGATTATGGAGTTGTTCCGTTGGAAGAGCAAGTTGCGGATGATGAAAATGTTCAGGAAAAAGAATCTCCTTTTGGTGGTATTGGAGTTGTTAATAATGCTTCAATTGACGATTCAGTTGAGAGGATTTCTGCATTTGAAAATGTGAATGAAAAAGAACTTGAGATGAATGAGCCAGTTACTGAGCCTTTAGTTGTTGTGGGTGAAGATACTATTGAGGTTGTAGGTTGCGATGATGAATATAGCGAGGATGAGGTTGGGGATTATGATAGTGAGGAAGAAGATGAAGAAATAACTTCTGGTGATATGTATACTAATGTGGAGGAACTAAATAATGGGGGTGATACCTATGGCGAGAACGAAATGTGAAGTCTGGAGTAGAGTTTGCGGATACTTGCGACCTACTTCAAGATGGAATGAGGGGAAGCTAGAAGAGTTTAGAGACAGAGCTAATTTTAATTTTGATTGAAAATTTCTTGGTAAAAGAAATTCTTATGTGCGTTAGCACACGGCGAATTTTTTTACACTGCGAAATTTTCTAATCAAAATTAAAATTATTGGTTTTTGTTATTTTTTTGGTAATGATTTATTATGAGTATGAATATTGCGGGTTTACAGAAAGTGTCTACGATTGATTATCCTGGGGAAATTTCTTGTATTGTTTTTTTACATGGATGTAATTTTAGATGTGGGTTTTGTTATAATCCTGATTTGGTTTTAAGGGAAGCTTGTGAGGGGTTTAGTCAAGAATATTTTTTTGATTTTTTAAAGAAGAGAAAAGGGAAGCTTGATGCTGTTTGTATTACTGGAGGAGAGCCTTTGATAACTTTAGATTTGGAGTTTGTTAAAAAAATTAAAGAACTTGGGTTTAAAGTTAAAATTGATACTAATGGGAGTTTTCCTGATAAATTAAAAGAGTTGATTGATAATAAATTAATTGATTATATTGCTATGGATATTAAGAGTAGTCGAGAGTTTTATGCTCGGGCTGCGGGGATTCCTGTCGATATTTCAAAAATTGAGCGTTCTATTAAGCTAGTGCATGATTTTAAGAATTCAGAATTTAGGACTACGATTGTTAAAAGATTTCATGATGAAAAAGTTATGAGAGAATTAGGGAAATGGGTAAAGAAAATTTGTGGCGAAAAGTCTAGCCAAATATTTTTGCAGGGGTTTAGGAAGAATGAAGAGGGTATGATTGATATGGATTTTTTGAAAGAACAAAATGTTAGTGAAAAATATTTGGAAGAGATGAGGGAAGTTATTAAAAATTATTTTTGTGAAGTTGGGGTTCGGTGTTAATGATGGAACTTAGAAAAATAGCGATTGTTGGAAAGGATATAAGTAAGATTGATTTGATGAAGGAGAAACTTTTGTATAGGGGTTTTGAATTTGTTGAGGAGAATCCTGATTTAGTTATTTCATATGGGGGAGACGGGATGTTTTTAATTGCGGAAAGAATTTTCAGTGGAGTTCCTAAGATTTTGATACGGGATAGTGATGTTGGGAATATGGCTTATGATTTGGATGTTTGTGATGTTCTTGATTTGTATTTGGAGGGAAGATATGAAGTTGAGGAGATTAAAAAATTAAAGGGAACACATAGAGGTCGATTTGAGTTTCGAAGTTTGATGGGAGTTAATGATATAGTTCTTAGAAACAGTTTGCCGACGGAGGCGATTCGTTTTAGGTATAGAGTTAATTCTGGTGATTGGAGTGATGTTTTGATTGGGGATGGGTTGGTTGTTTCGACTTCTTATGGTTCGAATAAGGGAGCTTATTTTTATTCGATTGTGGGAAAAAGTTTTGAGTCTGGGATTGGAGTTGCTTTTAATAATGTGACTGGAGATATTGAGCATTTGTATTTGAAAAGTTCTGATAAGTTTGAGATTGAAATTGTTCGGGGAATTGGGGTTATGGTAACTGACAATAATAGGGATTTTATTAATTTGGAAAGTGGGGATAAGATTGTGATTGGTGAGATTGAAGATGTTGCTAAAAGAATAATATTGAGGAAGTGATGAAAGCAGGGAGACAATTTTAGCCACGGACACGCACGGCACCCTCGTCAATCTGTAATTTATTTAGACTGGGGCAGACCCACTGACACGGCACCCTCACGATTTATATTTTAATTTGGCTGGGGTAGACTCACAAAGACAGAAAGGCAATTTTTGCTCACGGATTACACGGACGCCTTTGGCGTTCACGGATCAAGGCAATGCTTATTAAGGATTTTATTTTATTATGAATAATGGTTAAGGTTAAGATAAAAAAGTTGAATGATAATGCGAAAGTTCCTAGGTATGCTCATGTGGGGGACGCTGGGATGGATTTTTTTCTTGTGAGGATTGTATTGTTGAGGCTGGAAAAAGGAGGCTTGTTCATACTGGGATTTCTATGGAGTTGCCCGAGGGATATTTTTCGTCTATTCGTGGAAGGAGTGGACTTGCTTATAAGAAGGGGATTTTGACTTTGGTGGGTGTGATTGAGTATACTTATCGTGGAGAGTATGGAATTGTTATTGTTAATACTGGTGAGGAGGATTTTGAGATTAAGGTTGGCGACAAAGTTGCTCAGGTTTTAATTCAACCGGTTGCTACTGCTGAGGTAGAGGTTGTTGAGGAACTTAGTGAAACAGTTCGTAGTGATGGTGGATTTGGAAGTACGGGAAAATAAAATCAAGTTTTGGAGTGAGGGGAATCCCGAGCGATTGTGTCGTGACCGCTGAAAAGCGGGCGCAATTATATAATTGAAGCGAAGCTTCTATAAATGAAGTCATTTTGTTGTCCTATATATTAGAGTTCATATTTATTTATAAAATAAAAAGTATTTTCTTTAAGTATGATTATTGGGGTGACTGGAATGTTTGGAGCAGGGAAGGGGACTATTGTTGAGCATTTGCTTGTTAAGGGATTTAAGCATTATGATATGTCTGGGTTTATTACTGAGGAAATTGTTAAGAGGGGAATGCCGGTTAATCGTGACAGTATGATTGTTGTTGCTAATGATTTGCGGGCTCGGTTTGGTCCTGGATATATTGCTGATCAATTATATGAAAGAGCTAAGTTGAATGGTGGGGATTCAGTCATTGAAAGTTTAAGATGTCTTGGTGAAATTGAAACTTTGAAAATTAAGGAAGAATTTATTTTGCTTTCAATTGATGCTGATGTTGAGGCTCGATATACTAGGATTAGGGAGAGGAATGGACCTAAAGATAATGTTACGTTTGATGAATTTAATCAGAGGGAACAAATGGAGAGTATGTCTAATGATCCTACGAAGCAAAATATTTCAGCTTGTATGGAAATAGCGGATTATCGAATTAAGAATGATTGGACTAGAGAAGAGCTTCGTCGAAAGATTGATTCTATTTTGGAGCAGATTGGGAAAAAAAATTTCTCTGTTGTGAATAGTATTCCTGTAGTTAAGGAAGAATATGTTAGGCCTACTTGGGATGAATATTTTATGGAAATTTGTAGAGTGGTCGCTCGTAGAGCGACTTGTGACAGGGGTCGGAGTGGATGTGTTATTGCTAAGGATAAACAACTTTTAGTTACAGGTTATGTTGGTTCTCCAAATGGGCTTCCTCATTGTGATGAAGTTGGTCATCAAATTGAAGCTACAATCCATGAAGACGGAGTAACTCGAGATCATTGTATTCGGACAACTCATGCTGAGCAAAATGCCATTTGTCAAGCGGCAAAAAAAGGTGTTGCAATTGAAGGGTCAACTCTTTATTGCAAGATGATGCCTTGTTCAGTTTGTGCAAAGATGATTATTAATTCTGGTATTAGAAGAGTTGTTTGCGAAAAGCTTTATCAGTCTGGAGCGCGAGATCTCATGGAAGCTGCTGGGGTTAAGGTTGAAGTCTTAATCAATGAAGTGGAAAAGTATTGACATTTTTTTCTGGTTCCGCCTAACTGGCATGCTCCTCTGCGGAGGCACAAAAATCGTCAGTAAAAATCCACACAGGATTAGGAATTATATGCCTACCTCGT
>JAGLQO010000018.1 GCA_023136775.1 Candidatus Pacearchaeota archaeon | reverse complement strand
TCTTTTTATTGGGATGAAAAACAATTAGAAATGTATGCTGGAGAAACTAGAAACGTAGAACTACTACTTCAAAATATGGTTGGGAACAAAGACATAACCTTAAAGGCTATAATAACTAAAGGTCAAAAGATTGCAAAACTTGATAACGAAATTTATACTGTTCCTTTTGGAGAAAAAGAAATGCCTGTTGATATTGAAATTACTGCTCCAAAAAACGCCAAAATTGGAGATAATTATGAGATAAGGGTTTCCTTTACTGAGCAAGTCAGTCAAGGTGCAGAGATGCTTCAAATGACTGGATCAGTCGAAAAATCATTCTTCGTAACAGTTTCAAGAGAAAGAGAGATTCCCATGACGTTTGGTTGGATAATTGGAGGAATTGCTTTCATTGTAATAGCTGGATTAGTCATTCTTCTAATCAAAGAGAAAAAAAGCAAAAAGAAATGAATGAAACTTAATCTTCTTGTTTTCTTTTTAATTATAATTATAACTTCCGTAAATCTTGCAGCAATCAACAATACTATAACTGGTGAAGTTATAACTGGTGAAGTAACAGCTGGCGATGTAGGCATCGGTATTAATCTTTCTGGACTAGCTGCAATACAAATAAATTCTCCAACTAATGGAACTTATCCTATAAACGAAATTCAATTAGATGTAACTTCTGGGGCACCCTCAATAGAATACGAAATAGATAACCTGGGGATGGAAACACTTCTGGAAAACGGGAAAATAATTGCGCTAGGCGTTGGACCTCACAATATTACATTCTTTGCAACCAATGATTTTGGAACAGCTAATAAAACTGTTTACTTTTCAATAAACGGAACTATATTTGAAGTCCTTTATAGTAACTTTTCAAATAGCACAAAGACTACAAAATTTGTATTTTTGACTTTTGATGAAATGCAAGCCGTAGAAAATATAGTTTTAGATATATCAGAGTTCGGAAAGATCGAATTCTATGAAATAATAAACATAACCGACGACCGCGTAAAGGATAAATTATTAGATTTAGATAGTAACGTCAACATCTTACATAACGAAATATTTCTAGATTCTTCTAATCTTCCAAATTTCAATAAAAAAGCTATATTGACATTTTACAATGCTAATTTCAAAAACCCGATGCTATTACGTGACGGGGGAAAATGTGAAACCTGTATTCTAATCAACCATAGTTATTTCGAAAAACTAATTTCATATAACGTTCCCGGATTTTCAAAATACAATTTGATAGAAACACCAGAAGAAGTCATAGAAATAGAATCTGGTGGGAGTGGGGGTGGAGCAGGGCTAGGGGACTTAGAGCTACAAGATACAATGAATATAATAATAATGAGGGGACAAGTAAAAAATGGAGGAATTCCTATAAAAAATTCGGGAAGCGAGTCTCTACATCTTTTCATAAGCTCCGATCTAAAAGAATTGATTAAATTTAAAGAAACAGAATATTTAATACGAGCTGGAGAATCTAGCTTAATTCTATTGGACTTCTTTGCAGAAGATGACTTTCCAATTGGAATATATACCGGTAAAATATTCTTAGATTTTCAAAATCGAATAAAGGAAGTTTTTATAACAATTGAGGTAAAATCTCCTTCGGCAGCTTTTGATGTTGATGTAAAAATTCCGAATAGATATAAAAAAATCACAATAGGAGAAAATATCTTAACTCAAACACAAATATGGAATTTTAAAAAAGATGAAGAAATAGATATAAAATTAAAACATGTAATTAAAGACATAGAAGGGAAGGAAATAACTTCTTTTGAAAAATTATTAACCGTAAAGACTCAATTAAACTTCATAGACGAGATATTCTTACCAAACCTAAAGCCAGGGAAATATTTCGTTCATACTCAAATAAGTCATGAAAATATTTACTCAAGTAGCTCAGATGAATTTATAGTAACTAGGGCTATTCTAAAGGATAACAATAAATTACTTATATTGTTGATAATTGGAATAATAATTCTAGCTATAATTATTTTACTGCTTATGTTATATAAACGTCGTAGATATCCAAAACGTTTATTAAGAAGAATCTACAAACATAAATATGGCTAAAGAAGCTTTAATTTTAGGTGCAGCGGGAATTGTACTGGGAGTAAGTATCCTGATTAAAAATCATTCTAGTTCTTCTATTGTAGTTGCATTAATCCCTACAATTATAGGAATAGCGTTAATACTTCTTAGAAAAGAAGAAAATAAAATAGAGCAAAGAAAAGATTTTAAAAAATCTAATCACGGAAAAAGAAAAAAATGAAAGAAATAATTACCACAACAACTGACAGTATACCTGGAAAAAAAGTTGTAGGAATACTTGGAGTAGTAAAAGGAAATACTATTAGGGCAAGAAACATTGGACGAGACGTAATGGCAAATATGAAAACAATCATTGGTGGAGAAATAAAATCATATACACAAATGACAACCCAAGCAAGAGAAGAAGCATTTAACAGAATGGTAAATGAAGCAATAGAGATGAAGGCAGATGCTATAATTAATATTAGATATTCTACGGCAATGATAATGCAAGGTGCGGCAGAAATGTTAGCTTATGGAACAGCAGTTAAATTGAAATAATTTTATTCTAAATAGTTTTTTGTAAAAATAATTAATTATAAAAGATTAGCGTTGGTTAATAGAAAATATATTTTGATACTAGTCGAACCAAGAAGCAATCCTTAACCCAAAATTAATAAAAGTCATCTTGAGCCTTCTTCCAACTCCAACTGGCTTAATTTTCAATTGACCATTTTTCCTATTCTCATGATAAAAATCAAGTGGTTTTATTTTTTCCTTATTGCCTATTGCATCTAAAATTAATTTACTCTTAACATAAATATTATAAGTTGCCTTTTCGGACTTCTCACAACTTATTAATTCTATTTTATGTTCCATTAATTCAGCAGAAATAAAAAATTCATCGTCGATATGAACATCAAAAACCTCCGTCTTAAACGGAACCGCTTCTGGAATTTCAAAATCTTTAAAATCCTTATCAAAAGTCTCTTTGACTCTTTCGCAAGTTATTTCAGCCAACTCATTTTCTCCAAATGATTCAGGCTTAACTTCAGTAATTACATTTCCAGTAATTCCATGAAAAACATCACCAAATAAACCCGCACTAACAAAACTAACACAAAAAGCAAAAATACAAACAACCAATACAAAACTCTTACCTCTCATATATCTTCAAACTAAAAGTTCTATTTAAACCTTACTGGAAATTAATTTTTAAAAAAATAAAATAATAATTATGGTAAAAATATGTAATATTTCACTACCAACTAAACACCAAAAGGATTTATTTTATTGGTTCACAAACCAAAATACTCTTTGCTATAAACGCATTTCCAAATTCTTCACTTTCTTTATATCGACCATCAATTTTAATCCCATCTCCTACTTCAGGCTCATTTTCGCCACAACATTCTTTAAAATCTTTGGGGAAAATAGTAACTTTCAACTCTCCACTTTTTGAACTAATATCCATAAACGCCATATCATCTCCATTCTTTGTTACGATTTTCGTAAATCTCTTAACCAAACCAAAAACCTCCGCCATCATATCATCCTCTAATTTATCAAACCTAAGAAATTCGCTATTTTTAGCTTCACTGAAAACATCAATAGGATGACCAGTAATTGCAGTTCCTAAAAGTTCAGATTCTAAATCTAATTTGTCCTTAAGTCTCATAGGAGGTAAATTAGGATATTCAACAACGTTTGCAACACCCCCAAAAAGAGTCAATTGCTTTTCAGTGGAATTAGTTTCTTTTTTTACATTTTCATAAACCTGCAACAAACTAGCCCTATTAATTCCCATTTCATCAAAACATCCAACCGAAATCAAATTATGACAAACTCGTTTATTCACTTTAGACAAATCAACTTTATTAATAAAATCTTGATAACTCTTGTAAGGACGCTTCTCCATAATTCTAGTCAAAGCCTCACCCCCAACATTCTTAATTCCATTAAGTCCGACACGAATAACCTTCTCCTTATCTCCATTTTCACCCACAATTTCCTCAACACTAAAATCTTCTTTAGAAGTATTAATATCTGGATGCAAAATTTTGATTCCATCCTGACGAGCAGCCTCTAAGTAAAACGACAAACTATCAGGATTCCTAACCGACGAAGAAATTGTAGCCGCAAAAAATTCAACAAGATAATATTTTTTTAAATAAGCAGTTCTATAACTAATCAAAGCATAAGCCGCTGCATGACTCTTATTAAACGAATAAGCAGCAAATAAAACAATATCATCCCATAATTTATTAACAACCTTTTCATCCATACTCGAAAATTCCATACAACCTTTCTTAAATTGACCTTCCATTTTATGCATCAAATCAAGCTTCTTTTTACCGATAGCTTTTCTAAGAACATCAGAATCCCCAGCGCTAAAATTAGCAAGAGCCCTACTAAGCTGCATAATTTGTTCTTGATAAACCATAATCCCATAAGTCGGAGCTAAAATCTTTTCAGCATTGGGATGAGGATAAGTTGCTTCTTCTTTTCCGGCTTTACGATTTGCATAAAGAGGAATATATTGCATTGGACCTGGACGATAAAGTGCAACAATAGCAATAATATCGTCAAAACAAGTTGGTTTAACTAATTGCAAAGTTTTTTTCATACCTTCACTTTCAATTTGAAAAACCCCAGTACTATCTCCCTTAGCAATCATTTCATAAATTGCTGGATCTTCAATATCAATATCTTGTAACCACTCACCGTCTTTTCCAATTTGATCTAATACCTTTTTTATAATATTCAAAGTTTCTAATCCTAAAAAATCAAATTTAACTAATCCATAAGCTTCAACATCTGGACCTTCAATTTGAGTAACCGTAGCCCCATCTTTTGTATATGTTGGAATATAACCATTAATTTCTTTCTTCCCCCAAACAACTCCACAAGCATGAACCCCCTTATGACGAACACAACCCTCAAGTCGTTGAGCAATATCAAAAATCTTTTGATGTTTTCTTTTAAATTCTCGAAGCTGTTCAGCCTCTTCGATTAATCGTCCATCTCTTTCACAATCTAAACTTTTTTGAATAGTCTTTTCGTTAACCAGTTTTGTAATCGCATTGGCGTCGTTAAATGGAACTTTAAAAACTCTCATAACATCTTTAAGCACTGCTTTAGCCGACATAGTCCCAAAAGTTCCAATCATAGAAATTTTATCTTCCCCATATTTTTTACGAACGTAATCAAGTACAATATCTCTATCTCCAAAATCAATATCAAAATCTGGTAAAGAAATTCTATCAGGATTTAAAAAACGCTCAAACAAAAGCCCAAGAGACAAAGGTTCCAGCTGAGTAATCCCTAGGCTATAAGCAACAATAGAACCAGCCCCACTTCCCCTACCCGGCCCAACTTGACAAAACTTTTTAGCCTCTCGAATAAAATCTGCAACAATTAAAAAATAAGCCTCAAAACCCATTTTACCAATAACACTTAACTCAAACTCCATCCTCTCAATTGCTTCTTTATAATTTTCCTTATCTCCATAAATCTTATCAACAGCATCCTTACAAAGTCCATACAAGTCTTCTTTATGGGTCAACCCATTAGGAGATTCAAAATTAGGAAAAATAGGCTCTCCAATCTCCAACTCCACATTACATTTGTCTTTAACTTCCTGAGTTCTATCAATCCATCCATGATTATTTGGAAACCTTTCCTTAACCTCTTCTTCACTCATGACCCAATAACCATCTCCTGGAAACTTAAACCTCTTCTCGCTATTCATATCTCCATTCGTCCCAATTGCAAGCATAACCTCATGAGCATAAGCATCTTCCTTATTCAAAAAATGAGAATCAACCGTCACGACAACTTTCAAATCTTTTTCTTTCGCCATTCTTTCATAAAATTCAATAACTTTTTCTTCCTCAGGAATATTATGATTTTGAACTTCTAAATAAAAATCATCTTTACCAAAAATATCAACATATTCATCAATCAATCTTGATGCCTTTTCTTCATCTTCTCCAATTATAGCTTGTGCAATATCATTTCCTATACAAGCACTCATACAAATCAACCCCTTAGAATATTTACGAAGAATTTCCATATCAATCCTAGGTCTATAATAAAACCCCTCACCATTAGCAATCGAAACCAACTTAACCAAATTATAATAACCCTCTAAATCTTTAGCCAATAAAATCAAATGATAATTTTTTTTTTCTTTTTCCCTAGATTTTCTGTCCCGCACAATATATGCCTCAAAGCCCATAATTAACTTAACACCACTCTTTTTAGCAGCCTGATATTTCTTAATAACCGCCCCCATATTACCATGCTCAGTAATAGCAACCGACGTCTGACCAAGCTCTTTTATCTTATCAAACAACTCAGAAACCTTAGTAGCACCATCTAAAAGCGAATACTCAGTGTGTAAATGAAGATGTGTAAATGCCATATCTAAAAAACTCAAAATCACTTTAAATGGTTTATCGTGTTATTATAGAGTTGTAATAGTTATTTAATTATAATCAATAAATCCTTCAACATCTTTATTTAATCCCTCGTAATAACCAACATTAAGAAAAAATCCTACATCAATATTATAAAGCTCTAACCCATTCTGCACAACCTTAACATTCTTTCCCCTTCCTTCAAAATAAGACTCCAATTTTTCTTGAAAAAAATCCAAAACATCACAATTATTTATTCCATATATACCAATAGTTTTCTTGTCTTCTCTGATGCTTAAAAAATCTTCACCAAACTCCATAGCCAAACCAACCAGAGTTTTTTTATCATTTTCCTCAACTCTTCCTAATTCCATTAAAATACAAATAAACCTTTATTATTAATAAAAATAACTATATCGCAACATATATTATACAAGACAAAAATTATATAAATATTAGTTGCCTTTTCAGTATATATTTTTCTCCAAAATTATTTAAAACTCTACAATAAATACCCAAAAGCGTGCCACAGCACGCAACAATGTCCCCACTATCAACTGCCAGAAAATCTCCGATTTTCGAACTACCAACTAATCACTACAAACTACAAAGTAGTTTGCTCCGCCTCTTTCCCAAAAATACTTTCAATATAATCTTGAGTCAATTCCATCCCTTCACGAGTATAACTAGAAATATTATAATCTCGCGCAAGCTCTTGGGCAGGCTCTAAATATTTTTTAATAGACCCCTCGCTAATCGTAAAAATTATTTTCCCATCACATTTCGTACAACTCCCCTTCAAAGGAACTCTTCTAAATTTTTCATTACATTTACTACACCGAAACTGTTGCCGAGCAAACTTCCTTAAATTTCCCCTAATATCTCGAATAAAATGCCTCTCCAAAACTAACCGAGCAACATCGTCAGTATCAGTAGCCCGGATTTTTCCAACCAATTCCATTTGAGCAGCAACCTTTTCTTTCATGGTCGGCAAATATTTGTAAGCCCCATTAATATTCCCTATGTTGATATTACTAGTATTATGCGTAAACCCAGCATCAACAAACGGCTCACTACCCCCTTTCCTTAATCTATCTCCAACTAATTCTATACCTGTGACCTGTGACCTGTGACCTGTGACCCCGAAAGACAAAGTCTTTCGTACCTCACTAGAATGTTTCCCAAGTTTAGCTGCCCTATATAATTCCAAAGGATATTTACCACAAGTTTCAAAAGACAAAATCTGATCATCCACCTCTCCAGCCCTGATTCTAGCGTTTAAAACCAATGGAGCATCTTGACTTCCACCTCGATGACTTGGCAAAAATTTTCTGGAAAAATTAAGCAACACATCCATCAACATCATAACTGCCATTTCATCACCATCACAATCTCGACGCATAGCCGCATGCATATAAGGAGTAGCCAAAACTCCCTGCATATTACTCCAACCAATAATCCGACCAACAACCCCAGCACAATTATGCGGAGCCATACAAACAACACTTTGTCCAATTAAATCGGCCTTACTATTTAAATTATAGAATTTAGGCAACTTATAAAATCGCTCAAGCTCCTCATCAATAAAATTAGCAATATTAAAAAATACATCATCACTTTTTTCTTCCGCAGATTCACTACAGCTAGACATCACAATATCATGAGGTCTAAGTTCTAAAATCTGATTTTCATTTTCTAAATCTTGTCCTGTAATATCTTTTTCATAACCCATCTCAATTAATTTTTTAACTGAGGTTCTAATCTCAATAGGTTTAAAGTGAGTCAAAGGAATCTCGATTCCGTCAAAACGAATTGTTCCATCTTTATTCACAGATAAATTATATTTAGCTCTCAAAACTCCCTTAGCTAAATTCTCAGGAATTTTACTCATTGAACTTTGCTTTCTAATTCCTTTAATTAAAGGAGGAATTTCATGTTCTGCATATCCAAGACGAGAAACCGCCGTTTCAAAAAAATGTTTAGAATTTATTTTTCTATTTTGAAATTTAAAACATTTATCATGCAATTTACATTTTTCAGATTTAACTTCACGACACTGTCGACAATAATACATTTCCCGAGCTTCATTGCCACAATTTTCACATTTTTTATAAACCGTTTCATTGCCACAATTTTCACATTTATAAATTGGAAAATCCCCTTTGATAAAACCATTTTGAACAGCATCTTGAAATGACCTAAGTCTTCCCCCTTGATCTGACACTGGAAACAAAGTATTAGGACTCCCAGTCAACGCTCGAAGCTTCGCTTTTTCAGGGCGACCCATTCTAGCCCCAATAAAAGTTCCAGCCTTATCTTTAATTTCAAATTCACTTAACTCATTAACAATTTCCAAAACATTTCTATTATCAACTTCATTAAATTTAAGCTTCAAAATCTCTCCATTATACATTTCATTAATTCCCAAATTAATCAAAAATGCTTTGGAATCATCTTCAATAATAACATTATCCATATGGACTAAATGTTCAACCCCTAAAATTTCCAACGCTCGCTTACCCTTAGAAAATTTTTCTCTAACTGAACTTTCCCAAGGCAAAATTAATTTATCACCTCGCCAAACTGCATTATTTAACCACTCAATTAATTTCAAAAAATCTTCATTATTTATTTGACTCCAATAAAAAATAAAATCGGGATGCAATGCAACTTTTTTTTCTCGAGAAATCTCCACAGCCAAATCAAAATTAATTCCTTCTTTTTCTAAACGCGAAAGAAGAGCGTGACATTGTATTTCACTACTGACTACTAACTGCTCACTATTTACTAGCGTTGTGAGATTCGCTTCGCGAACCTCGCAAAGCTCTGCTTGCCACCATTCAGGCACATATCCAGGTTTTATCAAATCAGCATTTCTATCTATTATATCTCCAAACGGAAATAAAATATCTCCAAGATAAATTATTTCTTCAGTTTCATTATATAATTTTTTAGCCTCTTCAAAATCACTCAACTTTTTAACAGTTCCATTTTTCAATTTTACAATCGGACCGTCAATCGTATCACAAGATGTTATAATACAACCCTTAGTTGGCTTTTCAATTTTTAATTGAGTTCCATGACTCAAAAATCCATTTGAAATTCCCATAGTCGCTGGATGAATTGAAACTGCACTAAATCCAGCAGTCCTTCCTCTTCCATATCTAAATCTAAATCCTCCACTTCTACCAGGATGACCATAAACAGGACGACCAGCAACCAAATCTTTAATATAAGTAGCAGTCAATTCTTTATTTCCACCTTGTCTTTTTTTATGTAAAATTAAATAATCTTCTAACCAATCCCAACCCGTACATTTTAATCCATTTCGTTTTACACTTGCTAATCTTCCCCAGGCCTTTCCAGCTTTTTGTGCCAAACCTTCACTAAAAATTAAACACATCCCTCCACGAATAAAATTAGTTTCAACTCGTTTCAAATCTTTATAATTTGAAACTTCCTTTTTTTCAGTAGGATCTCCATCAATTTGAATGGGTAAATTCTTTGCTAAAAATTCCATTTCCTCTTCAGTTCCAAAATACTGCAAGTTAGAAACTCTTTCATGAAAATCTGTATTTTCCTGTATATATCTTTTAACCTCTTCTTCGCTAGGATCATATTTAGCGTATTTAAAATATTCCCTCAAATAATCAATCAACATCAAAACCAAACAAGAAGCGGTTGTCCCAGCACTTCTAATTGGTCCACTAAAACTAGCAATAAAATAATCCTCATTATTTTTAGTTTTACCGAGTTTTAATCCAGTATATCCTTCAATCGGAGAAGCAACAACGCCCAAAGTCATATAAGAAAATCCAACACGAATCCCTGCATCAATGGCTTCCAACTTTTCCTTAAACTTACAAAATTTTTCCTCAGCAATTTCTTTAGCAATCACAAAACAAACAGTAGTATCTAATTGACCATATTTATTCTCTAACTCTAATATCCTCTTAGTTATTTTATTAACAGACAAATTAGGATAAATTGTGTTAATCAAACTAACCGACTTTTCAGCCATAGTTTGAGCTAAAGGAATCTCAACTTTATTAACTGGGTCAAATCCCAACTTCCGAGCTTCATTAGCAACTTCATATTCTAAGGCAACCTTATTATTCAAATCACTAAAATATTTTTCAACGTTCCAACTCATTTTAATTCCTCAATTTTATTTATAATCTCTTCCCAATTTTTACATCTAAATATATTCTCATGAAAAATATTTTGATTCCAAGGCTTATTTAATAACAATACTTTAATTCCTAATTCGGCAGCATCAAAAGAAAAAGTGGGAGAATCTTCAATTAATAAATCAAACTTTTTATCTAAACAAATATTGCCTTTAGAAATATTAAGAACTTTCGAAAAAATAATTTCTTCAAAAACTTCGCCAAAATATTTTTCTAACCATTGATTTGTCCTTTCTTGCCAACCATCTCTTCTAGAAGTTAAAATAAAAAGTTCATTATTTTTATTTAAAATTTCAACAGACTTTATAGATCCCTCTAATGGAATTATTTCATTTACATAATCAGAATTTAAAAATTCACTTTCTTTTTGCACGATATCCCCTCCAAGAGTTTTATTTAAGTCAAAGGTATTGAATTTTTCATAAGTTAAATTACTTCCATACTTTTCATTATGAAAGGCTATTAGTTTACTATTACTATCTGTTAAAACTTCATCAACATCAATTGCTATCCTCATTTTAATTTACAGACTAAGTCCTCCCCCTCATTCCATTTAATTCCATGACTATCACTAAAATCTATTATTTTAATTTCTCTAGTTTTCAAATTAAATAATGGAACTTTACAAGGGTCTGGAGTATTTCCAACTTTCTCTTCAAATGGAGTAATACTTTGCCAACAAGAACTCGCCACCATTAAAATATTATTATAAACATCAACTTCAGCTCTATGTTGGTCAGCCGTAGCAATAATATCTGGAATAATATTAATTGTCATAGCATCATTATTTCTATTCGGAACATAATCCATTAAACCATGAGTCGGTGCAAGATGCCTTCGCTTCAACATTTCACGAACAACTTTGGTCGGATGATTATGTTTGTATTTTATCCTAATTTCAGAAATCTCGTCAATAAATCTATTAATACTTGCACCGTGATACATCAAAACTTTAAATCCATCATTAATTTCAACCAAAGAAGGATTGGGAACTAAGTGTAAATTTTCCATATTATGTAAACCAGGTGCCCACTTACTCGGAATGCTCTTTTGTTGCTCTCCAACCCAAACAGAATCATGTTGACCAGGACACATAATAATCTGAACATTTTTTCTAATCTTTTTTAATAATTCTTCTAACTTATTATACTGACCCTTACAACTTTTAATATTAAGTAACTTTTCTTGATCTTGATAAATTCCAACACCATCAATATTATCTCCAGTCAAAAACAAATATTTAATTTTACAAGCAATAGCCTTTTGTCTAGCATCTCCAATATTTCCATTTAACCAATTAATAAATTTCAAAAAATTATCTTCTAAAAACATCTTAGACCCAATATGCAAATCTCCACTAAATGCTACATATTCGTCCAACTTTCCATATTTTTCTTCCGCCAAAAAAGCATCTGGATAAATAATTTCATTCGCAAATAACATATCACTACTTCCAGTTACCCTAAAAATAACTATATCATCAAGCATCATCTCCTTAGCTTCATTAAATAATTTCGTATTTTCTTTATTTATTAAAATTATAGAATTTCCAGTCAAATCTTCAACTTCAATTAATAAATTTTTATTCTTAGTTATCCTTTTTTCAATAACCGTAGCAATAATACTATAAATCCCATTATTAATTCCAATTCGTCGAATAGAAATTAAATTATCAATATCTTTACCTTCCAAAACTTTTTTTATTTCTTCATATCTAGATTGAAAATGAGCAACAAAGTCAGCTACTTCAATCTTTTTAGAAAAATTAAAATCAGTAGATAAAAGTTTTATTCCTTTTTTATCTATATTCTCTTCTAAATTTTCAATAACTAAAAGATTTCTAAATTTATCTATATTTTTATCAAATAATTTTTTATTAATTATTTTTTCTTTAATTCCAAGCCCAAAAAAAATATCAATAATGCTCTCAACGTTTTTTATTTCTAATTTATTAAAATATTCCAACATTTCTTTATCTAATAGGAATCCTTTACCAATACATATTTCCAAAATCTTTTTCTTTTCCATTAGATCAATCTCCAAATAAAAGAATTACAGCTTCAAACTTTGATCTAATTAATTCTTTAGATCCCTCAAATTCAAGTTGATTCCATTTATTTTTTAATTTATTTAAAACAGAAATCTTTGCATCTTCCAATGATTTTTTTTCATAAACTAATGTAACTAAAAATTGCTTAGCAATATTATCAAAAGCATCTAATACATCTGCCTCAGCAATTATTTTTGATTCAATTGATAATCTTTTGTTTTCACCTTCTTTTGATCCTCTATGATTCAAAATACACTCTTTTACTTTTTCAATATTTTTTTCAGAATAATTTAATTTCCTTAATTTTTCTTCGGCAATTAACGCTCCAGTAATATGATGATTTTCTCTCCCGTCTACAATTGCACCTATATCATGCAACCACGCAGCAATTTCAACAACCTCAACATCAGCACTAAATTTTTCCGCTAATTCTTTCGCAATTTTATGCATAGAAATGAAATGAAATTTATAAGCATTAGAATAATTAGCATCAGGTTTCTTACATTCTTCTTCAACAAACTTTCTAATTTTTTCTATTAATACTTCATTAACCATTTTATAATCAAGGAATCTACAGTTCATTGGAACTTGTCCTTAGTTTTTTATTTTACGTTATTTTTAAAATCCAAGCGATTCTACTAAAATAGCCTCAACTTTATCAAATAAATTTGAAGGAATAGATAATCTAATTTCTCTTGTCCTTCCATGTCTTCCTTTTGAAATAACCTTAGCATTAATCAACCCAAGCATATCTATCTCAGCCAAAATATCTGATATTCTTCTCTGAGTCAAAACATCAATTTTATTATTATCACAAACATCTTGATAATAATTATATACATCACCAGTATAAAATCTATCCATTTTATCACTTTTATTTTTTGTAATCTGCATAATAGAATAAAGTACTAATTGAAATTGTTTAGGTTCTCCTTCAACTATATCTAAAATTTTATCACGCTCCATTTTCATATTAGCCAAATCAATAAATTCCTCTTCAATTTTATCGTTTCCCTCTCTTTCTGATAACTCAGCAGCAATTCTAAGTAAATCTAAAGCCCTTCTAGCATCTCCATGTTCTCTAGCAGCATAAGCAGCACATTTTGCAACAACTCCAGGTTCAACTGCTCCCTCATTAAATGCACCTTCACATCTATCATTCAAAATATCCTGTAATTGTATTGCATTATACGGATGAAATACAAATTCCTCTTCTCCAAGACTAGACCGCACTCTAGGATCAATATTCTCTAAAAAAGTAACCTCATTACTAATACCAATTAAAGAAATTTGAGCCTGACTAAGTTCTTGATTAATCCGAGTAAATGAATAAAGAAAATTATCATTCATTTTCTTAATCATCTGATCAACCTCATCAAAAATAAATACAATTAATTGTTTTTTCTGATCAACTAATTCAATAAATTTAGACCAAACCTGATCTGTTGGAAGCCCAGTTGATGGAATACTTCCCCCTAATTGTCTAATTAAAGCAGCCAAAACACGATATTCTGTATCAGCAACTTTCTTTAATTTACAATTTAAATATTCAAATTTAACTTCAATACCTAATTCTTCAGATTTTTTAACTAGTTCATTAGTAACATATTGAACTGATAATGTCTTTCCTGTTCCTGTTTTCCCATAAACAAATAAATTACTTGGACGCTCCCCTCTAAGTGTAGATGCTAAAATAGATGCAATAGATTTAATTTGATCATCTCTATGAGGGATTGATTCTGGTGTATAACGAACTTGTAACACCCCTTTATTTTTAAAAAGACTATTATTTATAGCAGAATTAAATATATCTCCAAGTTCAACAGCCATTTTTACACATTTCTTTTTTCATAATATTATTTTATTTTAGAACTATTTAAGCTTTCATATACTTGAAAATATTTTATCAGACCTATGTTTCTTATGGAACTTTTTTATTAATTAATTTTTTAATTTCTTTGCATTTTTAATAATTCTCCTCTATATAATTAATTTTTTTAATCTTACCCTTACCCCTTCATTTCCACTCCATAAGAAATGATAATTTCAAATTTAACTAATTTTAACTATATTATTTAATATATAATAATATAATATATATAATATATAATATAAATATTTATAAATAAAAATTAAAAACCAAAACCAAAAATGCAATAAAAAACTTTAAAAAACTTTCCATGAGAAACCATAGGGTCACACCATATTAATAAAATATTTTACAATAAAATCAACAATTTCTTCACTACTAAAAGTCAATAAAATATTCTGAGAAAGATTTATAAACAATTTCCATGTAAACTTATTATGGAAAAGAAACCATTTAAGGCATTACTTAACAAACAAGTAGTTACCAAAGAAGGTAAAAAAATAGGAATTGTAAAAGACATTACTTTTGAGGTTAGAACAGGAGAATTAATTCAAATTGTATTAAAAGATTTAACAACTTATACATCAAACTTATCATTAGAAAGAACAAGAGAAAGAGAAGCTTTAATTCCATATAATTCTGTAATTGCAGTAGGAGATTTTATTGTTGTTTCTGAAGAAGATTTACTATAATAAAACTTATAAACTAATATTATTAAAATATAACATGACAAATTTAAAATTAATTGGCTCAAAATTAACAAAAGTTAATGCTGAAAGAAACCCTGACTTTAGTGGTAAATTAGAAATGAAAACTAATATAGGAATTGATTCTATAGAAAAAGTTAAAGAATCAAAAGATACGATCAAGTTAGGATATTCATTCAATGTAGATTATTCTGAGCTTGGAAGTATTGCTATTAAAGGAAAATTATTTTTAACAGGAGATGCTAAATTAATTAAAGATTTATTAAAAACTTTCAAAGATAAAAAGTTTGATTCTCCAGAATATTTAGCTATTACAAATTTAATTATTCAAAAGGCTTCAATTAAAGCATTTGAATTAGAAGAAGAATTAGGATTACCAATCCATATTAAGTTACCATCTCTTTCTCTAAAGAAATAAATTATTAATTATTTAATATAATTCCTCACCTCTTACGCTTCGCTTTTTATAAAATAAAGTCGCTCATTTTATTCGCTCCAAAAAATTAAATTAATACATAAACATTCTTAAAAACTAGAATTATTATTATATTATTATTGCCTGTATCGCATAATGGTATTGCACGCGGCTCGAACCCGCGGCCCTTACGGGCGTCCCCGTTCGATTCGGGGTACAGGCGTCAATAATAAAATATTTATCGTCTAAATTGATTTGAATTATTTTGAAGATTTCTATTATAATTACCAACAATATTATTTCTCAGATTTGGATTAATTCTTCTTCTTACGGGTACCCTTTGCTGAAGAGTGGGCTTATTTATATTAGGATTTGGTTTATTATAACTAGTAGTAAAAGTAGGTTTATTCAAATTTTTAGGAATATTTGGTTTGATTTTAGATTTAGAATTCTTTCCAATTTTTATCATTATTATAACAATAGAAATTGTAGCCAAGATTATTATAACAATAGCAATTATAAGACCAATCCTATTTGATTTCTCATCCTTAATTTCTTCCACTTCTACACCCTCTACACCTTCCTCATCAACGCCATCATCTTCTTCGCCAATTTCTACACCTTCCTCATCAACGCCATCATCTTCCTCACCAGCACCATCATCTTCATCTGGAGATGTGGCATTTATAGTTTCATTAATCCAAACAGAAATACTATTACTAGAAATATTTTCAAAGCCATCAAATACATTAATTTTAAATCTTTCACGTGTAGTAAAATTTTCTTTTAAACCAATAGTCATTATATCTCCATTAAATGTAACATTAATATCATCAGTTTCATCATCTAAAGTATAAATTAAATCATCTTCATCAGCATCTTCAAAATAATTACTTAAATCAATATTTATAGCATCGTCGTCAGACAGGTAAATATCATCAATATCACTAATTTGTTCAGGTTTAGTATTAAAAGTTACATTAAAATAATTTGAAACAGCATCTTCTCCTGTTTCAGAGGGGTTAGTAGCAGTAAATTTAAATTTTCGAGTCCCAGTAAAATTCCCATTAGGTAAAAAACTAGCATTAATATCGTTAATAGAACAATTAATCCATTCCCCATTAGAATTATTATTACCATAATCAACAATAAAAACAGATTCATCCGAAATATTAAAATGAGTAGTTATGTTAAATGCAAAAGTCCAATTTGATCCAGGCTCAAAATAATAATTTGAGATATTTTTTGTAAAATTTACAATAAAAGAAGAATCATAGGTTTGAACAACATATTCGTTTATTGTAAAACTTTCATTTTTTAATGTAAAATGGTTAGATTTATTATATCTAGTATTATTAAGAGTATAATCCGAATAAAAAAACGAATAACTATCGTTTCCCCAAGGTATATTTTCAAATTCAGCAGTTTCGTAAATAGTTTCAAGTGTATTATTTAATTCAATAATAGTTTCTATAGACCAATTTGTTATATTATTATAATTTTCAGGTTCAGCAAGAGTATATAATAAATTTATTTTAGAATCAATATCATTTTTTACATAAAAATCAGTAATAAATTCAGTAGTTGTGTTTGTATATAATATATTTAATGAATAATAATTCAAAATACGTTCATCTTCATAATATTTGTGAGAAGTATTCCAAGAATCATTAAAAATTTCCCCAGAAATTTCCCAAAATTGCCCACTACTATCGTTTTTATATGCCAAATATTCTTCACAATTACCACCTTCACTAATATTTTTTAAAATAGTAATATCATTATCAGATATATCAAATACAGAATCCCAAAGTGCCTTAATTGAAGTATTAGAGCAGTTGTCAGTATTAATATCATCCCAAATAATATTACCAGTTATACTAATATAAGAATTAATTAATAAAATAATTAATAAAGACGCACAAAAAATTCCAAAAGCAATAATATTTTGTTTAAATTCCCTCATTGTATATTAAGATAAATAGCGAATATAAATATATTGATTATAAACAGTATCTCCGATAGTTATAAAGGAAAATGAAATCACTATTGAAATCACGAGTCATAAAATTCAAAAATCCGTGCGTATCCGTGCAAATCCGTGGATGAAATTGCCTTAGATAGCAAAATTTTCAAAAAATATCTAATTAACTCTGAAATTACAAAAACTCATCGGAGATACTGTATAAAAAGAATAAGCTAAAGTATTATAAAATAATATAGCATAAATATACTATGCCAAAAATTTCAAAACAAAAAATTGAAAAAATTTCAGAACAAATATTATCTCATTTGTATTCTATATTTCCAAAACAAATTTTTACTTCAGATGTAGCAAGAGAATTAGCAAGAGATGAGGAATTTACTAAATTTTTATTAAAAGAATTAGAAAAAAAAGAATTAGTTATAAAAATTAATAAAAATTCATCAGGTTATGAATATTCTAGAAGGTTAAGATGGAGAATTTCAAATAAAGCTTATGATATTTATAAAAAATTACAATAAGTTATTTTGTTTTTACAAATATTAAATAAAATAATAGTTTTTATTTCAAAACATGAAAAATAGCTATAGAATATTATAATAAATTATTTTTCTTTTCTTAGAATTGCTTAAAACGGTTAAATATTAAATTTTTTCACCATTTTTCTACAATAATATAAATTTTTATTTCTAAATATACAAAATAACATTATTTAATGATTATATTTATAATATATTTTACAATGGTTAATATTAAATTGAAAAAAGCAATATTAGAAATATATTTCTAAATATAATCATAATTATAAACTAAAACAGCATAAAGGAAATATGGATCCAATAAAAGAGGCCTTTTCCAGAATAAAAGAGGAAATATTGCTATTAAGAGAAGAAATTTCTAGTCTTAGATTACAAATTAAAGATATATCAACACATAATCAGACAACTCCAACACATAATATTTCAAATATACGCCAACAAACAGACATTCAGACACATAATCAGACAACTCCAACACATAATCATAGCGTACAGAACCCATACCATGTAAATTCTAATAGTTCCATAGGAAATAGGGGGGTTCCAACAGACAAACATACAGACAAACAAACACATCAACAGACACAGGATTTGGTAGATTATGCATTAGAATCAGACTTTAAACAAGCAAATAACATATTAGAATCCCTTGATAATATCAAAAAAGGAATAAGATTAAAGTTTAAACGATTGACCCCACAAGAAATGCTAGTATTTAGCCATCTTTATACATTAGAGGAACAAAAATTTGAAGAAATTACATATAAAACATTAGCAAATAAAATTAAATTAAGTGAATCTTCAATTAGAGATTATATTAATAAATTAATAAACAAAGGAATACCAATAGACAAAATAAGACAGAATAACAAAACAATCCTACTAAAAGTGTCAACAGATCTAAAAAAAATAGCTACTTTAGCTACAATTCAGAGTCTGCGAAGTTTGTAGATATTTGAAACATTTAAAAATGCTACTTTAGCTACAATTCAAACATTAAGAGGATTATAGCTCGATGAAACTTTACTTTAAAGTTACTTTAGCTACAATTTAGAGTAATTATTAACTCATTTTAATACCGTAGCTCACTTCAAAAACCATATTCTAGATGATTTTCACGGCATTTCACGGCATTTTTTTCAATTTTTAATCATCCTTAACCCAAAATTAATTTATGAGCTAATTTACTAGCAAAGCTACAATAATATACAAATTTTCCCAATAAAGTTCTATAAAATCAATCCAAAATAATCATTAAGACTTATTATTTTTCAAACAAAGTCACACACATTAGGTAAAGTGAAGGAGTTTTTTCAAAAATATTAACCAAGGTTAAAAACATAAAAATTAAAGAAAATTAAGTTTTATCGACGATAAAATAAAAATTTACAGATATATCTAATCGTTTTTTTACACGGAATATTACAGAAATAATAGTTATTCGGTTAACCGATTATTGATTACCACTTATTACTATCACTTTTCCAGGAAATCTTTAGATTTTCATCCATTGAAACATGCTAAGTATGTATTTCTCACCTTTTTTGGTAAGATTTTAATTTCTCTTAAAACCCTAAATCTTTTTTTATTTAGGCTAGTTTTTTTTGAATGTAATATATAATTGGTCTCACTTTTCTCCAAAATGGACCCAATTTTAGCTCTCACTTTTTCTCTTTTATTATATTATAGCAATTTTTGCCAAAATTTTACTGCTTTTTTAGGCAAATTTATACACTTAGCTCTCACTTTTTAGGTATTTTTATCTATTTTTGACCTTTTACCTTAACCTTTACGCTTTTTACTATCCTTGCTCTAATATCTGCAGGTATATACAATCTTTTCTTGCCAGTTGCCTCTATAGCTTCCATTATAATTAATTCATTTTTTTGTTTTATAGTATTGATTTGACCCCTAATGGTACTTTTATCTTTACCAAGCAAAGCAGCCAAATCCTCATAGCTAAGTTTCATCTCTGAATTTAATAATGCCCATACAATAGCTCTCTCCATCACAGTAAGATTACTTAAAATGTCTGTTTGAACAGCCGTTTGAACACCTGTTTGGACAAAGCCATGAGGTGTTTGTTTAATAGTGTTTGTTTGAGTTTGTTTGGACAAGTTCTTGGATATCTGTGGACCAAAGAAAGTTATGAAATCTTTTATCTCCATTAAATCATCTTGGATAGTCAAAAGTTGATCTTTAATATTGCTAATTTCATCCTTATGAGAAGCGTGTTTATCGTCGAGATGTTTAATCCATTCTCCAACTTTATTGAAGTCTCTTTTTACATTTCCAAATGAATCATGTACTTCAGATTTAAGTGCATTAAGCCTCTTTTTGTGTCCAAACAATCCTAACATCTTAGTAATATCTAATCTATTTTCTTTATAAAACTTTCGCACTGTTTGGACAGCCACACCCGTCCAAACACCAAAAACACCTAAAAATTAACAGAAAACACCCGTCTAAACACCCACTGTTTAATCATTAAACACCACTTTTTATCGTCGATAAACACCGTAAATTATTATATTTAACAAACTAATATTCAAACACCCGTCCAAACACCCGTTTTAGACTGTTTTAACACCAGTTAACACGTGGATAGTGTCCAAACACTTGTTTAAATTTATGTCAAAATATCAATAAAAAAGTTTAATTTTACTGATATTATATTCTAAGCTTTGACAAAAAAGTTATAAACTTTGAATATTCAATAGAATCATGCAATTAAAAAAGAAGGTTATGTACTCAGGGGTTATATCCGCAGCCACATTAATTACATCAATTTTTATTCCAATTATTCCATGTAGAACAGCACCAGGAGTTCCAAATCCAATATATTCTTGGACGCTTTGTTCTCTTAATCCAGACAAGATTCACACTCTTGGAACCATCACAGAATATCTTGGATATACAACTTCTCTAAGCGAAACTTACATTTTAACAATTCTAATTTCTTTCATAATTTCTCTTGGATTTTTCCATTTCTTCATGGGAAAAAGAAGATGATAATTCAATTCCCATCCTAATTTCTATCATAAATTATTTCTAATATTAAGGGGAAATGTTTCAAGATAATCAATATTTCCCCAACAAATTTTCAAATTTCCCCTCTAAATATTTTTAGAAATTCTAAACATTTTCATCTCAATTTTTCGTAGAATATCTAAAAATAAAATCATCAATTACAACTTAGCTAACCTTTGTTCAAATTTATCAAATAAACATTTTTATTTCAAAAATAATCAGATTCAAAATCAAAATTTACAACAAAAACATTTTCAGAAATCACAGACATTTCAACAAATCCAAAAATAATTTCCCCCAAAATTCCCAAACTTCAAGATTTAGTTTACAACAAAAATTTAATTAACATAAATAACATTTAAACTAAGCAAACCAAAATTAACAACTCAATATTTTTCACAAAATTTTCAAAGATTTAACAACCCAAAACTCATAAAACCACTTCCAAAATCATTGCCTTAAATCCATCAAATCCCCAAAATCCGCGAGCGGAGCCACCAAGTTCATGTCGTTTGAGACCAATTTGTTTCCTTGTCTTGAATCCGTGAACGCGATAGCGTCCGTGTAAATCCGTGAGCAAAAATTATTTCCTCTCCTCTTCCTCAAATCCAAAATCCAAAAGTTCGCACAATCCTTATTTCTCTCGAATATCCGCAAAAGTTCGCATAATACAGATTGTATGATGTTCTTCCATTACAAAACGAACGGAAATAGCCCGTTTGCACAAAATATTTAATGTACGAACGGATTTAATTTACATCGTTGTAAAAATTTGTATAAACTGCTGCGAAGAAAAAGAGCATCATGCCAAAGGGCTTTGCTACAGTTGCTACAAGAAACTAAAATGGCAACCAAAGCTGGCAACCTGCAAACGATGCAAACGAAAAATGCAAATTCACGCAAAAGGACTTTGTCCCGGATGCTACAACTACGTCTTCCACCTAGAATCAAACAAAGCCTACCACCAACGAAAACAAAACAAAGTAGATCTCAAGACTTTCAGAAAAACAACCGAATCCTGTGCAATTTGCGGATTTGACGAGATCGTAGATATTCATCACATCGACACAAACAAGTCCAACAACTCTTCCAAGAATCTCGTAGGACTTTGCCCAAACCACCACAGGATGATCCATAATTTCAAATTCAGAAACGAAATCTTCCAAATCTTAAAAGAAAAGGGCTTCGATTTACCATTTGATGAAAAATTAGATTTCCACGCCCCAGAATTCAAATAAGCCAGGGTGTGCCGAGGGACCAAACAGGCCTAGAGGTCTGACTTCAGATAACCTTTTTTCGAATTTTAAACCATCTTTACAGAATTTTAACGCATTTAGTCAATAATTCCCTTAACTTTTAGACAAAAGTCTCTAAGAATACCCAAAATCGCTTTAGAGTCATTTTTCACCAATTATTTTCAAAAATATTTTTCACCAAAATTCAAAAATCAGCCAAAAACACTAAAATAAGCCATTTTTTTTAAAATAGCATCGCCCAGAGACAAAAGGGTTCGCACAATCCGTTAATTATCACATTTCTAAAGTGAAAAAGTGAGAGTTAGAAAACAGCGTTTTTGGGCGAAAAGTGAGACTCTTAAATCGGGTAAAAATGTGAGTAAAATTTTGATCAAAATATCTAGATATTTTTTAACAAATAAAAAAAGTTTAGTGAAAAAGTGAGTATCATAAAATCACCAACAGCGACGCTGTTTAGATAAATAAGTGAGTTGTCACTTTAAAATAGTTCGCACAATCCATAAGATAAAATAAAAAATTAAATCCACATAAGTTAGTTTAATATGTTAAGAATACGTTAAAATTACACATGAATCAAAGAGAATAAAAGTTATTCGGTTAAACGAAAATCGATTTGCCCTACAAAGTCAATATAATATTAATATCCATTTCCCATTTATATCCAACAAAACTAATCCATTCCCAAAAACAAAAAATCCGTGAATGACGAAGTCATCCGTGTAAATCCGTGAGCTATTTTGCACTGAAATAAAAAATATTCTTAACTCATAATCAAAATACCTATCCATAACTATTCCATCAAAAATTCTATAAACCTAAGGTTCGTACAATTCAATAGGTGATGGAATCAGTAGACTTTCTTAAAAAAATTGAAATAGAGTTGAAAATATCAAAAAACTCGCATTATACTATTCGTAATTATATTTCCTCAAATAAAGACTTACTAAATTTCTTAGACAAATATCCAAAAGAAGTAACCCCAGATGACGTAAAACTTTTCATGGCAGAAAAACTACAAGACAAAGCCGCAATGTCAACAATCCTATTTCTAGCTGCAATAAAATATGCATACGTAACAGCATTCAATGATGACATCACAACAGGAATAAGAAGACCAAAAAAAGAAAAGAAATTACCAATAACATTATCAAAAACCGAAGTAAAAAAATTATTTGAAGAACTTAAAAATCAAAAATCAAAATTAATGGCAAGTCTAATGTACGCCTGCGGATTCAGAGTTTCTGAATTAGTCAATCTAAAAATCCAAGACTTAAATTTCCCAGAAAAAATCGGACATGTAAGACAATCAAAAGGAAACAAAGACAGAATTTTTAACATTCCAGAATTTCTAACTGATGACTTACAAAATCAAGCAAAAAATCAAGAAGGACAAATTTACCTATTCACAGGAAGATCAGGAAAATTATCCACAAGAAATATTCAAAAAATAATCGCATCAGCCGCAAAACGAGCAGAATTAAACGGAACCCACTGCCACACACTTCGCCATTCTTTCGCAACCCATTTATTAGAAGATAACGTAGACATAAGAAAAATACAAAAGTTATTAGGGCACAGCACCATCTCCACGACAGAATTATACACCCATATTTCAGCAATGCAGCTTAAAAAAATCAAATCCCCAATAGATAGTCTAATATAATTAGTTATTTTTTAATAAAAATGAAAACAATGACCATAAAAATGAAAACAAAAAGATTTCATAAAAATCTTGCAAAGCAAATACCAAAAGATATTGCTAAAAAAATACCCCTATTATCAAGTACAATAAAAGCCATGGAGGAAACAGAGCGTCAGGCAGAACAATATGAAAGGGACGACAAGATTAAAAATATTTATTCAACCATTGATCAAATGTCTAAAGATGTTAAAGAAATTGCTGCATTTCATAAGCTCAAAGAAGAAGTAAAAAACAAAATCAAAAAAAACAAAAAGATATTTAGAAACGAAAAAGAAATATTAGATGCTTTAGAAATTTTGTTTGATAAGATATGGTATGATAGACATCAAGTAGTAAAAAGTAACATTAAAAAAAACAAAAAAAAGATTAATCAAGAGATATGGAAAGAGGCTCTTAATACAGAAAAAAATATTTTAAAAAAATATGGGAAAAGAGAATTAGGTCCATGGAGTGATTTTGAATGGGGTATGCTAAATGGAAAACTTTCAGCATTACGATGGGTTCTAAAAGAAGAGTGGGATATGTTAGATAGTTAATAATAAAGATTCACTCCCTCATTTCGCTAAAGCTCCATTCACTCGTTCCAACAAATTAAAACCAAATCGGGGTCAGTAGAGCAATGCCCGTTGAGGCCACAAAAAGTCGCGACTTCTCGTGGAGAGAAAATATAAACAAAATCGTCCGTCTTTCCCATGACTTCAAATAAAATAATTTAAATCTTCCATGGGAAATGTAGCGTCCGCAGATGCTACGATTTTCTATGGAAGAAAGTCTCGAAGTAAAAATAATAATCATTTTCAAAATAAAAAAACATCCGTTAAAAAATTTATAACTCCATGAGAAATGCGGCGTCGAAGATGTCGTGATTTCTTATGGAAGAACATTCCGAATCACGGGAATTTGAAACAAATTCCCTTCGTGTATCGAACCGTCTGCGACCTGTGCGGTAAGCGGTTCGGAATCTAAAATCCTGTGTGGATTTTTACTGACGATTTTTTTCACCAGAAAAAAATGTCAACGAACCTCATTCTTCACCAATCTTTGATAAACCTTATCCTGAAATTTCTTAGGCAACTTCTTGTAAATCTCGCTAATCCGAGCATGAAGCCGAATAGTATCCTCATTCCGATTTTCAATCTTAGCCTTTTCGTATTCCTTAACCAAATTCAAAACATCCTTTTTATCAATCGCCAACCGAACCATCTTTATCTCATTAAAGAAAAACAATTTACATTTATTCGGAAGAAGTTTATACGCCTCCCCCATCTTATGATAATTCTCTCGTGCATTTTCAACATCATTTTGACGAAGCAATAATTTAGTCTTCTCAATTAAATTCAACAAATTAGAAACCGCCACATCTTTTTTCCAAACCTCAAGACGAGCTTTCCCAAACAAAAAGAATCCAACATATCCCATAAACAAGAATCCAATCAAGAATGAGTAAAACGAAAAACTAAGTCCATCACTAATTCCTACAACAAATCCCGTTATCATATTGGTTTCCAAGCGTCCTTCCTCATCAAACAGAAGACTTTCGGTTTTTTCAATCTTTTGTAAAGACAAATCATCATAAAAATAATAAACAAGTTTATCATTAATCAAATTATCAACCTCAATTTCCCAAATACATTCCCCAATACCCCTAGCATCATTAACAAAAATAATTTCCTTGGTAATATCTTCATCAATAATCTCCAAAAGTTTTTCTTCTCCCTCGGCATCAAACGTAAGTTTTTTACTAACAAGAATCATTTCCCGAGATTCATCAACATAATCAATAGTCAACCTCAAAGCTTCAACTCGAGAACCAAGCTTGCTTTGCAATCCTTCGTTATATCTAGAAATCCCCTTAAGCGCACTAGATTTTATATTGTGATTAGTCGCCACAAAATATCTAGAAATTATCTCAAAGACATCAACATCAATGCTATTTTTAGAATATTCATAACTATCCGTCACCTCTATTTTCACAACAACTCCATCCCTTATCTCATCTATCTCCTCATCTATCTCCAAAATTCTCTTTTCTCGTTTTGCCTCTTCCATAAATTTCAAATTAAACTTTAAGTCCTGATCCATCTGAATAAGTTGCTTTTTATAAAAACTCATATCGCCATCAATCCCTAAAATCTCCAAAGCATTCCTTTCCTCAATACCTAAGTTAGACTCCGCCTCCAAAAATGTATTAATTTTACCAATTAAATCATTAACCTCATCTTCTCGAGTATAATTATTAGTTGCATCTGTTATTTTTTTAGCATAGCTCGTACTTGAAAAATCAACCTTAAAATAATTAAAATCCCATTCAGTATTCCCAGACCCATCCTTACATTTAACTTCCCAAATAAAGTCTCCCGCATCAAAATCAATTAACTTCAATTTAACCTCATCACTTTTATCTAAACCGTCTTCATTCGCTAAAGTTTTATCACTATTACTTAAAGGAAAAATCAACCCATCCGTTTCATAAACCCCGGCAGAATTTTTTGAAGCATTATATATTTTTAATTTACATTCACTAATATTATAATCGTCCTCAACCGTGTACACAAATTCTATTTCAGAACCTGTTACAGTTTCTTCCCACGCAGGATATTTCAAATCAATATCTGGACTATCAATATCAGAATTCCCAGCCTTAGCAACAGTCAAAGTATTTAGTCCAGCAAAATTATAATTTTTATTATTAACCTGACCAGTAAGTGCTAAAGAATAACTTCCGTCACTGCTAGATTTAAAATTCCCAGCGTCAATATTAATAACAGTCGCTCCAGTAAACCCATCCCCCGCAATCAATTCGCTTCCAACTCTAATATAATAATTCCCAGAAAATCCCTGAGAATCAATATATAATTTAACTCCAACATTTTCTTCAACATTTGAATTTTCTTCAACAAATTTAACACTAGCATAACCAACCGAAAAATTTCTAGAAACAGACAATTCTTCACTATAATAATTAGTCGTAGCAATTAATTCATATTTCCCAGGAGCAGAAATTGCAGGACTTTCAACATTAAAATTTCCGCCACTAGTATTAATTGTTTGGACATCAGAACCGCATTTAAGTTTTAGTTCAAAATCCCCTTGACTATTAACAGTTCCAGAAATAGTACTATCGTTAAAATAAAATTCATCTAAAGAATTAATAGAAAAATCAAAAACATTAAAGTTTCCATCAACAGAAGTGTTAATATTAGAATCTTCAAAATCACGACATGTTATTTCCCAGTTTTTTTGACCACTAGATAATTCAATATTGTAAAAAGAATCTCCGTTAGCTCCAAAGTCATAACTTAATCCATCAATATATAATTTACAATCAACCTGAGACATGTCAGAATAATTCAAACTTAAGTCAAACTCAATCGGACTTAGAATAATTGATCCATCATTTGGCGAATTAACAGTTAATATTATTTCTTCAGAATTTAAATTTTCTATTTTTTCTACATCAATATTAAGATTATAAAATTGACTAGAACCTGAAACAAGTCCAACTCCAATTATCATCAAAATTAATACAATTATATTTAGTCTCCCAACTCTCCCCATTTTTATTCTATAAAACTACTAAGAAGTTCCCTCCGAAATTTTCGCCTTTAAAAATCCCTCATTGTATAACCAAAGAGTTAATATTTTTCCGACAACATCTTGCTCGTTACTTCCAAGTATTCCAACTAAATTAGCAATCGCTTCTTTCTGATTCGCAGTTATCGTCCCCTTCACAACAGCCGTTTCTGCACGAACCTTATTTAGGTCTTTCTTAGGCATAAAATAAGTACTAAAAGATACTTTATAAGGCTTTTGCAGGACCTCAAAAAGACTTAAATAAATCCAAAACTTAAACTCATAGAGGAGAAATGGGGAGATTGTCATTAGTTTTACTTGCATCTTGTATATTGCTTAGCCTGAGCTTTGCATCCGCAGAAAACATTTCAACAGGTTCAGGCGACGTTCCAACCTCTGTTTTTGTAGAAGATTCACCACCATACATTATCCAAAATATTCCAGATATTTTTTTAATTGGTGGAGAAAACTCAACAAATTTTTTAGATTTAGATGATTATTTCGGAGAAGATAATGGCGAAGAATTGAATATAACATTTTCGTCAATATCAAATATAACAATAACGATAGATTCAGAACACAGAGTTTCTTTTTATCCAGATCCATTATATATGGGAACCCAAGAGTTACGTTTCTCAGTTGCAGATAATAAAACAAAAATTGACGGAAACTGGTTTAACCTAACGGTAGGGCAAGATACGCTAGCTCCAAAATGGTTTAATGTTAGAAAAAATAGGGCATCGGTATATCAAAATTATAATGTAGAGTTTGCAACCGATTGGACAGATAATATGGGGTTGGCAAATTTTATATTTTTTATAAATCAGGGTGCGGGCTGGGTTCAGCATCCAACGACCTTATTTTCAGGACTTATAAACACATCAAAAATAACAGTAAAAATGAGTGCCTCGCCCCTAACAACAGTTTCTTGGAAATTTTCAGCAACAGATATTTATGGAAACACAAATGAGACAACAGTGCAAAGTTTCACAATAAAAGAGTTTGATTATACTGGAGGAGAAGTTTCAGAAGACACAGACAATGACGCAGCTGATGATTCTGGAGATTCAAGCGTTGCAACACAAGTCCCAGCGGCAACTATCGGAGAATTTGCAACTGCAAATTTTAAGACAGATGTGAGTAACATAAAACTTTCAATGCGTCAAGGAGACGTTTTAACAAAAATAGTAAAAGTTACAAATACCGGTGGAATTTTATTAGATTTTACAACTAGACTCGGAAACTTAAATAATTTTGCGATGCTTAGCGATAGTACTTTTTCATTAGAGTCAGGAGAAACTCATGAACTTTTAATTGATTTTAATGTTTCAAAAGACACAATGCCAGATCAGTATTTTGGATATTTAGTTATAGAAGCAGGTGAAGAAATTGAGATTCCAATAGTGTTAGATGTTAGGAAATTTGAATCGGAAATATCTATTAACGTAATGATCCCAGAAAAATACAAAGCCGTAAAACCGGGTAGAGAAGTAAAAGCGATAGTTGCAATTTCTAGTATAAGAGATGTTAGAGAAACAGATTTGAGTTTAGTTTATTCAATAAAAGATTTCAAAGGAAACATATTAGAATCAGGGAGTGTTGACACAACAATGTTTTCCTCCACAGAAGAATCTTTAAATTTGACAGTTCCAAAAAGTACAGAAGACGGAGAATATTTATTTTATGTAAGGGCGACGGGTGAAGATATAGTAGACATAGGTTCTGACGTTTTCTTCGTTGGATCAAGATTTCAAATAGCGAGACTTTTAGAAAAATTCCTATACCCGTTTTTATTTCTAATTTTATTTCTAATTATAATAATATTAATTACCATTTTTAAGAAAAATAAGAAAAGACAAAAGGCTTTAGAGTTATATGTCATGCTAAATGAATTAAGGGGTTTAGTAAAAGAAGGAAAAACTTCGGAAGCAGCAGTAATTTATAAAAGAATTAAAGTAACATATGGGCAACATATATCTAAAGATTTTAAACAAAATCAAGAAAAATTTAAAATAGAATTAAATAAATTTTCTAAGTTGTTAGAACAAAATCCAATAAAGCCTGATGCTCCAACCTCGGAAAATTCAACTTCAGAAACTTCCGACGCTCCAGAAACAACAACGACGGAAGAAGAGACAATCGCTTCGACAAAAGTCGTCGCTCCAAAAAAACCAACTACTAATAAATCAAAGAAGCCAATCGCTCCAGCTAAAGCTGTCGCTCCAAAGTCAAAAAAACATTCTTCAGTAAAAAAATCTAAAAAATCGAAGGTGAAGAAAAAATGAAAAATAAATTAATAATCTTATTTTTATCATTCATAATATTTTCCTCGTTTGTTTCTGCAGGGGCACAATATGGAGAAGCAATTATTTCAGAAAACTATGAAATTTCCAGAGACAAGATTCATAGAATTGTAAAAGAAGGAAACATTTTAGAAGATTCAATAAGAGTTGAAAACAAATTAAATTTACCATTAAAAATTGAATTTTCTATCGAAGGCGACGCCTCAGAATTTATTACACTAGAAAAATCTCAATTAACAATTGAACCAAAAAATATTTCAGAATTAAGTTTTTATATTAAAGGAATTGAAATAGGAAACTATCAAGGGAAAGTAAAATTGTCAGGAGGAGTTTCTGAAATTATTCCAATTAATTTATCAATAGTAGATTATTCACTCGACCCGTTATTACTAGTAGATTTACATTTAATAAAAAATAAATTTTTATTAACAAAAGAAATCGAAGCAAGAATAGATATCACAAAATTAAAACCAGAAGATGTCAACGACGTTTTTTTTGAATACAAAATGGTCGGAATATCCAATGACACAATTTTTCTCGGAAAAGAAATTTTAAACATAACAAGTTCCACGCAAATCCTAAAAGATTTTGATTTCCCAGATAATCTAACTTCAGGGTATTATACTTTAACAGTAACCACAAATTACGGCGATAAATTAATTTATTCAGAATCTTTATTTCTAGCAGAAATTCCATTTATGAAAAGAAAGCTTTTTGGGGTATTTCCTGTTTGGACAATTTTTGTTTTTATAAGCTCAATTTTAACAATCATAATCATAATATTATTAATTCTTAGGCATATAAAAAATTCTAAGAAATATAAAATGACTTTAGATATGAAGACATTAGAAAAACCAAATAAAAAGTTTTTATGGCTAGGTAAAATTGCGGAAAGAAAAAAAATGGCATATATTGACCCACATAAATTAACGACACATTGTATTGTGGCTGGAGCAACTGGAGGTGGAAAATCAATTGCCGCTCAAGATATAATCGAAGAAGCTTTGAAACAAAATGTTTGCGTAATTGTTTTTGACCCAACAGCTCAGTGGTCTGGAATGCTTAGAAAATGTGATGATAAAAAAATGTTTGCACTTTATCCAGAATTTGGAATGAAAAAAACAGATGCTAGAGGATTTCCAGGAAATATAAGAGCGGTTCAAGACGCAAGACAAGTTATAGATATAGAAAAATATTTCGAACCAGGACATATTCAAATTTTTACATTAAATAAACTTCAGCCAAAAGATATGGACATTTTCATTGCAAATATTATTAGACAAATTTTTAAAAGTGACCCAAAAGAATATCCAACACTTAGAACACTTTTAGTTTTTGACGAGATTCATAGAATTTTACCAAAGTTTGGAGGCACAGGCGAAGGATTTGTGCAAATCGAAAGAGCTTGCCGAGAATTTCGAAAGTGGGGATATGGAGTAGCTTTAATTTCTCAGGTCTTGTCCGACTTCGCAGGACAAATTAAAGCAAATATTTCAACAGAAGTTCAGATGAGAACGAGGGATGAAGGAGATTTAAATCGTATTAAAACAAAATATGGAGATGAATTTTTGCAGTCTTTAGTTAAAGCTTCAGTTGGAGTTGGAATGGTAGTTAATCCAGCATATAATCACGCAAACCCATACTTTGTGCAATTTCGTCCAATACTTCATAATACAAGACGTCTTAGCGACGAGGAATTGCAAAAATACAATAAATACAACGACAAAGTAGATGAATTTGAAAATCAATTAGAGCAACTGGAAGTCTTGAAAGTGGATGTTTTTGATTTGAAAATGGAAATAAAATTAGTCAAAGATAAAATCATGACAGGTAATTTTTCAGTTGTAGATATTTATCTTGAAGGTATTGAACCCAGAATGGCAAAACAGTGGAGCAAGCTTGGAAAAAAACCAAAGAAGAGGGAAGTTAAATTAGTAGATTTGGAGAAAATTAAAGCTTCAGTTGCAGAAGCAAAAGCAGAAAGTGATAAAGCAAAGGAGGTTGCCGCAGCAGAAGAAAAGGCAATAGCCGACAAAAACTTTGACCCGATGGAAGAACTTAATGAAAAAATAGTAAGTCCATTAACTTTTGACAATGGAGCAATGATTTCCTGCTTGAAAGAATTAAAACAATATATGCCAATATTAGACGACGAAACTTTTGCGATTCATGTAAACGAAGAAAAAAATGAAATAGCAAAATGGTTAGAGCAAATTTCAAAATCGTTCGGAGCAAGGATGTCATCAGTAAAAGACAAAAAAGAATTAATAAAACAAATAAATGCATGGGACGGAAAAGAAAAATCAGTTATCCCAACAAAAAAAACTACCAAGCCAAAACCAACCTCTAAAAAACCAGCAAGCCCAAAACCTAAGGCAAAACCAAAACCAGCAAAACCAAAGACTAAATCCTCTAAAAAATAATGGCACGAAAAACAACTTCTAAAAAACCTAAAAAAACCTCAAATGTTAAACGTAAACCAAAACCAGTCAAACCCTCAAAAAAACCCAAAGCTAGCTCTAAGTCAAGCTCAAAAAATTCGAGAGCTACAACTAAAACAGAAGGTATAACTAAAGACGGTAAAAAATTTCCAATACCAAAGCTTGGAGAGTCTTTAAAATTACCACCTTGTCCCACATTGCCCCCAGAGCCAAAACCAAAACCACAGACCGTCGAAGACAAAAAATTAATCGAATCAATGCTTTACATGAAAACAAACAAATTTATGCAAAAGTCAAAATCAACAATAAAATTCGATACAGTAAAAGAAGCCGAAGACATCGCTAAAGAGGATATAGTTGCAGCAATAATAGACAAGACAAATTTACTAAAACAAGACAAATCGGATTTACAAAAAAAAGGAAATAATTTATCACTCCAAGGTTTGAAATTATTGCAAATTCCATTAAAAACAAAAATATGGAAATCTTCTATTGTAAAAAAAGATTTAGAATCAATCTATAAAATTTTTACAGAAGTAGAATCAGTAATAATTCCAATGAAAGGATTGCAAATAAAAATTGACGAAGAGCATGAAAAAAACTTAAACAGAAAAGAAATAGAATTAACACAAGAAAAACAAGCCGCAGAGGAAGCTAATGAGAAACTATTAGAACCACTACCAACAAAAAGCACACCCAAAGCTAAGATGAAATCACCCACAACAAAACCAAAACCAACAAAAATTACTCCAAAAAAACCCACCTCTCCAAAAAAACCCAAAAAATAATATTCTAAACCAAAACACTCCATGAGAAATCATTGGCGTTTTTTCCAAAGGAAAAATCGCTATGATTTTTTATGGAAGAAAATTATTAAATCTGCCATTGGTCAAGAAAGGTTATTTTAAATCGATAATTTTGTGCCCAGCTACACCTAAATTATAAACTTCAGTTTTTCCAATTTTCACATGACCTTCAGCCTCATGGATATGTCCACAAAAGACATACTTCGGTTGATTCTTTTTTATATAATCTAGAATAACCTTGCTTCCAGCATGTTTCCCCTGCCATTCTTTTAGAGCCGAAGGGTTATTTGTCTTATCAAGATATCCATAAGGCGGCTGATGGCAAACAAGAATGTCTAAATCTTTAAAATTATTTAAAATACGTTTTGCCTTTATGGTTTCTTTTTTTGCCGCAGCAATTTTCTTTTTATCTTTTACCCTATATTCTTTATTCCAACAATCGTCAACGAAATATTCTAAGAATCCAACTCGGAGTCCATCGATAATTCTTGTTCGATTTCTGACAAAATAAAAATCATTTACCTTGTTCATACCTTGTCTAAGTGAAGGAAGTTTTAATCCATATTTCTTCTCTTCTTTTTTTATGTTTGAATCATAAATCATATACATTCCGACATTTCCAAGAATTGAATAGGTGGGTGCAATTTTGGAAGTGTATTCCCATACATTAATAGATGAATTAAATATTTCCAAAGTAGCAGTCATACTATCTTTATTAGTATATTTTAATTTTTCCAGCCCATCAATTTCTCTCTTCTTATTTTCAAAAAATCTATTTCGAGCAAAATCAGCTTTACCGACATCTCCAGTGATTAAAATTAAATCAACACCCCTCAAAGGAATCTTTCTTATTTTTTTTACATCCCCATGAGGGTCGCCAATAGCACAAATTTTCATCTTAACAAATATAATAAATCACGATATATAAAATTATAGAATCAAAAAACACTCCATGAGAAATGCGGCGTCCGAAGATGCCGTAATTTCTTATGGAAGAAAGTTGAACAAGTCGGGAATTTCAAAGAAATTCCCTCAATATATCAAATCATCTGCGACGAAGTCGGTAAGGGATTTGGAATCTAAAATCGCCTCATAATTTACAAATTAGAGGTGTGCCGCAGCCGCGTGTGGATTTTTACGAAGAAAATTTCGACCCGAAGATTTGTATCTGGGAGTGTCAAATGACCACCAGAAATTTTTTCGATTTACCATTCATCATCCCGTTTTCTTTTCCATAAAACAAGCCCAATCACAATAATCAAAATCAAAACTAAAATTATAGCCCAAGTAGTTCCAGTCAAATTATCAACATTAAGTTCAAACTTTCCTCTAAATACTTTTATCAAAGTTTCTTCTCTCTCTCCAAAATAAGCAACAGCATTCACAAATTGATTATCATATAAATCGTCGTTATTCATTCTTTGCTTAATTTCAATTTTGGTTTTCTTTCCACCCTTAACTAAAACCGAACCCTCCGTTCCAATAGTTTGTTCAATTCCATTAATAGAAACATCAGTAAGTTCAATATCTACAAAACAATCAACCTTACTTTTGTCTTTAACAGTCACATAAAACTTTTTAGCTTGTTTATTATAATGAACAGAATTAATTTCAACTTCACATTTGTCAATAACATTAATAATTCCCATATCAAATTCACCCTCAATCATCCTATCTAAAGAGTCACTAACCTCACCAAATAAAACAAAAATATTAGCCTTAAGTCCAGTCCCCTCTAACTTGACATCAGGATAAACTAGAGTTTTATAATCGCTTGGAGCAATAAAAACAGGTTCAGTGTCCCCCATTTTTATATCATCATCATCGCTACTAGCAGTCAAAGTACCCTTAACATAAATAGGAACATTGGATTTACTTTGATAAGTAACCTCAATTTGAGAACTAGCCTTATTATATTTAACAGAATAAATATCTAATTTCAGCGTTGGTGTTGGCAAGTAAAATAAATCAAGACCCTCAACAGCAGAAATCCCAGCGGTCTGAGCCCGAGCTCCTTGAGCGAATTTTACCATAACGCTAATTCCCGTAGATCTTCGAATATTTGTAGCAGCATTAATCAATTCATTCCCGATCAAAACACCAACCTCAATATCACTAGTTTTCAAATAGTCAGCAATCTGTTCAGGAACATTTTCTTTTCCAGTAAACAAAATAGGATGCTTCCCATGCATAATCTCTCGCTCAATAAATTCCCCATTGCTAAGCAAAACTTGTTTTGCATTATCAGTAGCTTTAAATTTTTCAACAATTTCAACATTATCTTCAAATCGATTACCGTTATCAATTACAACAGGATTAAATTTTTCCAAAGCCTCCTTAACTTCCCTATCCATATATCCATAAACAAGCAATTGTCCAATATCTCTTCTATTAAGTATAGATTCAATTTCCGCAATATTAACCCTATTCGCTAAAAAAACCCAAGAATCAGTTTGGATTGCATAAGGAGTAACTGCCACAGCATTATATCCATATGAATTTCCAACTACAATAAAATTATTTGTATCCTTCATCTCCTTAACTAATTCTAAATTCGCAGAATCTACTTTTATTTCCTCGGCGTCTTCAAATCCCCGAGCTTTAATTTGAGAATCGTAATTAAAAACAAAGGGCTCATCCTTACTAGTTACTACCAAAACTTCTTTACCCGTAGAAATAGAACTAAGTAAAATTGGACCATGTTTAGTACTCGTTAAAAAATCCCCACCAATCCCATTCAAACTAGAATAAAGCATAGTAGAATAAACATCTTCCCAGTTTTCCGAATTAGAAACAATATGGTCAGCCTCAAAAGCCAAAGCCCCACTGGTTATCAGCATCCCGATTAAAGCAAATAATACAAATCTCCCAACTGCACTTCTCCCCATATCAAAACATAAAAAAAGTATTATATAAATCTTGTCTTCGACATTTAATTTATTAATTATCGAAAATAAATGCTTGTTGCTAAATTTCCAAGACAAAATTGCTCACGGATTTTCACGGATGACTTCGTCATTCACAGATTAAGGCAATGACTTAATAGACAAAATAATATACAGACTAGTGTCTTGAATCCGTGAACGCGATAGCGTCCGTGTAAATCCGTGAGCTAATTGCTTTCCTGTCTTGAATCCTGCAAAGTCTTGAGTAATCCACGGCCAAAATTGCCTTTCTAGATACTTAAAAAATAATCCACATTTAATTCTTCAAAAAATAACAAACGTTCAAAATGCTAATAATAAAATGTAGATTTTCTGTCAGCGAATACTTCTCAACGAAAGACTAATTTAAATCGTAGTAAAGGTATATTTCACTTTCTTCCCCATCATCATAAGACCGAAGCTTAGCAGGAACCTCCAACTCATAATCATAAACTCCAAACTCTCCAACAGCCCCACGATTTATTTGAGTAACAAAAACAACATCCTCACCCTCAACAGAATCATATTCCGCGTTAGCAGAGTCTGACATATCCCATAAAATTCCAGTAGCAAAATTCCCAGATACAGAAGTATTCACAATAGCAACATTATTTATGTCACGCTTGAAAACATTCAAATTACTAAGAGTTTTTGGACTTCCAGCGTCAGTGAATAAATCATAAATCGAATCGTTATATTGATTCATCCCAAGAAAATTATCCAGTTCACTAAAGTCGTCAGAACTAACAGCATCAGTTTTTGTTCGACCAATCGCTTGCAGTTGAGTCCACTCAATTTGACTTTCAGTGTCCGCAATAAATACATTTCCATTAAAACTAGTTTCTCCGCTCCAAAAATTCATATTAATTCCGTCACCCATCAAAATTTTATCAACAGACAAATTCCCAAAAACCTTCTGCCAAGATTTCAAATAAAGCGAATTATTAGCTTCATTATTACTTTCATTATCTTCTGTAATAGAATCTTCTAAATCCGCATAAACAAAAATATTGCTAATTCCAATTTTAGTAGAAAACAAAGCACTAACATTTATCGTAGACTTCGCCCCAATAGAAACAGTTTTGTTGTCAAAATTAAATCCGCTAAATTTTTCTCCATCAAAAAATCCAACAATTAAATTGTTGGCAACTCCACATCCAATATTTTCTAGAGTTACAGAAACATTAATTACTTCGTTTTCCGCCGTAGGAGTTTTATCAAAATTAACAATGCCACTAGTAAACAAAAGTTCAGCATTCCCAGACAATACCTCAACAGAATCACTAGTCAAACTATTCATATTCCCGACGCTGTCATTTGTAAAGCAGGTAAAATTCCAATCCCCAATAGAATTAACTAAAACATTGGACCTATATATATTTCCAGAAACAAAACTAGCAGAATAATTTACCTTGTCATTTGTCGGAGAAATAGATTCAATAATAACTGAGCCAATAGTTAAATTCTCGTCATAAGCACTACAGTTAACTTCGATTGATCCATATCCACAAACATCCAAAGATTCTGGAGTAACAAAATTAATTACAGGTGCGGTAGTATCAACAAAAAAACTATTATTGCTAAACGAAAAATCCATTACCCCGAGTTCATCTTCAACCTGACAATTCCATTTATAATTATCCTGAGTTAAAATTTTACTAAAAATAACTGAGCCACTATTCGGGCCCAAGTTTCGACTTTCAATTTCCTGCCATCCACCAAGCCAATCTCCCCAAAGAGCTACTCTTACAATATTTTCATCATGATCATTATAAGAACAATTAAAATCAACATTCTCAGAAACATTTCCAAAATTAACGGGATAATTAAGAATTGCAGTTGGCGGAGAATTAAGTGTTAAATTTGGGACAGCATCATATCCTGCACTACTTACAGTAACATTTACAATTTCTGTAATATAGTTTGTTCCAAAAATTTTCAAACTCAAAATATCTCCAACGCTACATCCACCATTTAACATTTCACAATCAATTAAGTAAACATTTGAAACCCCAGAATTTCCAGTAACCCCAACAATATCAGTCAAATTGTCAGACTGCCCAGCAGTATAATTCCAAAGTGTCACAATTTTTCCATTCGCACTTTCCCCATCAAGAGCATCATTAACATACCCAGAAATATAATGAGCAGCACTAGAAAATTGCACAAAAAATACTAAGAATAATACAACAACAATTTCTCTTTTCATATTTAATCTCCCAATATTTAATCTATTCCAAATTTAATAAAGGTGTCTATACTAATAGACGACAAATCCAAAATAAAAATCTTCCATAAGAAATGCGGTGTCCGCAGATGCCGTAATTTTTTATGGAAGAGTACTCCCAAAACCAAATCAAAACTCCAAAAATCATTATCTTGAATCCCTAAAGTCCCTAAAATCCGCGAGCTAAATTTGTCTTTCATCTTAAGCCCCCAAAACCCCAAAATCCATATTCTCTCCTCGGTATATAAAACTATATAAACAATTTTTAGCTTTTCATATCATTGGGAGATATGGGAGATGAATAATAAGGGAGACGTGGGACTGCGAGACATTTTTACACTTTTTGTCGTCTATACTTTGATGATTACAATAGTTTCTTCGTCCGCAAATATATCATTTGTTCCAAATAAAACACAAGTTATTAACCAAACTATCTCACAAAATATTTCTGAAGAAACTATAGAAGTTTCACAAGAAAATAATTCAGAAAATAAAACAATTGATATGTCTCAAGGCAATTCTTCAAATAATCAAACTACAGATAATTCTTCTATAAGAAATGAGGAGTCGAAGACTTCTCAATTTTTTATAGAAGACCAAAAAATAATCTCCCAAGAAAATTCTACCCAAGAAAATACAACACAACTAAGAATAGAACTAATTCAAAATCCGGCAAAAGTTGGGGAAAAAGTAAAATGGACAAAACGAGTTTATACAAATGATTCAAATTATAAAATACAAATCCCAAAAAACGCTGAAAAAATAAAATCTCCAATTTTACTAAGCACTTTCTCTACATCTGAATCAAAAGACTATATTGAAATAGAATACGTTACCCAAGCCCCAAAAAAAATAGAAACTAATCTTTCTCATGGAAAACAAGTCTTAGTTTATTCTGAAGAGCATTATGAAAATGTCACAGTCACAACAAAAATAAATTTTAAACTAATCCCTCAAAATAAAAATCAATTAAAGATTTATTGGAAAGAAGAAAGTAAATATTTAGATTTTCAAGCCTATGATACAAATAATGATACCTTCTTAGACCAAATAGAATGGATAGTCCCCCACCTAAGCAATCAAACTTTTGAAATTATTCTAATCACAGATGCACAACACCTAGACGCAAACAAAATATTTTTAGAAAACATTTACAACGAAGTTAAAGAATTAGACGATGTCTGGTCTCCAACTATATTTGATAGAGAGTATGTAAGAGTAACTTTTGAAAAAAAATTAGACAACACAAAAGACATAACAGTTTATCCAAGAATTATTTCAGGCAATCCAAGGATTGAAATTTATGAGCAAAATGGCAGCGAAATAATAGCAGAATTTACTAATCTAAAAGAAGGGGGAAATAAAGTTTATCTGACGAAACTTACAAAACTCCAAGATACATTCGATTTAAAAATACTCGATGGTTCGCTAGAATTTGATTATATTGTAGACCCATCTTATATTTCCTTGTTTTATGAAAATTGGGAAGCTCAACTTTTTGATAATTGGACAAACACCAATTGGGCAATTGCCTCAGATCAGGCCCGAGACGTATATAGTGCAAAATGTGCAGAATGGCAGAGTTGTGATATAAATACCAACGATGCAGACGTATCCTCTGCCCTGAGGGTGAACGTATCTTTTGAATACAGGGACGATGATTGTGATGCCGGGGATGTAATATTGTATTTTAATAATAGCTTGGGGAACTGGGACAACATGGGAAACATAGACGCTGGAACATTAGGAACATCAGACGATATATGGAATACTTATACAATCTCAACAACAGATATCCAGTATCGGCACTCAGGTTTTTCAGTAAGATTTTATTCGGTTTTAGGAAACAACGAAAATTATTGGACAGATAATATAAATATTATTCCATTAATACCCGGACCCCCAAACGTAACCTTAGAATATCCTGTCACAAATTATATCCACTCATCCACATCTCCATTAATATTGAATGCAACAGTAGTAGCCGAATCAGAATTAATAAACTGTTCATTATGGACCAATCATACCGAGACCTGGCATCTAAACCAAACAAAAACAGTAACAGGGACGACAAATACCACATCCTTCGAGTTAAATTTACCAACGGATAATTATTTCATTTGGAATATTCAATGCTTAGATACATCAGGTCAAAACGATTGGGGAGATTCAAATAGATCTGTTTTGTCAGACAGAACTTATCCATTAATTAGTTTCACCTCACCAACTGAAAATAACGACACAATATTTTCCAGAGATTGGATTTACGCAGAAGTTTCTCTAACCGAAACAAACTTCAAGAACATAACTTTTCACCTCTACAATTCAACAGATTTAGTCAACCAAACAACATTCTTATCACAGACAATAAATATTAATTGGACAAATCTTCCAGACGAAACTTATTATTATAACGTCACTATATTCGATATAGCAAACAATTCAAATTCAACTCAAACAAGATTAATAGCCCTAGATACATCCGCCCCAACAGGAAATAACCTTTTACCATTATCGGACAGCTACTCTAATAACAATACTCAAAATCTAACAGCGACCGTTGAAGATGTTATCGAATTAAAAGATGCGACACTTTTTGTTTATAATTCGACAGGACATATTATTTATTCAAATCTAACTACATTAACAGGATTAACTTCCGCGATAGTTGGAACGGTTTACGAATTTCCTTACGATGGAGTATTTACCTGGGCTTATCGCGCTAGAGATTCCGTAGACAATGAGTATAACACAACTTCAAACATAATAGAAATAGACACAACAGCCCCAGAAATAACATTCATTTCTCCAACAGAAGCAAGCGAGGAAATATTTTTGCGAGATTGGATTTTAATAAATACATCAATAACAGAAGAAAACTTCAAAAACATAACTTTCCACCTCTACAACTCTTCAGGGCTAATCAACCAAACAACATTCACCGACACAACCAGACAAATCAACTTCACCTCACTCCCCGACGGAAACTACGAATACAACGTAAGTTCTTATGACTTGGCCAACAATAAAGGATATTCAGAAACAAGATTAATAACCCTCGATACAACCGCCCCGACTCTTTATTTCTCAGGTGAAACATTGCCAAACAATTCTGTAATAACGGGAACAGAAATAACAGCAGAGGTGACAGCAATAGAACTTAATGAGAAAAATATAACCTTTGCGTTATACGATGAAGATGGAGTATTGGCAAAACCATTAAGCACTTTTACAGATGGACGTAGAACACTAACATGGGACAACTTAGCCCCAAACGCAGTCTATTCTTATAATGTAACAATGGCAGATAAGGTATCACTTTTAAATTCAACATCAACCCGAAAAATAATCATAGATAATACTCCACCAGCAGTAAATTTCATCCCCTTAACAGAAATTGATAACGCAAACAAATCCCAAACCTTCATCTTCATAAATACATCAATAACAGAAGAAAACTTCAAAAACATAACTTTCCACCTCTACAACTCTTCAGGGCTAATCAACCAAACAACATTCACCGACATAACCAGACAAATCAACTTCACTTCACTCCCCGACGGAAACTACGAATACAATGTAACAATTTTTGACAAAGCTTCTCAAAATTCAACAACTCCAACAAGGTCAATAGCCCTAGATACAACATTACCAATTGTAACATTTATTCCCTCAACTGAAAACAATGACACAAATGTAGGCAGAGATTGGACGTTCATAAATGTTTCAGTTATAGAAGATAATTTTAAAGAAATAAAATTTTCTATATATGATTCTTCAGGGCTAATCAACCAAACAACATTCACCGACACAACCAGACAAATCAACTTCACCTCACTCCCCGACGGAAACTACGAATACAACGTAACAGTTGCAGATTACTCCCAGAATCAAAATTCAACCGAAACTCGCCGAATAGGGTTAGATAGCGAAGGTCCAATTGTAACAATAATAAAACCAATTACAAAAACATATGGATATGATGAAAGCCTGCCACTTAACCATACAGTTTCCGACACTGTTTCCGATGTTGATTCATGTTGGTGGAATATCGACGGTGGCGAGAATCAATCAATCACTTGTAACTCCGCAACAACATTTAATACAACAGTAGATTCACATACAATTTATTTTTTCGCAAACGACACCTTTGGGAATTTAGGCACGGATTCAGTTTCGTTTTCAGTGTCAGTAACGGGTCCGGCAATAGAGTTAGAAGTACCAGAAAACAATACATTCTATGGGATAGCAATTTTAGTTAATTTTAATTTTACAGCTTCAGATCCAGATACAGTAGACACATGTTCATTATACGGAACATGGAGCGGAGGTTGGCATAAAAATGATTCTTATGTGGTACTCCAAGAAGAAGAAAACTCTTCAGTCTTTTCGGCTCAAATGTCAGATGAGGGAACATATTTTTGGAACATAGAATGTAATGATACAGTAGGCTACAGTTCGTTCGCATTAGAAAATTATACATTCACAATAGATGTTACGGACCCGCAAGTATTTTTTGGTTCAGGAACTGAAGTCAACGATACGAATGTAGGAAGAAATTGGATTTACCTCGACGCAAATTTAATAGAAACCAATTTTCAAAATATAACATTCAGTTTGTATAATTCGACAACATTAGTAAATGAAAATACATTCACCGACACAACTAGACAAATTAACTGGACAGGTCTAGAAAGTGGATTTTATAGTTATAACATAACAGCCTATGACAAAGCATCCAATGCAGGATATTCAGAGACAAGAATAATCAATTTGGATTTAATTGCACCAACGGGAGAATTACTAACACCTACAAACAATAGTTATTCAAGTAGCACATCTAAAAATTTAACGGTAAATTTTACAGATGCAACTGGATTATTGAACGCAACACTTTATATTTTAAACGCAACAGGTCACACAATATACTCAGAAGTCGTAGAACTAGGCGGAGCATTGACAGCGACAATAGGAGTAGTTTATAATTTTATTCAAGAAGGAATCTATCAATGGTTCTATTCAATAGAAGACATAGTCGGAAACAAAATTAATACAACATCAAATACTTTAACAATAGATACAACCCACCCATTAATTGCATATGGAGATGGAATGCAAGAGTCAGGATTAATTCTAAAGCAAAAGAATATTTTCATAAATTCAACATCGTCAGACGAATATTGGGAAAACATAACTTTTGATTTATACGATTCCGATGAACACATATATAGTAACACATTCACCGACATAACTAGACAAATCAACTGGACGAATCTTCCAGACGAAATATATTTTTATAATGTCACGGCTTACGACAAAGCAGGAAATTCAAACACGACTCAAACACAAAATATGACACTAGATAATTTGGCTCCAGTGGTCGATTTTTCTGGAATAACAAAACCCAATGGAGCCTTTGTGTCAGGAGACAGCATATCGTTAGAAGTATCAGTAACTGAAGCAAATGAGGAAAATATAACATTTTTCCTATATAATTCGACAGGTTCAAAAATTAGAGAAAACACAAATACAGAGCAGGGTAGATTAATTACATGGACTAATTTATACGATGAAGGAATATATTATTACAACGTCACAGTAATAGACAAAGTCGGTTTTTCCACATCTACAGCAACCCGTTCAATAATAATAGATGACACTCCACCACAAGTTAGCTATGGAAGTGAAACCTTAGATAATAATAGTTATGTGAATCAAAATTGGATTTTTATTAAAGCAACATTGTTAGAAGACAACTTTCAAAATATAACATTTACATTGCATAATTCTTCAGGGCTAATCAACCAAACAACATTTACAGACACGACTAGAGAAATTAACTTTACGGAATTAATAGACGCAACTTATTGGTATAATATAACTACATACGACAAGGCAGGAAACTCAGACACAACTCAATCAAGATATGCAACATTAGATTCAATCTTTCCAGCGATAGATTTCACATCCCCAACAAAAATAGATAATTTCAATACCACACAAAATTGGATATATGTAAATACAACCATATTAGATACAAATTTTCAAAATATAACATTCTCTCTGTATGACGAAATTTCGCTAATCAACCAAACAACATTTACAGACACAACTAGACAAATCAACTGGACGAATCTTCAGTCAAAAGTTTATTGGTACAATATAACAACTTCAGATAAAGCTTCAAATGTAAATATCACAGAAACAAGAAAAATAGGAATAGATTATATAGGACCCTCAATTCAAATTACTTCCCCAGAAGCAACTTCATATAATTACAACGAAAGTATACCATTGACATATATAATATCAGATATAATAACTGAACCTAACACCTGTTGGTACAATCTTGATAATGGAGACAACACAACGGTAGACTGTTTTGGCTCATCAACATTTAATGCTTCCGATGGAGGACATACATTACATTACTTCGCAAACGACACACTAGGAAATTTAGGTTATAAAAATATAACATTCTTAATCTCTGTGACGGGTCCAACAATTTTATTATTGAACCCAGAAGATAATGTTTTTTATTCCCAAGCAACAGAAGTATTTTTCAACTATACTGCAGAAGATCCAGATTTAACTGAATCCTGTTCTCTTTTTGGAACATGGAACGGAGGTTGGCACTTAAATCAAACAGATTATGATTGGATTTTTACAGAGGATTCTAGCAAGACAGAGGACTTTGAGAGTTCTACTTTTGATAATTGGACAAACGTCAACTGGGCGATAGATTCCGATCAAGCCATAGGGACATACAGCGCAAAATGTACAGAGATATCAAACTGTGATATGAATTCAAAAAATGATACATATGCTTCATCTGCAACTTTGATAAATGTAACTTTCAGATACAGGGACGATGATTGTGATGCTGGGGACATAATATTATATTTCAATAATAGTCTGGGGAACTGGGATAATATGGGAAACATAGACGCTGGAACATTAGGGACATCAGACGATGTGTGGAATACATATACTGTTTCATCAATAGGTGTTCAATATCAACACCCAGGTTTTTCAATAAGGTTTTTTGCAGATCCAGAGAACAACGAAAATTATTGGATGGATGAAATTAAAGTAAACTATGAAGAGGATTATAATAAACCCTCAGGTAATTTCACACTCAACCTTTCCGAAGAAGGGACCCATAAATGGAATGTAAAATGTAATGACACGAAATCTTATGAGACTTGGGCAGTCGCAAATTACTCAATCACTTTCGACGTAACAAATCCAATAGTAGATTTCGGAGAAAACACTCTTCCTAATAATTCAAACGTAAGTCAAAATTTTATTTACGTAAATTCATCAATCACGGAAACCAATTATAAGAATATAACATTTTATCTTTACAATGACACAGATTTCATATCCAGTCAATTTTATAACGATTCAACTTTTGACCACACATTCTCAAGCCTAGACGACGGAATTTATTATTATAATATAACAGTATTCGATTCCGCAAATCGTCACAACTCAAGTGGAACCAGAAAAATTATGTTAGACACAAAAGCACCAACAGGAAATTTAATTAGCCCAAACCACAATAGCCATGTCAATAACGCAACACAAAATTTAACTGGAACATTTAGTGATGAAAACGGATTAAAGGAAGCAATCCTGTATATCTTTAATCAAACAGGATTTGTTTATAGTCAAGTTGTAGATTTAGGAGGAGTTTTAACTGCAACCTTCGGAGTTGTGTACGAATTTTTAACTGACGGAATTTATCAATGGTTTTACCAAGTAGAAGATACAGTCGGAAATCTATACAACGCAACAAATCATTCATTAATTATCGATACAACCCTGCCCCTAGTTGATTTTATCCCAGCCACAAAACAAACAGATACTTATATTTCCCAAGATTATATTTATTTGAATACTTCAGTTACAGATGAGAATTTTGATAATATTACCCTTTACTTATTTGGTCCAGAAAGCAAGTCAAATACTTTTGACAGTACAGACAACAAGTTCGACATTAACTGGACAAATTTACCAGAAAATGGATTTTACGAATACAATGTCACAGTCTACGACAAGGCAGGAAACGTCAACTCAAGTGAAACAAGAAACATAACTTTAGATAATATTTTCCCTGTCGTAAATTACGTATATCCAACTGAAATTAATTTTGCAAATAAAAGTCAAGATTGGATTTTCGTAAATACAACGGTCACAGAAACCAATTTCCAAAACATCACTTTTAAATTGTACAACAACGCAGGATTAGTTGACTCCACATTTTTTACAAACTCTACAAGACAAATTAATTGGACAGATTTAAACGAAGAAGAATATTTCTACAATGTAACTACCTGTGACAAAGCAAAGCAATGTACAAATTTGCCAACAAGAAAAATAACACTAGATATAACAAAGCCATCCCTTGGATTTGGAGATTCAACCGAAGACGATGGGGCAGAATTTGAAAGAGATTGGATCTATGTTGATTCTTCTGCCGACATAATAGAAACAAACTTCAGAAACATGAGCTACAGATTATATAATAACAATAGCCAATTAATTAACGAGACAACTTATTTTTCTAGAACATATAATATCAATTTCACAGCATCTGGAGAAAACAAAACATACTTCTATGACATAATAGTTTGGGATTGGGCAAATAATTTTGGAACAACATCCACAAGAAATATAACTTTAATTGATACAACAAATCCAAGTTTGGTTTTGACTTCTCCAGAGAATGTAACTTATCCATATAATGATGGAATTAGATTAGAATACATAGCAAAAGATGTTCATCTAGACACTTGCTGGTATAGTTTAGACGGAGCTACAAATGTGACCTTGCCAGGATGTGGAGCAAAAGTTTTTAATTTTGTCGACGAGACGACTCATACTTTTGATTTGTATGTTAACGATACTCTTGGATATATGAATAGTAGCAGTGTTACATTCTCCGTTAATTCAAGCTCCATCCAAACTCCAACCTACAAAGTTTTACACGGGGACATCTTTACGAATGGAGGAAACGGTGTTGAAATTGGAATCACAGACATGAGTAAGTCCTTCATTTTGCACTCAACTAGGGCAGGGAATCACAGACCAGATACTTTACAAGTCATTAGCGATTTTACTACAAGCGAGAATATAAGATTCGAAAATTATAACAGCGTTAGCGGTGCAATGGTTGAATGGTCTTTAATTAGTGGTCCAAAAATCAAAACTCAAAGAAGCGACATTGCTTTTACTACCGAGACAAACTTAAGTACAAATATTGGAGCTGTTAATTTAAGCAGCAGTTTTATCATAGTTAATACTAAATTAAATTCCAGTGATTCATCTAAAAATGTCGAAGGATTTTTTACTGGAAGGTTTTCTAGTAACTCAAGTATAGAATTCATTCGTGAAAGTGGAAGTGCTTCAGGAGTTTTAAGTTATCAAATCGTGAGCTGGGAAGGAGTCAATGTTCAAAATGGAAGTGTTAATATTAGTGATTCATCCAGCAGCGTTAGTGAAGGAATTAACGCAGTAGATTTGAATAATTCATTTTTGATTTTTTCTCATTCGTTATACGGAGGTGAAAATGTTAATGACCTAATGGTTAAAGGAAATTTCTCTAACTCCTCTAACTTAGAGTTTTCTAGAACGGGCAGCACAGGAGATATAGTCATTAATTATTTCGTTGTAAGCTCTGATATGTTTGACACACAAAGAGGTGATTATGCTCATTCATTAACAACAGATACTCAGCCTATCGATTTGGACTATGATTTAATTAATGTTAAGAGGTCATTTAATATTCATTCTAATGAGAATAACGGATTACCTAATAATTTTGGTTTCGCATATGTCACAAGTTCTATACATGACAATAACACCATCGATTTACAAAAAGGTCTTGCAAGTGGAGCTGGAACAACTTCTTGGTTCGCTATCGAAATTAAAGACTTGAATAATCCAATTGTAAATTTAACTACACCCTTGGATACAAATAATTATACAGCGCATACAGTAGGACCATTTAGCTATACAATAACTGATGAAAGCAACATGAGCAACTGCTCTCTCTTTGGAACATGGAACGGAGGCTGGCACAAAAACCAAACATTATATAATATTGATACAGAAAATCCAACCAGTTTTTCTTCTGTAGACATAGGAACAAGTGGATTTTATAATTGGTCAGTTGAATGTTTTGATATTTATGGAAATGGTTTTATGACGACAAATAGAAGTTTTAGTTCTTATCTGTCGCCAACAGAACCCATCTTTACAAACATAACTCAAACCACAAATGACGGGACAGGCGATATTTTCTTTAGTTGGAACGAAACAAATGACACATCTAAATATAATATTTATTATTCATCAAACGCGAGCAGCTTTGAATTTTTAGCAGAAACTGCCAATACAAATTATACAGACAATACATTTTCAGGAAACAAAAGAAGATTTTACAAGGTTGAGGCATGGAATCCAACTTTAACCAATTTAAGCACTAAAACTTTTGGAGTTCATGTGTATGAATTAAAACACAATAATGTTACTCCAGCAGGAAGCATTACGAATAGAAATTGGATAGGATTCCCAACAAATTTTAGTTATATTAAAAATGCTAACGAAACGCTAAATGAGATGACAGGCATTACTTCCATTAGTCGTTTGAACGCAACTTCACAAAAGCAAGTTAGTTGTAATAATTTTAGCTGTCCAGAAAGTTTTGCATGTACAAATACAGCCTGTAATTTCGATTTGAAAGTTGGAGAAGGTTACGAAGTCCTCCTAAACTTAAGCGAAACAGCAAATATTAATTGGTCAGGAGTTGGAATAGTTAGTACCCCTGTTACAATAAATCTTGTCCATGAAATTGGAGCGAGATTTAATAAAAATTGGATTAGCATGACAGCCATAACCACATTTTCAACAACTATTGAATTAGCCGATGATGATAATGGGGGCATCTTAAACGAAGATGCGATTACTCGTTGGAATTCCGAAGAGCAAAATTCCGAAGGATTAATCCCCAATCCATTCTCTTGGATACCTTTAGATTATCTTGGCGGAGCAGATATAATAATGGAAGAAGGTTATGAAATTTCAGTTACTCAAAATTCCGAGTGGACACAGCAATAAAATGAAAAATAAAATAAAAATAAATATGGTAATAAAATTAGTCTTACTGCTTTGCTTAATTTCATTTCCATTAGCTTCTTCGCAAATTATTGGAGGAGAAGTTTTCACAAACAATACAAAAGGAATCAATCCTTATTGGCAAAATGTTTTCGTTTACGCCATTGAAGATGTTAATGATTATGTCAAAGTAATGGTTAGTCCGAGTGACAACAAATATATGTTTTCCAACGTAGAGCCCGGAACAGACCATAAACTTTTTGATGATGGTGCAGTTGTTCGTGCAGAAATATTAGATTTCGAAAATGGATTTATGGCAGGACCCACAGAAATGATTTTAACCGGAGAAAATTATGACATTTTTCCAAAGATGGAATTTAGAGAAGTCGTTCAGATAAAACAGCCAAATAAAAAATTAGTAATCTCAAAAAATAATAGCTTTAATATAAAAGCAGATATCCATACTGGGTGTGATTTTTTTATCAAAGAAAAGAATTCCCTTAATTTATTATGTAATAATTGTGGAGAATATAATAATTCACTTGAAGGAGAATTTGGATTTAATGCAATTAATTTTATTGCCAATTGTCACACAAAAAAAAGAATCAAAGGAGGAAGTCGCGAAATGATTTTTCCAGAAGATAGCAACAGAACTGCCACATACGAAAAAACACTAATCATCAACCCCACAAACAACAACGAAATTTTAATTAATTTTTACGGAACAAAGAGCAAAGGTATTTTCCCCATAACAGATTTTATCCCAGATGAATATGAGGTTTTTAATGTCAGCAACAATGGAAAAGTTTTCAAAGAAGACGGATATTACGCAATCGAATGGAAGAATGCCTATAGAAGTCCATTTAATTATTCTTATTATATTAGACCCAAAGACAAACTCAAAAATTGTGAAATAGGCTACGGAACAAAAGACTTAGGATATAAAACATGGAAAAAAGGAGAAGTGGTAGATTTAAAGATTAACGATTTTTATTCTGAATGCAATTTTTCAAATCAAGTTTCATTTCAAATGATAGAATTCGTAAATTTCGATTCTAATTTACATTCAATAATTAAAAAAAATAAAGCCTTAGAGATTAGTCTAAATGGAAATTTATCACACAATGTTTTTAATATAAAATTCAAGGAATACATTCCAAAAAATTTCGAAGTTTTTAATATTTCAAATGGCGGAAAATTAGAATCATCAACATCAACTCACAATGTAATAGTGTGGAATTTCTCAGGAGATAATTTCAATTTCAATTTCACAATTATCCCACAGGCTACAGGCGATTTTATATTTGTAAGTGAATTAGGAGATAGCGTATTAGAAGAAAAATCAGTTCAAGTTTCTAATTTTTTTCGGAGAAGAAAAAGAAAAAAACATGAAGAAAATCTAACGGAAATTATCTATAAATATACTCCAAAAGAATTTTCAAAAGTAACTGAAACTTTTCCAATAATTAAAGAGGATGGCGACGTAAGGGTTGCATTTTACTCAAAATTATTCAAAGAAAAAGCAGCATTTGATTTATTTAAATTTACCTACAATGGAAATTCTGATAGAACCTTAGACTACATAAAATCATATTCGGTAGAAACAAATATGGGCGAAGAAGAAAAAGGAAACATGAAATTTGAATACAAAATAAATAAAAGTTTTCTAAAAGAAAATAATTACAAAGATATAAAATTCAAAGGAAAGAAGAAGGGCAATTTCTTCACAATAACAGGAGGAGTAATTTCTTCAGACGAAAGTACAATAACTTACGGATTTGAATCCCCAGAGGCATTATCGGAATTTTTTATATTCGCAGAAAAAAGCAAATTAAATTTTAGAGAAGAACTTCAAATGTTTTTCGATAAAGCCCGGTTCTACATTTTAAGAATAAATTCCTCATACAAATAATAAACAGAATAGCACTACATTCACTTCAAATTTAAAACCACACTCCAAAAATCATTGTTTCCCCCGTCTTGAATTCGTGAATGCGAAGCATCTGTGCAGATTAGCATGCCCCAACCAAATTAAAATTTAAATGGTGAGGGTGCCGCGAGCAATTTGCCCTCCTCCCTCTGTCTTGAATTCATCAAATCCCCATAATACGCGAGCGGGGTCACCAAAGCCATGTCGTTTGAGACCAATTTTCCTCCCTCCCCTAAACTTCATAACCCACAATCAAAATTGAAAAAACTATTAAATGCAATAACCCTATAATCACAATGAGGAAAAAGACAAAAAACAATTTTATAAAAAAAGTAATTATTAAAATTAAAGAAAACAAATGGCTACTTTTTTCAGCCATAGCACTTCTTCTTCTTTTCTTCTTCTTCTTTGGAACCAAACTTTATTTATTTTTTAATTTTATCTTAGGGAACGACACCTTAGTCAAATTAACCGCAGACAAGCAAGATTTTTTCATGGTAAATTCCGAAGTAGGCGAAGTGAATTTCGAAGCATATGTTTCAGTTAATGTTTTTTGTAAAGCAACTTGCGAATATTCTTTCCAAGATTTAAGTTCAGGAGAAATATTAGATGAGAATATTTTCGACACAAAGATATCTAACCCCGGTCGCTTCAAATATCCCCTTACAGCCCCAAACAAAGGAGAGGGTCAAAACTTATATTCTTTTGAAATAACTTGTAGTAGCAAAAAATCTTCCTTTTGTAAAACAAAAGAAAGCCCAAAACGTAGAAGCTATTTAGTTGCACTTAATTACGAGCTAAGCGACGAAGAAAAAGCAAAGAAAAAGAGATCAGAGCTTTTATTAAAAGAATTTATTTCCGATTTTGATAAATTAAAAAAAGCAAATCTGGAAATTTTTAATAATTTTAATAATTTATCAAAGCGAATAATTCTTTCGAATATATCAATAATCCAATTAGATTCAATAGAAAAAAATCTAGAAATTTCTTTGGACAATTGGGAAAAGTATAACTACGATATTATACTAAAGCAAAACCATAAACAAAACATTACAGAAAGTTACAAAATAATAAATAATACTAATGAAGATTTATTATCAAAAATAAACTTACATAACGACATAATATCCAGAATAGAATCATTAAAGTTGTCCGTAATTAAATTAACAGCCGAGGAAAACATAAGCCTCGAAAACTACAATAATATATCTTCTCTAATAACAGATTATAATAAAATAATCTACATTGTAAATAATATTTTTAGCATAGGCTCAATAGATAATAAAATAATTAAAACTTCCAAAAGAATTTTTAATATCACCGCAAACTTAAACAGGACTTCCAAATTTCCCTCTAATTATACAGCTTTGGCGCAATTAAACGTCAGCAGAATTCAATCCTTCAATTCCTCAAATTATTCTTTTGTAAAATCAATGCAAATCCCAAAACCAATATGTTGCTACAACGGAGAATGCGAAGCCTGTTGCGATGCAAGTTGCCAAAGTGACCCATCCAAATATCCAATTATTTTAGTTCATGGACATTCCTTCAATAATGCAATCTCCGCAGAAAGTAGTCTCGGAGATTTAGATAGTATTCAACAAACTCTGAGCGACGAAAATTATATAGACGGAGGTTATGTTTTGATAAGAAGTTTAAAGAATACTGGAACATTCAAAAGAACTTCTAAGCCAATAGTCTTTGCAACTAGCTACTATTTTGATATTTATCAGACCACGGAAAAAGATTTAGTTTTACAAACCAAAGGAGACAGTTTGGAAACTTATGCAATTCGTCTCAAAGATATAATAGAAAACGTAAAAATTATGACACAAAAAGATAAAGTTATTATCATATCCCACAGCATGGGAGGACTTGTTTCTCGTCGATATTTGCAACTTTTCGGAGAAAACAGTGTGGAAAAATTAATAATGATAGCAACTCCAAACCATGGCATTGATGGTTATATCTTAAGCGGGTGTTCTATTTTGGGCTCTGATATTCATTGTCAATCTATGGATAAAAATAGTTTATTTTTGAATAAATTAAATTTTGGAAATAAGCCAAAAATTAATACGAGCGTTATAATTGGAATCGGTTGCGATCTAGACGATGAAGTCGCCGACGGAGTAGTAAAAAACAGCAGTGCATATCTTTCTTGGGCAGACAATTATTATGTGAACGGAACATGCAACGGAGCTACACTTTTACACAATAAAATACTCAAAGTTGAAGAGTATCCAAAAACCTATAACATAATCAAGAATATATTAAATTTAAAAAATTCTGCATAACAAATATAAACAACATACACAATAAAATAAAATGCTAGATTTATTACTCAATCCGCAAAAGGCAGAAAGGCATCCAATAGAAATAGTTCTAATCGGAATTTTTTATTCTTCACTTTCAATTTTTTTAGGGCTTTGGCTTTTCAAATCGAATTCCTCCCTGGCTATAGTTTTTCTAACAGTCCTTTCCTGTCTTTACGTTGTGCAAGGTGCAATGAAAATGGAAGAGAGAAGAGAAAATAATTGGAATTCCGAAAAATGGACGCTCAAACATCACAAGCCAATTATAGTTATGATACTTTGTTTATTTATAGGATTCACAATTTCTTTTTCTATATGGTCGCTTGTTTTGCCCCCGCAAGTTTCAGCAAATGTTTTTGCAATGCAAGGCAGTTCAATTGAACAAATAAAAATGATAACTGGAAACGCCACAAATATAACAGGTTCAATTTCAACAATACTTAGGAATAATCTAAACATAGTTTTAGTTTCATTAGTCTTCGCATTATTCTACGGAGCGGGCGTGATTTACATTTTAGCATGGAACGCAAGTGTAATGGGACTCGTCATCGGAACAGTAACCAGAGAATCATTAGGATTAATAGCACTCCCAATAGCATTCGTAAAATATTTCATTCACGGAATTCCAGAAATACTAGCATACATAACAGCCGCTTTAGCCGGAGGAATAGTTTATTTCGCGTTCATAAAAGGTGACCTAACAAAGAAAGAAAAAGTAAAAAGAATAACAATAGACACAATAGTCCTACTTGGAATTTCAGTACTACTATTACTCATAGCCGCAATCCTAGAAGTTTACATTTCAGCTTTGATTTAATTTTTTATAAAATACAATTATTCCTAATCTGATTCTCTTAATTACCACAAATAAAAAACTCAATGAGAAATTATAGCGTTTTTTCCGAAGGAAAAATTGCTATAATTTCTCATGGAAGAAAGTCGCCAAAATCAAATCATTTCCAAAATCATTGCCCCTATCCGTGAATGTCGAAGACATCTGTGAAAATCCGTGAGCAAAAATTGTCTTTCTTCCCCTGTATTGAATCCCCAAAATCCCCATAATCCGTGAGCCAATTTGTCTTTTGTCTTCCTGCCCTAAATCCATCAAATTCGCGAAAATGTCAACATATTTAAAGTCCTTTGAATAGTCTTTTACTAGGACTGAAAAAGTCTTTCAAAAGAACCCATGAAAGAGATGATATTCAAAGACGGGAAAATCCAAAAAGGCTACCGTGTGAAAATTCCAAAAGCTATAGTGGACACCCTAGGATTAAAAGAAGGACAAGGCGTAGAAATCAAATTTGATCTAGCAAAAAATAAATTAACATTGGAGATAAAAGATGCAGAATAAAAACATTTTTTTTACAATCCTATTGCTAGCAACATTATTAATAATCCCTCAAGCTTCAGCTGCACATTGGATTGTCGGTTATATCGAAGACGCACTTGATGCAACCTCGCCAAATGGAAGAACAGTCTCTATTTTGAAAACTTCAGACCTAAATGAAGTATTCGGGATAGTAGGACCTCTTGGAATGTCAGGAACAGATAATGTTTACATGGTAGACTGTGAATTAATGGCAATCCCCTGTATAGTCGGAGATGTTCTAAATATAACGTTAGTGGACGACGGAACTTTCCATAATACAGAAGAAACAATTCAAGTCACAGTCTCAGGAGCGGGATTTGACATGGCAGATAATATGACAATGACAACACCATTTATGATTACATCTTTAGAAGTAGATGACAATTTTTCTTCTCCCGTAAACGAATTAGATTTAACCCCAAACTCGACAACGCTAGTAACTTGCATAGGAGTAGTAGAAACTTACAGCCATATAGACTCAATAGAAAATTTAACCTCAGTATTATATGCCGATTCATCTTCAGCCTCGGCTTCAGATGACAATAACTTTCATTATACAAATAATTCATGTTATCTAAACAAATCGTACGGAACATCAAAAGAGGGACAATTTTTCTGCTCGTTTGAAGTAGAATATTATGCAAATTCAGAAACATGGAATTGTTTAGCAAATGTAACAAATAATATGTCAATGATAGCACTAAGAACAGATACCACCTTCATGAATTCACTTCTCGCAATCGGTGTAAATTCCACGATTAATTTTACCACAGTAGACTCTACAAAATTAAGTTCAGAAAAAATAATTCAAATAGTAAATTACGGAAATGTAAAAATCAATTTAAGCTTGAGTGGATATGGGAATTCACAGGGCGACGGAGAATCCATGATTTGTACCGAAAATAATATTTCAATAGAAAATATGAAATACAGTGTATCTTTATCAACACTCGGAGAAGTAGCTCCAGAAGATGCACACCTATATTATACAAATTTGTCTTCGGTACCAGTCGTAGAACCCTATGGATTAGACGCAAGACAAGATGATTTAATCAACGATGCAATAAATGAAACATATTGGAGAGTTCATGTTCCGCGAGACGTAAGAGAATCTTGTCAAGGAAGCATCGTCGTCGGAGCAACACAAGTTTAATAAGTATAAAATGGCATGAAGGTCTAAAGATCTTTTTGTAAAACAAAATAACAAATGGGAGATAATAAAATGGGAGAGAGAGTTTTTGTAATAGCGTTAGCGATGCTAGTTTTAATTTGTTCAACTGTGTCTGCCGCAAATGTCGGAGTTAGTCCAGCCAATATTAATTTCAAGGACGTATTAAGAGGAGGATATGCCGAGCGTCCAATTATTGTAACGATTGATGCAGAAAGTCCAGTAGACGTAACTGTATCAACCAGAGGAGAAATCGCATCATGGTTGGCTTTTTCTGAGGAAAATTTTTCAGTATCAAAAGGAGCTCCTATGCAACTTATGGTTTCAACCAACCCCCCACGAGATACTCCAAATGGGATATATTCAGGATTCGTAACCGTAAAAATTTCAGAGCTAGGAGAGGGGGTAGAGGGTTTTGCAACGGGATTAGTGATTCCAACTTTAGATGTGTATGTAACGGTACAGATTACGGACCAAGAATCAATTTCATGTCAAGCAACTTCCTTTAAGGTGACAAGTGCGGAACAAGGCGATGACATAATTTTCTCTCTTGACGTTTTAAACACAGGAAACATTAGGATATCCCCGCAAATTACTTTTGATATTTGGGACCAAGATTCTATTAACTTAGTTAAGCAAGTAGAGTTTTCGGACGTAGAAATAATACCAACAAAAAGAGAATCACTCTTAATAAAAATTCCCTCAGACGGTTTAGAGGTTGGACAATATTGGGTAGATATGTCAGCTATAGATTGTTACGCATCACAAACTTTGACTTTTGATATTTTAGAAGTTGGTGCTCTTCGAGCTTTTGGGAGTTTAGACAGAATAATTGTAGCACCATGGGCAGACATTGATGAAATAGTTCCGATAGCTGCAAGTTTCAAAAATGCGGGAGAAAAACCACTCGATGCAAAGTTTGTTGGAAAAATAACTTTCAAGAATAAAATAATTCAACTCATCGAATCTGAAGAATCACTTTTTGTCCCAATAAATGAACAGTCAAATTTCCAATTTTATTTTACGCCAAGAAAAGCGGGAAAGTATGTAATTTCAGGAAGAGTATTTTATGATAATAAAAGAACTTACGAGCAGTCCACAATATTAAACGTAAAATCAAAAGGGGTAACAATAGGTTCAGTCACGAGGACGTCAGCGTATTTTATTCTCATACTAATAATCGCAACTTTAATTTTCAAAATTCATAAAGAAAGAAAATCGTATATATCTAAATCAAGAGGATTTATGAGATGAAAGTAGTTTATATAATATTAATATTAATTTCAATGTCTTGTTCTTTTATTTCTGCAATAGTTATATCTCCTAACTTTGGAGACGCATCTACTAATATATCGGACACACACATTGAAGTAATACCTTCAGATTCTTTGGTTCTTCAGGTAAGCACAAGTGTAAGCAAGTTATGTAGATATAGTAAAACTCCGTGGGCGCCATTTCATGATATGACAAATTTTGAGGATAATTTCGAAATAATACACAAGAAACCATTAACTGAATTAACTGACGGAATCCACAGGTATTTTGTTAGATGTACTGAATGGTCGCCAGATGAAGTTCTTCCCTTAACTGACATAGCAGAATTAGAAATAGTTTTCAGGATAAATGCCCCAATCGCAGCAGATATAATAATAGAAGACGCAGCGCAGGATATAATGGGAAACGATGTATTGAAAGCAGGAAAATATAAAGTTTCACTTATAACCACGAAGAGACCATCAGCAACACCAAGCTTATCATATTCATATGACGGAATTTCGTATAAGCCAATAATTATAGATAGCTCGGGAGATAGCTCGGGAAATTTTTGGAAAGGATACTTAGTAATTCCAAAATCAGCAGGAGAAAAAATTGGAACATTTAAATTCGAAGCAACGGCACTAGAAGGAGGAGGAGGAACAAAAATAAGATCAGGGAGTATATTCTCAATAGATACAACTGCGCCAACATCAATTTCAAATGTAGAAGCAATAGGGGAATATAAACGAATAAGATTAGAATGGTTTTCTCCCGAAGACGATATCAAATCAATAAATATTTACAGGTCAATTACTCCAGGAGTTAGTAGAGCAGATTTGTATAAAACAATTGATGCAGACAATCAATATTATTCAGACAATGATGTTTCAAAATTAAAAACATATTATTATAGAATCTCTCCAGTAGATGAAGCGTCTAACGTGGCGGATTTATCTCCAGAAGTAAGCGCAATGACAAGACGAGATAATAATACAGTCGCAACAGGATTGTCTTCAGAGTTGGTTTCATTAGTAGATGCCATGTTAACAGAATTAAAGCTATTGGACGATGATATAAATAATGCACAATCTATACTGGATGATAAATCAGATTCAGAAAAAGAATTACTAAGGACGCTTGGAATATCTGGTAGTATATCAAGTTCTTTGTCAGAACTAAATGCACTGGAGCGAGAAATTACAAATTACAAATTACAAAATCTTAATTCAGATGTATTAAATTCGAGGCTCAGTAGTTCTAGAATAAAATTAAACATAATAAAAAAGAAAGTTCCATCACAAATCTTAACGATAGATTCTTCAAGAAAAGAAATAAAAATTACAGACGACGATTTAAGGACAGCCTTAATAGAATATTCTACAGAATTAACACCGTCACAGATTGACAAAAGTATTAAACAGTCTTTCAAAATGATGGAAGAGAATAATTTAGAAATAGTAAGCGAGATTACGGTTTTTGAAACAGTTTATCTTGATGGGTCAAAGTCGAGTAAAACAATAATAAAACATTTCATAAATTCAGTTTTAGAAAGAGGTTCAGATAAATATTTACTCCTAAAACTTCCCTCAGCAATATCTTCGGATTATATAAAAATTAAAAACCTAGATTACACCGAGGAGAAATATGGACTTTTCAGTTTTGGAACAGATGTAAAAGTTATAACTTATATTTTGGATGACAAAACAGATGTTCAGGTTTTGAATCAAATAATATTATCTCCCGTAAAAATCTCACAAGATTCTAACATGTTAACAGGTTATTTTTTATCAGAAATTCCAAATTCAGGATCTCTCGGGATGACACTCCTAGTCTTAATGGTTTGTTCGCTAGTAATTTATTTAACAGTAATGAAAAAAAAGCAACAACAATATTCAATAGCATCATTCCTTCAAAAAGCCAGAAAAGTTAAGGGTCTTCAAAGCAAAGGAAGTCATGACGAGGCAAACTCCCTATACAATTCTCTTCAGCTGGACTATGCGAGTTTAACAGAAGACGAAAAATCAAAAGTATTCAATAAAATTTCACATTTACATAAAAAATGAAAATTCAGTTAATATTCATAATTCTAGCATTATCAATGACTTCAATAATAGCAGATAATCCATTAAGTATAAGCTTGATTGAAGGAAAAAATAATTTCACAATTTCCGAATACTTTCCATCAATTTATGCAAGTGAATTAATGGAAAAATACCCACAAGTGCAATCAGTTTCTGTTGTAGAATATGGCTCAACATTTGGATACATAAATGCACTAGGCGGAATTGGAACAAATATATTAATAGAATCAAATAAAGATTATGAAATTTATACCAATCAAAGCATTATAATTTATCTAAAAAATTAAACAATGATAAAACTGTATATTTATTATTATATTTATTGAAAAATTAATTGTAAGAATATCCAGGATATTTACAAAAAGCTTATAAATATAGAAAATATGTTTTTATATGTTTATTCAAAGAGATATAGTAAAAAATATAACAAATGCGTTGAATCGAAAAGAAATTGTTGCAATAGTTGGTGCTAGGCAAATTGGGAAAACAACTATTATGAATTATTTTTATAATAAAGTAAAGACGAATAAATCTAATTTCATTACATTTGATGATTTAGATATTTTAAATTTATTTGAAAATAATATAAATCTTTTTATTGAGAAGTATGTGGAAAGTAATGATTTTCTTTTTATTGATGAAATACAATATTCAAAAAATAGTGGCAAATATTTGAAGTTGATTTATGATAAATATAAAATTAAAATTTTTATTTCTGGTTCTTCGAGATCAGAAGTTGCAATACATTCTTTACAATATCTTGTTGGAAGAGTTTTTATCTTTGAATGTTATCCGCTAAGTTTCAAGAATTTTATAGATTTTTTTTCGAAGGAAAATTCTTTTTTATTCTCTAGTATGAGAAAGTTTGAAGATTTTAATATATTAAAAAAAGAATTCTCAGAATATTTAAAGTTCGGAGGGTATCCAGAAGTTGTTTTAGATCGGGGGAAGGGCATAAAAAGAGAAATATTAAGAAATATTAAAAATACTTATTTATTGAAAGAAATTCGCGGGGTTTTAAATTATAGAGATTTGAGTGAATTTGAAAATATGTTGAGAAAACTTGCATTACAGGATGGTAAAATTTTAAATAAAAGTTCTGTTGCCCAAGACTTGGGAATTCATAATAATAAAATTAGGGAAATAATTGATGTTTTAGAAAAGACAACCATTTTGAATATTGTTAGACCTTATTTGTCAAATAAATCTAAGGAGTTAATTAAATCCCCTAAAACATATTTGTTTGATTTGGGATTTAAGAATTCTATTATAAACAATTTTAACGATGTTGATTTGAAACAAGATAAGGGAGAAGTCTACGAAAATTTTATATTGAATTCTTTTGTTAAAGCTGGATTGAATGTCAATTTCTGGAATTATAAAAGTTCTCATGAAATGGATTTTGTTATCGAGGGAGAAAAAGGAGTTTTTGGGTTTGAAATAAAATCTAGAATAGGAAATGCAGAAATTAGCTCTTCTATGAAAAAATTTATTGATTTGAATAAAGTAAAAAGAATTTATGTTTTCTGTGAAAATTCAGATGTAAAGAAAAAATACAACGGTTGCGAAGTAATTTTTACCCATTATTTGAATGTTTTTTGGATTATCAATAAAGTTCTGTGCTGATGAATTTTCGAAATTCTCACAATCCGCGAGCAATTTGTTTTTCCAACAACAAAAAGTTATTGACCAAATCGTCAATCAAAACATTATAATTTATCTAAAAAATTAAACAATTTCTTTTTTATCATCTGCACCACCATCTTCTTTGGATTCATCTTCATCTCCTTCATCACTCCCTAAACCTTCTTCTTCATTTTCATTTCCCTCGCCACTTTCACTATCCTCAGTCTCTCCGCCCTTCTTTAATTTTTTCCAAAACATAATGCTCTCTTTAATTTCTTTAATTCTCTCTACGTTTTCGGCATGGGCTTTTTTTATTCTGACCCAAGTCGCAATAAAAAATTTAGCCAAGTTAGTTTTTGTATTATTTTTTTTATTTTCGATACTGTCTCGAGTGTTTTTATATGCAGAAATAGTCATCTTTGTTATTTTATAATAAGCATATAAAATTAATTTAGGAGTAATCTTTAACCAGATTCTAAGAAAAAACCTTTTCAAATTGAAGAAAAAAATACTTAGACTTATTTTTAACCTTTCATTAAAATTAAGTCTAAAATCAAAATGCTTAACTTCCAAATGTTTATACTTTGATTTTTTAGTTTTCTTTTTTTTAGTGTGCCAAATTTTCCATTTTTTCACAACAAGATGTCTATGGTATTTTTTACCATACTTTCTTTTAGATTTATGAAGATTTCTTAAATATTTTCTTATAACAGCTTTTTTCTTTTTTCCGTCTTCAAGATTTTTCATAAAATTATTATCAATATCCTCAGATTCTTGTTTGTAAATATCATCAATTATTCCCACGGTGTTTATTTGCAATAACAGTCGCAAGTATGACAAGAACTATTTTCAAATGTAAATTCCGAGTCATAAAAATCTAATTCTCGAATCTCACAATTATTCACACACTTAATTTTGCAATCACCACCGTCCCGAATATTATGAATAAGGTTGCCCATTATAATTGAACATTCATCATCAATACTAAATTTAGAAATATCATGAGCTTCCTCAAATATTCCACTATTAAATAAAATTAATCCAACAAGAATCGCAACAAGAATTCCGCCAACTCCAAAATATAATTTTGTTACGTTACTGTTATGTTTGCTATTTTTTTTACTTTTTCTCTCTTTCTTTCCCATTATTTCTCCGCTTGCATAAATCAACAAATTCCGATAACGTACCCTTTAATCCCTGTTCAACTTTTTTCATTTCCTCTTCTTTTTTAATCAATTGAAAATAAATAGCTCGCCAGTCTTCTTCTAATTTTTGCAAGTTTTTTACATTCTCATTAATTTTTCTTTTATATTCAGATCCAAAACTTTGAATAATAATATCAGCCTTGTTTCCTTCCCAGTATCCTTTCATATTAGAAACAATATCTTCAGAAGAAAATTTATTTTCATACCAATCTTCTAACTTTCCAAGATCTTGAATTCCGTCATTAATATCATCAAGAACCTTATCAAAATATTTCAATTTATTATGTTCATCGCCATCAATATGTTCAGAAATTTTTGCCTTGATTTCTTCCGCATCAATTCTCTCATGATCCTTATGCGAAAATTCCAAATAATCCTCTCCAGCGATTTCTTCCCTATGTTTAACTTTATGTTCCCTGTGGTGAGTATGTTCTTGTTTTGTTTCATGATGTATGTTTTTATGTTCAACATGTACTGCTCTAGCAGGCTCGGCAATTACTGGCTCATCGCGAGGAAGGCTCGGGAAAGTTGGTCTAGAATAATTAATAGGTTCTGGCTCATTATTAATAGGTGCAATATGAGCAACAACATTTTTACTTGTCACGGGCGCAATTTCAGGGGCAGAGATTTTATTCACATTTGAATTATTAGAACTCTCTAATGCCAAACCAGGTAATTCGCTAGGCGCTCTCTCCTTTTTTAAAAATCCCATATAATCTCCCATCATTAAAATCCAAAAATATTTTATATACCTTTCGGTAACTTCGACGACAAAATTAATTTCCCTATTTATTCATTCTAAAATTTCATTCATTCAAATCGCTCAATAGTCGAAACTTCGTTTCGTTAATATAATATAGTTCCTTCACTCGCTAACACTCTCTCACTCACGCGCCGCCCCCGCCCCTCACCACGCTCCAACAAGCAAAAAACTCCATAAGAAATTGTGGCGTTTTTTCCGAAGGAAAAATTGTCATAATTTCTTATGGAAGGAACTTCCCAAAAATAAAAAACCCACTCCAAAAATCATTGCCTTAAATCCGTGAACGCCAAAGGCGTCCGTGTAATCCGTGAGCAAAATCGCCTTTTGTCTTGAATCCCCAAAATCCGTGAGCAAAATTTGCCCCCATGTTCCAATCCTAACACTCCAAATATCATTAATCCACCAACGATAAAAGTATCAACATAATCTTTATTAATTACATTCCTTACCTAATATAATGAAGAGGATTGGGAGATCTAGACTAGCCGCGACTAGGATTGCAAAACGGGAATTATGGAAAGAAAAAGAAGCAACAAAGATAGAACTTTTTCTTCTTTTTTTAACGCTTTTGTCAACCTCGATCTTATTAATTCTCCTAACATCCCACTACCTAATAACAGGCTATGCAACCTATATCAACGCCGAAGCCGGAAGTATAACAAGCATGACACTTTTCAGAAGATTCCCAACACCCAATTGGAACGGAATATATGGACTAGCATTAAGAGTCCCAGGATTCACAGAACAACTTTCTGGAGATTTAGAAAATGAAATAAAAAGACAAGACTTATTTTTCGATTGCATGGACACATCAGACCCAAACGGAAACGAAATTTACGCATCAACATCAGACGCCATAGATTTCGATACATTAGAACCACTAACACCTTCTGAATTAGATGCATATATGGGTTGCGGCGGAGAAATTTATTGTTCATCAAATACATTTACAAATAACATGAGCATAATGCTTGGAGCACAAAATATAACCAACATTCCGTCGACACATACGCATAAATGGGACGGAGATAACGAAATTTTTGACATAGGAATTTTAAAAGATGACCTTGGAAATTACGTTTACGTAACACATGTTTCATCGATGCAAAAAGGTTACAGCCAAGACGTGACGGTAAATTATCAAATGTTAATTCCAACCCCAGAGGCAACAACTCTAACATATTATTTCTTCACAGACCCAAATGACATATGCCCCGAGGGCGGCGGAATAGGAAATACGGTATCAGCAACGATATTTGGATACATTAAAGACATTATGGGAAATCCGATAGAAGATGCAGTAGTTACTTTTGTAGGCTCAATTCAAAATACAACCGCTACAGGACTTTATAATTTCACAATGGAATTACTAGAAGGAGATTACAGCATTATAGCAGAAAAATCAGGTTACGACAGTAGATTTTCAAGTGCGAATATAACGCTAAATGAAAGTATGATACAAAGAAACATAACTTTGCCACCAGAGACTCCAGGAGTAGATGATATAATCATAACAAATATTGAAGGTTACGTAACTGATGAGGTAGGCGTTCCAATAAGCAACGTAAAAATTTCAATAGGAGGAATTTCAACACAAACAAATCTTCAAGGTTATTACACTATTTTCCCTTCGGTGATTCCAAATAATCAGACAATTTTTGCAATTAAACAAGGCTATGATAATGGAATAAAAACAATAGATTTTTCAGACAAGCCAGCCCATCTAGATGTAAATTTTACCTTACTAGCAGCCGCGATTTCAGAGTCGGACATGAATTTTGAAACAGGACCTTTCACTGATAAAAAAATTTCAAACATAAAAGAACAAGCAGTCAAGAACGGGGACGATTATTGGATAAGTACAAAAGAAATAAAAAAGGAAGTAAGAAAAAATACATTTGTCGAAGAGTCAATTGGAATCTATAATTTTGGTGGAACAATGACGCTCAATATTGCATTGCCTCAAGAGTTAACTAACATTTTAACAGTAGATCAAACTTCAATAACAATTCCATCAAACTCTTTTGGAGAAATAGGATTGACATTTTATGGGACAGAAAACATAGGGAGATATGTAGGAAATATTACAATTTCAGGTTCGCTGAATCAAAAAATCCCAGTAACAATAGATATCGTAGAGCGAAGAATGCCAATTGAAACGATGTTAATTAGAGTGGATTTATTTGAAGACTCAATTAAAAAATCCGAAGAATTAAAATACAAATTAACATTGCAAAATTTACTAAGTGATCAAGGCTATATAGTTTATATTAATTCTAAAATAAAAGGAATAAATAATTCAATTGTCTATTCAGAAACAAACACGCAGTCAGAAATCGCATCATCTTTAACACTTTTAGAAGCTATACAACTTCCAGAAGAAATCCCAATTGGTGAATACACTTTAGAAGTAAGGACAACTTATCTTAATCTAGTTTCAAAAACGTCGACGGCATTTAAGGTTGTCCAACCAATTTATCTTTATGCTTTCTTGGGAATTCAAGTTTGGATTTATCTTGTCGGTATTTCTTTCCTTAGTTTTATTGCTTTAAACATATTTGTCTATAAGCGGCATATGGCGAAGAAAGAACGTTACAGCGTTAGAGTAGATTTTAATTCACTTCCAGGTCCAGGGGAAAAAACAGCAAAGTTAGGATTAATTGCAGAATCAAAAAAGCCCGCGTATCTTGAACTAGAAAGATTAAAAGTTCATACGATTGTCGCGGGTGCAACAGGTATGGGTAAATCCATTTCGGCACAAGTCATAATTGAAGAAGCCTTGCTAAAGGGAGTTTGTGTAATTGTATTCGACCCAACAGCCCAGTGGTCTGGGATGCTTAGAAAATGTGAAGACAAAAAAATGTTTTCATTTTATTCAAAATTTGGAATGAAGACAACAGAGGCTAGGGGTTTTCCTGGAAACATTAGAGCCGTAAAAGATGCTCGTCAAATAATTAATATCAATAAATTCTTTGATCCAGGGCATATACAAATTTTTACATTAAACAAACTTCAACCAAAAGACATGGACATCTTCGTAGCAAATACAATTAGACAAGTTTTTAAGAGCGACCCTCAAGAAGCTCAAGAATTAAAAATCCTTTTGGTATTCGATGAAGTTCATCGACTTCTTCCAAAGTTTGGTGGAACGGGGGCAGGATTCTTGCAAATTGAAAGAGGTTGCAGAGAATTTCGTAAATGGGGAATAGGGCAAATTTTAATTTCACAGGTTATGAACGATTTTGTTGGAGAAATTAAAGCGAATATTAATACTGAAGTTCAGACCCGTACGGTAGAAGAAGGCGACCTAGAAAGAATCAAAACAAAATTCGGAGAAAGTTTTTTGAAATCTTTAGTGAAATCAGAAGTTGGAGTTGCCATGTTTCAAAATGCAGAGTACAACAAAGGGCTTCCTTATTTTATTCAGTTCAGACCAATTCTCCATAATACAAGAAGACTTTCCGACGAGGAATTAGAAAAGTATAATAAATATAATGATCAAGTAGATGAATTAGACTATCAAATTAAGCAGCTAGAAAATTTGAAGATTGATGTATTCGATTTGAAAATGGAATTAAAATTAGTAAAAGATAAAGTGATGGTCGGAAATTTTTCTGTTGTTGATATTTATCTTGAAGGACTGGTTCCGCGGATTACTAAGCAATGGGAAAAGTTGGGCAAAAAACCAAAGAAGTTAGAAATAGAATTAGCAGACTTAGAAGATATTGAAGCGTCAGTTACGGAAGCAAAAAAAGAGCATTCAAAAGCAGAATCAAAAGAAAAGGCACAGGCAAGTGAAGAAAAAGAAGACGCAAAAGATCCAATGGAATTGCTAAATAATAAACAACTTAATTCATTAACTTTCGACAATGGAGCGATGATTTCTAGTCTTGCAGAAATTAAAGATATGCTTCCAACATTGGACGAAGATATTTTCAAACTTCATGTAAACGAAGAAAAAAATGAAATATCAGATTGGTTAAAAGAATTATCTCCAAGTTTAGCTACGAAATTAAAACCAGCAATAAACAAAGCAGATATGATAAAAATATTAGAAGCATTTGATGGAAAATCCTCTCCGTCAAAACCAAAAGCATCAACTAAATCTACGACTAAGAAAAAATCTCCATCTAAAAAATAACATGAAAAAAGAATTTAATAGAATAAAAAAAGTTTCAAAAAAGATTGTAGGTAAAGAGCATTATAAAAAAATAAAGAAGTTAAATAGTTACAAGGAAAGAACAGAAGGTTTAAAATATCTAACAGCTTCTAAATTAGAGTTGAGACACTTGGAGTTAGAAATAAAACTAAGGGGGCTTGAATATAAAAGAGCTAAACTTATAGAAATAAAATTAATTTTATTGCCTTCTAAAATTAAAATCTTTAAGTCAACATTTAGCAAAAGGGATTACACGGTAGTTCAAAAATTAATAAAAGAAATCGAGGGCGAGTTGGGAAATGTTTAATTTTTTGAAAAAGAAAAAGGGAGAAGATGCAGCAGATGCAGCCGAGGGCGAGAGCCCTAAGGAAAGTAAAGAAAAAAAGCTAGTCGTTGCCCCACCAACAGGAATCCCAAACACCGAAATCATAAAACTGAAAACTGAAATTGAAAAACTAAAAGCTGGGGGCGAAGCGTCCAAAGAAATTAGAAATTCTTTTAGTGAAAGATTTACACAAGCTAGTGAACAAATAGGAGAACTTCGTTCAATGATTCTAGAGCAAAGTAGAGCTTTACAAGAAGTCGAATTAAAAGCTGTGAAGTCAGCAGATATGGTAGCTTCAGTTCAGCCGGAAAAATTAATGACAGAAGTTCAAAAGCAAGAAGTAAAAATCGAAGCAATTAAAGCCAATCTGGAAGGCAATGAATCAGTAATGAATAGAGTTATGGAGGAAGTTAGTGAGACTAGAAAGAAAATAAAATTCTTTAGAGGAGTGGAAGAAATTATTAAGTTATCCGAAGAAGTAAAAAAAGAATTAATCGAAATAAAAAAAGTTGAAGGATTAATTAATATTCAAACAGATAAGGTTCAAAGTATTTATGCGGAAATGAGAACAAGAATCCAAGATCTCGACGGGTTCAAAGCAGAGACTCAAGATTTTAAAGCTTCTATAGAACAAAATACAAAAGATATAGAGTTTGCTAAGAACAAAATTTCTAATTTGGTAGAAAAACAAGAGTTAGACAAATTGGTAACAAAATTACAAGGATACATTAATTCTCTTAACGAGTTGCAGAAGAAAACATCATTCTCAAAAGACATTGATCAACTAAAAGTAATAATGGACGGACTTAAATGAAAAAATTAATTCTAGCAGCTTTGATTTTATTCCAAATTTCTCTAGTCTTAGCTGTCCAGCCATTCGGAGCCGAGACAACTTTCATTAATTCTACAAGAGCCCCAATAGATGAGGCTCAGTCAATTCAAGCACAAGCTGGAAACGTAACCGAAATTAATATTTTTGGATATTCACCAACGCAAACTTGGCAAGGTTACTTCGGTAATATCACAGGAACAATCCAGCTGGCCGACGCAGGCGACAATGTAATGTACAACTGGTCCTTAGCTTCCCCTCAAGGTGAAATCTATGCATCAACTAACGATTCAATCAACTGGGCGAATATTCAATGCTTTAATTTTACAGCTGAAGGAAACTATAACCCTGAAACAGGAAATGAGGGAAACACAAGTATGTATGGAACAAACCTTACGCAATTAGAAGAGTTATTTAATATTGATTGGGACGACGTAGATGGAGTAAATGAAACATTTAATTTGTTCGACCATGATAAATTTTATACAAATAACTTAGAATTCTCCGAAAATGAATGCAGAAGCACAAGGCTTTTCGGAGACGCAGGTAATGGAACAGACGGAGAATTTGAAGAAGTTTTAATGTATGAGCCAACAACCAGATCTGTAGTATTTGCTTCAATAATTGACGAAGACGTAATGGGATTTGACAACAGATCCCACGACTTCCAAATGCTAGTATTAGAAGATGGACACGGAACAGACACTGAAGAATCAACTTACTATTTTTATGTAGAACTAGAATAATTCTAATACAATAGTAAAACTTAAATACTTATCACTATTATGATAATAAATATCACAATAGTGATAATAAATTAAAATGACATTGTTAAAGTTTATTAAATTGCAAGAAGCACGACTTTTATTTGGCAAGAGGGAATTGGAAATAATTGAGAAGCAACTTCTAGGAAGAAAATTAATTCCATCTGAAACAACAAGATTATCTAGGGATATACGAAAAAAGTTGAAAGCAATTGAAAATATCTCAAAATATAAAAATGAATTTAGTCTTAAAAAAAACCAAGAAATAAAAAAGATAATAGAGGAAACCAAAAAGATAATTCTAGAAAATTTTGAATCAGAAGTAAGTGAAATTATTTTATTTGGGAGTCATGCGCGGAAAACAAACATAAATTCTTCAGATATAGATATTTGTATAAAATTAAAAAAAACAAAACTCAATCCAACTAAAATCAGAGCAAGACTATTAGGAGAAACCAGGGAAGGCGTTGATATTCAAATTTTCTCATCACTTCCAAAAAAAATTCAAAACGAAATAGATAAAGAAGGAAAAATAATTTTTAAAAAATGACTAGATTAAATGACGAAATAATTAATTTAGAAAATTACCTAAAAGAGTTGACTTCTATAATTCCTAACCATTATAGCGAGTATCAAGAAAATTTTGAAAAACGAGCAGCATGTGAACGGTATTTTGAAAAAATCGTAGAATTTGTAGTGTCTATTTCTTATCTAATCTGTAGAAAGGAAAGTCTAGAAATAGATGATAAATTAAAATCTTTTACGATATTGCAAGAAAACAAAATCATTTCAAAAGATCTTTTAGTAAAATTAAAAGATGCAAAAGGAATGAGAAATATAATAGCTCACAAGTATGGAGAAATAGATAATTTGATTGTCTTCGAAACAATAACAAAAGAGCTAGTTATGGACATCAACGAATTTTTGATAGAAATAAAATCCTTTATAGAATAAAATTATCCTGACAATAATTATCACTACCAATTACTTAATCTATAACAAATCCCCTCTTTTTACACATTACTTTAGTAATTACTTAACTTAACAAAAATAACTAATAAATAAATTATTCTAATTTGTTATCCACTTTAAGTAATTAACTTAAGTAAACATTTAAATAGTCTCAGTAGTTAAAATTAACATGGAACTAGATTCATTCCTTGCCAGTCCAAGGTGGGATATTCTTAGGGTGATAATAGAGAAACCGTCATCTCCGACGGAAATAGCATCAACAGTGAACACAACAGTTTCTTTTGTTTCTCAACAATTAAAACTCTTAGAAGCAGCAGACATCGTAAAGCGACAACGTACAGGAGAAGTTTCTAAAGGCAAGCCAAGAACCTTGTTCTCAATATCTGAAGAATCATTTTACATGGTACCCTTAGCAAAAGGCTTGGGTGAAAAAAAATTAATCCCACTGTCAACCGAGCATAAAGTAATAATACAAATTTGGGGACTTGACGATGCAAGTATCCAATCAACAATAGAAAAATTCTTTTGGAGAGTTCATAAATATTTTGATGTTATTGAGGCAATAGTCGTATATACAAATAGCAAGAAACTCAAAATTTACCTTCTGTCAAAAGATGCAGATTTAACTCATAAAATAAATGAGATTCAAAAAAATTCGGACGAGAAACCTCTGTTTCAAGTAACGACTACCTCCTCTTTGTCGAAACTTGAACAAGAGTATCTTGTTCCAATTTATGATCCAAAAGGCTTACTTTTGGGAGAACAACTGAAAGGAGGACTAAAGTAAGATGAACAAAATTTTTACAATCGCAATGGTTGCATTAATGCTTGTATTCACGTTGGGAGTGACTCTTGCTATTCCAAACGGTGCTAATGAAGTGTCGTATAAGAATTCAACAAGACTCGCTGCTGACAGTCCAAAAAATTATACCGCAATAGCGGGTAATGTTACAGAGTTGGATATTACAGGACGAACAATCACACAATCTTGGCAAGGTTACTACGGTAACGTTTCTGGTTCAATTACATTATCAGATTCAGCAGGAAATCCAATGTACAACTGGTCACTAGCTTCACCTCAAGGAGAAGTTTTTGCCTCAACAAATGGGCTTAATCTAGATTGGACAGGTGTTAAGTGTTTCAATTGGACAGAAAATGGTACAGATCTAGAATCAACAATGAATATTGATGATGCTGCAGACGGTATCAATGAGACATTTGAGACATATATATTAAATGCCCATGCCGATTTTATAGTAGGATCTACAGAATTCAATGAGACAACTGCATGTATGAGCACAGAAGTTTTTGATAGTTCTGGAGATAAGAATCCAGGAGTATTTGAAGAAGTATTATTATCAGATGCAAGTGGAAATCCAATTTTCGCAGCTCTTTTGGAGCAGGATGTAGATGGCTTCAATTCCATAACTCACGACTTCCAAATGTTAGTTTTAGAAGACGGACACGGCAACACAGAAACAACCGATTATTTCTTCTACGTTGAACTAGAATAAATACGGTTTCAAACCAAACAAATTATTATTTTTATTATTACAAAAAACACGCCACGTTGAACTGGCAAAATCACAAACAAAAGAAAGAATAACTACCCTACTCCTCTTGGGAGTTATTCTTTCTTTTGTTTTATTTTTTTCTAGAACTAGCGTTCGATTATTTAATGAGTCGCTCAGTTACCCACTCGCTCCTTACTCTCGCTCCCATATGCTTAGCAACACAATCGCTCATTAGCCTCGCTTCAGCAATAAACTCCATGAGAACATCGTGGCGTCCGCAGATGCTACGATTTTTCATGGAAGAAAAATTCCCAAAACAAAATCCGTGAATACCGAAGGTATCCGTGTAAATCTGCGAGCAAATTTGTCTTCCTGCATTGAATCAGCATAATCCCCAAAATTAGATATATAATCACAAACAAAATTAATCAAATAAATTAGTGAGGGTGCCGTGAGCAAATTTCCTCCATTCCCCAAACTTTAAAACCAATATTTCCTTTTATAAAATATGGGAGTATTACTTTTACTAATAGCGATAACAGCATTTTTCATTCCAGTCATATCAAGCATCTACCTCCTAAAAAAACACAAAGCAAAAACCCTAAAACCCCACGACCTCCTAACCCTACCAATCTCAATAACATATCTAATTTTCGCAATTATAACATTTTTTTGGTCAATGGGTTTACAGCAATTCACATTAGAAAAATTAACAACATTACTAGCATCACTAATAATAATCCAAACAATTTCCCTAATTTTAATCTTGTCAAAAATCCAAAAGAACAAAAAAATAACATATCAAATCCCCTTACTATTACTTTCAATAATTCCAGCCCTAATCAACAAATCTTATCTCCATATTACAATCCCAGTAGCATTCCTAATTACAATTATGACATTCCTAACTTTCATCGATGAACACAAACATCATATTACAATCCTAATAGCATACGCCTCAATTTCCCTAATGTTTTATCTATCAGCATTCATTTCGACAAAACCAACCTTAATCCTAACTTTAATCTCGACAACAATTTTTCTTTTATTCTTTGCAGAATTTTTAAAAACATTATTTGTCAATAAAAAACCAAAACATTATCCCGCTCATCTACAAAGTTCTCCAATCATCCCATTTCTAAAACATCTAATTTTTATAATAATAATAACTAACTTCGTTTTTATAGGGACAGTCGCAGTTCACGAATTAGGACACGCTGTGTCGGCTCAGATTTCAGATTGTGAAGGAACAAAAATAGTTTACGAAATGAATGGCTTTCCCCATACTGAAATTAATTGCGAAGACGAATCCCAAAAACAAATATGGATATTATCAGGAATCCTACTTCCAATAGCAATAGCATTACTCTTAATGTTTAGCGGAGGAACTTCGATAAAAGAAATCGCCCTAGAAATAATAGGATTCAGCCTAGCAATAGCTTATCTAGATATCCAAGCATTAGGAATCCCAAAATCAATTGCAATAATAGTAACGATATTCGGAATTTCTTTATCAATTTTAGGGCTAGTATTGTTGGCAAAATCAAGAACAAAATAAACTTTTTATAAGATAATAAAGACGGTTAACTGATTTGACATCAACGAAGAGAACTGCCAATTAAAGACCATGAATTATCGGACTTGCAAACTTTATCCGCCAATTCTAAATATGCCTTGGCACTTTTGCTTCGTCTATATTTCCAAACAACAGGAACAAATTCTAAAACAGAACTCATCATTTTATGGTCTTCGAGAATTGTGCAAATGACAGGCAATTTTACAGTAGCCTCAATATCTTTTTTACTAAGCTCATATTTTTTATTCCGTTTTCGATTAACAACAATTCCAAGAATTTTAACGTTTTTATACTTCGCAAATTTAGCCGCCTTAACAGTAGAAGCAAGAGTAGGGTAGTCAGCAGTCGTAATAAATATCAACTCATCACTAATCATCAAAATAGCAATTATCTCGTCAGTATAACTAGGCCCAGAATCCACAATAATATAATCGTACTTTTCTTTTAACTCATCAACAATTTTTTTCAATTTATTCAAATCAATTCCCTTATAAAAATTACAAGGTAATAAATGAATCCCCGATTTATGTTCATAAATTGCATTCTCAGGTGCTAGATTATTTCTAATAACTTCCTTTAAAGTTGTCTTCGGCCTCAAAAGTCCAAGATAAAAATGAAGAGTAGGACTAAGAAAATTCCCATCAATTACCAAAACTTTTTTACCCTTCAAGCTCAACCCAGTAGCCAAATTAATCGCAGAAACAGTCTTTCCAACCCCTCCCTTAAATGACATTACTCCAATAACCCTACATCTCATAACAGCCCTCCATGCGCAGGCGCGAAAGAATCGCGCAACAATGTGTTTCACCTGCTACCTCCGTCCTGTTACCAGTTACCCCGCGAAGCGTATATGACATTATCCCAATAACCCTACATCCCGCCATCAATACCCTCCAAATTTTTCAAAATACTTTTCTTGTTTTTTGGCATATTAATCCTATTAACTTTTTTACTTTCAGTATTCTTAACAACATCTTTCAAAATTCTTAAATTCTTTTCTTTATCAATAGCTCCCAATAATTTCCTCGTAAGCTTCTCGTCATTATACGCCTCTAATATCCATTCCGCAAAATCATTTCGAGATTTAGTAACATGAAGTTCAAAGTCATTTTTGTCCATTTTTCCCAAAGCATCCACTAGCTCCGACAAATTCTTCACAATAACCCCATTAGATAATTCCAAATAATCTTCTGGCATTACATCTTCAAAAAGCCCAATTCCGCCAATAGCCATAATAAAAAACAGCTTTCAAAATTAATAAAGCTAACTATAGGATTCATTTTACAAACAAATAAAAAACTCCATAAGAAATGCGCCGTCCGAAGATGGCGCAATTTTTTATGGAAGAACACCCCAACAAATAAACTCAAAACCACTCCCAAAATCATTGCCTTGAATCCGTGAATACCGAAGGTATCCGTGTAAATCCGTGAGCTAAAAATTGTCTTCCTTCTCCTGTCTTAAATCCACCAAATTCTATAAATCCGCGAGCGGGTTCACCAGAATCATGTCGTTTGAGACCAATTTGCATTCCTTCCCCTATCTTGAATCTTCATTTATCCATCAACAAATTCTGCGACCAATCGCACTATCTATCGTACCATAAATCATACGAAACATCACAATATTTATAAACAAAAATCCCCACAAAATTACATTAACAAGATGGTGATAAATCAACAAACAGACCCGCTAAAAAAAGAAATTTTAACTTTTATCAAAACAAAACAAAACCCTATTTCCACACAAGATATATCCTTAAAACTAGAAAAACCCTGGCACTCAATACAAACAAGATGCCTAAAATTACAAATCGATGATAAAATATTAGGCTTCAGGGTTGGCAGAATCAACCTCTGGCAAATAAAATAATAAAATCAAGTTAGGCAGAATCAACTTGAAAAATTCATCGGGAGAGTTGGGGGAAAATGAACAAGAGATGTATGTTAAAAGTGGGAGCAGCGAAGTTGGGACTAGTGCTAGCTCTCGTTTTAACAACGTCACTTTTCTTCATCCTTTTGACTTCGGCAACACCAGAAGACATCTATACCTTAGGTGAAAAAGTAAAAGTCGATATAGGAGAAATTGGCAATTACATAATGACAATCCAAACTCCAGAGCAAACATTTCTCTACGAATCAAATAAAACTTATTTCATTTTCAAGCCAGATTATATTGGCGATTATATAATGGATATCAAAGGCGATGAATCGTCAAAGCAAATAGAATTCAAAGTTTTAGATAAAGCAGATATTCCAAAATATAAAACAGTAGAAATTCCACTAGAAGAAATTGAAATTCAAGTACCAGACGAAAGTGTAGACGAATCACAAAGCAATGTATCTAACTGTCCACCACCAACCAATTCAATATTAAATCAAATTAAAGTAGGAGAAGATGTAAAATGGAAAGAAGAAATAGCCTCAGGAAACAATATCCAAATAAAAATCCCAGAAATATCAACAAATATTTTAATATCTTCAAAAAACTCCTCAATAGACTTCAAAATAAAAAATTCTTTAGCCGATAACTTAGCAAATTTAGTTATAGAAGAAAAGAAAAAAACTATTGCAATTTTGCAGGTCCCAGAAAATACAAATATAGAATATATTACTCCAGCCCCAATAAAAAAAGAAAAAATAATTTCAAAGAAAATAAAGGAAGTAGAAATTTCTTCAGATTTACATTATAAAAATGTTTTAGCATTTACAAATCTTACAGAAGAATTACCTTTCGAAAAAGAGTCTTCAATAAATGTTTATTGGAAAGAAGAAAAGAAATTTTTACCATTCAAAGCCTACGACACAAACAACAATTCCTTACTGGATAAAATAGAATGGACAGTCCCCCATCTTTCAACTCAGACTTTTGAAATAATAATTGAAATAACACACGCACAACATCTCGATGAAAATAGGCAAGTCATAGAAGACATTTACGAAGCAGTATCGAAGAAAGATGATATATGGCAAGAAATTACAGCTGGACATTATGCGAGAGTAACATTTGAAAAACTCCTTACTTCTAAAAATGATATTACAATCTACGCAAAAAGTAGCGACCCAAATGCAACAGTGGAAGTCTATGAGAAAAATGGAACTGAAAAAATAGCAGACTTCGGCATAATTAACGAAAACAAGAAATATCAAATATTCCTAACAAATTTACAATCGATGCAAGATACTTTCGACCTACTAATTTTAGGAGGGACAATAATGTTTGATTTAATAATAGATCCCTGGTTTAATAGCTCGATTTTTTACGATAGTTTTGAAAGCACAAGCCCTTATTATTATGACGCTGCAGGAAATTGGTCAAGAGACACAAACGCATGGGATAGAAATACTCAGTCTGCAGAAATTTGTGGCAGTGCAGCTGCACACGTAGATGGTACAGCATCCGCCACACAATACATAACAATGGATGCAGGATTAGTTAATTTAAGCGGAGCAAAATCTGCGAATATAAGTTTTTACTGGAGATGTGATTCAAGTTTTGATGCAAACGACTATTTCTCTTATGATGAATATTATTCTGGAGCATGGCACAACGACGTATTCTCCTATGATTTAGGAGCTTGTACAGGAAGTGATTGGACTTACTATGAACGTATAATTTCAGGAGCAGAACTACAATCAGACTTTGCAGTTCGTTTCGCAACAGAAGCAAATTCAAATCAAGAGGATTTCTATATAGATTGTTTTGAAATTAAGAAAGAAATTTTTATTAACATGCCTCCAATTCCAACTCCTCAAATAAATTCAACAGATGGGACGAATAAAGAGACACAAGATTTAAACTGCTTTGATACACTTCACGACCCAGACGGAGATTCGATAAACGTCTCCATTAGGTGGTATAAAAATGAAGTACTAAATTTATCGATAGATTACAACAATTCATATTTAAACGGCACATTCTTTAATGCGATACTACTAAGTTCCAACACAACTAATGGCGACAACTGGACATGTTCAATGAGAGGATATGACGGAATAGATTATAGCACATGGGTGAACAGTTCTAGCCTATCGGTTATTGATCCAGGAATTCCAATTGAGGTAAACATAGTGTCCCCAACACCGCAATCATATTCTACTTCAAATATCTATATAAACGTAACAACAAACAAAATAACAGATTGGTGTGGATATTCTTTAGACGGTGCGGCAAACGTAACAATGACAAAAATTAACGATACATTTTTTTCAGACATAAAATCATTAAGCGGAGGAGAGTACAGCTTAGAAATTTATTGCAACGATACATTTGGACTATACAATTCTTCAAATACAACATTTTTGGTCGACACCACTCAATATGAATCAATAGGGGAATGGGGAGTTGTAGAAGATATTCCAACAGCTACATGGAACACAGTATCTTTTCAGCATTCTTTCAGAGAAGTTCCAGTGGTAGTTCATCAAATAGATTATGGTTATGATTACGATGATAACCCCTGTACCACAAGAGTTAGAGCAATAACAAAAGACGGGTTTCAAATTAGAACAGATTCGTGGAGCGAAGCCGCATCTTGCCCATCAACAGGAATAAATGGATATTGGTTAGCAATGGAAAAAGGAATTCACAATGTTTCCAACGCAGGAACTCCAGTTAGGGAAGTAGAGGTTGTAAATTTCACAATGGACGTTGATGCCTGTGGTAGTGGTGCAAATCCAGTTGATTGGACTTATGCAGCCAACCACAGACCTTTTCAAAATTCATGGGATTTTCAACCTCTAGTTTTAGCAGCAGTTCAAACAGCAAATGACGTAGACCCAATTTCACAATATCTTCGAGGCTGTACCAATACAAACTCAGACACATGGAACACGACTTGTATTGAAATTGGTCTTAATGGGATGGAAAATGATGAAGAAATTAGACCATGTGAGTTGCATACTCAAAATGAGGAAGGTGGTTATATCGCATGGGAGATGGATTCAGACTGGTCAAATTCAGAAACCAGAGACAATACGGGGACATCAGGAGATGGGGTAACGGGATATTCATGGGAGGCCTACTGGGAAAATGATAATGTTGCGGGTTCACAAAATGACCCATATCCAATGAGTAATTATTTTGTAACATTATCACAGTCCTATGAGGGGGGTATCGCATTAGGCTCAGGAATAAGGGTAGACGGAACTAATGGAGTTTTTCCAACAGTCCATTATTCAGCTCCTTCTAATATTGTATATTTACTTTCTGACGAAGATCAATTCGGAGATGAAGAGCAGCAACATACACCAGAACCTTATGAGCTTTTATTTTTCAATTCAAGTACGGGTTTTTTATATTCTGAAAAAATATTAAATATGATGGAGGTAGATGCCCCAATCAATAATACAATTTATGGTAGCTCAACGGTAAATTTTGAAGTCTCGACGTTAATAGATTCAGATTCTTGTTGGTTTTCTTTGGACGGAGCAGCCAATACGACAATGGATGAAGTAACCAGTAAGAATTTTGATTATAGTCAGTCAGGATTATCTGACACAACTCACAATGTGACATTTTATTGTAACAATACTTACGGTGGAGAATATTCAAGTGAACAATATTTTTTCTCAGTGGATTCAGCCCCTCTAATTATTAATGCAATCCAACCACTCGCACAAACATACAACACCAGTAATTTAAATTTTATAGTTAATACTAGCAAGCCAGTTTCGTGGTGTAGTTATTCTCTTAATGGCGCAACTAACGTATCAATGACCCAAATTAATTCAACTTATTTTAGCGCATATAAAAAATACCTCAGAGAAGGAGATTATGACGTGGATTATTATTGTGGAGGAATTGTGGGACCCGCTAGTTCTGATTCAGTTTCTTTTTCAATTGATATAGGAACAACAGAAAACGTAAGTAGGGGAACGACTATTTTGCCCGACGGAAGCAGTGAAGTAAATATAACATTTCCAACACAAGATTTGTCAAAAGCATTTTTACTTTTCTCTTTTAGAAGTGCATCAAGTGGACCTAATCAAATTCAAATTTTAGGAGAATTAATGGAAGATAAAATAAATTTCAGGAGGTATTCATCCACTGGAGATGTCTACATAGAATGGACGGTAGTGGAAAGCCAAGACTTATATGTTCAAAGAGGAAGCAATGAATATTCAACGGGTGATTCTTCAGATACGACATCAATAAGACAAATTAATTTAACAGAAAGTTTTGCAACAATATCAAATAGATTAAATTCTGGAACTACTAGTCAAAATGTCCAGGGATTTTGGTCGAGTAAATTTAATAGTGCAACGCAGATTGCTATGTCAAGAGGGACAACTGGAACTACTGGAGAATTTCATTGGCAAGCAATAGAGTGGGACGATTCTAAAATTCAGTCGGGATTTTTATCTGGTACAGGAGTGACCTCTCCTCAAGCATTGACAAACACGGTTAACACTTCAAGAAGTTTTCTGACATTTTCTAGTCAAATTGCAGGACAAACAAGTCTTCAAGAAACATTTATCCGAGGGTACTTTACAGACTCAGATAACATAGAGTTTTACAAAAATACGGGTTCAGCAACTCATGGAATATCATGGTTTGTTGTAGAAAATAATAGATTTACAACTCAAAGTGGATTAACATCAGTAGCGGGAGCAACCGCAGTTAACGCTAACATAAATCAAATAGAATTGAATAAATCATTTTCCTTAGAGTCTCATACAAGTACAGGTGGAGGAACAACATTTGCTAATGCATTTACAACAAATAAAATATTGAATACAACTACAATTCAATTTCAAAAGGGAACAGGTAGTCAGACTCAAAATACAAATTGGTTTGTAATAGCATTAGGTGAAGCTCCAGTAGATTTTTTATCAATTATTTCCCCAAAAGCTCAAACATATTCAACAACAACAATTGACTTCAATGTAACACTAACTGACGCTGGAAGCTGGTGTGCATATTCTTTAGATGGAGCAGCTAATGTAACAATGACGAGCCTTAATTCAACTTACTTTTATTATACTCAAATAGGACTTTCTTCAACGACCCACAATATGACATTTTATTGCAACGACACGCTAGGGACAATGTACGAATCAAATAACGTAGTATTTGATATAGACACAAGTCCTCCAACAGTAACTTCCATTAGTCCCGCGAACCAAACGACAAACACGACAAACACATTATATTTTTCCTATAATGCAACAGACAATTCAGGAGTGGATTCATGTTCTTTAATAGCAAACGAAGAAATAATCTGGACAGATACATCAATAGCAATGGGAACTTTGCAATTTTTTGAAGTTTATTTGGACAACGGAATTTATATATGGTACATAAATTGTAGCGACGACGGAGGATTAACCTCAAGTTCAGAATCCAGACAACTCAATGTGTCAGGACCGCAAACATATAACTGGGGAAATAGATTTTATGAAACTTCAACAATTGACTTCACATCTGCAGCAAATATAGGTTTGGCAAACTCTAGGGATGCAACAGAAAATACAGTGTCAATGACGTTACCAGCTTCGGCGGTTACAACAGTCACGATCGCAAAAACTCCATATCTAGGAAATGGTGGAGCAATAATACCAAGTTCAACAATTATAGATTTTAGTGCACCCACAACGGTATCAACAAGCAATGTGGGATATTTAACGTGGAAACTTTATGTGGAAAACAGTTCAGGAAATTTCTTAATTTGTCAATCAGGTGACGATTTTACATCGGGAACAAGAATGAGTTCTCTCTCGGCAAATTGGGACGGAACTTGCAATTCCCCAGCATATGATTTAGTTCTAAAAAAGTCTGACCGAATTAAAATGGTTTTGAATGTTTATAATTCAGATACATCTACATTGGATTTTACACATACATGGGACGATGACAGATGGGCTTACGTAAATCTTATGACCTTCACGGTTTTAGGTGCGTTAAGTACAGACCTAGTTTATCCAACATCTAACGTTAGTATTGCGCGTGAATCCACAACAAACGTAACCTGTGAAGCTTCATGTTCAGTCGGAAATTGCCCAAATACAAACGCATATATACAAAGGTACAACGGAACCGATTGGCTAAACATAGGTTCATCAGGCAGTTTGATTTTAAATACAGGAGAAACAAATCCGCATTCGCTCGGTTCTGTGTCCTCGGCAGTCCAGACAAATTTTACACTTAGGGGAAATGCCGCATCGTTCAATGACATAAGATGTATCGCAACTTCAACGTATTCGAGTGCAACAGGGACAACCACCCAAAACATCGAAGTTGAAGATTCAAATATGCCACCGAACATATATTTAACAAATCCAGTTGACACATATATATTCAACACGAGTCAAGTAACTTTATTTTACAATGCGTCCGACGAAAATAATAACATAGCCAATACAACATTAATTTTAAATGGTCAAGAAAACATGACCAATGCTTCAATAATTATAAATAATCAAATAAATAATTTTACAATTTCCCTACTAGACGGAAATTATAATTGGACCGTTAATACAACGGATACATTAGGAGAAACAGCAACTGACGCCACAGCAAGGACATTCACAATAGACACAATATTACCACAAATGATTTTACATAACCCAATAGTTGACGAATCTTTAGGTTCGGTTTCGGTCAATTTTAACTTCACAGCACTAGACAACTTAGATTCAAATTTAACTTGCGATTTAATATTGGACGGTGCAATAATCGAAACAGGATTTTCGGCAATAAATTCAAGCTATACAAACTTAACAAAAACAGTGGGATTAGGAGACCACTTATGGAATATATCATGTCAAGACAATGCAGGAAATTTAAATTTTAGTGAGACAAGAAATTTCACGGTATCTGACACCCCACCAACAGTAGAGCTTTTGACTGCGGATTTAACATGGTTTGATTCTAGTAGTGTAGATTTAGAATACAATGTCACAGACAATGATCAAATAGAAAATTGTTCACTTTACATAAATGGGATATACAATCAGACAAATTCGACACCAATAATTCAAGGAGCATCACTCGATTTTAGTATAGTAGGTGTTTTAGACGGAGAATATAATTGGTCGGTGTCATGTATTGATAATGCAAATTTAGTTACATCTACAATAAATCAAACATTTTATGTTGATACAACAGCCCCAGTAGTTAACTTAAATTTACCCGTAAATCTAACAATCTCTCCTAGTCCAGATGTTAACTTTAACTTCACAGCACTAGACAACTTAGATTCAAATTTAACTTGCGATTTAATAATGGATTCGAATATTTTAGTTCCCGCGTTTTCTGCGACAAATAATACATTAACAAACAATCTAATAACAGGATTAGTCGACGGAGCACATACTTGGAACGTGAACTGTACAGACGAAGCGGGAAACGTAGGGGAAAGTTCAGCTTGGACAATAACAATTGAAAGCTACCCAGCCGTGACTCTTAATACATCGGACCATTCTTGGTTTTCTTCAGACCTAGAATTAAAATACATACCAACAGATAACACGAATTTTTCAAATTGTTCATTAATTATTAATGACGTGTACAATAGAACAAATTTAACATCAATAATCAATGGAGCTCAAAATATTTTTTCAGTAGATGATTTTTCCGACGGAATATATAATTGGAGCATAAACTGTACAGACACATATGGATTAACATCTTCCGCTGGAGTTACAAGAACAGCATACAGGGACAGCTTAGCTCCTTCGATAAATTTATCGACTCCAACCGACGGCGAAAATGTATTCTCTGGAAATGTGGAATTTAATTTTACTCCAATAGACAATTTATCAGAAAACATGACATGTAATTTAACAGTAGACGGCACAGTCATCGATTCAAATTTTAATGTGACTAATTCGACCTTAACAAACAGAACCAATTTAGTTTTTCCCGGAACTCATTTTTGGAATGTAACTTGTTGGGATATGGCAGGAAGTGAGGCAACAAGTTTAACTTGGAATTTTACAAACTTTGAAGCACCAAGTGTAAGCTTGGAAAGTCCAGAAAATAATACTTGGTTAAATTATTCAACATCAGTATTAGAATATTATATCATTGACTCCGACGACAACATTGCAAACTGTTCCTTATATTTAGATGGAATATACAATCAAACAAATTCGACACCAGTAATAAACGACGATACAAATAATTTTACGTTAGAACTCCCCGAAGGAAAACACAACTGGACAGTAGAATGTATAGACGCAACAGGTCTCACTGGAACGGACAATTATCGAAATATTAATATTGATACGCAAGCTCCAATAATAATAACATCAAACCCGTTGCCAGACGAAATCCTAGATTGGAACAATGTGACATTTAATTTCACAATTCAAGATAATCTGGACGACGCATTAAATTGCACTTTGATAATAAATGCATTCCCAGAAGTTACAAATATAGTTGCTCCAAACAACACACAAACAATAGAATATTTCAGGCTACATGACGGTAACCACACTTGGCAATTACAATGCTTAGACGAGGCGGGAAACCATCAAACATCTCCACTGCGAAATTTCACAGTAGACGCTCCACCAAGAGTCACTCTTAATAGCCCACCAAATGATAATATTACGACGCTGTCGACGATAACATTTAATTATACTCCAGAGGATGCATATCCATTAACCCAATGTAGTATATATTTGGACGGAATTTTAAACGACACAGATGCTGAAATAGAAACCAATTTTCCAAATTTTTTCACAATCACAGGAATAACAGAAGGAAAACATAACTGGACAGTAGAGTGTCTAGATTCAGACGCGAACACTTACGCTCCACCAGTATTCACATTAAGTCGAGACCTCTCCCCACCCATAATAATCCTAAACGCCCCAGATAATGATACGGCTTTAGATGCAAACGAAGATGTATTGTTCAATTGGACAGGAATAGATCTACTAGGCTCCTGGTTAACTTGCGACCTAGTTATTGACGGACAAGTAAACGATTCAGGATTAGCAACCTCAGGTTTCCCAAGAACAGAATCTATAGGTGGATTCTCAATCGGAACTCATTATTGGAACGTAACTTGTTGGGATACAGTTGGGAATTCAAATACATCAGAAACTCGGGAGTTCGAGTATTCATATCCAGATTTTATGGTAAATGAATCAACAATTTTATTTAGCACTTTAACCCCCACCGAAGGCGAATCAATAACAATTAACGCAACAGTTTATAATGTCGGAGCTTCGCCAGCGGATTCAGTTGAGGTAGAATTTTATTTAGGCGACCCGGCTTTGAGCGGAACACAAATCGGAGCCACTCAAATTATTTCCATAGACGGTTCAAGTTCAAACACGACGCAAGTCAACTGGGACGCAACCATGGGAACTTCACAAATTTACGTAGTAGTGGATTATAATAATTTAACAACAGAAAACAACGAAACAAATAATAAAATAAGCGAACCAATAACCATCGGAAGTTGGCATTTCTTCTACGGAGATATAAACGCAGACTCAAGTTTTACTTTATCAGATTCTTCAAACTACGAAGTTAACAAATGGAATCTGACAGATTTTTCAAATGCAAATATCTACGTTTCAGATTATGATTCAAATATTGACTGGCTAAGTCTTCAGGCAATCGGACGAGACACATCAAACAATCCATCCAGCAATGACATTACAGAAATTGATTCAATACTTGGAAGTGCCACGTTTGTAGATTCGTTAAATTCAATATACATGAACGGCACAGAAATAAACGAAACTCTAACCTACCAAGTCTTCGGAAACACAATTCAAAATGTGCCAGTAGCAACTTCAATAACAAGTGCAAATTTCAAAACAGGAATACTTTGGGACACAAGTGATGACTCCGATACAAGATATAACTCAACAGATAAAGAAGACATAGTTTTCGTGACAAAAGTAAATCAAAACACAGCTGGAAGTTACGAAGTAACCGACTACGAAATGCGAGTCCCAGCCTTGCTTCGAGAATACGACAACACAAATAGCGAAACCGCAATATTCTATGTTGAGATAAATTAAAAATCGAATTTTTTCTAAAGATTTATCTACCAGCAGGCTTCACTGAAAATCTCCAAACCCATAGCTCTAAGTTATGAGCTATTCCATTACAAAATATTTCTGCTTTCAATCTCTGAATCTTTTTCGCTCTAACCGTTCCATCGTATTTTCTCTTCAGACAGCTAAGCCCACATTCAATCAAACTTCTTTGCCTATATTTCTATTCGGAGTAGTATTCGAACTGTCTTTTTCTAAATCCTCGAAGATCCTCTAATTAAAGAGTGTGCCTTTATTTGGACTTCCGCTCCAACAATCAAAAGCGCGATACAGAGCGCAATAATGTATCAAGAAACCTGTCACCCGCAACCCCATACCCGTTACCCCAGAAAAACTAGTTCGAAGAACTTGTTTTTCTGTATATAACTTTCTTATCCTTAATCATCCCAAGCTCCTTCATATCTTTATACTGTTGAATATTAAACTCAACAAAACTAATCTTAAATCGACGCGCATCAAAGATATCACTAGCAACCCTTTCAATCCTTTCCTTAGACGGAAACTCCCCAACGATAATCAACTTAGCATCATTCATAGATTTAGAATCAAGCAAAACCAAACGAACCCGAGGAAACATAGAAATTTTCTCACAAAAATCATCCAAAACATTCGAGTCATCTCGCTTCAACATTTTAGACAAAGATTGAGCCTTCTCGCTTTTTGACAATTGATAAGTCCGAGCCTTACCAATAACAGTAGCCTTTACCAAATCCTGTATAACAATTTTATTTAAAATCCTAAAAGTGGTAGCAGTATTTACATCCGAGAGTCTAGCAATTTCAGAAAGATAAAATTTCTTTTCAGGATGCTTGGTAAATAAAGAAATTACCCGAATAAGTTTATCATCAAGTAACCCTGTTAATACATTTACTGCCATTAAAATTCAACAAAAAACAACTTTAATAATCTTTTCATTTTTGAACAACCTTTTCAAAAATGAACAAAATGCTAAAGTTTATAAACAATATTGTGTTCAGAATTGAGTAATACACTGTGAATAACGGTGCTAACAATCAAAAGGAGGTTAAAAAGAGGAGATGAATTTGAAAAAACTAACGTTATTATCATTAGTGATGACAGTATTCTTAGCAGCAAGCGTAATGGCAGTTCAACCTTTCGGTGGACAAACTACATTTATTAATTCCACGAGGGCGCCAATTGACGAAGCAGGAAACTGGACAGCACTAGCAGGTAACGTGACAGAACTAGACATTTACGGTTACTCACCAACTCAGACTTGGCAAGGTTACTACGGAAATGTTTCAGGTACAGTTCAATTAGCAGATGCAAACGACAATGTAATGTATAACTGGTCATTAGCTTCCCCAGAAGGTGAAGTTTATGCATCAGAAAATGGAACAATAGACTGGACAAAAATCCAATGTTTCAACTTTACAGCAACTGGATTAAAAACAGGTGAAGCAGAAGCAAATTGGGGAAATACGAGTCTTAATGGTAGAAATCTCACACAGCTTGAAGCAGATTATAATATTGCATGGGACGATGTAGATGGAGTAAATGAAACTTTTTCATTGCTTGGAGATCACGAGTCAGGTGGAGGATTTGTTCATGATATGTTTTATACAAACAACTTGCAATTTACTGCAGGTGAATGTCTAAGTACAACGATATTCGATTCAGCAGGAAATGCAACAGAAGGACATTTTCAAGAGGTTTTATTATATGAGCCAGACTCAGACTCTGTTATTTTTGCAGCGATTTTGGATGAAGAAGATGTTTCAGGTTTCGACGGAGATGGAACAAACGAGTTCCACGATTTCGAAATGCTAGTATTAGAAGACGGTCACGGTACAGATAGAGACGAAAGAACATACTACTTTTATGTAGAACTAGAGTAAATTTATTTTTTTATTTTTAACAAATTTTGCCCTTCAAATGAGGGGCATAAAAATTTTGAAAGAGAAAGAAAAGAGGAACAATGAAAACAAGAGATAAAATCAAAAAATTAAGAGCGGGAGGCACAACAATAGCCTGCTGTGCATTACTTTTTATAATTCTATTTTTAGCATTCGCCGGAGCTTTTCCAACAGGACCTGACGCTATTAATATTACATCTAATACAACAGGACAATCAGGAAGTGGGATGATGGTTAACATTTCTGGAGGGTATATAGCAAAGATGAATATTACCGCAACATCTCAAAATAATCGTTGGAAAGCAATGATTGGAGAAATTGACGGGAAGTTTACTTTAGATGATGCTACAGGTTCGACTATTTATGATTGGACATCAACTGTTGTTAATGGTGAGGTTTATGCAACAAGACAATCAGGAGCAATAACTTGGTCTTCTGTAGAATGTGCAAACATTACACACATCAATCAAGAAGATTTAGAAATGTCACTTACAGGAGAAGACAATATAAGTCAGACATTTAACGATACAAATGATGAAACATTTCAAATAGGAACCTCAATAACCATAGGAGTAACAGATTGTTTCTCTACAAATACTTATGTAGGAAACGAATCACAAGACGCTGCTTTTGAAGAAGTTGTCCTTTATGACAGCACCAGCATAATTTTTGCAACAATATTAGAAACAAATGAGGAAGGATATGACGGAGGTAACTATGATTTCCAAATGATAGTGCCAGAAAATGCAACTACAGGATCTGCACAAATACCATATTATCTGTATTTAGAAATAGGCTCATAAAATAAAAATGGAAAACAAAAAACAAAAAACAATAGGAATAGGATTACTCTTCTTAGAGGTATCTTTATTATTCGCTCTCTTCTCATTCGTGCCTTCAGGAGTTATAGCAGGCATTGGAATTGACAACACAACAGTAGACACATGGCTACAAGTTGGAAACGTATTTCCAGATATTCTGAATGTAACCATAAATAATGATAACGCAATTACACTAACTCCAAACGCAACTACATTAGTTTCATGCGTAGCAGTAATCAGGGATTATAACGGAGATTCAGATATTGCAATGGTAAACGCAACATTCTACGACTCTGCATCAAGTTCAGAAGCAGTTGATGATAACAATGATCATTATTCCAATTCTTCATGCGAAAGAATTGCGGGCTCAGAGATGTACAAGGGGTGGAATCTTTCTGATGATTATCATTCTCTAGCTAATTGTACATTTGAGGTTGAATATTATGCAAATGCAGATCCAAATTGGGTTTGTAACGTGACGGTTGAAGACAATCTAACATGGTCAGATACAAAATGGAACACAGAGGAAATATCCACAATGTTGGCTTTAGGGTTGCCGAATGTTATTAATTATACAAAAGTAAACGCAACAGAAGTTTCTCCAGAACAAGTAGCGAATGTAACAAACTTCGGGAATGTCCAATTTAATTTATCTCTAGAAAGTTATGGAGTGACAAGAGGGGATGGTTTTGCAATGAATTGTACTCTTGGAAATATAGGGACCATTGATGCAATGTATCAGAAATACAATTTAACAAATTCAACTCTGACCACACCGCCTTCACTTTCAGACTTCGAACTAACATACATAAATATGACATCTACTGGAGCTCCAGAAATAAGGCAATTTGAATTAGCATCCAGAACAAATGATACTGTGAATGAAGCAATCAAACCAACTTACTGGAGAATTTACGTTCCAAAAGGAGTAGCTGGACAATGCACAGGAAAGATAATATTCGGAGCAAATCCAGATGTAGGAATTTAAATGGCATCAGTTAATATTATAACAATTTCTTTAGAATATATCTTAGTAAAGGCTAGGTTAGTTTGAGATCTCATTTATTTCTCGAACATCATTTTACGAAATATTTTGACTTTTCAAAGATGAAAATTAAATTAATGATCCATGAGAATCAGTGTAATCCGTGGATTTTTTTGGTCTGTTAATATAGTAAGATTATTCTAGAAATGAGTTAAAAATTATCCACGGATTCTCACGGATTTTTGATTTGAGACATTATGTTAAATATTATATTAGTCATTGTCTTGGATCCATGAATGCGAAGCATTCGTGCAATCCGTGAGCAATAAAATTACCATACACCCAATCCTTTATCGACTATCCAAGTATTTGGTATACGTAGGTAATTATTTAAATTAAAATAAGCTTTTGTTCCTATGGAAACTATAACCCTAAACGATATACATAGAGATCTCAATCAATTAAAAGAAATGATTTTTGAAATAAAAGCAAGCATGAATAATGAAGATTCTACTCTAGACGAACAAGATATTGTCGCTTTAAGCGAGTATAACAAAGAAAAGTTTGAAGGCAATCTGTTTTCCCAGGAAGCCTTAGATAAGGAATTAGAATTATAATGTTTGACATTATGTATTCCAGCAGCGCTAGAAAATTTCTTAAAAATTCAGAAAAAATTATTGTTCGCAGAATTTTTATCAAAATTAAAGAACTTGCAAAAATCCCAATTATTCATGATTCAAAAAGACTAAAAAATGAAAATCTTTTTAGAGTAAGAGTCGGCAAATTCAGAATTTTATACGAAGTAGATTATAAAAATAATATTTTAGGTATAGTAAGAATAGATAAAAGAGGACGGGTTTACGATTAGGATCCCTTGGTATGATTTTTTAAATAAATAAATAATCGCGATAAAAGAGCGAAACAATGCATCCCAACTACCAACTAAAAACTACTAACTAGAAGCCCTACTTCTAAGCCACTTCAAAGTCTCAACCGCCTCTTTTCCTCGAATGTCAACTTTAATTTCAATCTCGGAATCTTCACATTTCTCAAGCAATTCAAATTCCTGAGTCTCAGGATTCATTCCTCTAAAATTTCTAATAAAACAAGTCCCATCACAATAAATAGCCCTATCAATAGCTTTCTCAAAACTACTCCGTATAAAATAAGGCGCGTCCGACAAATCAATTTCGGGCATAAGAGTTGTCGCAAATTCACGACACTGACTAGAATTCTCACAAGGAAGATTTGTATTCTCACCCTCGGTCAAACAAACTCTCAAAGTCTTAAAAACATGAAAATTATAAGCATAAATACCAGCCCCAATAATCAAAATAGCGACTACTCCCAAAATAATCAAAAACAAAATCAACCCACCTTTTTTATTCATAAAAATATAAGGATAGTGTAATTTATAAAATCTTTGAAAATAATAATCGCGATAAAAGAGCAAACAATGTATTAACCTCCGTCCAGTTACCTCAGTCCAAAATCCAAAAGATTTGCCAACCACGACAGACACTTAATCTTATAAAATTACGCGTCTGTCGTACATTATGGTTTGTAGAAAATGCGGCTACACGGACTCCAAAGAAGTAAAATTATTCGGAAGTAGTTTATGCAAAATATGTGCAACATTCGCCCCAGACAAAATAGCAGATTTTCAAGACTACATTTCAGAAAAAATAGATTGGAAGCATTTAGAAACTTTCAGAAATCACGGAATTATCCCAGGGCAAAAGCAAAAAAAAGGAATGGCAAGAATGGCAAGCATAGGAAGAGTAATGGCACGTCCAGCCATGGGCTACGACGTAGAAAACGGAAATCTAATCCCAAATGAAGCGTCGTGTAAAGTAAGGCAAATTTATAAAACTTTTCTGAATAGCGACGATTCTTTAAATTCATTATCAAAATCATTCCAACTCTCAGTCCCCGGAATCAAAAAAATATTATCAAACAGAACATACCTAGGAGAAATAAAATTCGACGGAAAAATTCACAAAGGAGACCATAAATCAATAATCAACACAGAAATATTCTACGCCGTACAAAGAAAACTCAAAACATATCTAAGACCAAGAAAGAAATTAAATTAAATAGAGTTTGCTAGCAATTTTATCTTTAATACCCCCAAGGCAATTTTGCTCACGGATGTCACGGATTTTGGGACAGATCCAGGGCAATGATTTTGGAAGTGTTAATTTATTTATTGAAAAATTATTATTAAACTAGTTGTATTAAAAATCCGTGAATGCCGTTAGGCATCCGTGTAATCCGTGAGCTAAAAATTATCTTCATTCTTCTGTATTGAATCCATTAAATTAGAATGCCCCAACCAAATTAGTTATATTCGTGAGGGTGCCCAAAAATCCGCGAGCAATTACGGGGTTCGGTTAGCAAGTGTGAAAACTCAAAACATATCTAAGACCAAGAAAGAAATAAAATTAAATAGAGTCTTGAATAATATGAATTATTTGAGATTCAGATAAAGGTCGGTCTTTAAATGCAAAAGTATGTACAGGAACAGTTCCGCGTTTTTCTAATTTTTTAATCTCTTTTTTAGATTTTTCAGTATGAGAAACCTGAAGATAAGAAGTTTTTCCACTATATTCCACAACGACATCAGCTTTGTGGTAGCCACAATCCTCTTCGCCAGTTGCCAACCTAGCATAAGCCCCAGGAATAGTATTGGCTAACTTCATAATATAATTTTCATCACTATTGTAAACTCCCATACAATACTGACACAATTAAACTATAAAAAGCTTACTATTTGTAACTATTACAAAGTAACAACAATATTTAATAGTACAAAAAATAATTCCAAATAAATAATCGCGATAAAAGAGCGAGTAATATATTTCACTATTAACTACCTACTAAAAACTACCAACTGTTTCCGTTTAACGGAAACTCGTCTGTCTATTAGCTCGTGCCTTAGAATCCCCAGGCTTACAAGCTTCCTTTCGACGAGTATCAGCAACTAACATATTTCTATCATAAGCTAAGAACGCATTTCTAACATCCTCGTTTTTCGTAAACTTAACAATAGCTTTAGCAATAGCTAATCGTCCAGCCTCAACTTGACAAGCAATTCCGCCACCCTTAACATTAATAGCAATATCAAAATTCAATTCATCCAAAACATCTTTAGCAATAACCAAAGGCTCACTAATTTCTAATTGTTGTAAATTACTTAAGAAACTCAAAGGAGATCTATTGAATGTAATCTTTCCGTCACCAGCTTCGATTGTAGCTTTAGCAACAGCAGTCTTTCTCTTACCTGAAATAACCATTTTATCCATTTTTCACCTCCAGTGATAAAATGGATATGATACTTCTTTGAAGTTTCTTTTCCATTTTATTTCAAGATCTCCACGATTTCTTTAATTGTTGAATATTTCATTGGTTTTTTATGGTCAAATTTAATAGCTTTAGCAGCTTCTTCTTCAGTAACGTCACCGTTTCCAATATAACATTTAAGTTGTTTGAATGCAGCTCGTCCTTTAGCTCTATCCCATGGAAGCATTCCTCTAATCATTCTCTTAACTAATCTGTCAGCCACCCGAGGATAACTAGGTCCCTTCATAGATCCGCCACGTCCCATTTCTCCTTTAGTCAAAATCTTCTTAGCGAAAAGTTTTTTGTCTCCAGAAACAATCATAGCTTCACAATTAATAACATTAACAGAATTTCCTTTCAATAAATCTTTAGCAACAACACTAGCAATTCTACCAAATACAGCGTCAGTTCCGTCATATACATTTGTTGCCATTTTATTTTAAAATATCATATCCGTTTAATTCAGGGTTTTTCTTCATCTCGTCAATGATTGAAATATAAGTTCCTTTAACACTCTTAATTTTTTCTAATGCTTTTTCTGAAGCAGACCAAGCAACGATTTTTTTACCAACTGATAATTCTCCAGCACTTAAAATTTTTCCAGCAATTAAAACGTCACCTTTAATCATATCAATATCTTTCAAATTAATAGCAGGCCACCTTCTCTTTGGTCGAGCAAGTTCTTTGGCAACAATTGGATTTGTCTTTTTTAATTTTATAATAATATCCTTCAAATCAGCATCCATTTTATGTTGCAGTCTTTTCTCGATTTTTGTTTTATTTATTGTAATTTCCATGTTTTTCTTAGACTAGATTTATTTAATCGCTTTAGCTACCTCAGATAAGTTTCCTTTCAAAGCTTTACAAGCTTCAGTGAATATGTCTTTTGCGTCCATCTGTCCCCATGACTCAATTGAGAAAACTAATTTATTATCAAATGAAATATCAACTCCAGGATAAGATTCCATGTCATCTTGGTCAAGTTCACAAGCACTAGCATTCTTAACCTTCAGTTTCTCTCCAAACATTTCAAAAACATTAGGATGCAATTCTGCTAGTTCAGTTTGTTTTTCTCCTTCGCCAGAAATTTTAATCTTAGCCAAATGTTTGTAAGTAAACAATCCAGGGGTATATCTTGCATGATCAATTCCCTTACCTGATTTTGCTCTAGCAACCAATTCAATTTCTTGACCTTCACCAAGTAAAACAATTGGTGTTTCAGGATAGACAACGTCGCTCCCAAGTTCACTGGCCATAATCATAACACCTTCATCTTCACCTTTAGCACTAAACTTGTATTCAACAGTTTCTCCCTCTTTCATCTTTTGATTTTTCAAAGATACTAATCCCAATCTGTGTGCAATAATTTCGTCATACAAAGCAGAATCATTTTTGTAAGCATCTATTTCGCTAATAGCCAGAGTTGGAATCTCCGCAACGCTTCTTCGAATGGCATTTGCCAAACTTACATTAACGTCTCCAGTGAAGACCATTTTTTCTGTTGTTTTATTTATTGTTTCCATTTTATTATTTTGAATTTTATATTTTTAAAGTTATACTCTTCGACCCCTTCGTCCATGAGGTTTTTTAGGTCCGCCACGAGGAACAGCTGTAGTTTCAGCCATGCTTAAGATTTTGAATCCTTCTTTAGTTAAAGTTCTTACTATTGCATGAGCTCCAGGACCAATACCAGTTGCACCAGTTTGTCCCTTCATTCTTACATAAAGTGTATTAATTCTGTAATCTCTACAAGCTTCTTGAATTCGTCTAGCGATAAACATTGCAATTGTAGGGTTTGCTCTCATTCGGTCATGCTTGGTAATTTGTCCGCCACTAATTCTTCCAATTGTATTCCCAGTCAAGTCAGTAATTGTAGCAATAGTATTGTTAAAACTAGCATAAATATTCAAAATTCCTGTGTTATCTTCGTTTTTTGCCATTATTTTTTATTCTCCTCTGCGTTTGTTTCTTCCACTACTTCTTCAGTTGCCTCTTCGGGGTCAGTAGAGTCATCCCTAATTGGGGATTCTTCAGCTACTTTTTCCTCAGGAGCAACTTTCTTTTCTTTAATTGAAATTTTATTTTCTAAATCTTTTGTAACAATAAATGAAGGAATATTAACAATAGTCCCGTCGACAACAACGTTCTTATGAACAATTAATTGTCTAGCTTGTTTAATAGTGTTAGCTAATTTTTTCTTAAACAACATAGTTTGCAATCTTCTCTCAAAAACACTTTCTTCTGTTAAAGCTAGTACATCAGAGATACTCGTAACCGCCATACCATTTCGGTTTAACTTATCGAAAAATACTTGTTGCTCTTCTACATCTTTACCAATTAAAGACTTAGCCCTTCTTCTAAGTTTAGAAACCGCAGTCTTAGCTTTCCAAATTTCTTTCTTATTTTTCAATCCATATCTTTTAACCAAAACGTTTTCTTCGTCCATTCTGGTTCGGTCGAATAACTTTCTAGGTCTACTAAACATTTTTCGTTTTCTTTTAATATCTCCCATCTTATGCTTTACTTTTCTTCTTTGCAGCAGCCACAGAAGGTCTTCTGTTTCGCCTGAAGTTTGCTTTAGTTCTTTGTCCTCTTACTGGTAAGTTTGCCTGATGACGAATACCCTTGTAAGATCTGATTTTCTTTAATCTTTTAATATCAAATTCTCGTCGAAGTTTCAAATCAGCACCACTGACATGTTGGTCTTCTCCAGTCTCTAAATCATTTTGCCTATTCATTAAAAATGAAGGAACGTGAGGATTTTTAATAAATTCTTCAATTTTTGCCATTTCTTCTTTATCAACATCCTGAATTCTTTGCTTTTTATCAAGTTCTAAAATTTTACAAATAGCGTTAGATAGTGTCCATGAAATTCCACGGATCTTCGTAAGAGCTGTTCCAAGTTTAATATCTCCTCGGATATCTCTTCCAAGTACTCTAACAAGTGTAACATCGTCTTCTTTCTTTCTCATATATTTTTTCTTATCTTCTTCTGCCATTGTTTTGTTTGTATTATTATTTACGAAATAAAGAGATTATGTCTCTGTATTTCTGTCAACTCTTCCATAATTCGTTTCTCAACAACCTTCTCTGGAGAGGGCATGTTGTGAACTCGGGTCTTAATGTCGTTAAACGACTCGAATTCTTTTTCTTCCCGCGCTTCAAGAATTGCACTTGTGTGCTTTTTCCCAAGTCCAGGTAGTAATTCAAATTGGTGAAGTCGAGTATTTATAGCTTGTGCTTCGTTGAAAAATTTCACAAATTTTCCTTCATCTTCTTGCACAGACTTCTCGATGAATCCTTCCAATTCAATCTTTGATGTTTCGGTTAATTTTTCTCTTGGACATCTTCCAAGAATATACTGAACTTTTTCTCGTTTCCCGTCGCCAATATAAGCAACTTCCCCAACTTCAAACTTTTCGCCCCTTCGAGGTACAAGTTGCAATAATGTGAACCCATTAGTTCCAATTGCTTGTGCAACAGGCATTCGTTTATTTTCTAGAGGATATCCGTAAGGTAGGAAATCTAGTATGATTGCATTTTCTTCTTTTGCCATGGTTAATACTTCTTTGTAACATCTAAAATTTTAGTTACTTCGTCTTGATCTAATGAAGTTTCAATAATAACCTTGTTTAATTCAGAAGCGTCAGTAGGAACGAAATCAACAATCTTAACGATGTGACTTTCCTTTAATTTCATTAAGTTAAGTGCCCTAAGTTCTTCTTTCATTTCTTTAGCTTTTTCTACAGGCATTTCAGTAAAGTTAGAGATGAATTTCTTAATTGCATCAGCCTTTTCTCCTTCTCCAGCTAAAGATACAACTTCTGCCATAGTAATTGGATTTTCTTCTTTAACAACCATTTTATAATTTCTTTAAATGAACAGGATGTACAATAAATGTTTTCAACTTGTTCCCATCTTTAATTTCTACAATTTTATATTTTCCTCGAGACCCAGCAACCTTTCCACTAAATCCCTGAAGTCTTTTTGGTAAAGAAGCAGCAACACCATAATCAATAACTAAAGCAACATTATCTCCATCTTCAAAACTCTCAAAGTAAGAACTAAGTTTTAACTTTCCTTTTTCTCGTACACTTTTTCCTCGTCTTGCCATTATTTTTGTTGTGTTTTTTATTTTGGTACTCTTCGAGAGCCATTTTGTTATAATTTGTAATTAACAGAATAGATTTCTATCGCTGTAATCAACTCGGACAATACTGTCCTAGATATTCAATAAAAATTCCCTTTATAAGTTTTTGCACAAGCGAAATTCAAGACAATTATTCAGAGAATATCTTGTCCCCCTGTTAAATAAGTCTCTTTCACTTTAAAAGTTACAACTCCATGAAAAATCATAGCGATTTTTCCTTTGGAAAAAACGCTATGATTTTTCATGGAAGAGGATTTACATTAACTAACATTAAATAAAAATAGTAATGGCAACATTCCCAAATAAAAATAACAAGAGCAAAACAAGTCGGGAATTTTAAAAAAATTCCCTCCATATATCAAATCATCTGCGACAAAGTTGGTAAGGGATTTGGAATCCAAAATCCTGCGTGGATTTTTACTGAGGGTCTGCCCCAACCAATTCAAATAAAATATCAGTGAGGGTGCGATTTTCGCCCATTCGAGAATGGGTGTGCCAGTGAGGCGAAAACCAGAAAAAAATGTCAATATCTTTCCATAGATAGTTCTTCAGCTGCAGGTTCTTGAACATTTACCTTCGCATATTCGTTTTGAGAAAATTCAGGAACAGCAGCCTCAACCTCATTTGTAACAGTGACCACTTCTTCAACCATTTCAATTTCTTGAGAAACAACTTTACTTGGCTCTTCGAAAGTTTCATTTCTTTTAACCACAGGTTCACTTTGAGGTATCAAATTTTCACTGCCTTCAAACGCGATTTCAGTTTCTTGCGACCTAGTTTTGTTTTCACCAACTTGCCCAAGTTCCAAATTTCCACAATCCCTTTCCTTTTCCATTCCTTCAACAATCGCCTTCGCCATCTTCTCTCCCCAGACCTGATACATACAAGACTTACACATGTCGACGACAGAATTAGACCCAACTTCAGTCGAACAATAAATACATTTTTTCACCATCATTTTTAAAATCCCTTTCAAGATAATCTTATTTAATTCTTGCATCTTTCTCTTTTTAAGTTTTTATGAGATGCCCCGCAATATTGCAAATGTTTAAAAAGAAAATTGATTAAAACTAATTATGAGAAGAGTGATAATCCTAATGCTACTATTATTTTCAGCGAGTGCAGTGCTAGCTGAATCTACCTGTGATTTAGATATAACATTATTGAGTCAAGATCCTTATCCAGCTGTCCCAGGAAATTACGTGAAATTAGTTTTCCAGCTTAGTAAAATAGATTCCCCAGACTGTAATGACATTACATTCGAATTATTAGAAAATTATCCAGTAGAATTCAACCCAGGAGAAACAGGACTTAGAACTTTCAATAAAGTCGATTACCTTAAAGATTACGAATCCAATATATTAATTCCATACGAGATTAGACTAAATGAAGATGCTCTTGATGGCTCAAACGAAATTGAAGTAGTATTCCAAAATAAAGGAGACGCAAAAGTTACTAAGTCATTTAATATAGAAACAACAGATGTAAGAGTAGATTTCGAAACTTACGTTACTAATTATAATTATGCAACAAGGGAATTAACAATAGAAGTTCTAAATATTGAAAAGTCAGACATTGAAGCCTTGACTATGGAAATACCAAAGCAAGACGGAATTTCAGTTAAAGGCTCAAATAGAATTGTCGTCGGAGATTTAGATTCAAACGAATACACCTCAGCAGATTTCGAAGCAACTATCGACGACGGAGAATTCAAAATTAATTTAATTTATTCTGATTCAATTAATGTTAGAAGAACAGTAGAAAAAACAATTACTTTTGATTCTTCATATTTCACAGAAAGAATCGCAGACCAGCCACAAGAAATGGGAACAGGAAGTTACATCGGAATGGCAGCAGTTGCATTACTAATCATTTATATTATCTTTAGAAAAATCAAGAAAGCAAAAGCCAAGAAATTAAAATTAAAAAACTAATTTCTACAATTCTTTTTCAAAACATTAATAGCCCATTTCTCGAAGCGTAGCTTCGATTATATAATTGCACCAAGCAACGGCGTGCCCGGGACTACCAAGTTCTGGGGGCTAGAAAGGTCGTCCCTAATTGGAGATTGTTTGAGACCAACCAATAATTGAATATAAATCAGTGAGGGTATTCGCGGCGTACGGCTGTAAATCGCGAAATTACGCCCGATTAAAATGGAATCGAAGATTTCCTAATTAAAGGGTGCGCCTTTGTGCGGACTTTCGCTCCAACAATAAAAACCAAATCCATAAAGAGCTATGAAGATTTCCTAAAGAAAATCATCACATCTCCTCATGGAGCAAGAAATTTATCTCAACCAACTTCCACTCAAAATCATAACGATTCACTAAAGCAAATCGTCACGACTTCAAGTGGAACTTAACAAAAACCCCAATCGCTCATTAACATTCGCTCCAAAAGATTCCATAAGAACATCGTGGCGTCCAGAGACCGCTACGAGGACCTGCCACAACTAAATTGAATATAAATATGTGAGGGTATTTCTTATAGAATAAATAATAATCATATAACGTAAACAAATAGCAAATATTCCCCAAACAAAAATAACACCCACTCCCCAAAACGGGAATTTCAAAGAAATTCCCTCAATATATCAAAAACACCGCCACTTGTTTGCGGGCTTTTGAAATCTAAAATCCTGTGTGGATTTTTCCGAATAATTTTCACCAGAAAATTATTCGTAACGTAGTGCATCCACCGCATTAATTTTACTAGCTCTCCATGCAGGAATCATCCCAGAAATCGCCCCAGTAAATGTAGCAAACAAAACACATCCAACAAACAAATGCCAAGAGTAATGAGGACTCAAAAATCCATAGCCAAGATTATCCAATACATTAGCCGCAAAAATAGTAGCACCCCATCCGACCATTACACCGATCACCCCAGCAACAAATCCTAAGAATCCAGATTCAAATAAAAATATTTTAAATATTTCAGAGTTCCGAGCTCCAATAGATTTCAAAACTCCAATTTCCTTAAACCTTTCAAGTACTGATGTAATCATAGTGTTCGCTGTGTTAACCGCGCTAACAATAATTGAAATAAAAGCAATTAATAAAATAAATCCAATAATTATATCCAAAACAACAGTAAAAGATTCTAATAAATCAGCATAAGATTCAACGTTAAAATCCTCCTTCCCTTCATCTAGATCTCGATGCTGTCGAAGTTTTTTTTCAACATTAGAAACGACATTTTCCAAGTCGTCTTTATTGGCTCGTGCAACAATCATACTGTAAGAAAGATTTTTTTCAGGATAAAGTTCACTCATAAAATCATTTGTTACATAAATATTAGAATCATCTTGAGGATTTCCAAAAGACTCGTAAAATCCAATAACCCGAAGATCCCTTCCCTGTACATTTATTTTGCTATTTAATGAATAGCTTTTCGGAAAAATACGATTTTTAATTAAATAATTATATCCAAGAGTAACTTTACCAGAGTCTCCACCCTGAAGGCTACGCCCTTCAATTATTTCCACATTTGATAACTCCATTATCATGGGTAGCTTAGGGTCATAACTCATGACAAAAACATATTTTTTTGATTCATCCTGCACAACTTCGCCAGCCGCGATATAGACACCAGTAACCTCATGTATTCCCGCCGTATTTTTAATTGCCCGTATATCGTCATCCATGAGTTTGAATGTTGTATCCATTCCAGGGGCTCCAACCCCCTTTGGTTGAATAACTAATTTATCGGCTGATGATGAAGATGTAAAATCATCAATATAATCATAAAGTCCCCATCCATAGCTAACAAAAATAAAAATAGTAGCAATCCCCATAAAGATAGACAAAATTGTAAGGATAGTTCTAGCCTTATTTTTCTTAATATTATTTAATGAATATTTTACACTTTCCTTGCTCATTACCATATTATCCTCGGAGTGCCTCCACAGGATTTTGTTTAGCAGCATTCATCGCAGGAACAATTCCAGCAACGGCACCAATAATAAAACTACCGGTTAAAGCTCCACCAATCAATATAAAATCAATTACTGGGGAAAGTTCGGCTCCAAGAAAATTATTAATTCCGATAACACCAAGAATACTAACTAATGTACCAAAAATAGAACCAACAATTCCACCCATTAGTCCAAGCATTCCAGATTCAAAAAAGAATTGCATAAATATTTGAGAATTTTTAGCTCCAATGGCCTTCATAATTCCAATCTCCTTTCGCCTTTCCAATACAGAAGTAGTCATTGTATTAACAATTCCTAAGGCTCCAACCAAAATAGAAATAGATGCAATAATAATAATGAAAGCCTGAACTCCTCCAAGAACACTGTTCACCGTATCCATCATAGAGTCAGGGGTGGAAACCTCAAAGTCTTCTTTCCCAATCTTAACATCCCTCCGCTTACGCATCAACTTCTCAATATCTTCTTTCGCCCTATCCATCACGTCTTCGCTACGAACCTTAACCCCAATTACATCAACATCATCTCCATAATCCATTAAATCTCTCAACGGCTCTTCATTCATTAGCACCATACTATCGAAAACAAGACTGCCAGTTTTTTTCAAAGTCCCTACAACAATAAATTTTTTATCTTGCACTAACACACTTTTCCCAGGAACAATCATCCTTCTAAAAACATTGCCATCTTTCCAAAAATTATAACCCAACACAACCTTATTCACATCACCATCTTTAAGCATCCTCCCAGTCTCGACCTCAAGATCCAGTATTTCATAAGATAATTTCCTATTCTTACCGCCAGGGGTAGACATAGACATTCCAAGTTCAACAATATTATTAAATTCTATTTTGCTAGAACTAAGTATTCTGGGAAATGCTGTTTCGACCGAAGACAATCCATCAATCGCATCAGCATCGTCTATTGTTAATTTATTAACAGCTCCACTTCCAGGAGGACCAAAAGAACTAAGCCCACCAGCTTTAACACTAATTACCTGTGTCGAACTAATTCCAAACTGAGCACCAACAGCAGCTTGCAGCCCAGCCCCCAAACCAATCAAAGAAACAACAGCAGTAATACCAATAAAAATACCAAGCAAAGTTAACCAGGACCGAATACCTCTGTGCTTCAAATTCTTCAAAGCCAAGATCAGATAATCAGTTTTCATTATGCTTGCACCTTTTTAGTACCCGTTTTCTTTTTCGTAATATCAATAAATCTTTTCCCAGACCTCTTCGTAACTTTCTCCAAATTCCCGTCCCGAAGCCAATAAACAACATCGGCATATTTTTCAGCCAACTCAGGATCGTGAGTAACCATAATAATAGTTTTCCCTTCCCTATTCATCTTCTCCAAAAATTCCATAATAATCGCCCCGGTCTTTGTATCTAAATTTCCAGTAGGCTCATCAGCCAATAAAACTTCAGGGTCATTAGCAAGACTTCTAGCAATTGCAACCCTTTGCATCTGCCCGCCACTAATTTCACCAGGATAATGCTCCATCCTCTCGTCAAGTTCTACTAAATTTAAAAGCTCCTCAGCCTTGTCTTCTCTTTCTTCAATGCTGGTTCCCTGAAACATCATGGGCAACATCACGTTTTCCTTAACTGTCAAATTAGGAATCAAATTAAACGACTGAAAAATAAACCCAATTTTTTGTCCCCGAACCTGCGCCAAGTCACTTTCACTAAATTCAGAAATATCTTTTCCATCCAAATAAACAGTTCCAAAAGTAGGCATATCAAGACTCCCGACCAAATTCATAGCAGTTGATTTTCCCGAACCACTAGGTCCCATAATCGCAACAAACTCGCCCTCAAATACTTTAAACTCTAAGTGATTAAGCGCCTTAACGACAGAATCCCCCATAGGATAATGTTTACAAACGTCGCGTAGTCTAATCACTTCTTTTTTATCATCGCTCATAAATTAATGATGAAAAACTCCTATATAAATTTAATTCACGAAAGAATTATCTTGACCTGTTTCTTTGTTTAAATTTTGACCAATATTTTTCTGGTATTAGATAGTCATCTTCTTCAAAATGTACTCTAACAAAATAATCCGCCTGAATGTCACTTCGATGATTAACTTCTTTAAATTCTTTTTCCGCTTCGATTATTGCTGACTTCAATGTTCCTTTATATTCAATATTAATATCAGTTTCTCCAACATTACTAAAATAACTTCCACCTCTCCATCTAGACATAATTTTAATAGAATAATTAGATTTACTAGGAGACATAGTCTCAATTTCTAAAAGAGAAGCTTCCGCTTTCCTAAGTCTTCTTTTAAGATTATTTACATTATCTGAAACTTCTTTTTCTAAGTATTTTTTCAATCCCATCTTAAGACAATGAATCTCAAATAGTATATAATAACGAGATACTACACATAAATTCCTCAATCAGCGCTGTCCAGAAACAAATA
>JAGLQO010000017.1 GCA_023136775.1 Candidatus Pacearchaeota archaeon | reverse complement strand
TTTAGAGTAAATGGTCATCTACTGTAAGAAAACAAATCTATATAAACATGTTAAAACTATTTGGAATAGATTAAAATGAAAATAGAAAATAAAATAATCTCGAAAGAATCTCCTGTATTTTTTATAGCTGAGATTGGAATTAATCATAATGGGTCTGTAGATTCTGCCAAAAAAATGATTGATATGGCTGTTGAAACTGGCTGTGATGCTGTTAAATTTCAAAAAAGAACTCCCGAGATTTGCGTTCCCGAACATCAAAGAAACAAACTTAGAGATACTCCTTGGGGAGAGATGACTTATTTTGACTATAAGAAGAAAATAGAATTCGGGGAGAAAGAATATAATGAAATTGATAGATATTGTAAAGAAAAAAATATTTTATGGACTGCATCTACATGGGATATCCCAAGTTTGGACTTTATAGAAAAATTTAATGTCTCTTTTCATAAAATTGCTTCAGCAAAGATTACAGACAGAGAAATGTTAGAAAAAATTAGAGATACTGGTAAACCAGTCGTTTTATCTACAGGAGCTTCAACTATTGATCAAATTAAAAAGGCAGTAAAAATATTCCAAGGAAATAATGAAATATGTTTACTGCATTGTAACTCTGGATATCCAGCAAAAGATGAAGAATTGAATTTAAATGCTATTAAAACACTACAAGAAGAGTTTCCCGACTTAATCATTGGATACTCTGGACATGAACAAGGAATTGCCGCAACTTTAGTTGCAGCTACTCTTGGGGCGCAAGTAATAGAAAGACATATTACTTTAGATAGAACGGTGTGGGGAACAGATCAAGCTGCAAGTGTTGAAATACAAGGACTTAAAAGATTAATGCGGGATTTAAGGAAACTCCCAATTTGGTTAGGAACTGGAGAAAAAATTGTTTATGAAACTGAAAAAAAAGTAATGGAAAAGTTGAGAGATAAAGATACTTTATAATTAATCTAACTTTATTTTTTATTCTTACATATTTAATTTTATTATAATCTGCAATAATATTTACAAAAGGCAATCTATATGTCGTGTTCATAATAATAAGGCAATGCCTGATAGAATAAGACAAAATACCAAAAAAACGAAGTAAGTATAATTCATAGTACAAACTCATCTATGGAAAAAATTAGAAAGGAGTTAAAAATGGGATGAGTGCTTTTCTAAGCTAATAACTCCTCTTCTAAAGGGACATCCTAGTATTTTTTCCTAAATATTATTAGCCCAACTAAATATAAAGTTCTGCTCGTTATTGTTGCTCCAACCGCTCCAAATACGGCTCCCATTTCTCCATAGTTTTCTAAACCATATATAATCCCAAAATAATTCAAAATTATGTTAAGGATTGCACTTCCCAAAATTAGCCATGCCAAAGCTTTTGTCTTTTTTTGTGTTGTATAGTATCCAACATAAATCCCAATCACTGGAATCAAAATTACTATTATACTAAACCATCTTAAAATTGGAACCGCTTGTAAATAATCTGCACCATAGGCTATTCTAACTAGATACCAAGAAACCAAATACGTAAAGATTCCCGCTAGAATGGAAATAATCAAGGTTAAACCCCTAGCTTTTTTGAAAATATTTTCAAGAGCCTTCCCAGATTTTTTTGCAAAAATAGGTAAAAGTGCCACAGACATAAATCCTATTATTCCTGACGCTGCGCCGACCAGACTAAAAGCTGCGCCATAATATGCAATAAATTTACTAGAGACAAATCTTCCGAGCATCAACGTATCTATATAACCGAAAAACATCCCTGCCATTGCCGTGGCTGATAAAGGAAGGATAAACTTTTTTAATTCGTGCATTTCTACCTTACTCAAATTATCAGATTTTATTTTGAGAAACCTTAATTTTCTATTAGCACAAATAATCAAAAATAAAAGAGATATTAAATATGTTATAGTTAATGCCATTATTGAAACAAAAATTATTTTAGAATTCGAAAGTCCAGATTTTAAGAATATTAAAATAGCCAACGGGACTATGATAAATCTGGAACTTTGAAAGATAATTTCTTTAAATAATGGAATTTTAAAATTATTATCTATTCTAAATGATTGCTCCACAAATCCTATAAGTGAAACGATCGGGAGATATAATCCTCCTGCCAATAATGCATAGAAAATTGGTTTGTGATAATATAAATTTGAAATAAAATAACTAGAGGCCAAAAGAATTACAGAGATGAGAAAAACTAATTGCAACTTCCATTTTAATAATTTTTTAAAATATCCTTTTGCCTTTTCTGGATTTTTATTTCCCAACATTTTTGAACCAAATGTTATTAACGCGCTACTTATGCCTAAATCTGAAAAGCTTGAAAATAATACAATTGTTGCTAATGCTAAATTATAGAGCCCCATTCTTTCAGGGAGTAACATCCTTGCAATTACAATTGTAAACAATAGTGATCCAAACTTGAAAATCAAATTTTTCGCAAGTTGATAACTAGAATTTTTCATGGCTTGACCAGTATCACCAGAAAAATCTCTTTTCCTAAAACGATTAAAAATATTCTTTAAGAAATTCTCTTCTTCAATTACTTCGTTTTCAATCTCTGATATAAAGTTCATAATACTTATAAGAATTTTTTATTTATTAAGTTATAGAATCTTATGCTTCCATCTGTTTTGCAATATCTGCGAACGCTGGTCTAGAAATTAGAACACCTGTTGTAATTCCAATTAAAGTTGTTACTGCAAATCCTTTCAATAGGCCTGCAGAAGCCGCTCCGATGCCCATGAAACCAAGAAGTCCAGTTAATGGGATCATTGCTACAAAAGTTGTTGCGAAGGCCGTCGCGATTATGAAAAGCGCTTTCTTAATCCTTTGAGTAACTGATTCATGGTGGTCTCGTGCTTCGTCTAAAATAATTAATTGAGAATCTATACCTGTACCAATTGCTGCTATGATTCCGGCGATTGACGGAAGGTCTAAATTCCATTTGATTAGAGATGCAACTCCAAGAATAATTAAAACTTCAGACAAAGAAACCGCAATTAACGCGATTGAAACTTTGATTTTTCTGTATCTAATAAATACTACGATTGAAACTGCTAGGATTGCGAAAAGTCCTGCCATTAAAATTTGTTTTGAAAATTGATCGCTTAAATTTGGAGAGATTTTGTCAATCTTTACTATTTCTAATTTGTAAGGCAGTGACCCTGTAATTAAAATTGTTTGCAACTTTTTCATTTCTAATTTTGCTGCTTCGATTGCTTCGTTTCTTGTTACACCACTTCCTGAACCCGAAATTGAAATTTGTGTTGCAATACTTCCTTTCAGGTCTGAGCCAATGTTTAAAGATGAAGTTAATTGTTCGTCGATAAAGAAGTCTAATTTTTTACTTAAGTAAGATCCATTAATCATTAATTCGTCTGTAATGTCGGCGTGACGCTGAGCTGCTTCTTCTGAGAGAAAAATTGTGAATCTAAAATTACATGCTTCTCCGCCTTGGACTGCGAAACATTCTGTAATTAACGCGTCACTACCAGTTCTTCCGACGTGGGTTATGTCTTTATCTCCGCCGATGAAAACTGTGTCGTTTCCGATTTTTGCTTCGAACTTTCCTTGCTTTGCGATTAATTCTTCTAAGTCATCTGGAGAAGAACCTGCGATTTCTACTCCCATTAAATTGTCATTGTCAGATGTTTTTACTTTGAAGAATTTTACGTCGGATAAACCGTATACGTTTAATCTTTGTTCTGAGACTGCGATTAGATCGTCTAATTCAGCGTCGTTTAATGGAACGTCGGCCTTGATAAAAGCTCTAGCTCCTCCTCTTAAATCCAAACCTGTTTTGATTCTTGTTGTTGGGATTTCCTCTACTGAGATGTCTGAAATAATTCTTGGAGAATATAAATTTATGAATTCTGATTCTTTAGTTTTAATTGTTAATTTTTGAGTTTGATTTAATTCTAGTGCCGCAAAAGAAGCCAGTGCAAATGAATAATCTTGCATAGTTTCGATTGGATTCTCGTTAATTGAGATTATTGTCATTCCAACTCTCAGACCGTCGTTGAATATTGTTGAATTTTGCTCTACTGAATTAACCAAAACTCCAGTTTCTAAAAACATTGGAGGGATTGAAAAAATTGAAATTAGTGAGAGTAAAACTGCCGCGATTAAAATCCAAATTTTGAAAGTTATTTTTGCCATTATTTTAGTTTAGTATTTAGGTACTCTTCGAGAGCCATTTTATTTTTTTTCTACGTGCCATTTAATTATTGAAGCGTTAGTTACCCATGTGTTGAAAAGGTCGAAACCTAGTCCGATTAAAAGGATTGTGAAAATTTGGTTGAGTACTGAGTTGAAAGAGTAGACTGCGATTAGCGCTGCTGTTACTGCGATGATTGAGGTCACTGTCATTGTTACTCCTGTATTGAACGCGCCTTTAAGGGATTTGTTTACGGACTCTTTTCTTTTTAGGAGTCTTGTTGTTAGAAGGATATCTGTGTCTACTGAATAACCGATGATCATTAAGAACGCTACGATTCCGGCGGTGGATAATTTTATTCCTACTAAGTTTACTACGGCTAAGGTCATTACGATGTCGGCGAAGGCTGAAAACATTACCGCGAAAGCTGGGAGTGAATGTTTGATGTACATTCTGATTAAGAAAGTCGATAGACTTAGGAAGATAATTCCTGAGACGATTGGATTAATGTTCAGGAACATTTTTCCCATGAAAAATCCAAGTACAACGTTTAGAACTATTGTGTAGAATTTTGCTTTCTTGTTTTTTGTGAAGATTAGGAAAACGACTGCTGCCATCCAGAAGAATGCTAGGATAACTGCTACGATTAATTGTTTGAAGAATTCGCTAGATAGTGACGCTGATGTTGTTTCTTTGGATGAATTTTCTGAGGTTAATTCTTCGCCTAAAAAATCTTGTAGGATTAATTCTAGTTCATCTGAATCTGATTCGCCTACTGTTATTATTAGTTGTAGTTGGTTTCCTGCGTTGTCGGATATTGATTTTATTTCGAAGTCGGCTAGGGATTTTGAGATGAATTCGTTTAATGAGGCTTGTGACATTTCTGTCTGGATTGTTATTGAGGTTCCGCCGGTTAGGGAAACGTCTTTGTTGATTATGTCGCCTGTTGTCCCGTAGAAAATTCCTATGTATATTAGAGAGAGGACAAGGAGTGCCGCTGGTATGATTAGTAGTTTCTTGTAGTTTTTGTTGTACCAATATTCGAAGCTCATGGTATAATTAGAAAAAATTAGTTTTAAAAGATTTAGGTAAGGAGAAATATGGATTGGGAGTTTTGGATTTGGGATGGGGAATGGGAAGGGAGATTTGCTCACGGATTTGCACGGATGGGCTTGCCCATTCACGGATTGGAAACAGGGGGAAATTTTGGAATGAATGAAATGAACGATTAAATGGGCAGGTTACGGGAGTGGAGCGGATGTGGAGCGAATTGAGCCGATACTTTCGCGTAGCGAAAAATGCGGAGCATGGGTTCGGCGAATAAATATGAGAACGGGACGTTCTCTAAATAATGCGGGGAAAGTACTAAAAATTTAAATACCAATAGATACCATATTAATTATGAATACTCAAATAAATTTACGATTACCAGAATTACTCTTAAAGAAAGCTCAAGCGGAAGTGAGGAGGCAGGGATTTATGAATGTTCAAGAATTAATTAAGGAATCTTTAAGAAAAACTCTTTATGAGATTGATGGGACTACTCAAGAGGAACTTGGATTTTTGAGAAAATTATATAAAATTTCTGAAGACAAAAATTTATACGGAACTGAGGATGAATTATTTGACAAGCTGAATAAAGAATGAATTATATACTAAAACCTACTAATTTATTTTTGGAACAATTAGATAATCTTTCATATAAGTCTAGACAAATTCTGAAAGAAAAATTAGAGACATTAAAAATAAATCCTATACTAAACAAACGAATTCCTGAATATAATCTTTTTTTATTTAGAATTAGATTTTCTGATTTAAGGAAAGAAAAAAGGGTGATTTATTTTTTAGATAAAAAAGATGTTAAGATTCTTTATATATTGGATAGAGATAATAATTACAAGGATTTGAAAAAGTATTTAGTTAGATTTGGACTAATTTAGATTTCCTTTAACCCCAGGGGGTTCGAAAAAAGAATATGCGCAGACAGGGACTCGAACCCTGGTCAACTGGTTGGAAGCCAGTTATTCTGCCACTAAACTATCCACGCATAAAATAATAATTCAAACAATAGTTTTAAAGTTTATCGTTTTAACATTTGTAAAAATAAAATGCTCACGGCAGGATTTGAACCTGCGGCTTCTTCCTTAGGAGGGAAGCACTCTATCCAGGCTGAGTTACGCGAGCATAATTATTTGTAAAATTCTAGATATAAAAAGTTAATGAGAAAGAGAACCTCGTATAAAATCAAATTCCTCTTTTAAATCGTCCGACGAAGAATATTTTCCTTCAATAATTATTGGAACATTAACTTCGCTAACAATCCCCTTCAAAAATTCAATTATCTCTTTTTTATTATCAGAATCTTTTACCAAAACATGATCAACCCCATCAGCCTCGCCACTAACATGCACATGGGTTATTTTATCTTTAAATTCGTCAAATAATTCACGAGCATATCTCATAGATTTATCATGACTATATGCGTGCTCCAAATCTAAAACAAAATTAAAATTATATTCTTTAAGAATTCGCTTCAGCTCTTTAATTTCAAAGCCTGAATTTTTATTTTTATCCATATTTTCAATAGCAATTGGAAGTCCAGAATCTTTAAACTTCCCCCAGTCGCTCTCCTTTTCAATCATACTTGGATGGATAGTATAATTATCACAATTCCAAACTTCATGAAATTCCTTTAGAAAAATAATCCACTTATCAATTAATTCAGTCCCAAATTCAGGTATATGTGCAAACTTATATTTGAACCAATTAACACTAGAAAACTTCAAGAGATTCTTATTTATTTCTCCATTATCTCGAAGGGAAATTTCGACAGAATTACCACCCCCAGCCTCTATGATTTTTCGATGCTCATTAACATCTTTTATATTCTCCCCATAAAGCCAGCCAGTAGAAGGTCCAATAATCAATTCCATAAAGAAAGATAAATTGAGAAGTTTATAAAATTTTAAAGCTAAATTGTGGAAGGAGTATTGCTTGCGAATAAAATGAGCAAGCAGTTTTGATTTGTGAAAAAAGAGCAAATCAAAACACTCGTTCGAATCCGCCCGAATAAAAAATGAGGGAAGGAGGATTCGAACCCCCGTAAGCATAAGCTAACAGATTTTGAGTCTGCCCCGTTTGACCACTCCGGCATTCCCTCATGATTAAATTTATTGAGGAAAACTGACTTTTAAAGTTTCGGGAGAACTAGCCGTAAGCATAAGCTAACAGATTTTGATTAACAGATTTTGAGTCTGTCTTGTTTGACTGAGCAATTCGCTTTGAACAAAATAAATTATAAAATAATTTTGTGAAATGCAAATTGCAAGTAGCGGAGGCATTCCCTCATATAGAAAGTCTAATAATTTTAATATAAAAATCTATGGATTCTTGGAATAGAATATGCGCAGACAGGGACTCGACCATGTTTTGGCACTCTTGGGGACTCAAACCGACTTTATTAGAGTTTATATTTCCATGATTAACTGACACTCATCCTTCAGTTGGGGCGTTGAGCCCAATCGTTAACTTTAAAAAAGGAAAATATTAGGTAATGTTAGACGGCCATAATAACTTGGTTACACCTGATCCCGTTCCGAACTCAGAAGTTAAGCTTGTTATGTTCGCGTTTGTACTGTCTACGATGGGAACGCGCGAAGCTGTCTGTTTTTTCGAAAATTTTTCTGGTGAAAAATTTTTCGTAAAAATCCACACAGGATTTTATTTCCAAACCGCTTACCGACTTTGTCGCAGACGGTTTGATTTAAGTGAAGGGAATTTATTCTAAATTCCCGACTTGGCTGCTCAATCGCGAAAATAATTTTCGCTCCAATGAATTGTGCAACCTCTTCCATAAAAAATCATGACACCTTCGGCGCCGATGATTTCTCATGGAGTATCAAATTTATTTTTTTGATTTCCAGTATTTGTTTAGATTTAATATTGTCATTTCTTCTATCATCCTTTTTTTGTAATATGATTTTATGTCTTTTCTTAATCTTGTCTTGAAGTCTCTTGACCTTTCCCATCTTTTTTCTTCTATATCTTGTTCTACATCTGATTTTTTAAATGTCATTTCTCCAAAATCCATCAGCACTATTTCACCAGAATCTGTTATTCCATTGTTTATCGTTAGATTAAAAATTTTATCAGAAAATCCATTTTTCCAACATTCAAAAATCAATTTTATGAAATTTTCTATTATTATTTTAGACTTGTCATAATCTTTGTTTATTATTTGTTCTAGTGGAATTACTTTATCTTGCCCAATTGAATTTTCATTAAAAACCAAATTAGCCAAAATTTTTTTATCATAATCTATTTTCTTAAGATTCGTTATTGCAATATTTCTCAGATTTGTTGCCTGACTTATTTCCTTTTTTAATTTTTTAATTTGGAATAAAAGTAATGGGCTCCACGAAACTAAAGTTAAAATCATTTGAAATTTTGAAGTTGGTTTTTTGAAGATTTTCCCGTCTTTAAGATAAACGTTGAATTGTAAACCCTGTCCTACTTTTTTCATAAAGTAAACAATGGGGTTCAATTTAAATAATTATAATAAAATAAAATTTACATAACATCTTTTGCCAACTCGGGAATTTGGAACAAATTCCCTTCACTTAAATCAAATTAGTCTATCTACGATGAGTCAGTGTGCCCCAACTTAATTAATTAAATATATGTGAGGGTGCGGTAAGGAATTTGGATATAAAATTCTGTGTGAATTTTTCACCAGAAAAATTTTCGAAATTTAAAACTTTTTGAACTTGTTTACTAATTCTAATGTATCTGTTTGTCCTAGCATTTGGGCTCGGCAGCAGTATCTTTTCACTTCTAGTTTGTCTAGTGCGTCTTTTTGGGACATGCCTTCGTCTTCTACTAACTTTTTGTATTCTTGATACAAGTGTGCTATTGGCTTTCCACAACTAAAACATCTAATTGGAATTATCATAAATAAATAGTGAAATTTGGGTTTATAAGATTATTGATTGAGGACAGTAGATGACCATTTACTCTAAA
>JAGLQO010000016.1 GCA_023136775.1 Candidatus Pacearchaeota archaeon | reverse complement strand
TGACATATGTCACTGGATTGCACAAAAAAATTTACAACACTAAACTTTAAATACTCAAATTTCTCCAATATTATACGATTAGGTGCGAGGCGGAATCAATCCGTAGTAGCTTTAACTCCTAATTTTAAATTATAAAACAATATGGCAAAAAACGAAGAAATCAAAAATGAAGAAACTGTAGTTGAAACTCAAGAAGAAGAAAAGAAAGAAGACCAGACGATTTTAACTTCTTTAGAAGACTACATCAAGACAGCATCTTATTTAGGAACTAAAGTAATTACTCCAACAATGAAAAAGTATGTTTACAGAAGAAGACTAGACGGACTAGCGATTCTAAACACTTTATTAGTTGACAAAAAATTATCTGAAGGAATTAATTTTATTAAACAATTTAAACCAAATGATTGGACTCTAGTTTGTAAAAGGGAAGCTGGATGGAGAGGAGCTAAAATGTTCGCTGAATTAACTGGCGTTAGAACTTTCACAAAGAAATACCCTTCAGGAGTTTTAACAAATACAATGCTTGACAATTTTATTGAAACAAAAATGGTTATGATTTGCGACCCCTGGTTAGACAAAAACGCTCTAGCTGATGCAAAAAATATTAGAATTCCAGTGGCTGGAGTTTGTGACACAAACAACCACACAGCAGATATCGACGTAGTTATGATTGGTAATAATAAATCTAACAAATCTTTAGGATTATTCTTCTGGTTATTATCTAAAGAATATATGGCAGCTCACAACATTGACAAGCCAGTTCCAAGCCTAGAAGACTTTGTCGGAGAAGCTTTAATATTAGAAGAACCTCGAAAAAAGAAATTAGCTAGAGAAAAGAAAGAAGCTGAATTGAAGACTGGAGAATCAGCAATCGAAGAAAAGATGAGAGCATTAGCTGAAAAAGCAGACGAAGAAGTGAAAGTTTCTATGAAAGAAAAAGACACAGTTCAAGTTGGCGAAAAAGTTGAACAAGGCGTATAAATTTTAATCCTAATTTACTAAATAATTTATCTAATAGTTTTAACGGCATACAGTCAAGTTCTTCGAACTTGTATATTTGATGACGTTCGCTATTCGCTCACAGTGCCAAGCATAATCACTCCCGCTCCAACAATAATCTTTAATAACATTATAATCTATTTTCTATTATGGCATTTGATGTGATAATCGGAAGAAACGAAAGTGATAAAAAAGCATACGGAAAAAACGGCTTAGCCTACATAGGAAAAAGTTTCGTAACAATGGGAAACTATACCTCAATCTCAAACCCAATTTACATGGACGTCGCAAGAACCCATGTAGTTTTAATCTGCGGAAAAAGAGGTTCGGGAAAATCATATACAATGGGAGCAATGGCAGAATCCTTGTCCGACCTCGGAGTAGAAGAATCAGGAAATATCGCTTCAGTAATTTTCGACACAATGGGAATTTACTGGACAATGAAATACAAAAACACAAAAGACGAAGCCCTACTAATGGAATGGGGACTTGATGCAAAAAATGTTCCAACAAGAGTTTTCGTTCCATTCGGACATTACCAAGAATTCAAAGACAAAGGAATCGAAGTAGATTCGCCCTTTGCAATCAAATTAAGCGACCTTGATGCATCTGACTGGGTAGGACTCTTCGACCTTCCATTCACAAACCCAATTGCAATTGTTATAGAATCAGTCATAAGTACGCTTACCGAAAAAGGCGATCCATTTGGATTTAAAGAAATCAATGCCCTAATCAAACGAACAGAAAATGTTTCGCAAGATAATAAAAACGCAGCAATGGCATTATTCGATGCAGCAAAAACCTGGAAAGTTTTCGACGAAGAAATAGGAACCACTGTTAAAGATATGATTAGTGCTGGACAAACAACAATTATAGATTTGTCAATGTACGCAGCACTTGGAGCATTTAATGTTCGAGCTTTAATTATCGGATTAGTCTCTAAGAAAATTTTCAACGAAAGAATGGCTTCTAGAAAAAACGAAGAAATTCAAGCAGTTCAACATGGAGCTGACTATGCTCGATATAAAGTAAAAAGAGATATGCCATTGGTTTGGATTTTCATAGACGAGGCTCACGAATTTTTACCAGTCACTGGCAAAACTCCAGCAACCGACGCTTTAGTCCAATTGCTTAGAGAAGGTCGGCAACCCGGAATTAGTTTAGTTGTAGCAACCCAGCAACCAGGAAAAATTCACACCGACGCAATTACCCAAGCCGACATCGTAATGTCTCATAAAATAACAGCCAAACTAGATGTAGACGCTTTAAACGCCGTAACTCAAAGTTACATGAGTTCTAGCATCACCGATAAAATCAACGGCCTTCCGAAATTAAAAGGTGCAGCAATTATATTAGATGACTCTTCAGAAAGAATTTATCCAATGAGAGTTCGTCCGAGATTCACATGGCACGGAGGAGAAGCACCGACGGCCATAAGAAAAGTTGATGTTGAGGTGTAAAACTTATATACTAGCCATTGTTGACAATAATATGAAAAGGGTGATTGGGGTATTATTTTTATTAATTATTATTGGAGTTTTTGCTAGTGCAGCTTGCGAACCGGAAGGGAGATGTGTTAACAGGAATTTTTTTTCTTGTGGGTCTGATGAGGTAGTTACTGATGACGAATGTACAGAGTTATTTTTTGAGTGTTGTATGCCAATTGATGGACCGTTAGAAGAAATCTGTTGTAAGAGTTATGGATACGGAGCTTATATGGTACTAACCAATATAAATTACGAGTTTACTTATAATTATGAATGTCAGTATCCGGAAGGTCATACAGGGGGAGGTATGGAAATTGTTAATAATGAATGCTGTGAAACCGAAATTCCTGATGGTGAATGCTGTGAAACCGAAATTGAAACCGAAATTCCTGTTTCCGGTTCTTTTGAAAATTATAATGGTAAGGGACATAATACTAATGAAGTTTTTATTAACGTTAGTGGAAATATTGTTACCTTGCAGGAAATGTTTGATAATGCTTTGTTTTACGGTTATGAATATTCTAATCCTGATTTAAATTCTATTACCTTACTTCAATATGAGTTTACTAGTGATATTTTGGTTTCAACTGATTTGGATGGTGAGATAACTTTTTTAGAAGCTCTTAATAGCCCTAATTTTATTATAGGGGGAACTTCTGTTTATTCTGATGTGGACAATGCAAGACACCTGGGTACAAATATAATTTTTGAAAATGGAAAGAGTTTACAAGAATTGATTGCTTACGGAGAAGTTTGTGTTTCTGATATTAATGAAGAATGTGGCGGGAGTAATTGTCTTAATCCAGGTATAGTTTTATGTAATGGCACTTGTGTTGACGTTACTAGTAAAGAAGATGGGATAAGATGTGGTGATAATAATGAGGGATATTGCTCATCTGGTCTTTGTGATACATCCTTACTTGTAAATGCCGATCATGATTCAGAACAATGTGAAGAGTTAGGTGGAGGGATAGTTTATGATGATGATGATAAATATTGTAAATTTTCAGGAAGTTCTTGTCCTGGTGATTGGTCCCGGTATGGTAGTTGGAGTACAACGTCAAATCATAAATGTTCAGAAAGCTGTGGGAGTTCGTGTAACACAGGATATCATTCTTGGGAGAATAAAGGGAGAGAAACTTGTGGTTATTATAAATCCTTAACAACTAAATGGATTTCCTTAATACCTCCCAAAATAGTTGATGTATGTTTATATATTAAGGATGAAGATAAGACTTGTTATGCTTATATAACAGAAGTTGGATGTTATTAATTCAAATAAAAACCAATTAGTTTTTTATCTCACTCCAAACGAAGCTTGCCATCTAAATTTATAAGCTCCAATATCCCCAGCCTTTCGAATTTTTACACTTCCAATTTTGCCCCTAGTATCTTTCTTTATTTCGCTCAAAACCTCTTCCTTGGTTCCAAATCCATGATAAAAAATAACAGTTCCTCTCTTAGAAAGTTTCAAAGCAGTTTTCAAAAAAGTATCATCAAGATTTGGTCTCGGCATTAAAATAATATCAAATTTATCCTTAGTTTTACTCGGCAACTTTTTAGCGTCACCGTTAAGTAATTTAACATAATTCTGAACTTTATTTAATGTAATATTTTTAACAGATTCTTTATTTGCAACCTCATTTAATTCATTAGAAACAATCTCTGCAAACTTCCCAGCTTCTTTCAATTTTTTGGCAATAACAATCGGATAAGGACTAATCCCTGCAAACATAACTAAAATCTTCATATGTTTCTTTTTTACTAAATTTACAACCTCATCAGCAATCACTTTTCGCTCATTAGACAACCGAGGAGAAAAATAAGATTCATCAACATTAAATTTGAAAGTACAACCATTCTCTTTATATGTTGCCTGCTTAGTTTTAATCCCAGCAAGATATTTTGTAGTTAAAGTTCTAAGCTCTCCAGAAAAACCGGTAGTTTTTTCCAAAACAGTCGTAACAGTCTTATTTTCTTTTAAAAATTTATTGGCCTTAATTTTTCTAATTATCCAAAATGTTTTTTTTGGGAATTTTAAAATTGCAATATTTCCAACAATATCTTGAGGTATCTTTTTCATAATTATATAATGAAAGCAAATATATAAAAAGGTTTTTACTATTTACTAGTTATGGAATTAAAAGGAAGTGAAACTGAGAAAAATTTATTAAAATCTTTTGCTGGTGAAAGCCAAGCAAGAAATAGATATACATTTTTTGCAAGTAAAGCTAGAAAAGCCGGATTTGAACAAATAGCAGCTATTTTCCAAGAAACAGCAGATAATGAAAAGGAACACGCTGAAATTTTCTTTAAATATTTATCCCCAACTAGGGATGACCCTACTGACCCCGAAGGAAGAAATTTAGAAATTACTGCAACTTATCCAGCCGGGAAAATTGGAACAACCGAAGAAAATTTATTAGCTTCAGCAAATGGAGAAAACGAAGAATGGTCAGAATTATATCCAGAATTTGAAAAAATCGCAAGAAAAGAAGAATTTGAAGATATTGCAAATTCTTATCATGAAATCGCAAAAGTTGAAGAAAAACATGAAAAAAGATTTAGAAAATTATTAGAGAATGTAAAAAATGATGAAGTTTTCAAAAAACCAGAAATGGTTAAATGGAAATGTAGAAATTGTGGATATATACACGAAGGAAATAAAGCTCCACATACTTGTCCAGCATGCAATCACCCACAAACGTATTACGAAGTTTTGGCAGAAAATTATTAATCATATGGCAAAAAAAATTAAAAAGAAAATAATTAAAAAAAATACCAAAACAATTAGAATTGTAAAAAATCCTTGGTTCAAAACAATGAAGCCTAAACACAAATGGGGATTCATCCCAATAAACTGGAAAGGTGGAATTGCACTAATTATATTACTCGGACTCAATACATTTGCTGCAAAATATTTTAATTTAAATTATTTAACTTTTGACAATTGGTCAAGTTTTGCAATTGTATTCTTATTATCAATGGCTATATTTGTCATAATTTCCAAAAGAAAAACAATAAAAAATTCTTAAAAATAGAATCCCAACCAAAACCAAAAATGACAAAAAGAAAAGAAATTTACAAATGTAATGTGTGTGGAAACATCGTGGAAATATTACACAAAGGTGAGGGAGAATTAATTTGCTGTAAAAAACCAATGATTCTAATGAAAGAAATAACTAAGGAAATTGATAAAACAGAAAAACACAAACCAATAATTAAAGATAACATCGTTAAAGTCGGAAGCATCGAGCATCCAATGACCCCTGAACATTATATTGAATGGATTGAAGCAACCTCAGAATCTGGGCAAATTTGTAAAAAATTCTTAAATCCAAATGAAAACCCAGAAGTCAACTTTGAATTTAAAGTTAAATCAGCAAGAAGTTATTGCAATTTACATTTACTCTGGAAAAATTAAATTTTGAACTTTCATTAAACTTATATATCATTTTTACCCTTATTTATCATGTCATATAGGTTCTTAAGCCACACTGCCGATGTTAAATTTAGAGCCGATGGTTCTAGTTTAGAAGAAATGTTCTTATCCGCCGCCGAGGCTTTAAATGAAACAATTAGGGGAGAAATAACAATTCTAGAACAACAAGAAAAAACTTTTGAAATTGAAGGAACAGATAATGAAAGTTTATTATATAATTTTTTAGAAGAATTTTTATTCTTACTAGATGCTGAAGATTTTTTGACATTTAGTATAAAATCCCTAGACATCAACGAAAATAAAATCAATTGCACAGTCATCGGAGACAAAGCAGACCACTACAAATTCACAAACGACGTAAAGGCCATCACCTACAGCGAAATGTTTGTTAGGGAAAAAGATGGCGGATTTGAATGCCAAGTAGTTTTAGACGTATAAAAAATTTAATTATTTTTTCTTTGGACCTTTTTTATTATTTGAAACTTTCCGAACAATCTTTTTCAAAGATTTCTTCTTAACATTTATTCTACGTTTCAAATATATTAATGCAAATAAAATTCCAAGCATAAAGCATCCAAGCGCAACATAATTCATAGGAGGAGTTATTTTATCAGCAATAACCAAACCAGTAACACTAAAAGAAGAAAACACTAAAGCAAAAAAAAACGAAACCATTGAAAGAATTGGAATTGCTAAAGAAATATCAAGCCCTTTCAATTCTCGCATATCCTCAATATTCTCTTCAGAATTATCAAAATACATCTTAGCTTTTTTTTCAAGACGTTTTTGAAGTATATCATTTTTATCCTCAATAGCCAAGTTGAGCTCATTATACACTACATTCGAAGCTAATGTCCAATATTTTGAAGCTTCTTTATAATGCTCAATTGCTTTAGGTTTAAATTTTTCAAACTTAGAATTATCTCTGTTACTATTATAAGATCTCTGATCACTTACTGCCAACTTATGACTAGATTTGGCTTTAGATACATATCCACTAAGTTTCGATTCCTGTTCTGCGATTCTCTCTTCACTACCCTTATTGTTTCGACTATATTCAATACCCATACATTATCTAAACATTTATTCTTTAAAAATATTCCCAAAACAAATTATTCTAAAATATATTAAGAAATCCTTTTTCATAAATTTCAAAAACATACCCTTTATTTTCTTCAGAATATTTAATATAAATCATTACAGGCTCCTTACTCTTATTAGATATTTGAGAAGCAATATTAGTCATATCAAATTGATTCGGTCTATATATATTAGAACTCGGTTTCAATTTACCATCCATTAACAAACCAAATCCTAACTCTTCTACAAGCTCTTTTATATCCGACTCCTTATCTCGAGAATCCTCTACCATATATTATCTAAGATTAACTTCTATAAATATATTTCTAAACAGCATAATTAATATCTCAAAACAAATCTCGACTCACACTTCAAACACTTTGCCAAAAATGAAAAAAATTCACTCCACTTATTTCTCTTCCATTTATATCCACATTTCAAACATTTCATTTTGGCCGATTAAGATGGAATCATAGATTCCCTATTTAGAGGGTACTCCTTTGCGAGTGACTTTTCATAATTTTATAAATTATACTAAAAATAATCATTGCTAAAAAATAAATCCTTAGGCTTCACTTTTTTATTCGGCTTCTTTTTCATAATATAACAAAAATAATGAGATTAAATAATTATTCATAAAATTTACCAAACAATTCTTCATAAAATCTTAACCAACTATATACATTTTTTTGGAAACTTCTAGAACATTTTTCAAATGTAAAATGATTGATTTGATTTTGATGAGCAACCAATTCCTGCTTAATCTCCTTTTCGTGAAAATTAACATATTGACCATTTGGAAAATTTACGAAGTCTTCCTTTCCTACTGGCTCTGCATATTCAAAATAATTTTGCCAAGCATGAAATCCCTCATGAGGAATTAAAATATTGTAAAATTCATCTAATGAACATGTTCTAAAGGCATATCCAGAAACTCTAATTGTAGAAGCCGTATTGGGCAACCAATCCACACAAGAGTCAGGAACAGTTTCCATTATCTTCTCCCCAACTTTTCCCTCAAAATAAATTACATCTTTAATAAAAGGTTTATACTTTTCAAAATCAATTTCTTCCAAAAATTTCTGCCTAACATCTGGAAAATACTTAGCCTCATCAAAAGATATTCCCATAAAATTATAGCCTAGTGGCATATATAAAAATAATTATGATTAATAACAGTATAAGAAAATCGCAGACTCTCGTCACTTCTCAAACCTAAAAATTGAACATTTTTTTCAATAATTCGATTAAAGAATTAAATAAATTTTCAGAAATTTCTTTTGAGTATTCTTTTCTTTCTGTTTTTTCTATATTATCAATAATATTTTTTAACTCTTCTATATCAGATTTATTTATTTTTATAATATTATTATCTATTGTTTTTAGCGTGTCTATACATTCTTCATTAAAACATAAATTGCTCTTACATTGAGAATCATGAGAACAATTTTCATAAGCATTTTTTTGTTTAACAAGTGAATTTTCATCACGTCTTAAATTTTTATTATATATAGTTCCGCAGTAATATCCCTCACGATAATATCCATATGGAAAACATCCACTATTTGATATATTAATTGTCTCATTATTTTCAATTATTTCTATAAGGTTCTTTTTTTCAACCCAACATCCTTTTGTCAATTCACAAATTTCTTCTCCAGAGAATATTTTTTCCTTTGATTTATCACTATCCAAAATAAAAACTTGTCCACCTTCAATAGTTGTTACAGTAGAGTCTAAATTAGATGCAATATTTGTAGTAGTTATGGTATCAGAGGCACCAACAACGATAACTGAATCACTTGCAAACGGTGCAGGATAACTTGCTCCAGAAACAAACCCAATCATAAGTAATATAACTATAATTACTATTTTCATAAAAACATTAATGTTTTATCCTATATAAATTCTATCACACTCTCGTCATATTAAAACATTATTACACTCAAAAATTATATAAGAAAACAATATAAGAAAATTACTCTCTCTCGTCACAAAACAAAATTCAAAGAAATCCAACACTCCATAAGAAATGCAGCGTCGAAGACGATGCAATTTTTTATGGAAAAACATTCCGAACAACGGGAATTTCGCCCCAAAGATTCGTAACTGGGCGCGTCAAATGACGAAATTCCCTCAATAAATCAATCCATCTGCGACAAAGTCGGTAAGTGGATTGGTATCTAAATTTTTTCTAAAAAAATTTGCTGACGATTTTTGACGTAGTCAAAAATGTCAACTTCTTTATAACAATTGAGAACAGTATAAGAAATTCGCCAAAGTTTATAGCAAACCTACAATTAAGTAAATTCACTATGTCTAGATTTCATCGCTTTTGAGAAATTAATCTCAATACTTCTTAGTGAAGTCAGATATTTTATAATGTGTGGCTTTTAGTAGACGCGAACTGAACAAATCGCGAAAGCTCAATGCTTACATTCCGTCTCTATCAACGCAGTCTTTTACTGCGGCCTAT
>JAGLQO010000015.1 GCA_023136775.1 Candidatus Pacearchaeota archaeon | reverse complement strand
GTATTAACTATGTCTATATTCAAAAAAGCAGAGTCAACTCTCTGCTCTTTTATAATTTTAATAAATAAATAGTTTGCTACTCCCCGCCTTGAAAGACGAGGTAGGCATATAATTCCTAAATCTGTGTGGATTTCCTCTGACGATTTTTCTCACCAGAGAAAAATGTCAACCATTAGTAATCTATTTAACTACAAAGAGATTTTATTTTCTATGAACAAAAGAGGGTTGTTTACGGGGATTGTTGTTTTAATTATCTTAGCTGTAAGTGGGTTTTTTTTGTTCACTTCCACAAACAAATTAGACAATGGATTAAAAGAAAATCAAACAATAAAAGACAGCTTAGAAAATAAACTAGAAAACTATATGGAAGAATCCTGCATCCCTGCCACATGTTGTCACGCGACCACTTGCGTTAATGAAAATTTGGCACCCGACTGTTCTGAAATTATGTGCACAATGGAATGCGTCCCCGAAACAATGGATTGCGGACAGGGAAGCTGCAAATGGGAAAACGGAAATTGTGAGGTAGAATGGAATGAATAAATTATTTTTAGTTTTAGTTTTTGGATTAATTTTAACGACTCCACTTATTTTAGCAAAAGACATAGAAGTAATAATTGAACATAAAAATATCAAGACGCAAATTTCACAAATAAAAACGATGTCCTATTCTGGAGAAATTCAAGAAATCGGACCTCAATCAAGATACGAAATAAAAACAATCTCAAAAGAAGAATTCGAACAACTAAAAAAAGACAACTCTATATTAATACAAGAGAATATCCCAAAATATATCCTAATGAATGCTTCAGTGCCATTAATAGAGGCAGATTCTGTTTGGGATATCCAAGAAAACTTAACAAACATAACAGGGGAAGGTCAAACAGTATGTATTTTAGACACAGGAGCCCAAACAAACCATCCTGCATTAATAGGAAAAAATGCAACATGTAATATAGACTGCGCAACAACCCCCGGAACCTGTATAGAAAACTGTTCAACAACTGATCCACATGGACACGGAACACATGTAGCAGGAACAATCGTCTCAACTCATGCAACATATCACGGAGTAACACAAAATACACAATACATCCCAGTAATGGTATGTGACTTTGCTGGATATTGTCCAAATCAAGCAGTATTAGATGGACTTGATTGGTGCATTGCAAACAAAGACACATATAATATTTCAATCATCTCAATGAGCCTTGGAGGTGGGCAACATTCATCATACTGTGACGCCAGCTATCCATCAGATACAACAAGAATAAATAATGCCACTATTAATAATATTACAGTAGTGACTGCAACTGGAAATCTAGTTTTCAATTCACCTATATTAAATATTACAAATCATTCAGCAGGTATTTCAAGCCCTGCTTGTATCCAAAATGCAATAAGAATAGGAAATACAGACGACGCAGACAATATGGCAGACTCAGGACTAAGACACAACTTCTTTTCAGATATAATTACAGCACCAGGAGTTGAAATAATTTCAACAATCCCAACAAGTACTACTGGATCTTCCTCGGGAACCTCAATGTCAACACCTCATGTCTCAGGAGTAATCGCCCTACTAAACCATTACAAAAAATTAGAATCAAATACAATTCTAACGCCATCAACAATAAAACAATTTATTTTAGACTCCGGAAAAACAATTTACGATGCTGACACTAATCAAAACTTCACTCGAGTAAATGCATATCAAACAATTTTATACTCCGACGAACAATTACCCAGCACACAACCCCTAACACCAACTTCCCCGCTCTTCACAAACCCTGGGAATATAACTTTCCAATGTAATGCCTCGGACAACCTACAACTAAAAAACTTAACACTAAAAATTTATAATTCAACAGAATTAATTTATAACATTACAAACTCCTCGCCAATAAATAATATATTAACAATAAATTCAACTGTAAATATTTCACAAATAGAAAATTACAATTGGACTTGCATTTCATATGACAATCAATCAAACTTTAATATTACAGAAAACAGAACTATTTCAACCCACTCTGTTCAAATACAAATAATATCACCACAAAATGATACCTATACAAATCAAAATCAAACAATAATAAATTGTTCAGTACAATCTTTAGAAGAATTATCTAATATCACTTTTTCAATTTACAATCAAACTCATTTATTAAACTTTACAACAAGAAACATAACTGGAACAATAAACTACTCTATATTCAATTATACATTTCCAAACGAAACAAACTACTATTATAATTGTCTAGCAATAAACAACCAATCCCAACAAGCCCAAACCCAAAACTATACAATAACCTACGACAAAACCTCACCACAAATAACATTAACTTCCCCAACGAATAATACAAACACCACCACAAAAAGCCACACCTTCGTGTACTCCGAGACTGAAACAAATAAAGACTTCTGCAATCTAACAATCAATAATCAAAACTACTCAACATTCTCACAAACATTAACAGACGGCACATATTATTGGAATATTACATGCACAGACAAAGCAAACAATACAAACATCTCACAAACATACAAACTAGATATCTACACAGTCCCAACTCCTCCTTCCCCTAGCAGCGGCGGAGGCGGAAGTTCAGCACCAAGAATCTACGAACTAAAAGAAGAAGAAACCAAGCAGCCACAAGGAGCACAACAAAAATTAAGAGAAAAAGACTCAGTAAAATTCAAAACAAAATCTCAAGACCACAAACTAACCCTAAACAAAATAGAAGATAATAAAGTAAATGTAACAATAGAATCAGACCCAATCAATTTAATTCTTTATCTAAACTCTCCAACAAAACTAAATCTGGACAACGACGAAACCTTTGATTTAGAATTAACGCTGCTATACACAAATGACTACGCGAATATTATAATAAAAGAAATCAACGAAACAATTCCAGTAAAAAAAATATTCACACCAATACAAAACGAAACAAAAGAAGAAATTAATGAAGAATCTCCAGAAGAAAAACTTTCTTTAATAGGAAAAATCATTGCAAAATTCACGGCAAAAGAAAACAGAAAATTTTCATTTATCTTCGCTAGTATTGCCATCTTAGTTTTCACAGCAATTATATTAGAATTAATAAAATCAAAAAAGATAAAACACTTAGAAGCTCATCACAATATTGGAAAACACAGAAAAGCTAGACATATATTTATCAGTATTCAAAGAGTTCCTATAAAAAATATAAGATACAATAAATCGAAGAAAATAAAAACTTATAAATCTTCTAGATAATAATGGCACTCGAAAGGTCTATAGATCTTTTTTGAAAATAATAATAATGGCAAATAAAATTAAAAAATTAAAATTAAAACCAAGCGCAAGAGATAAACGTAGATACTTTTTAGCCAAAGCTTCCAACGCAAAAATTGAAGCCGCGATATTAGAATACATAGGCATACTAGGATTCGCAAAATCAACTTATATAAAAGTCAACACAAAAGAATTTCCAAAAGACACTACAGTCGGAAGCTGCCTAGCAAAATCTTTAGACGACATTAGAGCCTCACTAGCACTAGCTGGAATAAAAATAACAAAAGTCAGCGGAACCTTGAAGGGGCTAACAAAATAAAAATCCTTCAATCAGACACACAACCAAAAAAATCAACGAAAACAAAATAATTCTAACAAGCTTCCATAAGAAATCGTGGCGTTTTTTCCAAAGGAAAAAATCGCTATGATTTCTTATGGAATGAATAACAAACACTCCGAATCACGGGAATTTCGCCTCGAAGATTCGAAACTAGGCGCATCAAATGACAAAAGAAATTCCCTCATATATCGAACCGTCTGCGACCTGGAAGGTCCAGCGGTCCGGAAACTGAAATCCTGTGTGGATTTCCCCTGACGATTTTCTTCACCAAAAGAAAATGTCAACAGATAATTTTAAAAGACTACTTTTTCTAATTGTTTTATGGATGATATACAACACCAACAAATGGGATATGACCGAGCAGCAACAATGTTTGCTCCAGATGGACATATCTTACAAGTTGAATACGCAGAAAAAACAATTCGTTTAGGTTCAGCCTCAATCGGAATAGTTTGCAAAGACTCAGTCGTAATCGTGAGCGACCGAAGAAAAAAAGATAATTTAATTATTGAAGAATCCGCAAATAAAATCAATGAAATTGATGAACATATTATAGCCGTTTCTGCAGGAATTAGTTCAGACGCAAGAGTTTTAATTGACAAAGCTAGAGTTTTAGCTCAACAACACAGAGTAACTTACGACACTGCTCCAAGCACAGAATCAATCGTAAGAGACATCGCCGATGTTAAACAACAATTCACACAATACGGTGGAGCTCGGCCTTTCGGAGTTTCCATGATGTTCGCAGGAATGAACGGGAAACCAGTTCTTTATACAACTGATATAACAGGAAATTACCTACGATACAAAGCAAATGCAATTGGAGAACACGACGACGACATTAAAAAACACTTACGAGAAGAATATAAAAATGGAATGACTTCTTCAGAAGGATTAAAATTAGCATTAAATATTTTCAAAAAAGTTCAAGGTGAAAACTTTGATATTGAAAGATTTGACGCAGGAATTTTATCTAAAGGAAGGATAGAAAAGAAAAGCGGGAAAAATTTAGAATAATTTTAACAACATTAATAAAGATTAAAGTTTTAATTTAATTATGGCAAATACAACTGCACGAATAAAAAAAGGTGGACAACATTTCGAAGTTTTAGTAGACCTCGACGAAGCCATGAAAGTCAGGAAAGACGAAACAGGGGCTTCTTTGTCATCAGCAGTTTTAACTGAATCTATTTTTCATAATTTAAAATCCGGAGAACAAGCAAGTCATAATGAATTAGAAGTTGCTTTTGGAACTTCAGATACCATGGAAGTCGCTGAAAAAATTATCAAAACTGGTGAAGTTGTAAGAACAACTGAATCAATAAAACAAGAACACAACGCTAAATATAAACAAGTTGTAGATTTCTTATCTAAAAATGCAGTTAGCCCAGAAGGAAGGCCTTACACTCCTGATAGAATTATGAAAGCTCTAACTGAGGCTCACGTTAACGTAAAAAACAAACCAGTAGAATCTCAAGTTCAAGAAATCTTAGACCAACTCGGAAAAATTTTACCAATCAAAATTGAAACAAAAAAAGTTAAATTAATAATTCCAGCATTACATACTGGGAAAGCTTATGCAACAGTAAAAGAATTTATGATACAAGAAGATTGGAAAAATAACGGAGACTTAGAAGTAATTGTTCAAATGCCAACGGCACTAATTTTCGATTTCTACGACAAAATCAACGGGGCAACTCACGGCTCAGTTATGTCAGAAGAAATGAAGTGATTGACATTTTTTTCTGGTGAAAAAAATCGTCAGGGGAAATCCACACAGGATTTCTAGATTCTGAACCACTTACCGTACATGTCGCAGACGGTTCAACTTAATTCCTTTGGAGAGCTTCGCTCTCATATTTTGCAGTTGGCATTTTCTTAACGGGCGCTGCCCTAAAAATACACAGACTGCCGACTTGAGCAACCAATCGCGGAAATAATTTCCGCTCCAAAAATTAATTAAAGACAAAATAATGATTATCTATATGAGATATATTATAACTGGCGGCCCTGGATTTGGCAAGACATCAATTATTAAAAATTTAAATAAAAAGGGGTTTCCTTTCGTAGGAGAATCATCAAGAAATCTTATTAATGAACTCATAGAGAAGGAAGGAAAAGATCCAAGAGAAGATAGAAATAGATTTCAAATTTTAATTGTCAAAAAAAGAATACAGGATTTCTTTGATAATAATCAAGACATAGTCTTTTTCGATAGAGGAGTATTCGACGAGATAGCTTATTCTCTTTTTTATCAACGTGAACCTACAGATGAATGTAAAAAATTTTGCAAAGAACATAAATATGACAAAGTATTCATCGTACCCCCTTGGAAAGAAATCTACAAAAAAGATGAACTTAGGAATGAATCATATGAAAAAGCAGTTGCATTACACAATGAAATTGTTAAAGCGTATAAGGAAACAGGTCACGAAATATTAGAAATACCAAAACTTACAGTGGAAGAAAGAGTAAATTATGTTTTAGATAAAATTAAAAATTAACATTTGTTACTTTCAATTTCTCTAAGCTGTTCGATAAACGGCAAATCAGCCTCGGTAACATTATAAGAATTCATTTCGTCCAAAGTTACCCATTTAAAATCCGCAATTTCTTTTTTCTCAATTTCACCATGAGTAAACGCACAATGAATTCCAAGAAGTATAATATGTTTTTCAGAATTATAAACATGCGAAGAATACTCCAACAACTCTTCCGCCTTAACCGTAATCCCAAGCTCCTCATCAATCTCTCGCTCAATCCCTAGTCGAGGATCCTCTCCAAAATCTACCTTCCCGCCAGGAAATTCCCATCGCCCACCATTATGTTTATCCAAAGGCCTCTGAGTAATCAAAAACTTCCCATCATCTTCAATTATTGCTGCCGTAACTAAAATTGGGAATGCCATAAAAATAATCAGTAAAAATTCTTTTTATAATTATCTAAAACATTTTCGAAACATATCACTCAATCACCAAAAATCTTATAAATGAACTATTCTGAATATATCCATACAAGATAAAAACAAGGATCGCAAAAATATTACAGATTATCTTTACAAAAATAATAAATGGCAGAAAAAACAAGACAGATTGTAATTCCAGGAGAAACTATTTGCACTGGAAACGAATTCTTACCCGGAGACGGAGCTTACAGAGACAAAACTGACATCGTAGCTAACCGATACGGAATCGCTAATGTTTTCGAAAAACACGTTAAGGTTACACCAGTAACTGGAGCCTACTATCCTCGAAGAGGAAACACAATGATTGCAACAATCGTAGACATCACATTTAACGGATGGTTATTAGATTTCGGCGGAGCTGGGAACGCATTCTTACCAGTTAGCGAAGTTTCAAGATACGTAAACAAAAACGAAATGAAAGAATTCTTAGATTTTGGAGAATCAGTTATTGTTAAAGTTTGGGATGTAAAAGCTCGAGGAGTTGATGCTTCTATGAAGATGCGAGGATTTGGAAAAATCGAAGGCGGAATGATTCTAACAGTTGGACCAAATAAAGTTCCAAGAATTATTGGAAGAGAAGGTAGCATGGTTAAAATGATTAAAGACGCAACAGGATGCAATGTTACAGTTGGACAAAATGGAAAAGTTTGGGTTTCTGGAAATGATACAGGAATGGAAGTTGCAACAAAGAAAATTATAGAATTTATTACAGAAAATGCAACAATTGCAGGATTAACTGCAAAAGTAGAAAACTTTATCAAAGATATGGGATTAAAAAACAATAAACCAGAAATCATTGCAGAAAACACTGACGAAGACAAAGCAACTGAAGAGGTAGAAAATTAATATGGCAGAAGGATTATACACTAAACGTTTTGATGGAAGAACATTCGAAGAATGCAGACCAATGACTGCTAAAGTTGGAGTAGTACCATCAGCCGACGGATCAGCTAGTTTTGAAACTGGAGATACAAAAGCAATCGCTGTTGTAAGAGGACCAAGAACTCTTCATCCACAACATATGCAAAATCCACGAACTGGAATCTTAAGAGTATCTTACGGAATGATGCCTTTCTCTGTATGGGATAGAATTAGACCAGGACCTTCTCGTAGATCTGAAGAAATCGGAAAAGTAAGCGAATGGGCTTTAAGTTCAGTTGTTGATTTAAGCGGATTTCCAAATACTGTAGTAGATGTTTTTATTCAAATTCCAAAAGCTGACGCAGGAACTAGAGTAGCTGGATTAAACGCAGCCGCTATGGCCTTAGCACATGCTGGGCTACCAATGAAAGAAATGCTTTCAGCTATTGCAGCAGGTAAGGCAGATAAAACTCTACTAGTTGATGTTGACAAAGCAGAAGAAGATTTCCACGACGGTGAAGGAGCTACAGATATCCCTTTAGCAATCACTTCCCGTAGCAAAGAAATTGCATTATTACAATTAGATGGAAAGATTTCTCCAGAAGAATTAACGACATCTATAGAAATGGCTAAAAAGGCCTGTGATGATATCTTAAAAGTCCAAATGGAAGCATTAAAAAATGCAGGAGTTCAAAATGGGTGAATACGTAATGCCTAACCTACAAAGAGAAAAAATTGAAGAATATTTAGATGAAGCAGGGAAAAGATTAGACGGTAGAAATGCAAATGAACATAGAGTTATAATTGTTGAAGATGATATTAGTCCAGCAGCAGCCTCAGCTATTCGAGTTAAAGTTGGAAAAACTGAAGTTTTATGCGGTGTACATTTAGCACCAACTACCCCATATCCTGATTCACCAGATGAAGGAACTTTTATGACTGGAGTTGAATTACATCCAATGGCTTCTCAGCAGTTTGATATTGGAAGACCAAAAATTAACGCTATCGAACTTGGAAGAGTAGTTGACAGAGGAATTAGAGAATCTGGATTTATTGATTTTAAAGGATTATGTATCGAAAAAGGAGAAAAAGTTTGGCAAGTATTTGTTGACATCATTGCAATTAATGATGACGGGAATTTATTAGATGTTTCTGGAATTGCTGCTTTAATCGCCCTTGGAAGAGCTAGAATGCCTGTATATAATGAAGAAGAAGGAAGAGCAGAACATGAATTTACAACTAACGGTATTCCATTAAATAAAAAAGCTATGTCTCTTAATATGACATTCCACCAAGTTGGAAAAACAATTGTTACAGATGTGAGCAAAGAAGAAGAACATATTTCTAAATTCAGAGTAAGTATAGCAATTGGCGATAACGACGGTAAGCCAAGAATTACAGCAATGCAAAAAGGAAAAGCTGGAACAATCAACGTAACAGCAATGCAAGATGTTTTAAAATCAGCCGAAGAAACATGGAAAGAATTATTTCCAAAAATTAAAGAATACGCTTTTAATTAAAATCCGATATACTTAAAAAGGATTATTTCAAATAATATACTATGGTAGCAGAACAAGAATTTTCAAAATATGAAAGAGCACGAATTATTGGGGCTAGAGGTTTACAGATTTCTATGGACGCACCTCTATTAACAGAAATGTCCGAAGAAGAACTTAATGGAGTAAACTTTGACCCATTAAAAATTGCAGAAAAAGAACTTAACGACGGCGTTTTACCAATTTCTGTCAATAGACCAATGCCAGAAAAGAAAGAAGAAGATTTGGAAAAAATTAAAGTTGAAGAAACAAAAATTAGCGATAATCAAAAAGAAAAGGAAGAAAAGGAAGAGGAAAAAGATATCGCACAAGGTGGAGAGATGATGGAATTAGCAGAATCTGGAGAAGAACCAGAAGTTGAAGAAAATTCTGTTACCAACAAAGAACTAGAATAAATTCTATAATTTTAATTACTAAATATTAGTAAGTTTTATTAATACATTTTCCATTTTACTATTATGTTTATTAAAGAGGCAATCCCAAGTTACGTAAAAAACTCAAGAGGAAGACGGAGTATCCAAATAAAACTTGTAACATATGAAGGACGATTTTCAGCATCCGCACCATCAGGAAAATCTACTGGAAAAAGTGAAGTTGCATGTTACAATTCTCGAGGAATAGAATACTCAATGCGAATGTTAAAAATTTTCTGTAAAAAATTAAAAGATAAAAATTTCATCATAAAAAGAATAGACGACATAAAACAACTAAACGTCTTAATGGACAAATTTGAAAAACGATATGGAAAGTTTGGCGGAAATGTTTATTTCGCTATCGAAGCTGCATTTCTAAAGGCTGCTTCGGCTGATACTGGAAGAGAGCTATGGAAATTTATCAATGACGACATAAATAAGGGAAGAAAACCCAAAATGCCAATGCCAGTTGGAAACTGTATTGGAGGAGGATTGCATTCAAAAAAAATAAAAAATCGTCGACCCGATTTCCAGGAATTTTTACTTATCCCAAAAGAAAAAACTTATGCAAGAGCAGTTACACTTAATCTTCGAGCTTATGAGTACGCAAGAAAACTCTTAAAAGCACGTTCAAAAAATGACGAAAGCGCATGGATGACACCAAAAACGAACGAAGAAGTTTTAGAAATTATAAGAAAAGTTGCAGACAAATACAAATTAAGAATAGGTTTAGATATCGCAGCCTCTGCATTTTACGATAAAAAATATTATGAATACAAAAATAAAAAATTAACCCGAGACAAAGTTGATCAAGCTGATTATATTGAACAAATAGTCAAAAAATTCAAAATATTTTATGTTGAAGATCCAATGGATGAAAACGACTTCGGTGGATTTACTGAAGTTCTTAACGCAGTTTCTAAAAACAAAACAAAAAGTTTAATCGTAGGAGATGACCTAACAACAACAAATCCAAGAAGAGTAGAAAGAGCAATCAAAGCAAAATCAATAAATGCAATGATAATAAAAGTAAACCAAATAGGTTCAATTCTAAAAGTAAAAAAAGTCGTAGAATTGTGTCAGAAGAAAAACATAACAATGATTTTCTCTCACCGAAGTGGAGAAACCTTTGACGATACCCTAGCAGACTATTGCGTAGGATTCGGTGGACAATTTATGAAATCTGGGATCTATGGAAAAGAAAGATTAATCAAGATTAAACGAGTAATAGATATTGAAAAAAGTCTAAAAAATTTACAACACTGTAGAAGCAAGTGACATATGTC
>JAGLQO010000014.1 GCA_023136775.1 Candidatus Pacearchaeota archaeon | reverse complement strand
GACATATGTCACTTGCTTCTACAGGGTCAACTCTTAAAAGTAAACTTTTATCCCAATATGGATATCTCTGACGAGCTAACTGTTTGAGTTTTGTGAATTAATTCGTGAAGAATTTTATAAAGTTTGGTTTGTTTGACTGTATATGAAAAAGGACCTTGAAATTGTGTTTGGCGTTGGAATAGTAATCTTGGCTATTGTTATTTCTGGAGTTTTTGTGTTTATGAGTAAAGATTCTAATGGTGAAAGTAATGATGAGCAAATTGAAAATGTTGGAATTGCTAACCCTGCATCTGTGAATTGTATTGAGAAAGGTGGAGTATTAGAAATAGTTGATGGAGTTGGTGGACAATATGGACTTTGCAAATTTGAGGATGGGAGCTTGTGTGAAGAATGGGCTTTTTTTAGGGGAGAATGTAACATTGGGGAATTTTTTGTTGATTTAACTAACCGTTAGAGCTACTTAGAGGGGTATAATAATTGATTGATAGAATAATAACAAACGTATTAGAAAAATTTAAACAGAAAAATTAAGCTTTAGATTCTAGCTTCATTTCAACTTCTTTCTTTTCAAATTCAGTAAAATGACATCGTCCGCAGTATGCTCTTCCTTTTCCAACAGATAAGAAAATTCCAGGTCCGCATCTTGGACAGCTTCTAGCTTTCTTTACAATCTTGTCGCCTTCAACTGTGTACTTTTTGTATTTAACAGAAGTCGCTTTGTTTGTATGCTTCTTTTTACCTTTAATCTTAGATTTTATTGCCATAGTAATTATTCAGTTTTTTCTTCCTCTTTAGTTTCTTCAGCCTTTGCAGCTTCAGCGGCTTTAGCTTCTTCTTCTTCTGCTTTCTTCTTAGCTTCTTCTTCCTTGATTCTAGCAGCTTTAGCGTCTGCTTTTTCTTTAGCTATTTTTTTTCTAACTTTTTGAGGAATTGTTTCGATTTTTTCTTTAGATTCTGCATTATTATAAACATAAACATTGGCAGAGAAAATTTGTCTTCCGAAGTTAACATTAATTTTTTTAACAACTGTTAATTCATTGTCCTTTCCGATTGCTGTTTTTACTTCATCGATTGTTGGAGTAACCTTAGCTGTCATTTCAATTATGATTTCTGTTCTATCCAAAAAAGGATTTTTCTTTTCTTCAATTATTTTTGATTCCATTTTATTTATTTTAATTTAATAGCAAATTCGCCATTTTTATTTATTCCTAAGTTTTCTGCGATTTCTGACTTCTCTGCATCAAAAACATGCATTCTACCTTTAAATGTTTCTGTTGCTGGAGTCTCTCCGCAATTTGTACATTTGTCTCCAAAGTAGATTGTCTTACAATTTAAACATGCTTTTTCTTTTACTGCCATTTATTTTTTCTTCTTACCTTTAGCAGCTGCTTTATTTTCTTTTGCAATTGCTTGTTCTGTTTGTTTAGTTGTTTTTTCCTTTTCGGCTTTTACCCAGTCTAATTTACCTAAACCTGGTTGCCTCATTGTTAATCCAATTTTTGGATCTTCTCCTTTATATGAGATTGCTACAATTCTAGCCATACATTTGTCGCCTTGAACTAAATTTTTCTTTCCGTCTTTTCCAGTTAAAACTCCAGTATCTGAAAATGATACAAAATCGTCCATAGTTTGAGAGATGTGAATCATTCCTCGGATTGGACCCATTGATAAGAACGCACCAAAATTTGTAATTTCCTCAACAGTTCCGTAAACAATTTCTTGTAACTCTGGTTTAAATACAATTAATTTGAAAGTAGATTCGTAGTAAGCAGCTCCGTCACCTGGGATAATTATTCCTTCTTTAACCTCTAAAACGTCTAATACTGAAACCACTGTTCCGATGTCTTTGTCTTGGAATCCTGAATATGATTCTTCTAGTTGTGCTCGTACAGCCTTGTCAGTACTCATACCGAATTTGTTCGGCTCTACTCTTACATGGTCAGTTACTAAAACTTCGTAGAACATAATCTATTGAGAAAAATTTCATTTAAAAAGATATGGGTTGACATTTTTTTCTGGTTCATACTCACCCAGTACACCACTTTGCGAAGCAGCGAAAAATCGTCAGGGTTTGGTAGTCCACACAGGACTACATTTTCCGGACCGCTTACCGTCGCACCCTCACATATTTATCGTCTATTAAATTGGTTGGGGCAGACCCACGCCGCAGACTGGTCCGATATATTAAGGGAATTTGTTTCAAATTCCCGTGTTGGTTGATTTTGTTATGTAATGAGTTAAAGTGTGAAAGATTGATATTTTATTAATTTATCGTCAATTAATTTTTATTTTCTTCAAATCTTCAAATATCTTTTTCCCAGTTTTAGATTTAAATTTATTCTCGTATGATGAAATGAATTCGGATAATTTGTTTTTCCCTAATTCTTCAGAATACATAAGAGACTGAAGCAAGGTGTCTAGCTTATCACATTCTCTAGCTAGGATAGCCTCTTCGGTTTCTTCTTTTTGATATTCATGAAACAATAATCTAAATTCTTCTTTAATTTCTGGAGGGATATTTTCTGATAATTTTTCGAAAGCTATATTTTCATTCTCTCTTTTTGATGAATGTTCTTTGTCTGCTGGGGTGGTGTCATTTACATGAGCCATAATTAAATCATGGATTAATAACAATTTTATTAATTTATTTTCATTTAAATTTGCTCTTTTGGATAATACCCAAGAAATAAGGGTTGCTCCAAAACTGTGAGATGCAATTGTGTCTTTTGCATTTACAATTCCTATTCTTTCCCAACCATTTCTTTTGATGTTTTTAATTTTATTAATTTCTCTATAAAATTTAATTAAACTTTCCATAGAAATAAAAAGAGTTGTTAGTTTATTACTTTTTACTTATCAACAAACTAGCTCCAAGGGTTCCTGGGTGTTTTAATTTTGTCCAAACTATTGGCGTATTCTTTTTTAGAAATGAATGTTTTCTCACAGCGTCTTTTATTAATTTTAATAGAGGTCCATCAGCTTCTCGAATCCCACCACCAATCACAACAACTTCTGGATCGAATGCACTGATTAAAGAAGAAATTCCTTGTCCTATATAATTTGACGCTTCCTTTAAAATTTTCTTAGATTTTGGACTTTTCATTTTTATTAATTCTTTGAATAATTTATTTTCTTTGTATTCTTTTCTGATTTCTTTTCTGGTATTTTGCCAAAGACCTTCGAAATGTTTTCCACTAAAATTCATATGTCCAAATTCTGCACCATAACCCTGTCCATTATAAATTTTTCCGTCGATTATAATTCCTCCACCAATTCCAGTTCCAAATGTTAGTAAAATAAAATTGTCTTTTTTAATCCCAAGTTTTGCCTCTGCTAATGCAAAACATTCTGCATCATTTGCGATTTCCACTTTTTTCTTATATTTGTTTTTCAAGTGTTTTTTTAAATCAAAATTTTTCAAAGCTAAGTTTGGAGCATTTCCTATTTTGCCATCTTTAATTAGTCCAGCAATTCCAATTCCAATTCCATAAATTTTTTTAGAATTTAATTTTTCAATTAATTTTTCAATTTCGCTTAAGAAAAGTTTTTTGTTTTTTGGTGTTGGGATTTTTTCATGCTCAATTATTTTATTATTTTCTACAATCGAAGCTCTAATACTTGTTCCCCCAATATCAAATGCAATAACTTGTTTTGCCATTTTATTTTTTCAAAATACTTTTTTTAAATTTAAAGCTATAATCGTGTCCAGCATTTTTACCATAAATTGTTAAGACTTCCAAAGGAGTTTTTCCAATATTAACTAATCTATGTCCAGAAGTTCCTGGGATATGATAGAATATATATTTTTTCATATCAATGATTTTTGTTGTTTTGTCTTGAATAATTAATTTACCTCTTCCTTTAATTAGGATATAAATTTCTGGAGCAACTTTTTTATGCCTGTGTCCTTTTGTCATGAAATATTCCTTGCCGATAACTCCAGGATTAATTACGGTTAATCCCTCTTCGAAGTCGCCATAATCCTTGATATAAACTTTGTAAATAATTGGATTGCCCGACGACAGTTCTTCTTTGTAAGAATCTTTCATTTCACTATATTTACGAATTAATATTCTATCTTTATGTGATTTTAAATTTTCAAAATTTATTTCAGTTTTCATTAAAAGCAACTCCTTTTTTTATATTTTGTATGGAGAAATTTTTTCGCTTTTTTACTTCCTGGTTCTCCAAGACATTTTTTGTAGATTTCTTTTACAATTGGGTTTTCATGAGATTTTCTAAGTTCTTTTTTTGAATCTTGTTTATAGAGAGCTTTACTTCTAAGTTTTAGAGTTTCGTCGTCAAAATAAATTGGCTGTCCTCCTCCGCCAATACATCCACCGGGACATGCCATCATTTCAATAAAATCATAATCATCCTTATGCTTTAATAATTCTCTAATATTTGCCCCGCCATTTGCACAAGCGTAACGAATTGTTTTATTCCTAAGTTTTATTGAACCTTCTTTAATTCCTTTAAACTCATGCAAATTTTTAAATTCAACTTTTTTCAATTTCTTTTTTGTAACCACTTCGTAAGTGGTTCTCAAAGCCGCTTCCATTACTCCTCCAGCCGTTCCAAAAATATCTCCAGCTCCAGTTGAAATTCCAAGCGTAGGATCAAATTCAGAATCAGGTAAATTTGCGAAATCTATATTTCTTTTTTTAATCAATCTTCCAAGTTCCCTAGTTGTTAAAACATAATCAACATCTGTATAAAGTTCTGGTCTAGTTGATTCGAATTTTTTGGCTACACATGGCATTATGCTCACAACAATTATATCTTTTGAATCAATTCCCGCCTTTTTGGCATAATAACTTTTAATTAAAGCTCCAAGCATTTCATGAGGACTTTTGCAGGTTGACATATTTGGAATTAATTCGGGGAAAGATTGTTCCATCATTAAAATCCAAGCAGGACAACAGGTAGTAATTAAGGGAAGTGTTTCATTTGATTTTATTCTTCTGACTAATTCTGCTGATTCTTCCATGATTGTCATATCGGCTCCCAAATCAACATCAAATATTTTATCGAATCCGCATTGTCTAAGAGCTGTGACCATTTTTCCTGTAACTAAACTTCCTGTTTTCATGTCGAATAATTCTCCAAGAGCTGCCCTAATTGACGGGGCAGTTTGCACAATAACTTGTTTCTTTTTATTTTTTAAGGCAGTTTCTACTTTTCCAAGATGAGAAACTTCTGTAATCGCCCCAACTGGACAATTAATTAAACATTGCCCACAACGTATACATGCGACACCAGCTAATGTTTTTTCACAATATGGGGTTACGTGTTCGTTATGTGCTCTACTTGCAAAATCAATTGCATGAACTTCTTGAACTTTCGAACAAACCTGAACACACCTTCCACAATTTACACATTTATTATTATCTCTAACTAAAGAATCTCCAAGTTCTACTTTGTAATTTTTTCTTGGCTTAAATCGCTCATTATCTAATCCAACTTCTTCGTATATTTTTCTAGCTTCAAAATCATTTCCCAATTTATCCATACTAATTCCTGGACTCATTAACTCCATATTCATTTTTCTGGCCTTTAATATTTTTTTTGTTTTTGTAACTATTTTGCATCCTTCAATGGGTTTTGTAGAACATGAAGTTACTAGTTTTCCATTGAGTTCTACTAAGCAAAGTCTACATCTAGCTTCTGGAAATAAATTTTTGTGATAACAAAGTGTTGGAATTTTTATTCCATTATCTTTGCAAATATCCAATATGGTTTTATTTCCATTTACTTCTAAATGTTTACCGTTTAATTTAATTTTCATTTTTTCTTGATAAACCCCTTGTAATCTTTTTTGAAATTTTTCATTCCCGTCAATATATGATTTCCGCACGAAGCCCCGAGCCCACACAGGCTAGTTTCTTGGATGTGATTAGCTAATTCTTTTAACAATTTCAAATCTTTATTTGTGGCTTGTCCGCTCTTTATTTTTTTTAATAGTTCGACTAAACGAATAGTTCCCTCTCTACATGGCGTACATTTCCCACAGGATTCATAGGTATAAAATTTAGCCATACTTAAGTTAACGTCTACTATATTTTTTTTCTCCCCGACAAAAATTAAACTATATGCTCCGTGATGGCAATTTTTATCGCATATTAAAGCTGGAGAAACTCTATTAGATTTGTAAACTGGCATTATTCCTCCGAAGCATCCAAATGACATTGCTTTCATTTTTCCTTTTGGTTTTACAGTTCCTAAAATTGTTGACATTTTAACGCCTAATTCCCATTCGTATACTCCTGGATGTTCGACTTCTCCAGATATAGAAAACAGTCTATAATTTGGATTCCAATCTTCATAAAGCAAAGCTTGAGGAACACAAGTTAATGTTGTTACGTTATTCAAAACGGTTGGTTTTCCCCAAAGTCCTTTGATTGTAGGGTAAGGTGGTTTTTCCATTGGTTGGCCTCTTCGTCCCATGATAGATTGTATGATAGCTGTTTCTTCTCCGCATACATAAGCACCAGCTCCTCTTACGATTTCTATTGAAACTTTCATTTTAGATTTTTTCAGAACCTTTTTTATTATTTTTTCTAACTCTAATCGAAGGCTATCATACTCGGCTCTAAGATAAATAAAACATCTTTTTGCATCAAGTACAAAAGCTGCTATAAGTATACCCTCAATAAGAGTCTCTGAATTATTTTTAATTAAAAATTTATCTTTAAAAGTTCCAGGCTCTCCTTCATCAGCATTGCAAATAAGAAATCTCTCATTAGTTTTTACAGACAACGCTCTTTCCCACTTTTTATGAGTTGGGAAGCTAGCTCCTCCTCTTCCAACTAAGCCTCTCTTTGCAAGAAGCTCTAATGTTCCTTTTTTTCCTAATTTTTTTGCCAAAGCTAAACCTTGTAAATTAGTTTCTCTTAGTACTTGCATTTTTTAACTCCTTTAATATTTCTTTAATTCTTTTAATTGTAAGATTTACATATGGCTTTCCGTCGATTAACATTGCAGGAGCCCCATCGCAACATCCTATGCAAGAAGTTTTGTAAACTGAAAATTTCTTATCTTTTGTTGTTTCGCCGATTTCAACATTTAATTCTTTTTCAATAAATCTTTCTATTTCTCTAGCCCCATTTAATAGACAGCTAGGGCTTCCACATAATTCCAGAATATGTTTCCCCTGTTTTTTTACTCTAAACATTGTATGAAAAGTAATAATTCCATAAAGTCTAGAAATTGGGATTTGATGTTTCTTGCTTATTTTTTTTAAAACTTCTTCGGATAAATATCCATGTTTGTCTTGAGCTTCATGCAAAATATTTAATAATATTTTTTCTTCCATTAGCTGATTAACCCCTTTAAAACTTTTTTAGGATTTTTCGCAGTTGTGATTGCTGAACTAATAGCAATTCCGCAGCTCCCGAGTTTAACAGCAATTTTTAAATCTTCACTATTTTTTATTCCAGCCCCGACAATAAACGGATACTTTAATTTTTTTCCAATTTCTGCAATTAGCTTTGGCTTTGCTTTGCTTACGGAAATTTTACCAGCTACTAATTCTGGAGGCTCTATCATTAAATATTCTGGTTTTAATTTTTTTAATTCAATTGCTTGATTCAAATCTTTAGCAAAGATTCCAACTTTTAATTTTAATTTTTTACATCGTTTAGCAGTTTTTTTTATTGTTTCTAAATCAAGTCTATGTTCGCTGTGGTTTAGAAAAACTCCCTTAGCTCCACTTGCCTTCACAGCTTCTGGCAAAATATAGCCAGTGTTTCTTCCAGTTTCTTGAAAATCGACATGTTCAGAATATATTGGATTTTTTACTAACTTGCTTATTTGAAAAATATTAGTTGGTTGAACTCCAATTATAATTTTTGAATCCACTTCAGAAATTTTCTTTGCCAAATTAATAGCCTTACTTCCCTGATTATAGGTTTTCATATTAATTATTATTACAGGTTTCATTTTGACCAAATTATTTTTTTAATTTTATTTGTAACTTCAATTGGCTTGCCTGCTTGCCAAATATTTCTTCCAATCGCAACTCCAGCGCATCCAACTTTAATGGCATCTTTAATTTCATTGGTTAATTCATCGCCACCCTTTTTGCTCCCACCAGCGATGACAACTTTTGCTTTCCCTGCAGCTTTTACTGCCCATTTCAAATCTTCTTTATTCCCATGAGAATGAATTTTAATAATATCTGCACCAATTTCTAATCCAACTCTGGCAGCGTAAGCAAGTAAATCTCTTTGACTTATTCCTTCCAGATTTTTTCCACGAGGATAAATCCAAGTAATTGCTGGCAATCCTTTTTCATGAGCCTCCCGCTGAATATCTACAAACTCTTGCATCATTTCTTCTTCATACTCACTTCCAATGTAAATTGTATAACCAACTGCTACAGCACCTAAATTATAGGCTTCTTCTACTGTACAAAGTTGTCTTGAGACTGGGTCACCTTTTACAAGATTAGTTTTTCCATTAAGCTTAACAATTAAAGGTATACCACTTTTCTTTATTTCTTCGTTGTATTGTTCCGCGATTCCTTTTTGAAAAATAAGTCCTGTGAATTTTCCATCCTTTGCAATTTTAATAATATAATTTGGATCTATATTTTTATCATTAAAATCTGTTGGTCCATGTTCCATTCCCTGATCATACGCTAAAAACATAGCTTTCCCATTTTTCATAATCTTTTTCAAATTTATTTTATTCTTTAATCTACTCATTTTTTTAACTTCCTTTTTAGTAATTTATTTTTAGCTCCGAAATATTGAATAACTGATTCGCCTTCTTTTAGTCCTAGCTCCAAACATTTTTGAATTGGCCTATTTGCCATTACTCCTGCAACAAAGCCAGCAGCAAAAGCGTCACCAGCCCCCGTCCTTTCAATAACTTTAATTTTATTAGGCTTCAAAGAATATTTTTTAATTCCGTCACTTGCATAAATCATTTTATTCTTGTCTGTAACGACGGCAATTTTCGCCCCTAAACTTATTAGTCCATCTAAAAAACTTCCTTTCTTTTTGTATTTACTACAAAGAATTTCAGCTTCTTCTTTATTCATGATTAGAATATCACTTAATTTTATCATACTTCGAAGATTAACATTTTTAATCAGATATTCACTTGGATTAAATGCCAACTTAGTTCCTTTTTTTGAAAGCTGTTTGATTAATTTTTCCTGAGTCTTCAAACTTTCATTTAACATAGACGAATAATATAGCCATTTTGCTTTTATCTTTGGAATTTCAGATAATTTTATACTGTTTCCTGGTCCCTTGAAAGTTAAAATAGTTCTTTGATGATCCTTGCTATCTAAAATTATAGAATGTCCAGTCGCACCTTTAGATTTCTTTCCTAAAAATTTTACTTTTTCTTTTTTTAACATTTCTAGAACATCATTGGAATTATTATCGTCGCCAATTTTACAAATACAACCCGTATTGAATCCAAATCTAGCAAATGCGACGGCGGTATTTGTTGCTCCTCCTCCGATGTCGGTAGTCATATTATTAACTAGAATTTTAGAACCAGCTTTATAATTAAATGATTGGCTCTTTTTGTTGAACTCAGTGTCGATAAACGTGTCTACGACTGCACTACCAAATGTAACTATGTCAAATACCATCTCTTTTAATTATATGGACTAATCATTTAATAAAGGTTGCGTCGATGAATTTTTTAATATTTATTTCAAAGCTTTTAGCCCCGGTAATTTTTCTCCAGAAAGATAACTAAGCAAAGCTCCACCAGATAAACTAATGTGATTAAATTTATTTCTTGGTATTTTTGACTTATCAATAGCATCGTTTAGATGTCCTCCCCCGATTAGCGTAAACCCCGAAGACTTTGAGACTTCGTTTAGAATAGAAATAGTTCCTTTGGAAAATTGGGATTCTCTACAATCTCCAGACGGACCTTTCATGTAAATTGCCTTAGCTTTTTTAATTTCGTCAGAAAATCTGTTCATAGTCATTTTACCAATATCATAAATTATGTGTTTGTTTGGAAAATCTTCTACTAAAATTTCTTTTCGTTTACCATTTATTTTTATAGCATAATCAATTGGAACAATTACATTGTCGAGTTTTTTCTTTAATTTTTTATGAACATTAAATTCATCTTTCAAAAGATCTTTTAAGAAATTTTCATATTCTCCAAACTTAATTCCTTTTGCAATTAAACAAAGTTGCCCAAAAAATCCAGTTGCCAAAACTCTATTTTTCTTTAATAATTTAATATTATCTTTTGGTTTTGCTCCTCCAAGAATATACAAACAATCTTTCAAATTTATTTTTTCTAAAGCTTCAACCTCTTTTTGCAAAACTCGCCCCATGCAGTGCTTGAAATATTTTGGGAAAGTCACAATACTTGTTTGTTTTCTGTGACATACGGAAAACGCATCATTAACATAAATATCAATTTTACCAATAAAAAATTTAACAAAAGAATTTTTTCCAGGTTTCATTTCTTTATCCAAGAATCTAATATTTTCCAAAAGAACAGCTTCTCCATTTTTTAATTTTGAAACTTCCAATTCTGCCCCTTTACCAATAATGTCGTCGACAAATTTAACTTTTGTAAATTTAGATAAAAGTTTAGCATGTTGCCTTAAAGAAATACAATCCACCTTACCTTTTCGCCCTTGATGTGCAATTATAACAATCTTAGCACCTTTATTTTTTAATTCTTTTATAGTCACCGAAGATTCTTTAATTCTTTTACTCATTAATACTTTTCCATTCTTAATATCGGAATTAAGGTCTGATCTAACTATAACCGTTTTTCCTTTGAAGTTGAAATCGTTTAATGTTTTCATTTTAAATATAATTTAGTAGTTTCACTTTAGAAATTGTAGAATCACTCATTTTATTTTAATAATTTTAATGCATCAATCATTCTACAACTATAACCGTATTCATTATCGTACCATGCAAGAACCTTAATCATAGTTCCATTAGTCTTTGTTAATTTAGAATCAAAAATTGAAGAATGTGAATTTTCTATAATATCTGAGGAAACTATTTCATCTTCCGTGTATTCTAATACATCCGGAATTCTTCTACTGGCACTTCTCATAGCTTTGTTAATTTCTTCTACTGTAACAGTTTTTTTAACAGTCACAACTAAATCTGTAATACTCCCACAAGGAACTGGGGCTCTAATCGCCATTCCATCCAATTTTCCCTTTAATGCAGGTATAACTTGAGTAACTGCCGTTGCTGCTCCTGAAGTTGTTGGAACCAAATTAATCGCAGCAGAACGAGCTCTCCTTAAATTTTTATGGGGGCTGTCAAGCAACCTTTGATCTCCTGTATATGCATGCACTGTTGTCAAGTAGCCCTTTGTTATCTCAAAATTATCATTTAAAACTTTTATAACTGGAGCTATACAATTTGTTGTACAAGATGCCAAAGAAATTATTTTATGCGATTTTTTTAAATCCCTATTATTTACTCCCAGCACTATTGATACGTCTGCATCTTTCGAGGGAGCTGAAATGAACACTCTTTTTGCTCCAGCCGTTAAATGTTTACTAGCTCCTTCTTTATTTCTAAAAATTCCTGTAGCTTCAATTACTACGTCAATATCTAACTTTTCCCAAGGTAATTTTTCTGGATCGTCTTCGGATAATACTAAAATTTTCTTTCCAGCTACTTTAATATAATCTTCGCCAACTTCAACACTTTTTTTATATTTCCCATAAACAGAATCATATTTTAATAAATGAGCTAAAGTTTTTACATCAATTCGATCATTTATTGCTGCGACAGTAATGCCCTCTTCGATTGCTCTTTTAAAAACAATTCGTCCAATTCGTCCAAATCCATTTATTGCTATTCTCATAGTATCACCTAATTAATAAAATCAAAACTATTTAATAAAGCTTTCTGAAATTTAAATTATATTAAATTCTATTTGCTTTGAGGCATAATCTGCTCCGTCTTTTGTAGCTTTGAAATTATATTTTAAATTGCATGATTTCATATCTGAAGGAAATTTGAAATAAGTTGAAGTAGCATCAACCCATCCTTGCGGGATTTTCCCAAAACTTGACGACCCCATTGAAATCCAACTCATTGCAACATTCTTCGATACTCCACAATTTTGAACTACTGAATCATCAGCCGTCCATTCCCATTCGAAATAATTTTCTCCAGAAGGATTTGGGTTTTGAAGTGCAAAAGCCACTCCATAATTACTTCCTTTTGTTACGTTGATATATCCAGTTGAAGGTAAATAAATTGCGAATTTTCCAGTGCTTCCAATCATGGAGGTTAAAATATTTACGACTGGAGTTTCAGCAAATTGATAATTATATTGTTCAAAATTAATTGGTTTTGGTTTTGTTGGAACTGGTGTTGGTGTCGTAATAGGGGTTTGAATTATTTCCTTTGTTGCTGCGGCCCCTTTTTCGGTTGGCAAAGTCGTTAAGTCTTTTTCGGATATATTAGACTGAACTAAGTATATTACAAATAAAACTATTATTCCAAGAATAATTGCCCCCGAAAAATACATCACCTTTCTACTTGGTTTAAATTTTTTTAAATCCATTAATCAAATCAAATCAAATTTTTTTATAAAGTTATCTGCGAACATTTTTCGTTCAACCTAATTATAATTAAATTTTTAAAGAAGTGTTATTTTATTTTATTACGCGAGATTGATTGAGTGGTACAATGTATCGTTGCCAACGATAATGCGGGAGTTCGATTCTCCCATTTCGCATATAGATATTGACATTTTTGCGTGGTCGCAAAAATCGTCAGAGAAAATCCACACAGGATTTTAGATTCCAGACCACTTACCGACTTTGTCGCAGATGGTCTGATTTATTGAGGGAATTTCTTTGAAATCCCCGACTTGTTCAACTTTTTTCATGATAAATTATATTGGGTTTGTCTGGAATATTTTTTGGGAATAATTACTAAATCATGAGCTGCGGCATTATTTGCTCTCGACTCGCTCATTTTCTATCCCCTTAGTTCTTTATACTTATCTAAATATTTCACTACGGCAATGATAAATCCTGCGTGAGACCATGTAAGGGGTGCGACGGAAAGTGGTTCGCATGTTCCAGAATTAATTTGTTCAGACAGCGTTCCTGTTGGTAGTGCATAGTTGACTACCCACTCTAGTAATTCTTCAGCTTTATTTAAATCTTCTAATTTTTTTGTTTTCGCTACATAATATTCAGCCAACCACATGGTACAAACAAACCAAGGATTTTCAGTTGTATTCGGATAACGATAATATTGATCGTCTTCATATCTGCAAAGTCCTCCGCATCCTGTCTTATTCCAAAGTTTTTCTAATGCTTTATCTACAGTCCTAGTTAATCTTGGGTCATTAATATTTAATATTTCATATTCAAAAAGTCCATAAGCAGTACTGGAATCAATTGTTTTATCGAATTGCATTTTGTTATCATCATCATAATAAACTCCTTTTACAAAAACTCCCATCTCTTCATTATACATATATTTTAATATTGCCTCCCTTACCTCCACTGCGGCTTTTGCATATTTCCCAGCGTCAGTTTTTTTACCAAAATATTCTGCAAAATTTTTAGCGGCAATTAATCCTGCATATGTCGTTGCACAAGTAAATGTATGAACTCCTAATTTTTCTTCCCATAAATCATAACTTTCTTTTGGCAAGTTAGTTTCTTTATCTCTAAAATTAACTAAAAAATCTCCAGCCTTTTTTATGAAATTTTTCCCAACACCCTTGATTAATTTGTCGTCTTTACTTTCTTCGAAATTTTTCCAAAGAGAATCTAATACAAGTGCTGTTTCATCTTCTTGTATTGGCAACTGAACTTTGTCTCCCTTCATCCAAGAATGCCACGAACTTCCAAGGGAACCGTCAGGTCTATATTTGTGCATAAGATAACCTTCATCAGATGCAGCATGTGCACAAAATTCAAAAAACCTATTCGTAATATTATGATGTCCAACTTTATCTAAAGATCTAGCGACTAAAGCTCCATCCCTTGGCCACATATAAGAATAAGTATCTTTTTTACTTCTAAAAGTGTGGGAGTCATTTGCTGCAATAATTGCTCCACGATTATCTATTTGAGTTCTAAGAATCAATAAGGATTGTTTGAAAAGCTTTACAACATCATCGCTTAAACTGCAAAAATCCATGGCTACTTTATTTACCCATTTTCTTCCATGTCTCTCTATTCTTTCTATTAATTTTGAAGGAGATTCTTTTAGAATAAATTCCCTTAAGTATTTAATTTCCTTATAATTTTTCCCTACTGCAATCCAATAATCAATTTCTTTACTTTCTCCACATTCTAATTCCACGCTAAATCCAATTGTTGAATCTACAGTTCCATGCTCAACGGGATTTTTACTCAATATTCCATCTTCTGCATCAACATAAGTCCCAAGCTTATTAGAAATTCCTCCAGCCACGCCTGTTGAATATTCGGTAAAATCTTTTCCGTCAATTCCACCACCAATTAAAAAATATCGCTTCCCCTTGTAATTAACTATGGACTTTAATTCTGGATTATAATAAACCGTATCTCCAATGTTTGCTTCAGAAATATGAAAATGCTGAGAAAAGAAAACCCTAATTTCTCTTTTACATTCACATAAATTTTCAACATTTACCTTTCTAATTAAAATGTTTTTTTCATAATGAACAGTTTCATTAATTGTTAATCTAACTCCTAACTTGTCACTACACGCATGTACGTCGCTGACCAATGTATCTTCTTTATATTTAATAGATAAGTCCCAATCCTTCTTTGATACCCAACTAAAATTCCCGTCAACCCAAACACCAATCCTGTGCTGATTTCCTGACACATGATTTTCTTGACCGACATACGGGTAAAAAAAATCTCTTATACGATAATTTTTATCCAAACAAACTAATATGTTTCCATTCCCAAGAGCTATATGTCTAGTCATTTAGTCTTTCCTCTTAGTATTTTTTTTGAGAAGTGTAGCTTTCTTTTTTGATTTTTTTGCACTAATTTTTTTATATTTCTCTCCAATTATTGAACCAGCTAATTTTTTATAAATATGAGAAATTTCTTCTTTTGGGAAATGAATAACCACCGGAACCATTTTTGCAGTTGCTGATAGAACTTTTAAACTATCTGGTAAGCTTGCAAGAACTTTTACTTCTGAAGCTTCTGCTATATCTTTTGAACCTAATTCAAATTTTTTCCTTCTAACTTTATTTAAGACAATTCCTCGGATTACAGTATTTTGTTTTTTTGCTAAATTTACTGCGTGAAGAGTTGAGCTAAGTGTTGGATAATCTGGACTGCTAACAACTATTAATTCGTCGCTTGCGTCCATTGTTGCTGCCATTTCATTATTCAAAGAGGGTGAAGAATCAACAATAATTATATCATATATTTCTCTTAGGGGTTCTAATTTTTCTTTTAATGCTAACGCGTTAACTTCTGTTGGTGCCAATTTTCCCGGAATAATATGAAATCCTAATTCATGTTGGTAAATGGCTTCATAAATTGAATAGTCATCGCTTAAAACTGGATGTAAATTTTGTTTCGGATTTACTAATCCAACATGAAGTCCTAAATGTGGTGTAGAAAAATTAGCGTCTACAATTAAAACTTTTTTGTTATAATGATCTGCCAATGCTGCTCCTAAATTTGCGACGACAGTTGTCTTTCCCACTCCACCTTTTAATGCAACTACTCCGACAATCTTAGGACTATTCATTCATAATTGCCTCTTTTAATTTGGAAATTATATTTTTCTTCTTATTTTTCTTCTTATTTTTATAATCAATACGTTCTTCTATTGCGTTAATTATTTCTTCTCTATCTTTTAGTTTATCAATTTTTTTTGCCAATACATTGTCTTTTAAGATTGTGGAAATCCATCCTGCAAAATCATTTCTCTTAGAATTAATATGATTAAAAAATGAATCATCGTTAGACTCCCTCATCCATGCCAGCATATCTTTGACACTTTTTAATTCTGTGTTGTCACACGTATGAAAATATTGTTCCGAATTTTTTATCGCCATCTCCCTCACCTATAGTTTACTAGTCATTTATATTTATAAATGTTATCAAGTTATAGTCGTAACCTCCTCGATAATTTCATCTTTAGATAGTTCTAATTCTAAATCATGTAATACATTCATGAAACTTATAAAAGCATCATAGGGACTAGCATATGGACTAAAATATTTGTGTACTTCACCGTCGGAGAATTGTTTTGTAGACATATAATAATAGTGATCAGACGTTTGCAACTTCCTCCACTTATGAATTAAATCAGAATTGTTAGAGGATAAAATTTTATCACGAAGAGAATAAATTTTATTTATTGCTTCGTGTTGCATATCGTTTCCAAGCCATGCGCTAAGATCCCTGTTTTCGTCGGCCCAAGAAATATATTTTTCAACATCGCAGGTTCCAATAGTAGAATAAGAATTAATAATTTCCGAGGGTGTTTTAAAATCATTATCTGGATGTTTTAAAATTTCTGAGGGTAGGTGGTGTAGAAAATTAAAAATTCCAGTTGCCTCCCATTGGTGTTCTCCGAAAGTTTCATAATCCATAAATAAATTTACTACATTTCCATTTCCATTAACTTTCGTAATCCAATCAGCATATTTTGAGGCTGTTAATGGCCACTCTTTCCATGTATTTTCGGAAAATCTAAATGCAATATCATCGCTTAGTTTATAATTTTTTAAAAGTAATTTTATATTAGAGGTATTTGCTGGGCGGTATAAAAAGTTTGGAGATTTCCACCCTAAGATATGATCGGCACCTTCGGCTAAAATTCCTTTGTATCCCATCGATTCAACTTCTTTTGCTATTTCATTATTATAAATTAATTCAGTGTTTCTAAAAACCGCTGGAACAATTCCAAATAATCTTTGTACTATCTCTTTATGTAATTTAACCTGTTCTTTGAATTCTTCCTTTGAATATATAAACGATAATGAATGATGGTAAGTTTCTGCTAAAATTTCCACTTGCGTTGTGTCAATTAACTTTTGAAATGATTCTAAAACTTCTGGCTCATATTGCTCAAGTTGTTCTAAGAAAACTCCAGAAAAAGAAAAACTTATTTTAAATTCTGGATGATTATTTAATAATTCCAATAGCACTTCATTCGCTGGCAGATAACATTTGTTGGAAACTTTTTTTAAAATTTTTGCATTATTTGTGTTGGAGTCTGATGAATCTTCAAAACAATCTATATCTTTTCCTATTTCAAAGATAGAATATTCCTTAATCCTGTATGGTTGGTGGACTTGGAAATAAATGCAAACCGATACCATTATTCCCTGTCCCTTATCACTTTTTTATAAAGATCAACACAACGTCTTACTGGTTCATCCCATGTTAAGCTGTTTACTTCAGTTTGTCCTTTTTCTGACATAACTTTCTTTAGTGATTTGTGATTTAATAATGCTACTATTTGATTTGCCATTTTATCCGTATCCCAAAAATCTACTTTCAAAGTATTTCTTAAAATTTCACTACATCCTGATTGCTTTGAGATTATTGCTGGGGTTCCTTTCTCCATTGCTTCTAGGGGAACTAATCCAAAAGGTTCAGAAACTGAGGGCATCACGAAGACGTCGGCTAATTTGAAAAACTTATTAGCATCACTTCTTGTATAAAATCCGTGAAATAAAAAATTATCAGATAGACCTAATTCTGAAGTTTTTCTAATCATATCTTTTAATTGATCCCCTGTTCCTGCCATAATGAAAATTACATTTTCATAAAATCTTAAAACTTTTTCTGCAGCTTCTATAAAATATTCTGGACCCTTTTGCATCGTAACTCTGCCTGCAAATAAAACGACTTTTGAATTGTCTGCAAATTTAGGGAAAGCTCCTTCAATAATATCTGAAGAATTAACTTTTGCATTATAAACCACTTCAATTTTATTTGGATTTATTCCGTAATTTTTTACCAAACCTTTTTTTACCACTTCACTTACTGCAATAATTTTATCGGAACTTTCCATGCCTTGTTTTTCTATTGCATAGATGTCTGGGCTTGCCCCCCTTCCTCCAGATTTGTCGAATTCGGTTATGTGAACGTGAATAATAAATGGTTTTCCTGAGATTTTACTTGCCTCTTCTGCTGCTGGGAACGTTGTCCAATCATGAGCATGAATTACGTCAAAATCTTCATCTTTGGCTATTAATTTTGCTTTCTCAGAAAACCTATAAACTTCTTGTAATAAATTTTTTCCGTATAACTGGAGAGTATTATCTTTTAACATTCCTACGTTCCCGTCTTTATCTCGAACTAATCCCTCTAATTTTTCTAGATATTCGTCTTTAGAAATATAAGCCCCGAGAAGAGAAGGTATATATTTTGTTTTTATCTTATCTTTCATTTTGAGATTGTCAGCAATAATTAGTTTAAAATTTTGATTCTTGATTTGTTTTGGACCAAATGGCATAACATACGTTACAGAAATATCATCTCTTCTTGCCAATTCTTTTAGCAGCTCACTACAGACTATCCCCACTCCTCCCGCAAAAAAGGGCGGTAGCTCCCAGCCGAACATTAATACTTTCATCTCTTCTCTTTATTATCACTACTGTTTGGTTATTAAACGTTTTGCCTAATCTTACTTAAAATTGTTAAATTGTTAAATTGTTAAATTGTTAAATTGTTAAATTGTTAAATTGACCAACCCAAAGGTTTAAAACGGGTTATTGCGGTTTAGTTTTGTAAATGTTATGAGTCCTGGACAGTAGTCGCAAGGATTTCTAGTTCAGATTTATTCTGAAATTTTATTTAACAATATTACCAAAATACTATGGAAAAATTCGAAAAATTAGGATTATGCGAGCACGTTTTGAAAGTAATTTCAAACAAAAAGTTCGAGAAGCCTTCAGAAATTCAAGAGAAAACAATACCTTTGATTTTAGAGGGTAAAGATGTTATAGCTGGCTCAGCCACTGGCTCTGGAAAAACTTTAGCATTTGGAGCTGGAATGATTAAAAATTCTACAAAAGGAAAAGGAATCCAAGGTTTAGTTTTGACTCCAACAAGAGAATTAGCTGAACAAGTTGCGCAGTCTTTAGAAGAATTTGCTTACTACAAAGAATTAGAAGTAGTTTCTGTTTACGGCGGAGTTTCAATTAATATGCAAAGACAAAAATTAGCTTACGCTGATATTGTCGTCGCAACACCCGGAAGATTACTTGACCATATGCGAAATAACAACATCGATTTATCCGACATTAACTTTTTAGTTTTAGACGAAGCGGACAGAATGTGGGATATGGGATTTAAGGATGACGTTGCTGATATTGTAAAAACATGTCCAAAAGAAAAACAAACTTTATTATTTTCTGCAACAATCTCAGGAGATTTAGCAGACTTCTCTGATAAATTCATGAAAGCGCCTGTAGAAATTTCAGTTGAAACTTACGTTGATACTTCTAAATTGAAGCAAGTTTATTACGATGTAATTGATTCTGGAAAGTTTTCTTTACTGGTTCATTTATTGAAGAATGAAAAAGCTGATTTGGTTATGATTTTTTGTAATACGAGGAGGAACGTTGATTTTGTTACTATGAATCTTCGAGAACAGGATATTATGGCTCACGCAATTCATGGAGGAATGGATCAATCAAAAAGGATTAGAGTTCTAAAAGGATTTAGCGAAGGAAAAACGAACGTTATTGTATGTACAGATGTAGCGGCTCGAGGATTAGATATCCCAGGAGTTTCACATATTTATAATTATGATTTGCCGATTGACCACCGGGATTATATTCATCGAATCGGAAGAACTGCAAGAGCTGGTGCGGAAGGAATTGCGATTAATGTTTTAGCTAGTCGAGATTATGATAATTTTTCTACTATTTTAAGGCACAATGAAGAGATGGATATTAAGCGAGAAATGACTCCTAGATTTGAGAGAGTTTCTATAAAGTTAGCTGACGATCACAGAGGAAGCGGAAGGGGTCACGGACGTTCAAGAAGAAATGATGACCGAGGACGAGGACGAAGTAGCGGACGGAATATGAGTAGAGGTCGAGATTCTAGACCCCCGAGAAGGGATTCTCGAAATTCAAATGGGCCTTTAAGAAATTCTCGAAATGATTCTAAACCTCAGAGAAGTAATTATAGACCTCGAAGTAGTGAGGGTAGAAGTTCAGAAGGTAAACCTATGAGTCGAGGAAGACCAGATTCACGAGGAAGGCAAGACCGAGGCGAGAGAAATAAGCGTTCTAACAAAAATGATGGTTTCAATGGTGGCGGAAGGAATACTGCGCGACGACAAGGTCGGCACGCAGAGTGAGTAGTTTTTGAGTCAGTAGTTTTTAGTTGTCTTTGGGAGTGGTTGGCATTATATAATTTTTTGGAGTGAGATTTATCGAACGATTATATTTTTTAATAGGCGGAGCTGTAAAGGGAGGAACGATATGTATAATTGAAGCGAAGCTTCAACAAATAGAAATTTAATTTGCTAGGTTTTTATTTTTATACTTTTTATCGCTAGAAATATCTTTCCCAAAATTTGGTATACCGGCTAAATCTTTTTTTGAATTAACTTCTATTTCACAAGTCATAAGTTTTAGATTTTTGTAATAATCTATTTCTACTTTGTGGTTATTTATTATTTTAACTAATCTTATTTTCTTTAGAGATTTTTCTTTGTTTTTTAACAATTCATCGTATGTGTGTTTTGTAATTTCTTTTTCGAACTCGTGTCTTTCAAGATGACCTTTAGATTTTATCGTTAAAAAATATTTGTTATTTATTTTTCTTAGTCTAATTTCATTTGGACTGAAGCCTAATTTAACATTTAATTTTTTCAAAGAAATCAAAGGTAGATAACTTTGAGTTATTCTTTTTCCTTTTAGGATTATTTGTAATTTTAAAAAATTTAAATTTGGGAAGAATTTATTGTTTGCATAAGCATTATTTCTTTCATTTAGTAAAAACTTTTTTTCTATTTCCATATTTTATTTTAATAATTTATTTAATTCTATTAGTCTTTTTTCGCTACCAACTGACGTGTTAAACATCTTATTAAAGATTTTCGACAACCACTCTGTCCAACTTTTATCCTTAATCGTATAGAAAATGAATTTCTTTTTATCTAATTCTTTTATTTTTCCTGTCGGTTCTTTTACTTCCTTTAATCTTATTATTTTATCGTCAATAATAAATCCCCTTAAAGAATGTTCTTTGTGTCTTATTTCAATTAATTCTTTTCCATATTTATAATTTGAAGAAAGAACTTTGTTGATGTTTTCAATTCCGTCCATATCTACACGACATAAAATTTTTACTCTTATATCTTTTTTTAGAAGCTCTTCAAAAACATCCGAAAGTAATATGCCTTTATATTCTAGATTAATCCATGAAAGATTTCCAGAAAATAATCTTAGTTCTTTTTTTGTGTTTTGTAGTATTTCTATTAATTCTTTAACGTTTGGCGATTTGTTTGAAATTTGATTCTCAATTATTGCGTGTTTCTTGTTATCTGATACATGCTCATAAATTTCAAATGCTGAAACATCTCCCTTTTTTCTTAAGGTTAAAATTTGTTTTTCTAATTCTTCTTGGAATTTCGTGGAAGATATCTTTTCTGGAGAATTCAAAAAAGCCACTTTCAAAGCACCACGAGTTCCACCTCTAAATGTTTTAGTTCTAATAAGTCCAGTTTCTTCTTCTATTTGTTTCAAATACCTGTCGACGGTTCTCCAGTTTTTTTTCAGGTGCAGTGCTATTTCGTTTATACTTCTGGGTTCAATTGAAACTAGTTTTTCTATTTCTCGAATTGTTTCGTTATCTAGCATATTAATAGTATTATTCTAAACATTATAAGGCTTTTTGTCTGATGCAACTATGCGGACAATTTTTGTGCAGAAATAGTTATGTAAAATACAACTCTTTGATAAAGTATGGAAATGGAAAATAAAGATAAGAGGTATATTAAATCTGGGTTGGATCGTAAATTTGGAGAATATTCTAATGCATTTGGCACTAAGATTTTTTATGAAAACTATTCTGGTGCATTATCTATATTTCAAATAATAAAAGTAGAAGTATATTTAGAGGCTGAATTCTATAATATTCGTGGAGTAATCACTGACAAGGAAATGAGTGCATATGGGGACTCTATTAATAATCTTGAAAAACATTTGGAGACTCCAGACGCTATTAATGAATTAAAAAAGTACAAATTACCTCCGTTTAAATTGGAATATTATAGAGATAGGAAAAATAAAGAGGGGGATTCACAAATATGAAAATAAAAACTAGAAACAATATTGATTCTAATCTTACTTTAAATTTCGATGATAACTGGGAAATTTCAACGCCCCCTAAACCCAAAACTCTTCAATATTTTATAACAGCTAAATGTAATTTTAGATGCCCCAGTTGTTTTTTTAGAAGATATCTTGGAGAGGAACAAGTAGAGTTTAGTGAATACAAAAAGTATATTTTGGAAAGATTGGAAGAGAGATTGGAAAAAATAAATATTTTAGGGGGAGAACCTACGCTTCATAAGGACTTATCCGAAATGATTGAATTTAATAAATCGCTTGGACTTTCGACAAATATTTATTCTAACGGAGCAAGAATAGAAGAGCTGAATTGCGATTTGGATTCTAATGATGCGAAAATAAGACAAAGTATTCTTTCTTATGATGGGTTAAAACCAATAACTGCAATAAAAACAAAGTTGCCAATAACATTAGTTTTTCCTCTGTCTAAAAACAATATTAATGATATTGAAAAAATAATGGTATATTGCAAAAAATTAAATGTGAAAGAGTTTGTATTCTCTACAATAAAGAAACTGGAAAAAGAGGGAGATTTTTTTGAAGAAAAAGATGGTTGCCTAACTACAGATGAATATATAGAATTCTTGAATAATTTTTTTAAAAGAAATGATTACCCCGTAAAAGAATTTCATATAAATTCTAGAGGAATTTTTGATTTAGGTAAGGAAAATATTAAATGTAATTTTGTAAATAAATTGCCAAATGGATGTGAGTGCAATTGTCCTTTTGATATTGACATAGATAATGTAGGAAATAAAAAAGTTTCTTTTGGAATTAATTGTAAAAAGAATGGAGTTTGTCTTTTGGAGAAAATAGTAGTCAAGTCAAAATAGACAATGAACCTCAATAATTCTTATAAACATTTTTAACAATTCATTATAATGAAAGAGGAGTTGGTAAATTTCGTATCTAGGAATAGTCTTAGTCCATTTAGTCCAAGTAAGACTTTGCTAAAAAATGATGATATTAGTATTTACAAAACTAGGGACGCTAAAGCGATTCATACTAAAGTTTTGAATAATGTTTCTTCGAAATTTAATTTTAATGACACTGTAAATATTTGGAATAATTTTAGATTTACAACTGAAATAAGCGAAATAAAACGACGTCAGGAATTTTTTAATAGTTTGAATAAGTTGTCAATGGATTTTTTGAATGAATTAAATAAGCCTCGACCAACCTGGCATCCTCGCTATGATATTGTCGTTGTGACCGAGGACGAATCTACTTTTATTGCACTTAACAAACTTGGATGCAGTGTTCAATTAATTGTTAATGAAAATGATGTTGTCGATTTAGAGCGTTATGATATTGTTCAAGTTGTTGATTGCGACGATTTTAGTCAATTATTGGAAAGACTTCCTCAGTCAGTTTTTATCAATTCTATTGAAGACGTATACCTTGAAAGATATCTTGAGAGATTAAGTGGGTGGCGGGATAACTTTGCAGTTTTGAATCGAAATGAAACTTCTACTGAGATTAAAGAATTATTAAAAGAGTTAGAGCCAATGTTTAATTTGTTAGAAAATAAAGAGGGTAAAATTATAACTGAATCACAAGTTGAAGAGACTCTCGAAGATATAAATGAGATGATTGGCGAAAAGATTAAAGAAATGACAATTTCTGGTGCAGCTATGATGAAGATGTTAGCTGAGGGGAAAATGCCTCCAAAGATTTTAGAAGTCGTTCGGGGAGCAATTGAATCGTCGGGACTTAGTGAACATATTTTTAATTTACAAATTCCTGTGACGATTGATTATAAAGAACTTGAAGACCAAATTAAGAGACAAAGTGCTTCGGAATTTACTGATTTGGCGGAGCGAGTAAAGCGAGCGGCTGAAGAATTGAAACGTATACCTGAGATGCTAGAAAGGTTGTCTGCTTTAATTTTAGTAGAAGATTTTTGTTTGGGTATCGCCAATTGGATTCAGAAAGATTTTTGTTTTCCAACTTATTCAGAGAATTTACACTTTAGTGATTCAAAAAATATTTTTTTAAAAAATGCTGAGCCTATTAGTTTTCAGCTTGATAAATTTAGTCGATGTTCAATTTTAACTGGAGCAAATTCAGGTGGAAAGACAACTCTTCTGGAACACACTTTGCAAAATATTAGTTTATTTCAATTAGGTCTTCCAATTTCTGGAGAGGTTCATTTTCCGATTTTTACTGATGTTTATTATTTTGCTAAAACTAAGGGTTCAACATCTAAGGGAGCTTTTGAAACTTTACTTACTCAGATGTCTAAAATTAAACCTGGGGTTAACACATTAATTTTGGCGGATGAAATAGAAGCTGTCACTGAGCCTGGTGTAGCTGGAAAAATAATTTCTGCTACTGCTGATTTTTTCATCCAAAAGAATTGTTTTATGATTCTTGCAACTCATTTGGGATTTGAAATTCAAAAGAATTTGCCCGAGGGAGCTAGAATTGATGGGATTGAGGCTAAAGGGCTTGATAAAGATTTTAATTTAATTATTAATCATAATCCTGTTCTTGGTAGGCTTGCTCATTCAACTCCAGAATTAATTGTTGAGAGAATGGCAAATACTTACAAGGAAGATTATTTTCAGCATTTATATGAAAGTATGAAAAAGGAAAATTAATTATAATTCAAACTCGTCAATAAAACTTATTATTGCCGTATACTTTTCTAAATACCTGACACCTTTTTCATCTAAAGTTATTTCTTTATTTTTTCCGTAACTTTCTTTGACAAATTTCTTTTCTAATATTTCTGTATAATATTCTTTAAATCTAGATGAAGATAAATTTGACTTTCTAAGTAGAGGAGTTGGCCTGATGGTTCTATTCTCTTGAACAATTTTTAAAATATCTCTTATTATTTCTAATTTATTTCTTTTCATATTTAACCTGTTTTTTTAATAACTTTATATAAAATTAATAGGAATATACCTGATGAGATTAAGTAAATGAATAATTGGTAAGCTTTAAGGGCCGTAGGAATTAAAATATCAATTATGTTAAAAATCCAAAAGACAAATAACATAAAATATATGAAATAAAGATTGTGGGATTTCTTTTTCTTTTGGTCTTTGTATGATGTAAAAAATGTATAAGAAATGAATACTAGGAATAGTACATTAATCAAGAGATAAATATTCTGATTTCTAAATATCAAAATTGTGGCAGCAATCGCAAGTGCTATAAAATGGAATATATATATTACATACTTGAATTTACATTTTTTCCACATTACACTATATAGAAGATAAAATATAGCCATTGAACTAAAGTACATAAATATGAAAAAAGTTATACTCCCGAAGAAAGGAAGAAAGTTCATCAACTCAGAAACTTCAAAATAATATAATATAATTTTTATGAAAGACCTGAAAAAATAAGCGAGTGCAAAAAATAAAAATGACTGTCTAAAATATTTTATTCCTTTGTGAGAAGTTAAATTATATAATTCTTTTGTCCCAAAATAAATCATTAGACTGCAAGCAATTATAATAAATGAGTAAATTATTTCTCCTTGCATATTTGCTCCTAGCAATTTCATTAGTCCACGGTTAATGCCCTGATTTATTGCGCGTCCTGTCATTGGTCCCATTTTGTTATAATACACCCTAAGTTTAAGTACTTTTAATACAAATGGATTTTTAGTCCACATTTCTTATAAGCAAATGTTTCTAGATTAAATTATAAAAACAATAAAAGTTTACACATCGGCATTCAGGCTGTCTTGTATAAAAAACATAATTGAAATTAATTTATTGAAAGGAGGTATAAATATATGAAAAACAAAAAAACATTTGGAATATTCGCATTAGCCATGATAGCTCTGTTAGGGGTTGGTTTTGTAGCTGCGTATCAAGGAGATTATTCCGTTAAAGGGCCGGATTATTCTGATGACCGACATGCAAAAATGGCTGAAGCATTTGATAATGCTGATTATGATGCATGGGTTGAATTAATGAGTGAAAGTGGTAGGCACCCTAGAGTATTAGATGTAGTCACAGAAGAAAACTTCGCAACATTCGTAGCCGCTCACGTAGCTGGAATGGCTGGAAACGATGAAGAGGCCGCTGCGCTCAGAGCTAAACTTGGGCTCGGTAACGGACAAGGATCTAAAAATGGATCTGATAATTCTATGAAGCGCCAGGGTTCTCGAGGATTAGGGATGAAGAGACAAAGAACTTCTCTACAATAAAGTCGAAAGACAACATATTTTTTTTAATTTGCAAATGGACTTAGGGTCCATTAAAATTCTTTTATGGTTTTGTTATAAACCCAAGATATAATCCACACGAGGATAAATGTATCAGTAAATGCATAAACGGTTCCTAGCAAAATTCCAAGAGTTGAGACTGAATACCCAAATCCTCCATACATTATTTCAAAAAATTTTGTTAGAAAAGTTAAATTAGGATTTATTAAAGCTAGGACTGTTGCGAAGAATACTGACAGGCCTACGATTATTGCAGTAAAAAAAGCTAATTGTTTTGGGTCTACTTTTTCGGTGTACCATTTCTTTATCATAAAGAGTTAAGATAAAAGGAGTTTATAGATTTTATTAAATTTGTAATTCATTTCCATTCGCGTGTAGCCATTTAATTTTCTTCTTATAGTTCGGGTCACATGACTTTACAATATTCCAAAATCGCTTAGAATGATTAGCTTCAATTAAATGTGCTAGTTCGTGAATAATTACGTATTCTAAAATTTCCATAGGGGCAAATAGTAACTTCGTGGAGATCTCAATTTCTTTTCTTGTACAATGGCATGCTCCCCAGCGAGACTTTGTATATTTCCAACAAACTTTATTGATATCTTTTCCAAAGTGTTCTTGGTTGAGTTTGTGAATTTTGGAATATAATTCTCCATGGTGATGTTTAGCAAGAAGTTTTTGAAGTTGTTTTGAAATATATTTTTGCTTTATTTCGTCGTCGTGTTTATCTGAAATTTTGAAAATAATATAATTGCCTTGAATTTTTGAGAAGTTTTTTTGAGAATCTCTTATTTCTATTTGGAGTTTGTAAATTTTAGAATGGGTTCTTAGCAAGTCATCATGTAGATATCTTTTTGTTTTTTGTTTTCCGAGCGAACTGCTCTGTAAACGTTTTGCTGCCCAATGAGTTAATTCCAAAATTGTTTTTTCTCTATTGGTTCTAGATAAATGTCTAGGTATACGAATATTTACTCCGTGATTTGTGATTGAAACTCTTGTGGAATTTCTTCGTTCAATAAATATATTAAAATTATATTCAACTCCCGCGATTTTTATCAGTCTTTTTTCTTGCATAATTAGAATAAATCTAATGAGTTTAAAATAATTGCTTGTTGGAAAATTTACTAGCGAATAATAGTAACAGATAGCTATTTAATGTCTTATTTTGTCTTTGTTTTATGGTAAGAGTTAGATATAGTTTCGGGTCTCGGCATACTGGTCGAATCGCGAATATCAAGAAACAGCGAGGAAAGTATCCTGATGTAATGAAAGATGTAGTTAGAGTTTCGGATATTATTTTGGAAATTCTTGATGTTAGATATATCGAGGAGACTCGTAATTTGGAACTTGAGGGTCAGATTTTGGATAAGGGGAAGCTTTTGATTTATGTGATTAATAAGATTGATTTGGTCGATAAGGAGGCTCTGGAGAAATCTTTGCCTAAATGGATGAAGCCTTATATTTTTATTTCTGCGACTTCAGGGATTGGTTTAAATGAGATGAAGGGACGGATTAAGATGGAAGCTAAAAGAATTGTCAAAGAACGAGAAGAAGTTGAGAAAGAGAGGGCTGAGAAGCGAAAGGTGTATGAAGAAAAATTAAGTGCTGAAGAGGGTGAGAAGAAAAATAGTAAATACAAGAAAGAAGAGAAGGATTCTACTATGAATAAGGATGGGAGCAAGAAGAAGCAGGTTGTTTATGATTTGGCGTCTAAGAAGAGGATTCACGTGGGGATTGTTGGGTATCCGAATGCTGGGAAAAGTACTGTGATTAATTTTATTACTCGGAAGGGTGCGGCTAAGACTGCTAAGCAAGCTGGATTTACTAAAGGTATGCAAAAGATTCGTTTGAGTGAAGGTATACTTCTACTTGATACTCCTGGGGTTATTCCTTTGGAGAAATATTCTACTGAACATAATATGTATGCTGGTGACGTGAAAGTTGGTGGTCGAACTTATTCGGATGTTAAAGATCCTGAGACTTCTGTCTTTTATTTGATTAAGGCCGACGAACCTGAAGACCCTGAGAATATTACTGAAGAAGAGCAAGAGAATATTGATAATGCTGAGAAGAATTGTAAGGCTATTGAGAAATTTTATGATTTGGAGTTTGACGGAGATGTTGAAGTTTTAATTGAAAAGCTTGGGCAAAGGTTGAAGCATTTTGGAAAGGGTGGAAAAGTAGATGAGGATAGAACTGCTCGGATTATTTTAAGGGATTGGCAGACTGGGAAGATTAAGGTGAAGTAAAAATTAGGCTTCTATTCTTTTTTTACTTTTTGCTATAAATTTTGTCCCTGCCGCAGCTTCTTTAACACATGATTCTGATAATACGATTAAGATATTTTTGAGATTCTTTTCATCTCGTATGTGGAGTTTTCCATCGATTATTTCTAGATTTATATTAAATTCACTATAGATTCCCTTTGTCATCTCTAATATCGATACATCTAGATTTTCAAAAATCTTACCAAAGTGTAAATTTGTAATTTTCTTTTTTATGGCCAAATGCTTATTTGACAATAATGCCGTTGCTAATTCTTGGTTTACAACTACATTTTTACCACGAAGTATTTCTATTAAAGTCTTAGTTGCATCGTTGTATATCTCTCTAAAATCAAAAGTATTTTCAAATTTATTTTTATCAAATATTAAAAATTTATTTTTATTAGACATATATACAAAATCAAAATAAGGGCGTAATTCAAGCCTAGATTTAGAATCAATTACTCTGTTAAAAGAACCATCTGACAAAACCATATTAAGTCCGCCTTTTGTTATTTCTTTTTTAGGATTTATCCTTTGAAAAAATAAAAATCTATCCCCTCCTCTTATAATTTCCAATACAATAGAATCAACCTTTATATCTAAACTTCTCAGCGCTTTAAGGTTCATATATTGACTCATTAAGTTAATAAGATTTTCAAATCCAGGTATCTTTGCAGAATCAATCTCATAGCATGGAGAGTAATCTTCATCAAAATTAAAAAAAGATATTATATTATCCATATCCGAATTCTTATTATTTAAGAATTTTTTTATTATTTCCAATACTTCTACTTTGGCGCTGCCCTCTATTTGTGCAAATCTTAATTCATATTTTTCTACAGGATTATTTTTGTTGTTTCTAGTTAAGGCATAAAGTCTTAAGGAAACTTCATTGTTAATATTTTCTGATAAATTTAACACAGATTCTTTCATCTTTTAGACTCCACAAATATGTTCCCATTTAATATTGATAAATTTATTTTTGTATTATTAATATGAGAACTTTTTCTAGTTATTAGAATTAAAGAATTCTCATTATTATCTTTAATTTTTAAAATACTGTATCCGAATACTACCAATAACGGATTCACATAAAGTAAATTGGATTTCAAATAGACTATTACTAAAACTGAAATAAATATAAAAAAAGTTGCGACAGAACCTTCTCCAAATGGCAAGAAAGCGAATACGTATGCTAAAAGGTATTCTATATGACTAGAATTTAAATCTTCGATTGAATTTATTTTTATTTTATCCGGATTATTTCCCCTTCTAGCCTTTTCCAAAACAAGAAGTAGAATTAAAGAAGATATTATTATTATAGAAATTGCAATTAATAAAGAATATTTATTTATTTTTTGTAATTTTATTGCCCAAATTAAAATAAGAGGAGAAAAGGAACTAATAAATAATACTAATTTTACCCAAAGTTTTAAGGCTACCATTAAATCTAAACAGTCAAGTTCTATTTAAAGATTATTATAATTTTGGGATAATCTAATTCTCATCCCCCCCAGCCAACTACTCTTCCCGCAACATATCCAGCCACAGTCTCGATAGCTGTAAAAGTAAAAGCATTAAGTGTTGGTTTTAAATATTGTGGGTTTTCTAATTTTGATTCAAGAGATTTTATTTCATCAACCATATTTGAAGCTATTCTTAATTTCTTCTCCTCGTTTAAATCTTTATATTTCTTTTTAGCTTCACCTTTTATCATTACTTTCCCCCTTTCTTTATATTGAGATAATTTGTTAGTCAAATATCGCAAATACATGTTACTTAACTTATTCATGATTGGAGAAGTTATAGTGGCTAGTGCAGTTGGGCCGTATTTTAGAAGTCTTTCAAGTTCGCCGTCCATTGGGATTCCATTCTCTTCTTTTAAACCCACATAAAATCCAGCAACAACAGCTGCTACGCCAAAAATTGGAATTTTTATCCCTTTAGAATTTGTTTTATATGTCATAAATTACAAATGATTTTCAAGTATAATTATTTATCTATTCTTCAATAATTCTATAATTGTATCCATGCGGTTTTACGACACAATAAAATTCAACTTTCATTCCTATATATGGTTTAATCGATTGTCCCCTCATAAATCCGCTTCCACCTACATCTCTTGCATCGATTAATACTTTGGGAAACCCCTCGTCATCTGAGCCCCTTGTTCCGAGAAGATACTTAATTCCATCTTCTCCGAGAACAGTTCCATCGCTATTTATTATTCCTTCTAACATTATTTTTTCCTAGCCCTTCTAACATTATTTTTTCCAAAGTCTCTGAAGAATTTGAATTCTTCTAATAAGTCTGGGATAGTCCAAAGAATAGCAACGAAACCAATTATAAAAATATAAACATTATAACTTTCTGGCGTAGCCCCTAAAAATGGATTCCCAGTTAATGCAAAATAGATTAGAGAAATACCCGCATAAAGCAAAATTACCGATAAAAATTTACCTATGATAATTTTCGGGTCTCGCATAATTTTCTTTTCTTTGACGATAACGGCAATATAATAAATCACAAACACAGAAATTATAATAATGTATTCTAAAGATATCATAATTAATTATAGAGAGTTTTGTTTATAAAATCGTTGGAACTTTCTCTTTCAATATTCTCCAAAGGAAAATTAGTAAATAAGTGAAAAAAATAAAATAAATTGTTGTTCGTGTCTAAAGGCCTTATCGGCAGTCATAGATCGATTAGAGTTTTTCATGGTTAGCTTATTGTCTAGCTATCCATCCATTGCCCGTCGCTTCCCAAGAAGCACCGTTCATTGCTCTATCAATCGCACGAATTACAGAATCCCCGAGTTTTCCTCGAAGAATAGATTCTCTAGCTTGTCCGTCATAAACGGAACTGCCATCTTCTGATTCGAATTGTAGTTTAACTATCATTTTTCACCTCCTTGATTATTCTAGGAAATTTTTCTTTATATAGAAATATGAAATATGAAATATGTTTTGAACTGGAATTTCATTTATATAGCGTTTGACTGGCGAGTAATACTCGACAATTCTGAAGTGATAGCAATTAATTTTAAAGTAGTACGGGACAGGGACTCTGCATAGAAACTAGGCAACTAATATACAGCGCAATTGCTTGTGCAAAAATTGAAATCAATTTTATTTCAAAGCGTATAAGGCAACAAGAAAATTATAACTTTAACAGCAAAAATAACTCCTCCGATCGCCAATATCTGCTGTACAATTGTCCACTCTTCCTCATAACCACAACAAACAATTATTCCAGAAAGAACTGTCATAATAAAAACTTCAATGATACCATTAATCGCTCCATTAGTGATTTCATTTACCATTACCATTAATTTAAAAGAATCCTAAAGTATTTATTTCCTTCTAAAAATTATTATTTATATGCAAGTATCTGGACAAGAATTGGTTACTCCAATTCAAATTGAAGTTATCAAACTACTTATATAGTATAATATGTAATTTATCTTATGGATGATAAACATATTTTAGTGTCGCTTGGCGACGACAAAGTAAAACAAATTGGGGAAGTAATTGGAAATAAGACTTGTAATAAAATTCTGGATTTGTTATCTACTGAAGAAATGACTGTTACGGATATTTCTCAAAAGCTAAAGATTCCTTTGAATACCGCTGACTATAATATTAAAAAATTAGTTAAATCTGGGCTGATTGAAAAGTCATCTCACTTTTGGAGCGTCAAGGGAAAGAAGATGCCAACCTACAAAGTCTCAAACAGAAAAATAATTATTTCGCCTAAGAAATCTATGACTAAAGTTTTTGTTTGGGTAGCTGGACTTACAGGGTTAACGGCTTTAACAATTAGGGAGTTTACTAAGAATACCTATCAAGCTTTAATGAACGAAGCTCCAAATGCTCTCATGGGTACAAAAGATGCTTTTGCAGAAGAAGCAACTTTTGCGGGGGCTAGAGAAATGCAATCTTTGGCAATAAATGCTGGAGCAAGTGAAATGATTTTGGATGCCGCTACATCTCCTAGCTTCTGGCAAAGTCTTAATCCCTGGACATGGTTTTTATTTGGGGCTTGGTTCGCCATATTTTTATTTTTTGCATTTAATATATGGGGTGAGCGAAAATCGAAATAAAATTGTTGAAAGAAAGTTCAAAGAACTATCATACAAATTTTATTTAATAAAATTTGAAAGGAGGAATAAATAATAATGAAAAAAATAGATAATTCAATTAAAATTACTGGGATGATTATTGCTGCTGTTATTGTTTTAGCGCTGATTTTTATAATCTCTGCTAATATATCTTTTGAGGATAAAAAAACTATAAACTCTCAAGGGGAGGCTGTTATTTCTGTTATGCCTGATATTGTTGTGATTAATTTTGCTGTTGAAACCACTGGGAATACGTCAAAAGAAGCTAAGGATGAGAATGCTGAAATTGTGACTGATGCCGTTGACTCTTTGATGGGATTGGGTTTTGAACGAAAAGATATTGAAACTTTGAACTTTAATATTTACGAAGAATTTGATTGGACAGAAGATGGGAGAGAATCTCTTGGGTTTAAGGCAACGCATAATATCCGTGTTAAATTCGACGCTGAATCGCAACCCGAATTGGGACCAATTGTTGATGCTGGGGTTGATGCTGGAGCGTTACTTAGATATATCAACTTTGAATTGAGTCCTGAATTGGAGAGTAAATATAAGGCACAGGCTTTGGAGTTAGCTGGGAATGATGCTAGATTAAAAGCTAATGCTATTGTTTCGGGAGTTGGTGGACAACTTGGTAAATTAGTATCTGTTAGTGAAACTAATTTTGAGTATCAACCGTGGAGAGCTTATGGGGGTGATGATATGATGGAAGCTGGAGTTGCTGTAAATGATTTCAAAGAAAGTACTTCAATTCAAATTGGAGAAAGAGAAATCACTGGTAGAATCTCTGTAGTTTATGAAATAAGATAAACATTGACATTTTTTTCTGGTGAAAAAAATCGTCAGGTTGGTCTTCGAAAGAAGCCCTAGATTCCGAAAAGCCTATGGAAGTGAATTCCATCGTTTTCGATTTAATGGGGCGAAATTTAATTTCGCCCGTGGTTCAGAGTGTTGTTATGTAACTTTTAGAAGTCAAACAGATAATTAATGGTGCAATTGCACCTTTTCTTTTTTTATTTTCCCTTTTTATTTTTCAAGGGGTGATTTTATTCTTTGCATTTGCAGGGTTTGCATTTGCATTTTGGACAGCAGTCCTTTTCACCTTCTTTGCATTCTTCTTCCATTATTACTACCTCCTATTTGTTTAACTAAAATATTTTTTATAAAGAGTGGTGCGAATATTTCTTGGATAACTTTATAATTCTTATTGGACTGTTATTGTTATGGGATTTTGGCCTGTCGTGCTTAATGTTCTTCGGAATAGTGATGTGATTTTACTTTTAGTAGATGCTCGGATGCCTGAGATTTCTCAAAATAGTGAAATTATTAATAAGGTTGAGAATATGAAGGGGAAGAGATTGATTGTGGTTTTTAATAAAAGTGATTTGATAAATCGAAAAGAAATTGATGTTTTAAAGAAAGAATATCCTCGGGCTTTGTTTGTTTCGGCTGCGAAGAAAATTGGGGTTGGGAATTTGAAATCTACTATTAAAAATATGGCTGATAATTGGGGTCGGGATAGTCTTCGTGTTGGTGTTGTTGGTTATCCGAATATTGGAAAATCTACTTTGATTAATTTATTAGCTCCGAAGGCTAATGCTAAAGTTAGTTCGGTTTCTGGAACGACAAAAGAAACTCAGTGGATTCGTGTTGGGAATATTCGATATTTAGATTCGCCTGGTGTGATTCCGTTTGGGGACAAGAAGACAAAGCTTGGACTTACGGCTTCTAAAAATCCGCATAAAATCCGAAATCCTGAGAAGGTTGCAATTGATACTATTGAATTTTTGATGGCGAAAAAACCTGGGACTCTTGAGAAATATTATAACGCCAGCGGGGATACATCTTACGAATTACTTGAAAGTATTGGAAAAGCGAAGGGATTTTTGGTTAAGGGTGGGAAAATTGATGAAAATCGAACTGCTATCAAAATAATTGATGATTGGCAGAAGGGGAAAATTTCACTTAAGTGAAATTTTCAGTTGGTAATGAAATGAAATTTAAAAATATACTTAAGATAATTGGAAAGAATTTGCTTGGTGGAATTAGTGGGGCAATTGTTGGAATTATTATTTCTATTTTTTATGTTATTAAAATTTGGGTCCCAATGAATGTCAATGAGATAGGATTAATAATCATAGTTCTTATTCCAGTTATGATAATTTTATTTTCTATTTTGGGAATGTTGGTTGGTGGGGTTTTTGGAATATTAATTTATCAGATTATAAGATTGATAAGAAAAAGAAGAGTTACTATATTTAATGAAAAAAATTAAAGAGAAAAGCTTATAAGTTGTAATTGCATAGTAACAACATGAATAGTAATAGTTATGGAGTTGTGTCGTCTACTCTTGTTGGAAATATGGTTTTATCAGATGGATATAAGACTAAATCAACTAAAGATATTGGAAATTTAGGTATACCTTCAAAGATTGCTTACAATAATCGATCATCTGTAAATATCGAAATAAATAGAGATACAACCATTCCAATTAAATCTAAGGCAATTTATTCTAGTGAAGCTTATAATGATCAAGTATTGGCACAAAAAATATTAAGTAGATATTTGCAAAATCCTATGTCAGATAATAGAAGAAGAGAATTAATTTTAAGTGGATTAAATAAACTTAAGGGAAACAAATTAAGCCTCTACGATAAAAATGGGATAACAAAAAATGAAATACAAGATATGTATGGGAATAAGGGATTAAAAATAATAAGGGCTATGAAAAGAAGTGCTCAAATGAAGGGAATAGAAGAAACTATGGATAATTTATCTTCTTTTAGTGGTAAGGTAAAATATGAATTATCAGATATTATAGATGAACACAAAAAACAAAAATGTATAGTTAATCAAAATGCTACAAGTCGGGAATTCAAGAATGCACAAAATGCCAATAATTTTCAGAACCTTATAAAAAATGCTACATTCAATTCTTAGGTTGGTTAAAAATTATTATCTGATTATTATATCTCCCCACCCAGAATCGAACTGGGGCGCATCGGGTTACAGCCGACTGCTCTACCATTGAGCTACAGGGAGTTAATTTACTATCACTATTTTAACTTATAAGGTTTGCCCCAGTTTTAATTTATTGTAGTATTTGCGAAGGTAAACCATCAAAATAATTCTTTTTGAACCTTTTCTTTCCTCTTAAATTTTCCAATATTTTTTGTCATTGGAAAATCTAATTCTAAAACAACAGGGCAATGGTCAGACCCAAACACTTCTGTTAGAATATCCGATGATATCATTTTTTCTTTCAAGGCTTCATTTACGCAAAAATAATCTATTCGCCAACCAACATTATTCGTTCTGGAATTAAACATATAACTCCACCATGAATATTTTTTTTCGTCTGGATTAAAATGCCTGAATGAATCTATATATCCAGCATCCAAGATATTATCAAAACCCCTTCTTTCCTTATCCGTAAAGCCTGCGTTACCTGGTTTTGTTTCAGTTGTTTTGTTTGATGCAAAATTTTTCAGATCGATATTTTTATGTGCCACATTTAAATCTCCACAAAAAACTGTTGGTTTTGATAAACTTTTTACATATTCTAAAAATTGCTTATCCCATTCGTCATGCCTAAAATCCACTCGCTCCAAACCTCGTTTGGAATTGGGAGTATAAACTGTTATCAAAAAAAAATTATCAAACTCTAAAGTTATAACCCTGCCTTCTTCATCAAGTAATCCTATTCCATATTTTACCGATAATGGTTTTATTTTTGAAAATACGGCGACTCCAGAATATCCTTTTTTTTCTGCTGAATTCCAATAATGATGTTCGTAATCATTTAGTTGAATATCGACTTGGTTTGGATGGGCTTTTGTTTCTTGAAGGCAAATAATATCTGGGGAATGTTCTTTTATGGAATCTAAAAAACCATGACTAAGACATGCCCTAATTCCATTCACATTCCAAGATAAAAGTTTCATATTAATAGTTGTGTTTTTTAGTTAATATATTTTTACTAATGTTAGGGAATTTTATAAAGTCCTAATTTGTTTATTGAATATGGAAATTTTATATATTATGATTGGACTTGTTGGGGCTTTTGTATTTGGATTCTTAGTAGGATTTTTTTTAGGTCTTGGGAAATTCAAATCTTTTAAATCAAAATATAAACAAAGATGAAATGTGTATTGCAGCGGGTAAATAATGCGAAAGTTGATGTTGATGGCAAGACTGTTGGAAGTATCGATAAGGGGTTGTTGATTTTTCTTGGAATTTCTAAGGGGTATAATGAAGCCAAACTTGACTGGATGGTGAATAAGATCTTGAAACTTAGACTTTGGGGAAGTTCTCAGAAGGGATTTGATAATTCGGTAACGGATATTTCTGGAGAAATTTTAGTTGTTTCTCAATTTACACTTTATGCTGATTGCTCTAAAGGAACAAAACCTAGTTTTGAAAAATCTATGGAAGCTCGTCGGGCTAGAGATGTTTATGATTTATTTATTGAGAAATTAAAAGAGAAAAGTGAATTGAAAATTGAGCAGGGAAACTTTGGGGCTACTATGAAAGTGAGTTTGGAAAATGATGGTCCTGTTACTATAATTTTGGAGAAGTAAAAAAATATTGACATTTAAAACAGGAAGGCAAATTTGCTCGCGGATTTAATGGATTCAATAGATTCAAGGCAATGATTTTGGGAATTTTTTTATTTTTAATGGCTCACGGCACCCTCACGATATATTTATTATATTGGTTGGGGCATGCTAATTTGCACGGACGTCTTCGACGTTCACGGATTTTTTGTTTTGGGAGTGTTAGCACTTGAATGGACAAGCCGGGAGCGTCGGGGGTTGGTTTGGTTGGATGCGAGATGAGTGAAGTGAAACGGAGGGAATTGAGCTTCATTAAATAATCGAAACGAAGTTTCGACTAATGACGCGATTTGGGATTAGGCTAATATTCTTTCGTAGTTTTCTTTTAGAGAAGTTATTTCTTTTCTTATTCTTTGTTTTGGAGAAATTCCGAAATTGTCTAACTTTTGTTCTAGTCCTTCATAAATTAAACATCTTGAAAGATTTTCATTTTCTCGTGTTTCTTTTAGGATGTAAATATCTGAAACATTTTTTAGCCCCTCTTGATTTCGCTCTAAAGGTCCTTCGAATCCAACGGTTATTACTTTTCCTTTGTATGAATTTTTTAAATCTCCTATCATGTCTCCAAATAAAACTGCAACTGATTCTTCTGGATTTTTCTGATAGCCTTTTAGCATAGTTTCTATTATTTCTGGATTTTTTTCATATAATGTTATCGAATTTTCAAAATATTTTGCTAAATCAGTTTCATTAAGAAAATGACTTGATGCTTTTGGTGAATTCTTTGTAAATATACGATTCGTTGAAAACGGATATGCTTCTATCGGGATTCTTGCTATATCTTCAAATATCTTGGGTTTTGAAAAATAAATTCCCATATTTGATACTTCTGTTAATGCCTTTCGATAAAGAGAATCTTTTTGTTCTATAAATTCTGGGATTAAAATTTTATGTAGATTTACTTTCCAATCAGAATGTTTTTGCAAAGTCATGTCTAAATCATAAAATAAATTTAAGCTTTCTTCGCTTTTTTTTGTAATTATGTTTGCCATCTTTTTTGTCGCCTCGATAAACAATGAATGAATGAAACCCTAGGAGCGACAATAAAGCTATAAAATAGTTGCTCTATTGTCATCTCCTGGGGAAAAAGAGGTGATAGTATAACTAGAAAGTGACACTATTTAAACGTTTCGATTCTGGTGTCACTCACCAGTTACAATAGATTATGGCGAATATTTATTAATTGTGTTAGTGTATTTTCAGTATGGAGGAGATGAATAGGATTAATCAGGAGCAGTTTTTTGATTTAATATCAGGAAATGAGCTTGGTTGGCAAGTAATTCTTTATGATTTGATTAAGACTGAACAACTAGATCCTTGGGATATTGATTTGGCGACGTTGGCTGATAAATATATTGAAATTATTCAGTTGATGGAGGATGCAGATTTTTTTGTTTCGTCTAAAATTCTCCTTGCTTGTTCTCTTTTACTTAGGCTTAAATCTGAAATTTTAATTAATTCCTACATTCAAGATTTAAACGATGCTCTTTACGGAAGAAAGGATGACAAACGAACTGAGATTGAAAAGATTCTAATTAACGAAGATGAACTTCCAACTTTAGTTCCAAGAACTCCAATGGCTAGGCACAAGAAAGTGACGTTACAAGAGTTAATAGGTGCTTTAAATAAGGCAATTGAGACAGAGAACAGAAGAATTAAGCGAGAGATTAAAGGACGTCAGGCTGAAAAATCAGCTTTAGTAGTTATGCCAAATGGTAAATTTGTTCCCTTAAAAGTTCGAGTAAAAAGTATTTTTGGAATCGTTAATCATCATATCAGTAATGGAAATGATCATATTAAATTTCATCATATGGCGCCAAGTAAAGAAGAGCAATTGGCTCATTTTGTGCCAATGCTTCATTTATCAAACGATGGGAAAATTTTCTTAAGGCAAATGAAACATTTTGATGATATTCATTTACGATTGAAAATACACGATGATGAAACTCGAGAATTAGAAGAAGAACTCGGAAAGGCTCCCTTTTAAAAAAAGGTTCCCTGGAATCAAAACTTAGTTAGTTTTAATCTAAAATAAATTTTCTAATAAAAAATTGATTTTAGATTAAATAATATACGGCGAAATTAAATTTCTTTACGCGCCTGTCCTTCCCTTCGGGTGGACAACCTGTCGCTAAAATTTTATTTCTCGGGGACATTGTTGCGTTCTTTTTGAACGCTTTTGTATTTTTAAATTAATACAATTCAATAATTTGTTTTTTTGTTAGAAATTTTTCTTCGCCAATTTTCATATCTTTAACTTTGAAAGTTTTGTTTGCAACTTCATCTTTGCCGACGAAAATTACTTTTTCTGTTTCTTTTGTATTTGCATATTCCATTGCTTTCCCAATCGCTTTATCTAATAAAAGATTTACAGAAATTCCAGAATCACGAAGGGATTCTGCTAAAGCGATTGCTTCTTCATTCTGATTTATTGAAATAATTTGCACTTTGGTTGGTTGCCCGTCTACTCCTGCTAATAAAAATATTGGCTCAAAGCCTAGAGCTACTCCGAAACTTTGAATGTCTCCAATTAAATAAGCTCCTCCTCCAGAAATTGAGACATCTAAATCGTCTGACCAAATTTCAAAAACAGTTCCGTTATAATATGAAAGTCCTCTTGCTAGAAATGGTCTAAATATAACATCAACATTATAATTTTTGCAAAGTTGTTTTAACTCTTTAATTTCTTTATAAAAATTATATTTTTCAAAGTCGGATTCTTTTCCTGTGAATATTTTTAGAATTTTTTCGGCGTTGATTTTTTTTAAATTATCTGCAACTTCTTTTTCTAACAGCTTATCTAACTTATCTAATTCTCTGATAACTTGTTCTCGGTTTTTTTCTTCTATATTTTCAGAGACCAAGATTTCATTAATTAGTTTTCTATTGTTAATGTAAATCTTTGTTGGCATTTTTAACTTTTCAAAAATCTTAGAAATCATTTTGAACATTTCTGCTTCTTCTTTTAAAGTGCTTCCAACAACATCTGCGTCACATTGGATAAACTGCCTAGTTCTACCCTTTCTAATTGGCTCATCTCTAAAATTATATCCAATTTGAAATCTTTTGTATGGAAGTTTTTGATTTTTTGCAATTCTCTTTAATTGAAATGTAAATTCGTATCTTAATCCAAGCTTTCTCTTTCCTCTGTCTTCTAATCTAAAAACATCCCTTACAGCTTCGTCACCAGAATCTTCTTTCCCTATAAAATCAACTGATTCAATTATTGGAGTTTCCGCTGGTTCAAAACCATAGAGTTCGAACTGTTCTTGAATTATTTTTTTAATACTTTCTCGTTTAATTGCATCAGCTCCAACAAAATCTTGGAAGCCTTTTACTGATTGTACTCTTGCCATCTATTTACGTCTTTTTTCCAGTTTAATTATCCTTTGCTCTAACTCATTATACTTCTTTTTATTATTAATATCAAAAATCCACTCCAAAAATAGGACTGTAGGAAAAATCAAAATCAACGTAAAGATTAATCCTTGAAATGTTAATCTTTTAATTTGTTCAAAATCTAAATCAAAGAATATGCCATGTATTATCATTCCAGCTGATATTGCAATAGAGAATACAAATAAAATTAATAATTGTTTTTTAATTAACTTAAACGATTTCGCCATAAATAATCAAATCTTCAATCCTTTAAATCATTTCCGAAAACAACAAAAGCAGAACAGTTTATATAATAAAGGCAACCAACTCGGGAATTTGGAACAAATTCCCTAATTATATCGGATCAGTCTGCGACCCACGGGCGGTAAGCGATCCGGAATCTAAAATGACATCCTCCCC
>JAGLQO010000013.1 GCA_023136775.1 Candidatus Pacearchaeota archaeon | reverse complement strand
GATAATTATGATGCTACTTTGAATTGTTCTATTTTTGTTGATTCTGTTTTGGAGGATAGTAATTCTAGTGTTTTGAGTGGAGTGTTTACTTTGTTTAGTGTTGCAATTTTTTCCGAAGGGGATCATAATTGGACGGTTAACTGTACGGATTCTTCGGGGAATTCCAATGAGAGTATGGTGAGATTTTTTAAGATAGACAATAGTGCTCCTAGTTTTGTTAGTTTGATTACTAATCCTAATTCTATTGATGGGCTGGATCCGAATGTCAATATAACGGTTTTAGCAGATGTCTCGGAGGCTTTGACCTCTGTTGATTCTGTTTTGCTTCAGTATAAAATGTTTAATGAAAGTAGTTATGTTAATTCTAGTATGAGTTTTAATGGAACTTCTGGATTCTATGAGGATGTTTTGAATGTGAGCGATTCTGGGATTTATAATTTGAGGTTGTTTGCCAATGATTCTGTGGGTAATGGAGTTTTTAGTAATGTGGTTAATCGGACGATTGAATTTGATTATTCTTGGACTACTAATCCTGCCAATTCGTTTGCTCCTGTTAATGCTAATTTTTCTGATGATATAACTTTTGGAGAATTTGTTGTTAGTAATACTGGAGATTTTGCTTTGGATTTTAATATAACAAGTGATTCTGCTGAGACGATTTATAATGAAAGTGAAAATTTTAGTTTGGCTCCTGGCGAGATTAAAGTTTTGTCTATAAATGATACTGCTACTTTGGCTGGTGTTAAAATGATTTCCTTTGATGTTGATAGTTTTATTGCTGGTTCTAATGAAAGTGTTTCTTCGAAAGTTATTACTGGTGCAATTGTTGTTGCCCCTAATCAGCCAGCGCTTGTTACGAGATTTTTGACTCCTAGCACTGGGGCTTTGACTGTTTCTCAGGGAGCTTCTGGGGTTCAATTTGTTGCGGAGCTAGAGAATATTGGAGAGGGGGACGCTTATAATACTACATTTTTTTATGAGTTCCCGGCCAATTGGACAATTACTTTTGGTTCGTCTAGCATTGAGTTTGAGGATGAGTTTTATGTTGGGGATACTGCTGAAAATGTTGTAGAGATTACGGTTCCTTCTGACGCTTCTGTCGGAGATTATGAGGTTAAAGTTAAAGTTAGTGCCGTTAATTCTTCTGGGTTTGATTTGGGTAGTGCTGGGCTTATTTTTGATGATGTTGTTATCGTGACTGTTCAGGAGAGTGCTAGTTCGGTTGGTAGTTCCGGTGGTGGGGATACGACTACTCCAAGTTCTCCTGCTCCTTCTAGTTCTGACTCAAGTTCAAGTGGGAAGAAAATTGATGGGGGAGACAGTGAAACTATTTATACCACTGAGAAGTTTTCTGTGATTAGGGGGACGACTGAGTTTTTACCTATTACTATAACTAATCTTTATGAGAATGCGGTTTTTGAAAATTTGAATTTGAATTTGCAGGGTTTCTTGACTCAATATGTTAAGATATCTTATGAATTTGATCCTGATAAACTTGTTTATATTGAAAGTAAGAATATAAAGTTGTTTGGTCAGGGAGCTAGTTATGGTTTTAATTTTACTGAGATGGGTAGTCATTCTGTTACTCTTTTTGAAATAAGGAATGACTCTGCTGATTTTGTTATTTCTTCAAATCCGATTAATGTTAGCTTGGATATTAAGGAGTCTCAAAATGTGGATTTGGATGGCGACGGGGTGAGCGATTCTGCTATAACTTTGTGGGATATAACTGATGGAGTTGCACAGATTTGGATGCATAAGTTAGGGTCTGCTGAAGAGGATAGGTTGTATTTCTTGGAAAGCAGAGATTATACTTTTGAGGTTTTTGCTCCGCCTTATTTGGAGAAGCAAGATTATGAAGTTACTTTGGAAATTAGTGCTGACCTTGTGGCTTTGGACAGTGTTGCTGCAGGGTTTGAGTCTAAGTCTTTTTTGGAGCATAGGAAAATAACTTTTGCTTTAATTGAGAAGAGTAGCGATGAGGCTGTTTTGGGATTGGCAGATGCTAAGGCGGTTATTTTTTTGATGAGCGAAGCTGGTTTCCCCGTTGAGAAAATTAAGGGACTGTTAGCTCAAGCTGAGGATTCCTTTGAGTTATTAGATTATGAGGCTGTTCTTGAATTTGTGAATAAGATTTTGGAACTTGGGGAGATTTCATTTGAGGCGGACGTTTTGATTAAGGAAATTCAGGGTGAAATTGATAATGCTAAGGAGAGGTGGCTTGAGACTATTCAGACTGAGAATAGTTTGGTTTTGGCGGTTAAGGCTTTTGAGAGGGGAGACTATAGGACTGCTTTGGTTCGAGCTAAGGATGCACAGTTGGCTTTGATTTTGGAGACTAAGGGTAGGTTTGATTTGCTATGGGTTTTGGTTAATTATTGGTGGGCGATTATTGTTGGGTCTATGATTTTATCATTTCTTCTTTTTGTGAGTTATAAATATAGTTATATGTTTATTCTTAATCAGAGGCTTAAGCTTTTGACCAAGGAAGAGTCTTCTATTAATGTTTTGATGGAGGAGGCTCAGGTTTGTTATTTGATGAAGGGGTCGCTTTCTACTGATAGATATAAGCGGGCGATTGCGCAGTATGAGGAGCGGCTTAATGAGATTCGGCATTTGAGGGTTAGTCTTCGGAATAAGCGTGTTGGGATTTTGAGGACGGATCAGGAGCTTTTGAATTTAAGTAAGGAAAGGAGTGATCTTGAGGAGTTAATGAAGAAGACGCAGACTGATTATTTTAAGAAAGAGAAGTTGACTGAGAGGAAGTTTAAGAGTTTACATAATCTTGAGAAAGAAAGGTTAGCTGAGTTGGATGAGGAGAAAATGATATTAGAAGAAAAGTGCATCCAAGAGAAGGGCACGGTAAAATATAAGTTGTTGATGATTTTGAACGGGGTTAATAATAAAACGAAAAAGTTTTTTAAAAAGATGGTGAGGCGAAAATGAGGAGGGTTTGTTTAGCTGTTTTGTTGGTTTTTGTCTTGAGCGGGGTTTTGGCCGAGGGTTCTTATTATGAGGCTTTGGATGGATTGATTACTGCTGATAATGTTTTGTTTGAAATGGAGAGTGAGGGTTTTTCTGTTTTTTTTATTCGGGATAGTTTGCTTGAGGCTAAGAAGTTTTTTATTGGACTTAATTCTTCTGATTTGGTGGAGAATGTTAATTCGGAGAGTGATGAGGCACGTAAGGATTATCTTGAAGATTTAATTATTGTTGGTGAGAATTTTCCTTCTTATGAAAGACAGGTTCAAGATTATAGTGAAGTTTTGAGGCTTACCGATGTTATTGTACAGAGAAGAGAACAGGCTTATCGGATTCTTGATGGGGTTTCTTTGTTCGAGGAGAAGGCGATTCAGTATAGGGATGAAGGGGTTTTGACTGAGGACGCTTTGGTTATAGTTGAGAATGTTAAGGTGGCTTTTGAGGGAGAGCGATATGACGATGCTGAGAAATTTTTGGAAGATGCGAATCTTAAGTTGAATGAGTTGTTTGTGGAGAAGCAAAAGATTGGTTCGGCTATTCGGGCTACGCAGGGTTTTTTTATTCGGTATTGGTGGCAGAGTCTTTTGGTTTTGGCGGGTTTGATTGCGATTGCCATACCTGCTTATAAGAGAATATCTAAGAAGCTTAAGGAAAGACAGTTGGGTGGACTGAAGGTTAAACTTTCTACTACTAAGGATCTTTTGAAGAGGGCGCAGGAGAATTGTTTTAATGCCAAGACTATTACGCTGGAGACTTATCGAATTAGGGAGAAGAGGTATAAAGATAATATGGTTACTATTGAGAATAAGATTAAGATTCTTGAGAAGATTTTGGGTATAAGTAAGGCTGTTGAGGAAGTGAATGGGGCTAAGGCTGTTGGGTTGAAGATTGTGCGATGATTTTTGGAATGAGAACTTGTTCGAGTGATTGAATATTTAAGGCAGGGCAGGAAGGCAAATTGCTCACTTCTTTGGAGCAGGAAGCTACATATTTCAATGTGTATAGGAATGCGATTAGTTTTTTAGTTACGGAAATATATTTAAGATAAATACAAAAGGCAGGAAGGCAATTTTGCTCGCGGATTTCGCGGATTTGATGGATTCGAGACAGACGGTTAGTTAATGCCAGTCCGGGAAGCCCCACTTTTTGCGTAGCAAAAAGTTGCCCGTAGGGCAATCCTTTAGGGTGGGGAGGATGTCACGGATTGGGGCAATGATTTTGGAAGTGGGTTTTTGTTTTTGGAATTTTCTTCCATGAGAAATTATAGCAATTTTTCCTTCGGAAAAAACGCCACAATTTCTCATGGAGTTTTTTGTTTGTTGACACCATCACTGATTTTAACTATGATTGGTTGGTCTCAAACGACATGACCCTGCTGGCCCCGGGCAAGCTTTTGGGGCATTCTAATTTTTTGGAATCTAAGACGGGGATTTTGGGGTGAGTTTGAATAAAAAAGAGCTGGAATATGTTCGCGTAGAAGTATTTGAGTTTTATTTGGTGTCTTTATCTATGAGAAAGGTTTGTTTAGTTTGGCTTGTTTTGCTATTTTGCATAAGGGAAGTTCTTGCTGTTAGTATGGATATCTCTAGGGATGTTTGTTTTGTCCGAATCAGGAGGTATGGTGGCATTGAAGACAATTAATGTTAATAAAAAATTTATTTTTTCATTTCTGACGATAATTGCAAGTATTTTTTTCGCGTCTATTTTGCTGGTTTCGGCAGCAAATGAAACGTTAAATTATACGAATGAAAGTCTTGAGAATGTTTCTTCTGATGTTTTTGAAAATTTGTCTATTGAAAATGTGACTGAAACATTAAATGAAACTGAACTTTTTAACGTTACAGAAGAAACTCTTCAGAATAATTTAACTAATCAAAGTCATGTTGATGAAGTAGAGAACATTTCTCAAGAAGCTGAGGAGTCTGTTTTAGATGTTTCTTCGACTGTGGTTGATGAATCTAGTGTTTCTACTTTACAATATAGGGCGGTAATTGGTCGTCCGGTGAAATGGATTAAGATAGTTAATGTTAGTGATAAAAAGGTAGACGTTAAGTTGCCGAAGGGGGCGGAGGATATTTCTATTTTAATTGATGAGGAAATTACTGCCGCCGTCGAGGATATAAAGAAATATGATAAAATTGTTGAGAAAAGTGATAGAAAAGATATTGTTAAAAAAAATGTTTTAACTGGGAATGTTGCTTTGGATATTAGAGAAGGGGGAGGTATTTTGACTAGGTTTTGGGATTGGTTGACGAGCTTTACGATTACGGGACAGGTTATATTAGAGGAAGATATTTCGGAGAATATTATTGTAACTGACGACGCTGTGATTATAGAAGTTGCGGATATCGTCGAACAGGAGGAAAGGGTTGCGGTTGAATATTATACTGAAGCGCCTGTTGCGAATGAGACTTCGGTATTGAATGGTAAGAGGATTATTGTTTCGGCTCCGAGTGAATTGAATTATAGTGATATTTTGGCGTACAGCGTGGTGGAAGATATGGATATGAAAATGGATGAGATTGAATTTAAGTTGTATTGGTACGCTGATATCGGGGGTGACGGGCAACAGGTAGGAGGTGAGTCGGAAGAAGATGAGGATATTGATGCTGAAGTTATGGAGATGATGGATGGGAAAAATAAAGCTAAAGGGATTCGTGTGGAAGTTGACTTTATTCCTTACGATTTTGATGGGGATAATTATGCTGATTATATCGAGTGGGTTGTTCCGCATTTGTCAGTTCAGGTTTATGACCTTGTTGAAATTATTGCAATTGATGCTATTCATTTGGACGAGAATGGAGTTGAGATTTCTAATATTTTTGATGACGTTTCGGTTACCGACGGTGTTTGGAGTGAAGCTATTTATGCGGGAGAGTCTGTTAGGGTTTGGTTTGAATCTAATTTGACCAATGGAAGAGTTATTGATGTTTATGTTCGGAGTAATGATACTTTGGCTTATTTTGATATTTATGAAACTGAGACAGGACAACATGTTGGAAAATCTGGAATTTCTAATAGGGAGGATCTTTTGTATATAATTGTGGATAATTTAACGGAGCCTACTAGTGTGTTTGATTTTAAGATTAGAAAAGTTCATTATGATGACCCTGATAATTCTTCGAGTGCTGACCCTGATGTTAATTCTTTTTTGGAGTTTGATTATATCCATGATGATTATATCACTTTTACTCAGGCTGATGGTTTTATTGCTTATGAGGAATTAAATGTTCAGACTCCAAGGTATAGGACTTGGAATGAAAGTAATGTTTTTAGTGCTGAGCTGGTTGATGCAAATTCTGTTGGAGCAAATATTATTTGGACGGTAACGAAGGCGAGTCATGAGAGAGATGAAGTAATTGTTGGGATGTTAGATAATGCCAATGATGTTAATGTTCAGATTTATGATGGGAGTTGGGGTAATTTGTTGGAAGTTAGTACGGGTGTTCCCAATTCAGCATATAGGGCTTTTGATATTGAATATGAGGGAATTTCTGGAAATGCTTTGATTGTTTATGAGAGTTCTAGCGTTGCTGATTCTAATTTGGCTTATCGACTTTGGAATGGAACTGGTTATTCTAGTGAGCAGATATTAACAACTCCTTTTTCTAATACTGTTCATTGGGTTTCGTTGGTTTCTAAAACTGGGACAAATGATATTATGCTTTTGGCGCATGACAGTTTAAGTAGTTTGTATGTGATACCTTGGAATGGGACAGCTTTTGATAGTACGAAAGATGTTTTATTTACTGGAATGATTTCAAATATTAAGGAGCATTTTACGTTTGCTTGGGAGGAGTTAAGTAATGATGGTATTGTATCTTATGGTAGTTTAAGCAATTGGGCTTATAGAACTTATACTCATTCGACGGGGAGTTGGGGCGCAGAAAATACTGTAGATGTTGGGGATGGTGGAATTGGTGCAGTTAGGATGTGTAGTGATAAAAATTCAGATTATATTGGTATAATTTGGATAGATTCTGGATCAGATGTGCAAGCAAGGATGTGGGATGGGAGTACTATTCTTGCAGGAGAACCTGTAGAGGATGCTTCTGTTGAATTGAATGGGGCGAATAATGCTAATGTTGATTGTACATGGAACAATGAAGGGACTAGGGCGTTATTTGGTTTTGTTGATAGAAATGCACTTTCTATGGATTATTTTAATTTTACAAAACCGAATGTTTGGAGCACTGCGGATTTAACCTTTACTTCAATTACTACAGTGTTCGGAAGCGATGATATAAAAAGCCTTAGATTTTCTCAACATCCGACGACGGATGAAATAATGGTTGTTGCGATGGATTTACTTGAGGATGTAAGTCTTATTAGATGGGATGGTTCTTCTTTCCAAACTATTGCTACATCTCCTATTGAGGGAACAACTACTGTTTTAAATGGAAAACAGGAAAATGCAATGTTTGATTGGTATCGTTATGACCCAACACCTCTTGTTGAAGATCTTGTTTTGGTAGATGGAGAAATGTATAACATTTCAGATACGGTGAATGTTACGGTAAATATAACTGACAATATTGAGCTTGATAGTGTATTTGCTAATGTAACTTATCCTAATGGAACAACTATTGGGTATGGTATGACTAATGTGACTTCAGTTTATAATTTAATTTTTACGGATACAATTATGTATGGTAATTATGTTATCAGGATTGTTGTTAATGATACGAGTCTTTATCAAAATGTAAATTCAAGTGAGGTGGTGAGTTTTGTTATAGCTGAGTATACTAGTCCCAATGTTACTTCGGTTGTTCCTGTTTTGAATAGTGATTTTGGTATTGGTGAAACTATTGAAATTGCAGCGGACGTAATTGATGATAATTTAATTGATGATGTTTTAGCCAATATAACCTACCCAAACTCAACTGTTATCCAACTAATTTTAACCAACGCTGTTGGAGATAAATATAATAATTCATTCACTTCCCCAGCTTTACTTGGATCTTATGATATAGTAATTATTGCGAATGACACGAGTGGGAATTTGAATGATACAGAGGTGAGCAATTTTAGTGTTTCGGATATTTTGAATCCAGTTGTAATTGGGGTACTTCCGATTGAGGACGATGCCTACAATGTAACAGATAATATTGAGATTTCTGCTAATGTGACTGATGACTTAGGGGTTGATTTTGTTTTAGCCAATATAACCTACCCAAACTCAACTGTTGTTCAATTAACCTTAAGTAATTCTATTGATAATAAATATAATAATTCTTTTGTCGCCCCAGCTTTGTCTGGGTCTTATGAGGTAAAAATTATTGCAAATGACTCTAGTGGGAATGTAAACTCAAGTGAAATAAATAATTTTAGCGTCGAGGATGTTGCGTTGACTTTGACAAATCTGGGATGTGTTCCTAGTAATTTAAATTTAAGTCAGAGTGTTGTTTGTAATGTTACGGTTGTTGATGATATTGGCATTAGTTTGGTTTTGGCTAATGTAACTTACCCTAATGGAACAGTTGTCTTGATGGGAGTGAATAATATAGATAGTAATTATTATTTTACTTTTTCAAATACTGTTATGACGGGACAGTATAATGTTAGTTGGTTTGCAAATGATACTGGTGAGAATATTAAGACGAGTGAGAGTAATTTCAATGTCAATGATGTAATGAACCCTGATGTAACTTCAATTAATCCAACAGCGAATAGCGATTACAACATTTCAGATATTATTGAAATTTCTACTGACGTGACCGATGACTTAGAAGTTGATTTTGTTTTAGCCAATATAACCTACCCAAACTCAACTGTTATCCAATTAACCCTAACCAATTCTGTCGGAGATAAATATAATAATTCTTTTATTGCCCCAGCCTTACTCGGATCTTATGATATAGTAATAATTGCAAACGACACAAGTGGAAATTTAAATTCAACCGAGATTAGTAATTTTAATGTCAATGATATAATGAACCCTGATGTTACTTCAGTTTTCCCAACAGCGAATAGCGATTACAACATTTCAGATATTATTGAAATTTCTACTGACGTGACCGATGACTTAGAAGTTGATTTTGTTTTAGCCAATATAACCTACCCAAACTCAACTGTTATCCAATTAACCCTAACCAATTCTGTCGGAGATAAATATAATAATTCTTTTATTGCCCCAGCCTTACTCGGATCTTATGATGTGGTAATAATTGCAAACGACACAAGCGGGAATTTAAATTCAACCGAGGTTAGTAATTTCAATGTTAATGATATAATGAACCCTGATGTGGAAATATTGACTCCAACTATTGGAAGTAATTTTTTACAATTAGCAAATATTAGTTTAACTGTTAATGTGAGTGATGAAATAAATGTTTCATATGTTTATGCTAATTTTACTCTTCCAAATTTAACTGTTGTTAGACTTCAGTTAACAGATAGTAATTTTGATGGAATTTATAATGTTACTTTTAGCAATGTTAATGAGACTGGAATTTATCAGATTGAGATATTTGCAAATGATACAAGTGATAATTTAAATGATAGTGAGGTTAGAAGCTTTAGTATTCAGGAGAGTAACTCGCCTTTGGTCAATTTAATATCTCCTGTAAATAATGCCAATTTAAAATTAAATGATATAACTTTTACTTGTAATTCGACGGATGATACGGGTTTGAGCAGTATATCTTTTTACCATAATATTGGTCAGCCTTTTGGAATTAATGAAACCCAAAATGTTTCTGGGGTTTCAAACGAAAGTAATTTTATAATAAATAATATTGTGGATGGAAATTATATTTGGAATTGTTTGGTTGAAGATATTTCTAGTAATGAAATATTTGCGGTTTCTAATTTTACATTTAATGTTGATACTGTGAATCCTGATGTTGCCGCGCTATTTCCAATACAAAATGAAATTTATAATGTTTCAAATACTATTGAGGTTGCAGCTGATGTGACTGATAGTAATTTAATTAGTACTGTTTTAGCAAATATAACCTACCCAAACTCAACTGTTATCCAACTAACTTTAACCAATACTGTTGGAAACAAATATAATAATTCTTTTGTCGCCCCAGCATTACCTGGGTCCTATGAGATAAAGATTATTGCTAGGGATTCTAGTGGGAATATTAATGATAGCGAAGTTAATAATTTTAGCGTCGAGGATATTGTTTCTCCTGTCTTGTTGAATCTTGGATGTAGTCCTGAAAATTTAAATTTAAGTCAGAGTGTTGTTTGTAATGTTACGGTTGTTGATGATATTGGTATTGGTACTGTTTTGGCGGATGTAACTTATTCGAATGGAACTTCGGTTACCGTTGCTGTTTCGAATGTAACTGACAATTATTATTTTTCTTTTAGTGAAACTTCTTTAACTGGGCAATATAATGTTAGTTGGTTTGCTAATGATACGAGTGGGAACAGTGAAACAAATGAAAGTTTATTTAATGTCAATGATGTAGTGAACCCCGATGTAACTTCAATTTCTCCAATAGCGAATAGCGATTACAACATTTCAGATATTATTGAAATTTCTACTGACGTAATTGACGACTTTAATGTAAACGTTGTTTTAGCTAATATAACCTACCCAAACTCAACCGTTATCCAACTAACCCTAACCAACACCGTCGGAGATAAATATAATAATTCATTCATCGCTCCAGCTTTGCCTGGGTCTTATGATGTGGTAATTATTGCGAACGACACAAGCGGAAATTTAAATTCAACCGAAGTTAATAATTTTAATGTCAATGATGTAGTGAACCCCGATGTAACTTCAATTTCTCCAATAGCGAATAGCGATTACAACATTTCAGATATTATTGAAATTTCTACTGACGTAATTGACGACTTTAATGTAAATATTGTTTTAGCTAATATAACCTACCCAAACTCAACCGTTATCCAACTAACCCTAACCAACACCGTCGGAGATAAATATAATAATTCATTCATCGCTCCAGCTTTGCCTGGGTCTTATGATGTGGTAATTATTGCGAACGACACAAGCGGAAATTTAAATTCAACCGAAGTTAATAATTTTAATGTCAATGATATTGCTCTTCCTGTTTTGTTGAACTTGGGGTGTAGTCCTGAAAATTCAAATTTAAGCCAGGGTGTTATTTGTAATGTTAGTGTGAGCGATGATATTGGAATAAGTACTGTTTTAGCGAATATAACCTATCCAAATGGAACTGCTGTTCTTGCTGGGGTGAACAATATAACTGATAATTATTATTTTACTTTTTCAGATACTGTTATGACAGGACAATATGATGTTGGTTGGTTTGCAAATGACACAAGTGGAAACAGTGAAACAAATGAAAGTTTATTTGGTGTTGGCGATGTAATAAATCCTGATGTTACTTTAATTCTTCCAATTAATAATTTTAATTTGTCTAATGTAATGAATTCAAGTATCTACCTTAATTTTACTGTGATTGATAATTATGATTCTACTCTTGATTGTTCTGTTTTGATAAATTCTTTATTGAATCAAACCAATTCTATGGTTGTTAATAATGTTCCTACTGTATTTGATGTTGGTGAGTTTCCTCATGGAACATATAATTGGACGATTAATTGTTTGGATGCTTCAGGAAATTCAGATTTAAGCGAGACAAGAGTTTTTACGATAGATAATATTGCTCCTGATTTTATTAGTTTAGCGACGGATCCTAATTCGATTGATGGATTAGATCCGGGTGTAAATATAACTGTGAATGCTAATGTAACTGAAGATGATACTTCTTTGGAGGCAGTTATTTTCCAGTATAAATTAACGAATACAACTGATTATACAAACATTAGTATGGTGTTTAATGATTCTTCAGGTTTTTATGTTAGTATTTTAAATACGACTGTTCCCGGAATTTATAATTTAAGATTGTTTGCAAATGATTCTGTGGGCAATTCTGATTTTAGCGGTGTTATTAATAGAACTATAGAATTCGATCATACTTGGATAACTGAGCCTCCTGTGTCTTTTGATCCTATAAGTGTAAGTTTGTTAGAGGATATAACTTTTGAAGATTTTGTTATTAATAATGCTGGAGATTTTGCATTAGATTTTGATATAACTAGTGATTCTAATGAGACTATTTATAATGAAAGTGAAAATTTTAATTTATCCCCTGGTGCGGTCAAGGTTTTGTCTATAAATGATACTGCAACTCAGGCGGGAGTAAAAGTTGTTACATTAAATATTAGTAGTTCTACGTTAGATGCAGAGCCTTCTTCAAAAATAATTACTGGATCTATTGTTGTTGCGCCGAATCAACCCGTTCTTGTTAATAGATTTTTAAATCCAAGTACTGGAAGTTTGGTCGTAATTCAAGGGGCTACGGGGGTGCAGTTTAATGCAGAGTTGGAAAACATCGGAGAGGGTGACGCATACGATACTATGTTCTTTTATGATTTACCAGAGGATTGGGTTGTTACTTTTGGGTCTGAGAGCATAACTTTTGAAGGAGAATTTTTCCCAGAGGATAGTTCGGAGAATAATATAGAGGTGACGATTCCTACAGATACTCCTGTTGGAGATTATGTGGTAACTGTTAGTACAACTGCGATTAATGCTTCTGGTGCGAATTTAACAGAGTTAGGATTGATTTTTGCCGATACTGTAACTGTGAGCGTTCAGGCAAGTTCTAAATATTCTGATTCTGGAGGAGGAGATACTCCTAGTCCACCATCAACTTCAACTGAGGTATCCAGTGGAAAGAAGGTTGAGAGTGATAGCGAGACGATTTATACCACTGAGAAGCTTTCTTTGGTTAGAGGGACTACGGAGTTTTTACCAATTACCATTACCAATTTTTATGAGAATGCGGTTTTTGAGAATTTGGACTTAGAAATGCAGGGATTTTTGACACAATATGTTAAGATATCTTTTGACTTTGATCCTGAAAAACTTGTTTATGTTGAAAGTAGAAATTTAAGATTATCAGGTCAGGGCGGAAGTTTGCCGTTTAATCTGACAGAGCTGGGAGGACATTCTGTTTTGTTGTCGGAACTTAGAGGAGATTCTGCATATTTTATTATTTCCTCAAATCCTATTAATATGAGTTTGGATCTGAAGGAATCTAAGAATATTGATTTGGATGGCGACGGGGTGAATGATTCTGCTATAACTTTATGGGACATAACTAATGGGATTGCACAAATTTGGATTCATAAATTGGGACCTGCTGAAGAAGCAAGATTGTATTTCTTAGAAAGTAGGAATTATACTTTTGAGATTTTTGCTCCGCCTTATTTGGAGAAGCAAGATTATGAAATTACTTTGGAAATTAGTGCTGACATTGTTGCCTTGGATAGTGAAGCTGCAGGATTTATGTCTAAGCCTTTTTTGGAATATAGAACACTTATTTTTGGATTGATTGAGAAAAGTAGTGATGAGGCTATAAAAGGGTTAGATGATGCTAAAAAGAGTCTTTTATTGATGAGGGATGCTGGATTTCCTGTAGGGAGTATTGAGGATTTATTGAGACAGGCAACTAGTGCTTTTGGGAACTTGAATTATGAGTTGACGCTTGAATTTACTGACCGTATTTTGGCACTTGCAAAAACTGCATTCGAGGCGGATTTATTAATTAAAGAAATTCAAGGTGAAGTTGAGAAGGCAAAATTGAGATGGCTTGATGTTAGCGAAACTGAAAATAATTTAATTTTGGCTATAAAAGCTTTTGAGAGAGAGGATTTCGAGGCTGCAATGGATAGGGCTAAGGATGCTCAGTTGGCGTTAATTTTGGAGACGAAGGGAAAGTTTGATTTGCTTTGGGTTATTGTGAACTATTGGTGGTTGATTATAATTTCTATGATTATTTTGTTGATTGTTCTTTTTTTGAGTTATAAGCATAGTACGATATTTATTATTAATCAAAGACTTAAGGGGTTGGATAAAGAGGAGAAATCTATAAATACCTTAATGGAAGAATCGCAGACTAGTTATTTATCTAAGGGTTCTTTTTCTCCAGAGAGATATAAGCAGGCTATAGTTCAATATGAGAATAGATTGGATGATCTTAAACATTTGAGGATTAAACTTAGAAATAAGCGTATTGGAATTTTGAGAACTGACCAAGAGATAAAGAATTTAGTTAAGGAGAAGAGGGAGTTAAATGAGATGATGGTGAAAACTCAAGAAGATTATTTTAATAAGGAGAAGTTGACGGAGAGGAAATTTAAGAGGTTGTATAATCTTGAGAAGGAAAGACTATCGGAATTAGATGAAGAAAAAATTATACTTGAAGAAAAACATAGAAAAGAAAAAAACACAAAAAAATATAAGCTTCTTAAGTTTTTGAATGATATGAGTGATAAGGTAAAAATTTTTTTAGAGAGGACAATGCGAAAATGAATAGAATTTGGAATGCGAAAAAGAATGGATGTGGGGTGACTGTTTTAGTTGTGTTTTTAGTTATGAATTTTTGTTTTGTTGTTGCGCAGTCTTATGATGAGGTTCGGGAAGTTAATTATGGAGAGGCGTTGGGTGGGTTGATGAAAGCAGAAGGTCTTGTGAGCGAGATGGAGGCCGAGGGATTCTCTAGTTTTTTTGTTAAAGATACTTTATTGGAAGCCAAGAGATACTTTATTGGAATGACTCCTTCGGATTTGACTGAGTTGTTTAAATTAGAAATAGATGGACCTAAAGGAGTTTATCTTGAGGATTTAATTGTTATTGGAGAAGAAACACCTTCTTACGAGAGAAAAACTCAAGATTATTTTCAGTCCGCGAAACTTGCTTATGTTATTGTTCAGCGAAGGGACCAGGCTTATAGAATTCTTGACGAGATTTCTTTATTTGAAGAAAAAGAAGCACAGTATAAAAAAGATGGCGTAATTACTGATGATGCTCGTGTTATTTTTGAAGAGGCGAAGGTTGCGTTTGAGGGAGAGAGATATGATGATGCGGAACTTATTCTTGGTGATGCTAATTTAGAATTAACTCAAGCAGCTGCGGAAAGCCAAAGAATTAAATCTGCTATTAAGGCAACTCAAGGGTTTCTTGTTCGATATTGGTGGCAGATTCTTTTGGTGCTTTTATTCCTCGGGGGGATATCGGTTCCAATAACTAAAAAAGTAAATAGGTATCTTAAGGAGAAGAAGTTATCTAATTTCAGGATTGAATTAGTTTCTACTAGGGAATTACTTAAGCAAGCACAGGAGAATTGTTTTAATGCGAAGACTATAACAACGGCAACTTATAGACTTCGGGAAAAAAGGTATAAGGAAAATATGGTTAAGATACAAAATGAAATAAAAATACTTGAGAAAGTTTTAGGACAAGAAAGTAAGATTAAAAATAAGAATGCTAATAAAACTATTGGGTTGAAGGTGTAGGATGAAGAATAAAGTTAAGATTCGTGATTTTGTTTTGGTTTTGATAGCCTCGGCTATTTGTGCTATTTTTAGTTTTTTGTCTTCTGCCTTTTTGGATTTTCAGATGTCTTATATTGTTTCGTTGTTTTTGTTTGTTCTTTTATTATCTGTTTCATTTTGCATTGTTTCAAAATCTGGGTTTGCAATTTTGTTTTCATTTGTTTTTGCATTGTTAACATTTGGTTTTGGAGATTTGGGAATTACTGGTTTTAATAAATTAATTACTTTAGTTTTATTTGCTGCTGTTTTCGAGCTTATGTTTTTCTTTTTCAAAATTGTTACGAAAAAAGTTTCTCTTAGTGTTGTGTTGGCGTCAGTGATTTCTTCTGCGTTAATTCCTTTGATGATTGGGGTTTTATTGTCGGTAAATGTTTTGTTGTCTTTAGTTAAGAATGTGTTAAATTTGGTTTTGTTATCTTTTCTTATTGGGTTTATTGCATCTTTGATAGCTTTGGTGGTATGGTATTATACGAAAACGGTTAAATTGTTTTTGAAGTTTCAATATTTTAAAAGGTGAGGCAAGAATACAATTTTAGCCACGGATTTTTTTGATTATGTGGATTCAAGACAGGGGAAGGAAGACAATTTGGCTCACGGATTCACACGGACGCTATCGCGTTCACGGATTCAAGTCAAGAATACAAATTTATCCACGGATTAACACGGATTCTCACTGATTGGAGGCAATGATTTTGTAGGTGGTTTTATTTGGTTTTCCATATTTTGTCTATTATTATTTGTTCTTTGTTTTTGTAGGTGTCTTGTTTTCCATAGAATTTTATTATGTTTCCTTTTTGTAAGTTGATATTTGAATTAAAGATGATTAGTTCTATGTCGTTTTCTTGTAAAAGAATCGTTGTTTTTTTTGCTGAGGTTTTAATTTCTTGAATAGTTCCTGTTTGAGATTCTTTGAAATTTCCGAGGAGCATTAATGTTAAAATTCCTAGAAGTGTTAGGATAAAATATTTTTTTTTGGAGTTCATTTAGTTCTAAATTCTATTATATCTTTATCTTTTAAGATATGGTCTAGTCCTATTACTTGTCCGCCAAATTTGCTTGAGGGTCCCCAAACTTTTGCTTGTTTGATTTTTTTAGACATTCCCTTTAGGATTTTCTCTGTGGCTTCTTTGAATGTTGATCCAGTTTTTAGAATCATGGGGTCTTTGCTCGCTGGTTTTTTTGGTTCTTTTGTGTAGATTCTAATTATTGGAAAAGTTTCAAATATTTTTTTTGTTAATTCTTTTAATTTTGTTTTTGTTGGGGAGGCTGAAAAGAAAATATAATCATAATTTTTGTATTTTGATTTTAGAGTTGCTTCAATTTTTCGTTTTTCATTTATAGATAGTATATCTTCTTTGTTGAAAACTAAAATTATTTTTGCTTTTGTTCTGTAAATATATTTTTCTGCTTTTTCTATTTGGTTTATGTTATCTATAACTAAGAGTAGAGTATCTGTGGAATTGATTAGGGATTTATCGTGTTTTGGTAAAGATGGGATGTCTACTATTTGGATTTGTGCGTCTTCGAACATGAAGGTTCCGAGTTGTGGTTTAAATGTTGTGAATTGGTGCTCGGAAATTCTTGCGTTCATATTTGTTAGAGTATAAAATAACGTTGATTTACCTGTATTTGTGAATCCCGTTAAGACTACTTGCATGTCAGCTTTTTTAATTCCTGCAGCTCCTCCTCTTCCGGATTTTTTTTGCTTGACAACATTTTGTTTTAATTTTTTATAACGGTTAGTTAAATTTTTCCGCATATTTTCAGAAGATTTGTGTTTTGGAACTTCTTTCATCATTATTTCTAAACATGCGATTCTTTCTTCGTCGGTGGTTGCTTCGTGGTATTCTTGTTCTGCTCTTTGATAGAATGGTGATTGATTAGTAGATGCCATAAAATTATTAGTTGAAGTTAATTTAATAAGATTTTGGCTGATTTTTGTTAGTGGATTTTTAGGTTAGTGGATTTGAGGAGGGGAGGGAAGACGAATTTTTAGCTCACGGATTACACGGATACCTTCGGTACCCACGGATTCAAGGCAGGGAAAAGAAGGCAATTTTATCCACGGATTTACACGGATACCCACGGATTCAAGGCAGGGATTTTTAGAGTGTTGATGTTTTTAGTAAAGATTGGAAGATAATTTTTTTTAAAAATTTTTATTTTTTAGGTTTTTGTTATGGAACATTTTTTAAATAAAAAATGTTTATGAAGTCTATGAAAAAGGTATTGATGGGGTTATTCGTGTTTTTGTTCCTTTTTTTGGGTGCTTTTGTAGAGGCTGGATTTGGTGATATTAATACTGATGAAGGAACTTCGGAGGAGGTTGTAACAGAAGAAGGTGTTTCGGAAGATGCTTCTAATGAAGATGCTGTAGTATATGGAAGTAGGGATAAGGGTATAGCTATTACTAAGTATACGAAGGAATTTTATTTAGCACTTGGGTTTGGATTTTTGGTTTTATTGATTGTAATTTATTTTTTGTATAAATTGGCTGCTGGTCCGGATGTTAGATGGAAAAAACCTAAGCTAATAAAACAGTAAGGATTATGATAAATATTTTTAATTAATTTTTAGTCAAAAGATTGTTAAATCGAAATTGTGTTATTGTTTTATGAAGTTAGGAGTTTTGTTTAGTGGGGGAAAGGATTCTGCCTTAGCAGCTTGGCTTGCTAAAAAAGATGGATATGAGATTTCTTGTTTGATTACAATTGATTCTAAAAATAAGGAAAGTTTTATGTTTCATACGCCTTCGATTTCTAGAGTTAAAGAGCAGGCAGAGAAAATGGATTTGCCTTTGATTGTTGTTGAGACTGAAGGGGAAAAGGAAAAAGAGTTGGAAGACTTGGAGAGGGCTATTTTGGAAGCTATGAAGAAATATAAAATTGAAGGGGTTGTTACGGGGGCTGTTGAGTCTGTTTATCAGGCCACTAGGGTTCAAAAAATTTGTAATAAATTAAATATTGAGTGTTTTAATCCGCTTTGGCAGCGAGGGCAATTTGATATTTTGCAAACTTTAATTGATGAGAAGTTTGAAATAATTGTTGTTGGAGTTATGGCTTATCCTTTAGATGAAAATTTTTTAGGACGAAAAATTGATAAAAAATTTATTGAAGAAATGGAAGTTTTGTGGAATAAATATAAGATTAATCCAGCTGGTGAGGGTGGAGAGTTTGAAAGTTTTACAATAAATTGTCCTTTGTTTAAATCTGGATTGAAAGTAAAGAGTTTCGAAGATTTTGGAGAGGGGCATTCTTGGAGGAGGGAATTAAATTTAAAGAATGGAAAGTGATTTGATAATTAGGGCGAAAGAGTTTGCGATAAAAAAACATAAAGGACAGACTAGAAAAGATGGAAGTCCTTATGTTAATCATCCTATACGAGTTGCTGATATTGTTTCAAAATTTAAGAAAAGTCATAAGATTGATGATTTAGTTGCGGCTGCTTATTTGCATGATACATTAGAGGAGACAGATACGGGAGTTTATGAGTTGAGTGAGAATTTTGGTTACTTAGTTGCTTTGTTGGTTGTTGAGTTGACGACGGATAAATTTTCTTGTTCGAAAGTGGGCAAAACAGCATATTTGGCACATAAACTTTCAAGTGAGAATGCTCTTGGAAATTGGGCACTTGTGATTAAGCTTGCAGATAGGCTTGATAATGTTAGTGATTTAATTACGATGGATATTAAATTTGCTAAAAAATATAAAAAAGAAACTGAAGAAATTTTGAAAGTGGTTGAGGAAAAAAGAGAATTAACTGAAGTCCATAAAAAATTAATTAAAGTTATTCGTGAAAAACTTGAGGAGGTAGTGTTATGATTTTAATTATTAATCTATGTAAAGAAAAACTTCATTATTTAGAATTTGTAAAACCCGCGCGTATCCCGCGAGGTAACAGGCACTCTTTCGGAGAGCTAACAGGACGGGGGTTACGGGAAGAATACATTGTTGCACGATTCTTTCGTGCTTGTTCTTTTCAAGATGGAGGTCTTAATTCATGATTTTAATTATTAATCTATGTAAAGAAAAACTTCATTATTTAGAATTTGTAAAACCTATTGAGGATATTTTGGAGGGGGATTTTTTTACTAAGTATTATTTGGAGTTAACTGAAGAGGATTTTGATGGATGTGATAAGGTAATTATTTGTGGTACTAGTTTGAAAGATAATTCTTTTTTGGAAGATGTTGAAAAGTTTAATTGGATAAAGAATTTTGAGAAACCATTGCTTGGTATTTGTGCAGGGTTTCAATTAATTGGACTTGTCTTTGGTGGTGGATTAAAGAAGAATTTGGAGATTGGATATTTTCATGAAAACTTTGATAAGGAATTTTTGGAGCTTGAGGGAGATTTAGAGGTTTATCATTTGCATAATAATTATGTTAAATTCAATGATGATTTTGAGGTTTTTTCTGAAGGTAAAGTTGCTCAAGCTGTTAAGCATAAGGAGAAGCAAATTTATGGAACGCTTTTTCATCCCGAAGTTCGGAATAGGGAAATGATTTTAAATTTCATTAACTTGTAAATAACAGGAGAAATTATTTTTAATTTTAATCAATATGGAAAATTTAGAGTTATTATGTAAGGAGAAAAATTATTCAAAGGAAGATATTAATAGTTTTAAGCATGCTTTGGATTTTTCTAAGAAATATTTGTTTTCTGAAAAAAGATTGAATGGGGAATCAGTTTATTTTTATAATTTGAAAATTGCTAAATATTTGATTGAATCTAAGATGTCAAGAAGCGTTGTTGTTGCTGGATTTTTGTATGGTCTTGAAAATAAAATTTCTAAAGAAAATTTGAAGGAATTTTTTGATGGAGAAGTTGTTAATTTGGTTTTTGAACAATTAAAATTAAAAGAAATAAAAGAGAAGTCAAAATCAGCTTCGGCGGATTTGATGCGTCAAATATTTTTTACAACGCTTTATGATATTCGAGTTGTTTTCGTTCGGCTTGCTTCTAAACTTGTTAATTTAGAGACCATGGAATCTTTTGCGGAAAAAGAGCAGAAGAGATTGGCTGAAGACGCTGTGGAGTTTTATGCTCCGTTGGCTGGTCGACTTGGGGCTGAGAAATTAAAACAGAAAATTATTCAGGTTTCTTTTAGGGTTATTAATCCTCGAAAGTATAGAGAGATTGAGAATTTTTTGAAAGAAACTTATGAGGAGAGGCAATTGTATTTAGAAAAAATAATAAAAGAATTTGAGAATTTTTTGAAAGGCAAGTCCGTGAAAATTAAGGGTCGTCAAAAGCAGATTTATAGTATTTATAAAAAGATGAAAGATTTGAAAAAGCCGCTGGAGACGCAAAGGGATCATTTGGCGATTAGGATTATTGTGGAAAATGAAAAGAGTTGTTATGATTGTCTTGGTGTTTTGCATGAGAATTATAAAGTTATTCCAGGTACTTTGAAAGATTATATTTCTTGTCCAAAAGAAAATGGCTATCAATCAATTCATACTTGTTTGGAACTTTTGGATAGTAAGATTTTGGAGGTTCAGATAAGAACTGTTGAGATGGATGAGGTTGCGGAAGAAGGAGTGGCTGCTCATTGGTCTTATAAAAAACTAAAGACAGATATTGGTTTTGAAAAAAAGACTGCATGGTTGAAAGAAATTTTTGAATTACAGAAGGGTGGAGAGGATAAAGATTTTTTAGAATCTTTGAAGTTGAATTTATTTGAGGATAGAATTTATTGTTATACTCCGAAGGGTGATGTTTTTGATTTTCCTAAGAATTCTACAATTCTGGATTTTGCATATAGGATTCATGGTAAGGTTGGGGACTTGGCAACTGGGGGGAGGATTAACGGAAATTTCTCATCGTTAAAAAAAGAATTGACATCGGGAGATGTTGTCGAAATTGTTACGAATAAATTTCAAAGACCGAGAAGAGCTTGGTTAAAATTTGTAGTTACTTCTAGGGCAAAATCTCATATTAAGAAAGGTGTTAAGAGATATGAGGATGTAAAGGTTGTAAGATTATTTCCGACTGTTAAGGATCGAAAATTAGATTTTGAAGATTTAGTGATAAGTGAAGAGTTTCCGAATCATAAATATAATTTGGCAAGATGTTGTAATCCACTTCCACTTGATGAGATTGTAGGGGTGATAAAATCTTATAGGAAAATTCTTGTTCATAAAAAGAATTGTAATAGAATTGATCATTCAACAAAATCTCAGATACATGTAAATTGGAAGGAGACATTTAATCGTCCAATTAAAATTAAGTTGAAAGTGAATGAGAGGTCTGGGATTTTATCAGACATTTTAAATACTGTTTCTCGAGGTGGTTTTGTTATAAAGGAAGCTAATATTAAAATGATTGATAAGGATTATGCGGAATGTTTTTTGGTAGTAGTTCCTCGAGAGATTAAGGAAGTTGAGATGTTGATAAAAAGGATAGAGAAGATTCGTGGTATTTTGAAAATATGGTTCAGTTGATATTTTTTTCTGGTGGTCATTTGACGCGCCCAGCTACGAATCAACGAAGGAGAAATTTCCGTTTTGGGGAGTGTTTGTTATTTTATTTTTAGGAATGTAGATTATTTATTCCATAAGAAATCGTAGCATCTGCGGACGCTACTATTTCTTATGGAAGTTTTAGAAGATATAAGTTTCGAAATTGTTTTAAACTTTGAGTGAATTGTATAGCTATGAGTTTGATAAAAGAGGTTAAGAAAAAAAGAGAACTTAGTGGTTTGCCTGATTCTATTGTGCAAAGGGCTGTTCAGAAAAGTGGCGGAGAGGTTAAGGGGGCTCGGGCTTTACTTAGAAAATATTTTGGAGTTTTTTTGACAAATAAGGTTTTGAAGGCTAAGGGGGATGAAAAAGAAATGCTTGAAAATCATATGTCTAGCAAGAAGAGAAATTATGAAGAATTTTATAAGGAAATTTTTTCCCCAAGGGATGACTCTGGTGGCCCCAAAGATATAAAGGGGATTCATTCTGTTATTGATCTTGGTTGTGGAGCGAATGGATTTTCTTATGGTAAGATAAAAGAAGAACTTGGAAGTGTTGATTATGTAGGGATTGAGGCTGCTGGTCAATTGGTAGACGGCATGAATAAGTATTTTGAAGAAAAGATGTTTTTAGCTAGGGCTGAATGTATGGATTTATTTGAGTTTGAAAAAATTGTGGATGTTTTGAAACGGCAAAATAAAGATAGATGTGTGTTTTTGTTTCAGGTTGTGGATGCTTTGGAAAATTTGGAAAGGGATTTTTCTAAGAAATTTATAACTGAAATTTCTAAAGAATGTGAGTGGATAGTTGTTAGTTTGCCTACGGAAAGTCTCGGTGGTCGGAAGAAATTTACTGTTCAGCGAAAGTGGATTGTTGATTATCTTGAGGAGAATTTTTCTGTCAAGAAGGATTTTAAGAAAGATGGTGAAAGAATTTTGGTTGTTAAGGTTAAGAAATAGGGAAGGCAATTTTGCTCACGGATTTACACAGACACCTTCGGTGTTCACGGATTTAAGACAAGGGGAAATTTAATATATAGACTAATGTTAACATTGAGTTATGAATATATAATTTTATTTCCATAATGGTTAAAAAGACAATTGTGTAAAAGATAATATGGAATTTAAGAAAAAAGTTTTGAAAAATGGGTTGACTGTTTTGTTTGAGAAGAGAGATGTTCCAGTTACTACAGTTATGCTTGCGGCTAAATATGGGGCGGCGTATGAAAGTCAGGAAGAAAAGGGAATGGCTCATTTTATGGAGCATTTATGTTTTAAGGGAACTTCTAAAAGAACTGTTAAGGAAATTGTTGATGAAGTTGAAAAGGTTGGCGGAGATTTGAATGCGTTTACTCATGAGGAGGTTACTGCTTATCATGTTAAGTTGCCGTCTGAGCATTTGAATATAGCTATGGATGTTATTTTTGATATTTTTTTTAATGCTACTTTTCCAGAAGAAGAAGTTAAGAAAGAAGCTAGTGTTATTTGCGAGGAGATTAAAATGTATAGAGATAATCCACATATGCATACGATTGAGAACATTAAGAGTAATTTGTATGAGAGTCCGTTTGGTGATTTTATTGCTGGGTCTCAAGAGAATGTTCGAGGGATGAATAGAGAAATACTTTTTGAAAAACATAAGAGAATGTATGTTCCTAGTAATTCTATTTTATGTGTTGTTGGGAATAATGAGTTTGATGAAGTTGTAAAGATTGCTGAATCCATGAATATTGAACAAGGAAGTGTTGGTGCAGAAATTCCCGAGGTTGTAAAAAAAATAGCTAAGAGTCAAGAGCAGCGAGAAGGTATCCATCAAACTAATTTGGCAATTGGATTTCATTTTCCATGTTCGTCAGATAAAGAAAGATATGCTGCTGAAATTTTTTCTACTATTCTTGGGCAGGGGATGTCTTCTAAATTGTTTAGTGAGGTTCGAGAAAAGCGGGGACTTGTTTACGGAGTTAAGACTGATTTGGATTTAGGTAAAAAATATGGATATATGATAATTTGGGCAGGGACTGATCCTGAAAAAAAATCCCAGGTTATTGATATTTCTTTGGAGGAATTTTCTAAGATGTCGCAAGTTACTAATAAAGAATTAGCTACTGCTAAAGTTCAAGTTATTGGAAATCGAAATGTTGAGTCGGAGGGTTCTAATGACACGGCAGTGAGTTTAGTGATGGAAGAAATTTCCGGGAAGGCTGAGGATTATTATGATTATGAGAAAAATATTAATGCTGTAACTTTAGAAGAGGTTCGAGAGTTGGCAAAGATAAAGGAATATTCTATTTTTAGCCTGGGTCCTTAATAATTTTGATTTTATATTGTGATTTTTATTTTTTTGAGAATGTTTAGTTTGGAATCTAAGACAGGGGAAGGAAGGTAATTTTGCTCACGGATTTACATGGATACATTCGGTATTCACGGACGGGGGGGTTATGATTTTAGGAGTGAGGATGGATTTTTGGAGTGAGAAGCGGAGCTTCGAGCGATTGATTCCCAACTTTTATATAATATATTTTCTTAATTCCATTATGTATAATAAAAGGGGGATTAGTGCTATCATTGCGACGGTGATGATAATTTTGATTACTGTTGCTGCCGTTGGAATTGTTTGGGTTGCGATTATTCCGATGATTCAAGATAGCTTGGATTTTTCCTCATTGTCTGGACGAGTTAGTGTTTTGAATAAGGGTTATACTGCTTATGATTCTGTTAAGGAAATTGCGATGGTTCAGGTTAAGCGAGATGTTGATGAAGGAGTTATGGATAGGATAAAAATTACTTTTGATGTTCAGGGAAATAGTCATTCTAGTTCGGTTGTTGCTCCTGCGAGTGGAAATACTAAGGTTTATTATTTTGATATGAATGGAATTGGTGAGCCAGATTCGGTTAGTGTTGCTCCGATTTTTGCGGTGGGGAATAGAGAAAGGGAAGGGGATGCTACTTCGGATGTTGAGTTGCCGTCGAGTGGGATAAGCAGTTCTGGAATTGTTTATGAAATTGGACGAGATTATATTTATGAAATGCCTATGACTGGTTTGGTTAGTTGGTGGAAATTTGACGGGGATGCTACGGATAGTGTTGGGAGTAATGATTTGGTAGAGGCATCTGGTGGAGTAAATTTTAATTCTGTAGATGAAAGGAGTGGGATTGACTTGAGTGGTGTTGATAATAGTTATGTATATTATTCTCCAGGTCAAGATTTGAGTCCAGATGGAGAAAGCTATTCTTATTCACTATGGGTATATCCCAGAAGTTTTAGTTCTATATCTCGTGGCGATTATATAAGATTTATACAACAAAGTAATTATTGTTCAGCTTGGTCTACTACAGATTCTTGTGTTTGGGTTGTGGGAGGTATTCATTCAGATGGGAGGATTGTTTTCGGAGGTAGAGGATATGGAGACGCAAGTTCTTTTTCTATTGGTACTCCTGTTGACATTGTATCTTTAGAAGAATGGAAGCATATTGCATATGTGTTAGATAGGGCGGAATCTATGATGTATATTTACGTAGATGGCGAATTAATAGTTAGCAAGTCTTCTGTTGTGAACGGAGTTCTTAATATGAATAGTCAATATCAAATAGGTGCCTCATGGGGCGAGATGGACGGAATGATTGATGATGCTATGATTTACAACAGGGCTTTATCTGAAAATGAGGTGAAATCTATTTATGAATTTCAAAAGAATGAATAAACTTAAAATCTTGTTTTATTTTTTATTGTTATGAAAATTATTGGAGTTCCGCGTATTAATGCACTTGGGCATAAGGGTCCTGAAGATATGAGTAAGGCTATTGGTAAGGAACTTAAGCGAGATTTTGAGATATTAGAAGTTGATAATAGCGATATTGAGAAGTCTGAAGAACAAATTTTAGATAAGGCTAGAGGGGTTTTATCTAATCAGGAGAAAGTTTGTTTTGTTGGGGGAGACCATTCGATAACTTATCCAATATTTAAGGCTTTCCGGGAAAATTATAAAAATGCTTTTTTGATTGTGTTTGATGCTCATGCTGACTGTATGCCTCCAATGAAAGAGCCTACTCATGAAGAATTTCTTCGAGCGATAATTGAGGATGGGTTTAATCCAGAGAATGTTATTTTGGTTGGGGCTAGAAAAATTGAGCCAGAAGAAGAGAGATTTTTGATTGAAAAAAATGTTAAGGTTTTTTCGGAGATTAATGATATGGAGGCTGCGGCGGACTATATTACTGAGAAAGCTAATGGGCGGGATGTTTATGTTTCGGTTGATATTGATGTTATTGACCCTGCGTTTGCTCCTGCGGTAAGTTATCCAGAGGTTGGTGGAATGACTTCTAAGGAATTGCTTTATTTGTTGAAGAGGATTTTTAGGATTAAAAGTTTGAAGGCTATGGATATTGTCGAGGCTATTCCTTCGAAGGATAAATTGTTTGATATGAGAACAATAAAAATTTGTGCCAAAATAATTTCTGAATTTATGCAGTAATTTCTTGGTTAAAATTAAAATTGCTCTAGGGTTTGGAGTGAGCGAAGAAACTGAGCGGGCGATTTGATTCCCAACTTTTATATAATATATTTTCTTAATTTTATTATGTATAATAAAAGAGGGATTAGTGCTATTATTGCGACGGTGATGATAATTTTGATTACTGTTGCTGCTGTTGGAATTGTTTGGGTTGCGATTATTCCGATGATTCAAGATAGCTTGGATTTTTCTTCATTGTCTGGACGAGTTAGTGTTTTAAATAAGGGTTATACTGCTTATGATTCTGTTAAGGAAATTGCGATGGTTCAGGTTAAGCGAGATGTTGATGAGGGTGTTATGAATAGGATAAAAATTACTTTTAACGTCGAGGGAAATAGTCATTCTAGTTCGGTTGTTGCTCCTGCGAGTGGGAATACTAAGGTTTATTATTTTGATATGAATGGAATTGGTGAGCCAGATTCGGTTAGTGTTGCTCCGATTTTTGCGGTGGGGAATAGAGAAAAGGAAGGGGATGCTACTTCGGATGTTGAGTTGCCGTCGAGTGGGATAAGTAGTTCTGGAATTGTTTATGAAATTGGACGAGATTATATTTATGAAATGCCTATGACTGGTTTGGTTAGTTGGTGGAAATTTGACGGTGATGTGATGGATAGTGTTGGGAGTAATGATTTGGCAATATTTGGAAATGCGAATATTAATGGAGATGTTTTGGTTTTAGACGGGGTTGGAGATTATGTAAAAAAAGATGTTTTTAATAATGCTCCTTTGGGGAATAGTCCCAGGACGATGATGGCTTGGGTCAAACCTGTTTCTTATTCTACGGCTACATATAATAGAGTTGTAGCATATGGGGGCGGATGTGATGCCCATGGTTCAATGTTATCTATAAAAAACAATAGTCAACTTTCTATGGCATTTTGGTGCAACGATGCCCATCAGACTACGGGAACTGGGCTTGTTCTTAACGAATGGAATCATGCAGTATTTACTTATGATGGAGATAAGGCAATTAAATTTTATATTGATGGAGAGTTGGTTCAAGATAGAGCGGTAAACCTTGTAGCAGATACTACTAGTAATTCTATTAGGATAGGATGTACTGCTGGAGGAACAAATTGTATAGAGGCTTCACTTGATGATGTTATGGTATATAATAGAGATTTATCTGATGAGGAAATTAAAGGTATTTATGAATTTCAAAAGAAAGATTAATCATTAAGTAAACTAAAGAATTTTCCTATTTGTTTTTCGTCCAATTTTATTTAGCGAAGGGGGATATCCCCCTTCGCTGTGTACCCCCTTAGTTAGTTTTAATTTAATTTCAATTTTTTATTAAAAATTGAAATTAAATTAAATAATATAAGGCGAAATAAAATTTCTTTACGCTCCTGTCCAGAGGACAACAATCGCCCAAATTTTGTTTCGCATGCTTGGCAATTAGGTCGGACTTGGCGTATTTTTATTTTGTAAAATACGAAGATTAATCATTAAGCAAGCTAAAGAATTTCCCAATTTGTTTTTCGTCTAATTTTATTTTGTGTAATTCTTCTGGCAATGTTCTAAATATATTTTTTAGGGTTCCGAATTCTGTTAGAAGGGTTGAGGCTGCTACTGGTCCGATTCCTGGGAAGCCTTCTAAGATAAATTGTTTCTGTTCTTCTAGTGTTTTATTGTTTTTTGAGTGTCTTATTGAGGAAGAAGATTTTGGTTTTTCAAAACGTTTTGCTAGGGTTATTAAAAATTTTGAAGTATCTTTTTCATTTTCTGTGTAAACTATTGGGATTTGAAAATCGTTTGCGATTGAAAGAAGCATCCCTCTGATTGCGTTTTCGTGAATATTAAATTTATTGTAATTATAATAAAATCCTTCTATTAATAAGAAATATTTATTGTATTTTTTTAGGTTGATTAATTGTTCATGAAGTCTTTTGTTTAACATCGAGCTTACGAAATCTGAAAAAGTTTTTCTTTCAATACATGTTTCTTCAATTAAATAATCTCCAATATCTAATTTTTCAAAAGAGATATTTGCTTTTCTTTCTAGAAGATTTGCGGCTATTAATGATTGTTTTTCTCGGGTGTCGACGACTATTGGGATTTTTGGATTTGGACAAGGGACTTCTTTTATTGTTGGAGATTTTGAAAAAATATTTTCTATTTCTTTCATGTATTTATTAAGGATATACAAGTATAATAATTTATTTGTTGGACCTTAGGATAAACTTTTAAAGTTTTTATCATTGAAGAAAAGATGTGCCGAAAAACGGGAGTTGGTAATAAAAAGTTGAGGGAGATTTCTAAGAAGGACATTCCTAAATTGAAGTATGGAGTTGTGCATTCTCAGGTTGGATTTTCAGATGGAGTTTCTATTGTTATGGAGCAGGTTGAAAATGTGATGAGGGAAAATTTGAAAGTTCCAAAAGAAAATATTTTCTATCTTGTTGGAAAGACATCTAAGAAAGAATTAAGAATTACTGAGGATGAGGTTTTGTGGGATAGGCATAAAGTGAATAGAAAAATGCTTGGTAATTTTGAGAGTGGGTATGGTGGACATTTGAGCGAAAGGATTGAGGCTTCGATTTTGAAGGCAAAGATTAGAATTGAAAATTGGGTTAAAGAAAATAAAATAGATATTTTGATTGTTCATAATTCTTCGCATCCTGTGAATTTTATTAGTTCAGTTGCGCTTTCTAGATATTATAGGGACGCTATTGCCAGAGGGAGAAAAACTCCTAAGTATATTTTATGGTGGCACGATTCTCATTTGGAGAGAGAGCATTTTAGTCGGCCGTCAAATGATGTTAGGAAATATTTGTTGGAAGGAGTTCCTGGTCGATTTGTAGAGTATATTATTTTTATTAATAATTTACAACTTAGAAGTGTTAAGAAATATTTTTTAGAGATTGATAAAAAGTATAAGGGATTTTATAAGAAAATTTTGTCGAATCATAATGTCGCGTATAATACGACTGGGACTTTTATTAATTCGTTTAGGGATATTGATGCGATGGACAATGGAACTCGAGTTAAGCGGTTTATTCGAGATTTTGATATTAAGGGGTTTTTAGGACGAGAGGGGTTAAGGTTGAAAGATACTTTGTTTTGTTTGCAGCATACTCGAATTGTTGAGAGGAAGCGAATTGATTTTGCTTTGAAGTATTGTTACGAGTTACTTGAAAAATCCAAAAAGAAAGCGTTGTATTTTTTGGTTTCTGGGCAGGCGGATGTTACTGGTGCTAAATATAAAAGAGAGTTAATTAAGTTGAATAAAAAATTAGCGAAGGAAACTGGGAAACGAGTATTTTTGATTTTTGCTGAGGATTATTATGATAAAACTAAATTGTCGTTTGATGAGTATCCTCGAATTTTTGCTAGGCTTGGAGGTTTTTCTACTTACTTTAGCGAGGTTGAGGGATTTGGAAATAATTTATTGGAAGTTTTAGCGTCGGGGTTGATTCCAGTTGTTTACAAATATCCAGTTTTCAAAAAGGATATCGAGAAGTTTAATTTTTCTCTTTTGGCTTTAGATAAATTTGAAGTTGAAGATGATGTTTTGAGTGAGACTTTGAAATTTTTGGCTAGTAAAAAACTTCGGCATAAAATGGTTGATAATAATTTGGAAATTTTGAAAGAATATTTTCCGCATAAAATTATAGCGTCGAAATTAGAAAGAGCGATAATAAAGAAAAGATAATTTTGGGAGAGAGGATAGAAAGGCAATTTTTTTGCTCACGGATTTTCACAGATACCTTCGGTATTCACGGATCAAGGCAATTAGTTCGTAAGCTCGTTGGAGTGAATGAATGGAACTTCAGTGGAATGAATGAGCGATTGGTTGAATAATAGGCGGATGCCGTAAAGGGAGGAACGATATTAAATAATTGAATCGAAGATTCAACAAATAAACATTAGAATAAGCAAGTTATAAAAACTGAAAAAATATATAGTTATATGAAGAAAGGAGGAGGGTTTACTTTCATTGATTTATTTTCTGGAATTGGTGGAATTAGATTAGCATTTGAGAAAGTTGGTGGAAAATGTGTTATGAGTTCAGAGATAGATAGATTTGCTCAAGAAACATATAATGAAAATTTTGGAGAAATCCCATTAGGTGATATTACAAAAATAGATGAAAAAGATGTCCCAGATCATGATATTTTGTGCGGAGGGTTTCCCTGTCAGGCGTTTTCTATAGCGGGTAAAAGAAAAGGTTTTGGAGATATTCGAGGAACTTTGTTTTTTGAAGTGGCTAGAATAATAAAGGAAAAAAGACCTAAAGCTATTTTTTTAGAGAATGTCAAGGGTCTAATGAACCATGATAAAGGAAGGACTCTTTCTACTATTCTTAATGTTCTGAGAAACGATTTGGGCTATTATGTTACAGATCCTCAGATAATGAATGCAAAAGATTTTGGCTTAGCTCAAAATAGGGAAAGAATTTTTATTGTGGGATTTAGAAACGATTTAGGTATTAATTCTTTTAGTTATCCTAAAAAAAACAAAAAAACAATTTCATTTGAAGATGTGATGGAAAAAGACCCAGTTCCAGCAAAATATTATTTATCCGATGTTTATTTAAACACATTAAAAAGACATAAAGAAAGGCATTCTAAAAAAGGAAATGGATTCGGGTTTCAAATTATTGATAAGAAGGGAGTGGCGAATGCAATCCTTGTAGGAGGAATGGGAAAAGAAAGAAATTTAATAATAGATAAAAGGCAGAAAAATTTAATTCCTACTACTCATATCAAGGGTCCCATAAATAGAAAAGGTGTTAGAAAAATGACACCTAGAGAATGGGCAAGACTTCAAGGGTTTCCTGACTCATTTAAAATTTTAGTTTCGGATGCTCAAGCGTATAAGCAATTTGGGAATTCAGTTGCAGTTTCTGCAATATATGCAACAGCTAAGGAATTAATTAAATCATTAAAATCGGTTGATAAAAATGAATAAAGGAAATAGGGGAGAGTGGAGTGAATTATTGGTATTTTTAAAATTGTTATCCGAAGGTAAACTTTATGCGGCAGATTCAAAATTAAATAAATTAAATAATATTTATTATGATATTATAAAAATTCTTAGAGAAGATTCCTGTGAAAATAAAGAATACTATTATGATTCAATAATTAAAATTAAATCTTCTAATGGAGAATTGTTGGAGGAGATTCCTGTTTTAGAATTTAAAGAAAAAGCAGAGTTTCTATTGGAAAAAATAAAAGAATCAAAAGGGTCTTTTTCTATCGAGGGTATTGAAGGTTTTTTGAAGAAAATAAGAATTTCAAAAATAAAGTCTAAATCTAGCAAGAAGAGAGATATATCAATGATAGTGCATGATCCCCAAGCGGGTTATAATCCAGAACTTGGTTTTAGTATTAAGTCTAGACTTGGAAGTCCATCAACTTTACTAAATGCAGGGAAGACAACGAATTTTATTTATGAATTAGAGGGGGTAGTTTTGGATGATAAAGAAATAGAAGATATAAATAGTTTTCAATTTATTAAAGAAAAAATTGAAAAAATAAAATCCAATGGCGGAATTTTAAAATACAGAAAGATGAGAGAGCCTAATTTTGAATTAAATTTACAAGTTATAGATAGTCAGTTTCCAATTATAGCTTCGGAATTGATTAGGTATTTTTATGAATTTGGAATAAGTAAAATATCGGATTTAATTTTGAAAATTACAGATAATAATCCTTGCGAATTTAATCAAAATAATTCTCATAAATTTTATAAAATTAAAATTAAAAATTTTTTAATAAATGTTGCATTAGGAATGACCCTATCTAAGGTTTGGGATGATCAGTTTGATGCTACTGGTGGGTATATAATAGTGAAAGAAAATGGAGATGTCCTATGTTATCATGTTTACAATAGGGATCAATTCGGGGATTATCTTTTAAATAATACAAAATTAGATACAGCAAGTACTTCTCGCCATAATTTTGGTAATATATACAAGGAAAATGGAAAGTTTTTTATGAATTTAAATTTTCAAATTAGATTTATTAAATAATTACAATAAAGTTTCTTGATATTCTCGTCTTACTCCAGAGTCGAAGTCTTTTTTGATTTTGTCAATTGCTCTAATCATTCTTCTTTCTTTGTTTTCTGCTACGTAGTGGAAAGTTTCATCCAGTGTATTTTTTGTTACTAGAATTTTTAAATTTCCTTTTGAGAGTCTTGCGGTTCGTCCACGTCGTTGGATTGAGCGAATGGCTGAGGGAATTGGTTCGTAGAAAATTACTTCGTTTACTTCTGGAATATCTAGACCTTCTTCGGCTATTGAAGTTGCTACTAAAATATTTATTTCTCCAGACTTGAATTTTTCAATCATTGCTTTTTGCTCTCGTTGTTTTAATCCAGTTGTTTTTCCTTTTCCATGATCTTTGATTGCCTGACCTACAAAATTGTCTGCGGATATTCCTGGGATTTTATTTAATTCTTCGGAGATTGTTCTTACGGTTTCTCTGAATTGAGCGAATATAATTATTTTTGAATTTGGTTCTATTGAGAATTGCTTTTCTATTATTTCTTTTAATACTTGTATTTTTGGATGTTCTTTTCCAAGGGCTGTTGCTAGAGTGTAAGCTTTTGTGAAGCTTGGAGCTTTTACTAATCGCTGAACTCCACGAGATTTTCCAGCAGCCGCTTGGTCAAATAAATCTTTCATATATGCGATGAATGAGGACATTGTTTGGGTTTCTAAAAGTGTTAGGGCATGAGAAATTTTTAGGGCAGTAGCTGTTGCTGAAACTGCGAGCATTGTGTTTAATTCTTTTTTTCCTTTTTTTAATTCTCCCATTAATCTTCCTTGAGTTTTTAGTAGCATTGTTTTTGAGGGGTATCCGAAAAAAACTCCTCTGTGTTTTAATTCTGCAATTTTTTTGTCATAGATTTCTTCTAATAATATTTTGATTTCTAAAAATTCTGGGGGAAAATCAACGTCAATTTTTTCAAATTCTAATTCTTGTAAATAAGGTGCAACGTCTGAGGAATCCCTTGTCCTGATTTCTACGGCTTTGATTCCGAGGTTGTCGCAGACGTCTTGGATTGTTTGTCTGTCACTTCCTGGAGAAGCTGTTAGGGCTAAGACTCTTTTGTTTTCTCCTTGGAGTTTATATTTGCTGGCTACATGGTTGTATGCATAATTTTTTAGGCACCTGTGACATTCGTCTACTACGAGAAGTGAAACTTCGTTTAATTTGTAGAGCATTTTGTTTAGGTCGTTTGTAATACATTGAGGTGTTGAGAAAATAAATTCAGCTGTTTCCCAGATTTCTTTTCGTTTATTGGAGGGTGTTTTTCCTGTGAATAATTGCATATCTGCCCAATTTTCTGGTAAGGATTTTTTGAAAGATTCAAAATGTTGTTCGATTAAAGGACGGGTTGGCGCTAGGATTAAAATTTTTTGAAGTGGATTGGATTTAAATCTATCAATTGCCATCATTAATGCAATTAATGTTTTTCCAGTTCCTGTTGGTAAAACTACCAAACAATCTTTTTCTTTGCATGTTTCAAAAATAGCAGCTTGGTATTCTCGAGGCTCCATTTTTAGTTCTTTTATTTTTTCCATTTTAATATATGTTCAGTCAAGTTTATAAAATTAATATTGACATTTTTGTGTAATCTTTGCCTCGCTGATATTAAATTTAAATTGGTTGGTCTTAAACGATTCCCAATATATTTATAAGTTTTAGAAATATTTAAATAATACTTATTTATTATATTGATAATGAAAAGGAAATTTTCCACACTAATTAATATAAAAATAAATTTTACAAATCGTTGGTTTTATACTTTTATTGTAATAGGAGCTTTAATGATAATTAGCGTAGGAGTTTATGCTATAGCAGGGACAATTCCTAATCCTGGGCATTCCCTTTTAGAACTTCAACCCTGTTCAGACGGACAGATTTTACAAATGAGTGGAGCTGACTGGACTTGTGTGGATATGGCTGAAGAAATACCCACAGATGATGTTGTGCTAAAAACAAAAACCGTTGAAATTGGATCTTGGAACATGGATACTACAAGGTATATTAATGTAAATCATGATATTATATTATCCAGAATAAGGGGAATTAGTGCTATTATAATAAATGATGCTGGTCTCGGTTATTATGATTTTGGTTCAACTGGTTCAGATCGAATGTTTGGTACATCTACAGATATTTCTTTAGTAAGAACAACTGGTGGATATTTTGACAATGCTAATTTCGATGGTCTTGACGCTGCTAGCCTCGAAGATCTTGGAATGAATAGAGGATGGGTTATAATAACATATGAGCAAGTTGATTAAAAAAACTAGAATAATTATCTTTTTTTTCAGAATTTCTACGTTACACTCTGAACAACTGTAAGTTATAGCCTATGAAGGACTTTAATATATATAAATTCATTGGAATTTCTGGATAAAAATATAATTTATTTGAGCGTCGACCCTGGGTTGGGCTTTGGGTAGGTAAGTGGAAGAACGAAGTGACTGAGGGAACTATATTTTATTTGAATAACTTTTTAGTTAGTAACAATTTAGATTTAATTCCTGATGTAGTATCTCGTTATTATTTCGCATAGTATTTTCCTTATTTTTTCATTTTCCCAATATATTTATAAATTTTAAATTACTTTAAAATATATGGTGATTGATTATTCTGCACTTCCTATTTGGTTTTATCCTGTTTTATTTTGGACGATTATTTGGAAAGGAATTGCTGCTTGGAAGGCAGCCCGGAAAGGACATTTGTCTTGGTTTGTTGCATTTTTTATTTTGAATACTTTTGGGATTTTACCGATTCTTTATATTTTCTTTTTGAATAAAGTTAATTTTTATAGTGTTGACAAAAAAGTTATAATTAAGAAAAGGGTGATTTCTAAAAAGAAAGTAATTAGGAAGAAAGTTAAAAAAATTCCAACTTTAGATTAATTTTTTTTGAGTAATATTTTTCAAAACAAATAGCTTGCGACACTCTCACTATTTAAATTTTAATTTGGTTAGTCTCAAACGATCCCCAATTAGGGACGACCTTGCTAGCTCCCAGACCTTGGTAGTCCCCGGCATGCCAATTCAAGACAGGGGAAGGGGGCAATTTTTGCTCACGGATTTACACGGATGAGTTCCTCATTCACGGATTCAAGGCAGAACTTAATAAACAAAAGTAATATACGAGCTAGCGTCTTGGATCCGTGAACTTTTCGAAAGAAGAGTCTGTGTAAATCCGTGAGCCATTTGGCCTTGGAATTTTATTTGTTATTTGTATTAAACAATTCACTAATTTAAAAATAGGTTGATGAGTATGAGGTCTTATGAATTAAATTTTGTTTAGATTAGATTCCGAAACTTAGGAAGAATAATAGTGAGGCTATTGATGTTATGATTACCCAAAGTATTCGATTGGCGAAAAATATTTTTGTTCCGTCAAATCTTGCTATTGGAATTATCGACCACATTGCAAAATGGAAATTAAGTTTTGCGAAAAGTTCAAATCCAATTATATAACCAATGATTCCCATGATTAAATTTGTCACAACTCCCCAGAATGCAATCCATCCCATGTGTCTTTCTGTTATTTCAGTAAATCTGTAAAGTCCGTGTCTTCTAGAAGCTCTTTCTGGAAGAGGGTTAGCGTCAAATTCTAATATTCCTAACCAGAAAATATATCCTCTTGAAAAAAATGCCATTACAAATGGAAGCCATGCCATTGGCATAGGTTTTTTGAAGTGTTGTTTTTTCTTGAATCCAAATTGATACAATGTCCAAATTTTTGTATTAATTTTAATTTCAAAATGATATCCGATTAGTTTTTTTATTATTACATTTGCGGTAATTATTATTAGGAAACTTAATAGGGCTTTATAAAAAATTGAGAGGTCCTTGAATGATACAGTTATTGCTAGAATGATTGCTGCTAGAGCTATAGTTATTATTTCTTTTTTATTATTTCCAATTTCCATAATAGATATAGTACAATATTTTTTATAAAACTTGCTACGGAGTTGCTATATTTTTATAAACTTAGAGTGTTTGACTTCATTGTTTACCTTCTGGGGAAAGAGTTCTTGTGATGTCCTTTGATTGTCGTTACATGATTTTTTCAACATCTTCTGGAGCATAGAAATCTATTTAAATGAAGCTCGAGTTGTTGAATTATGTTAAAAATAAAGAAATTAAGTGAGACGATAGGGAAGCGAGTTTATACAGATTCTGGAGATTTATTCGGAACGATTGAAGAAGTTAATCTAATTGATAATAAAATTGATGGTTGGAGAATCGTAGTTTCAAGAGAATCAGGAATGGTAAATGTTCTTGGTGGAGCTAGAGGGATAATAGTACCACATCAATTTATCAAAGCAATGGGCGACATTATAATTATTAATAGGAATGCAGTTCCAATTCCACAAGATGTGGAAGAAGACATGCTCCCCCTAGAAGACGAGCTGATTTAATTTTATACGGTGATTTCTTGGTTAAAAATTTTTTACGTACTGCAGTACGCTGCAAAATCTTTAACGCTGCGAAATCCCTCGTCTAAAATTAAATCTGCGCTTGAGGATTTGGAGTGGGTGAGGAAGCAGAGTGTGTGATTTTAGTTTCAAAATATTTATATAAGCTATTTGATTTGTTAAACTATGATATTTGAACACCCATTTTTTACCGAAATGCTTTTGCCGTTCTTACTGGTGTTCGTCGTGACATTTGCTATTTTACAAAAGTCTAAAATCTTAGGTGATGGTAAGGCTCAGATTGATGCGATTGTTGGATTTGTTGTTGGACTTTTATTGATTGCACTTCCTGGTCCTCGAGGTATTATTGTTGGTATTATGCCGTGGATGGCAGTTGGTATTGCTGTGATTTTAGTATTTTTAATTTTATATGGATTTGTTGCTGGAGATTTGTCTGATGCATCAAAGCATAAATGGATGAAGCCAGTGTTTGGGGGATTGGCTGGAGTATTTACATTTGGAGTTGTGCTGTTTGTAACTGGACTCGGTAGTAAAATCGTTGAAACGTTTAGTGGAAATTCTGGAGGTACTCTTTTAATGAATATAATTATGGTTGGGTTGGTTATTGGAGCTGTTATCGTTGCGATTGTTGGTGGGAAGAAAAAGGGCAGTGATAAATAATTTCCAAACATATATAAATAATATTTATCTTGATAAGTTATGGTTGTGACAATTACAGATATTATGAACACTTGGAATCAGATGGGGGTGTTCTCATATGTCTTGCCATTTTTATTAATTTTCGCTATTGTATATGCTATTCTTGAAAAAACAAAATTATTGGCTAGCAAAGAAGGGGATAAATTTGTAAACAACAAAGGGATAACTGCTATAATTGCAGTTTCTGTATCATTGCTTTCTTTACAATTTGATTTTGTTTCAGAATTTTTTGCAGTAATATTTCCTAGGTTTGGGATAGGTCTTTCTTTATTATTAGTATTTATGATTTTCATTGGATTTTTTTTACCGGCTGGGAATCCAGAAGGAAAACATGTGTGGTTTGGATGGGCTATTTTGGCTGGTGTAATTATTTGGGCACTTAGCTCATGGGGAAGTTGGAGCGGAGCTAGTGGTTTTGGTGGATGGTTTGTAGAATATATTTGGGCGATAGTCATTGTGGGAATAGTTGTGGCAGTTGTTTTGGTTGTTAAGGGAAAGAATTCTGAATAATTTCTATTCAATAAATATATAAACAATATTTTTCTTAGTCAATTATGGCTGTAGTAATTTCAACGATTGGGTATTTTCTTCCTATTTTTGCATTTTTATTAGTGCTTGTTGTGGTTTATGCTTTGTTGAAGAAGTCTGAAATTTTGGGTGGCAATGAATTTGTTATGCTATTGATTTCGTTTGTTTTAGCTAGTTTTTTTATTGTTCAAGCAAAGTTGGTAGAATTTATTCAATTTTCATCTGCATGGTTTAGTGTTGGAGTTGTTGTATTATTTTTTATATTTGTAATAATGGCTTTTTTGCCAGGTGATGCTCCGAGTATTTTCAAGGACAGTAAGTGGATTGGATGGGCAGTATTTGGAATAATGATTCTTTTGTTTGTCTTATCTGCTGGACATGTTTTCAATACTGCAATTAATTGGGCATTAGTCAGAACCTGGATGTCAACAGATTGGTTTGGTATGATACTCTTATTAATAATAGCGGGTGTAGTCGCCTGGCAACTTAAAAAATAATAATTTTAATTTTATACGATTTATTCTGCGTTGGAAGAACACTTGCGTACAATGTACGCTACGCAACCTTCCGCCTTGACTAAATCTGTCTAAAATTAAAATTGCTGGTTTTTGTTATGTAACTTAGAATTACTTTTTCTTTAACTCATTATATGTATCTGCTTGACTTTGTCAAGGGGTAACGGGTCTGAGGTAGCAGGTGACGGGAGAATACATTGTTGTGCGATTCGTTCGCTCTTCGTTAGAATTGTTTACTTCTTTTTCAATTCATTATATGTATCTACTAATGGATTCATTAATTTCCCAACTGTTCCGTGGAGGTTTTCTAAATCTTTGTGAATCATTGCGTTTGATTCTCCGAATTCTCCAATTTTTCCGATGATTGCTTGTTGAAGTTTGTCTATAGTTGATTCAATTCTTTTCAATCTATCATCGATGTCGGCTACTTTATCTTGAATTGTATTTTTGAAAGATGCAATGTCTCCGACTTTCTTTTTATATGCATTTAATTTTTCCGTTGTAACTTGCTCTGCTATTTCGGAAATTGTTTCAGTGCTGGCAGCACCTCCGCCTCCGTAGTATTCTTGGTCTGAATATCCTTGTGGGGTTTGTTGGTAATAATTGTCTTGAGGGGCTTGTGCGGCATATGGATCTTGTGGAGCATATTGGTCTTGGGGTGGATATGCTTGTCCTGCGTATGGGTCAGCTACTGGAGCTTGAGGGGCTTGTGCGGCATATGGATCTCCTGCAGGTATTCCAGGAGCGGGCATTGCTGATTGAATTGGAGCTTGGGGTGGATAAACTTCTGGACTAGGAGTTGCTGGGGCGTTGGGAATTGGAATTGCATTTGGATCTTGTGTCATAGAAGGAGCCATTCCTTGTGGGGTTGCTGGTGCCGCAGAGATGTCTGGAGGTGAAACTGCATTTTTAATTTTAGCTTGATTTATAGAATCATTTATCTCTGCTGGCGATATTCCTTCGTTTTGTAGCTGAGAAATTATGGTTGCATCTGGCATTCCTTGTTGTTGCATTTGTATTATTTTGTCAAGAGTTGTCATGCTATAGATTGCTCCATAATTTATTTTTGGATCTTCGTGTCATATTATTTAGAGTGCTCCTTAGTTTTTATTTCTTTCTTAGCATGTAGTTTTTCTTCAATTAATTCTTCGACATCTTTTCTTCTCATGAATTCTAGTGGTTCGAAATCCTTTAACATTCTTTCGACAACGGTTAGTTCTTCTCTTTTTACAAATTTGTTAAATTCGGTTAAAAGTGAGTTCGTTACTTTTTTTATTTTTATCAAGTCTTTTTTTATTTCTTGATTTTCCTTTCTTATTTCCTTTAGCTCGTTATCGACATCTTGTCTAGATGAGATGAGATTTTTTCCAAGAAGCAAAACTCTTTCTCTTATTAGTCTGCTTCTTTCATCAATGTCTCGAAGTCTTGTGTTGAAATCGGATAGTTGCGGTTGTTCTTGAGGAGGTTCTTGAGCCATATATTTCTTAGGTAATGTTATTTTATAATTGTTTAGATAATATGTATTTGCTAATTGAAAACAGGAATGGCTCGCGGATTTAATAGATGTGAGGCAATTAGCTTGTTGAGCTTTTTGTTTTTAGAAGGTTGAAATTTTATGTGGATTTTTATTACACATATATTTTAATATTAGATTTTGTTTTAATTGTTAGATTAGAGGATGGTAAATAAAAGATGATGTTTAGACCAGATACGCCGCTTTATTCTTATGAGGTTGTGCGTGAAAGTGGGGAGAATGTGATGTATACAAATTATCTTGGTGCTGCCACGGTTCCGTCTTTGACTCATTCTGCTGAAGTTATGGGAAGAACAATTGATAATCTTCGTGAGGATCCTAATATTTCCAGAGTCGTTTTTGTTCAACAGAGAAATTATTCTCATGATTTCCCCCAAGTTAAAATACTCCTAGAAGTTGCCACACTTTTTGATTTTTTAATCAAGCAAGAAAAAATTGTAACGCCAGAAAAATTATCTCACCTTGGAAATACTTATCCTGAGGCTTATTCTTTCTTGAATAGAATTATTAATGAGTTGTTATCTGTTGATCCAATTAGTGCTTATCGTGAGCTTAAGGGAATGTTATTTTCTAAGAAGGCAGCTTTGAACACTACTGCTTCTTCGGGCGCATTACATATGGAGGTTAGTTCTTACGTTCGAATTTTAGAAAGAGTTGTTTATCTTTTTGATGAGTTGGAACTTGTTAGAAAACTTAAAGATTCTTTTGATATTTATCGTTCTGGGGATAGGGATATTTATTTGGAGGTTTTTAGGGCGGACATTATGCCTAATTTTACTTTTACTCGAATGATTGCAAGAGTGCCTGGTGATGCTGAAATAATTAAACAGTATACGATTGCTAGAGGGAGTGACGAGAGTGTTGTTACAATTTTTAAAAGACCGAATAAGGCTAAGCTTGTTTATCACTTGTCTCCTCCTGAGTATTTATTAGAAGAAGAACAGCATATGCTTCTTAATTTAGCTCGTAATGTTTTAATTGAACATCGTCCGACGTCCGACGAGTTTAATGATCCAGAAAGGACTCGTCAAGTTTTTTTTAATGTTGCTAAAGATTTGCTTAGTGATTTGGCTGCAAGTAAAAATATTAATCTTGGTTTTTCGGAGATGAAGAAACTTGCTAATATTTTGGTTCGTCATACTATTGGGTTTGGAATTTTGGAGGTTTTATTGGAGGATGAAAATTTACAAGACATTATGGTTAATGCTCCTGTTTCACTTTCTCCTATTTTTGTGAAACATAATGATTATGGAGAATGTGCATCAAATTTAATTCCGAGTCAAGAGGATGCCGATTCTTGGGCTGCGAAATTTAGAATGTCTTCGGGTCGGGCGTTGGATGAGGCTAATCCTATTCTTGATACAAGTTTAACTTTAAATAATATTCATGCTAGGGTTGCGATTATTCAAAAGCCATTGTCTTCTGGGGGACTTGCTTATACTTTGAGGCGTCATCGAGATAAGCCGTGGACTTTACCATTATTTTTAAAAAATCGTGCCATTAATGGACTTGGTGCTGGACTTCTTAGTTTTATGATTGATGGAGCTCGGACAATGCTTGTTGCTGGGACTCGTTCATCTGGTAAGACGTCTTTGCTTGGGAGTTTGTTGTTGGAAATTATGCCAAGTCATCGTATTATCACTATTGAAGACACGCTTGAGCTTCCAGTTTCTGCTATGCGACGACTTGATTATGATATTTTGTCTATGAAGGTTCGATCAGCTCTTGGTGGAGAGTCTACTGAGGTTGCGGCGGAAGATGGTATTCGAGCTTCTCTTCGTTTGGGGGATTCGGCTTTGATTGTTGGGGAAATTCGTTCGGGTGAGGCAAAGGCTTTGTATGAGGCGATGAGGGTTGGAGCTTTGGCAAATGTTGTTGCGGGGACAATTCATGGAGCCAGTCCTTATGGGGTTTTCGATAGAGTTGTTAATGATTTAGAGGTTCCAGCGACGAGTTTTAAGGCGACAGATATAATTGTGGTTACGAATCCGATTAAGTCGGCTGATGGGCTTCATTCTTGGAGAAGGGTTTTGCAGATTGCGGAATGTCGGAAACATTGGACTCATGATCCTGAGAAAGAAAACGGTTTTGTTGATTTGATGAAATATGATGTGGAGTCTGATGAATTACAACCGACGGATGATTTGATGAATGGAGATAGTGATATTATGAAAAGTATTGCATCGAATGTTAAGGGTTGGGCTGGAAATTGGGATGCTGTTTGGGATAATGTTTTGCTTCGTCAAAAGATTAAAGAAGAGACTGTTAAATTTAGTGACAGAATTAAAAATGAAGATATTCTAGAGGCTGAGTTTACGGTTAAGTCAAACAATGCATTTCATCAGATTAGTAATGAGGCAACAGAGGAAGTTGGACTTCCAACTAGTGAATTTGTTTTTCCAAGGTGGAAGCGGTGGTTAGAAAAAGAAGCGAAGAAATTGCAGCTTTAGCGGTGATTTCTTGGTAAAATTTTGTTTACGTGTGTTAGCACGCTACACAAAATTTTACACTGCGAACTCACCTGCTAAATCTGCAATTTCTGCCGTGGGGCTTTGGTTATTGATTGATTGAGATTGAAGATATATTTTTGAGTACATATTTTTTAATAAACTGTTTTTATTTAGAATTTTTATGCGAAATAAAGGAAATATCTATGATATCATTAATGCCAGAAGTCTCGCCCGAGAATTAATTGACATAGAGCCTAAGAATAAAGGGAAGAGCTTACAATCTGCAAACATTGTATTAAAAAATTTTGAAGAATATTTAAACACAGATAAAGATGGTAATCTTATTCCTATTGTAATGACTAATGAGTATATAGAAAAGAAGGTATTAGAGTTTACTCATTCTGGTGTGGGAATTCCTTTTAAGAGCGCATATATGAAAGGCGCGTCTGAAGATAGTTCCTCTTCAGATCCTTTTTCTTATTCCTTAGAAAAACTTCTTTCAAAAGAAAAAGAAGTTGCAGATTACTTTTCCCCAAATTCTTTTTACGATTCCTTAACAAGAATTCTTTCAAAAGAAAAAGAAGTTGCAGATTGTTTGGGTTTTACTTCGATTGATAAATTTTTATTAAAAGCTAAGGGAATTTCATCAAGGGCTGTAAGTTATGGAAATCATGTTTGTCTTGAAGTCAGTAATAATGAAGAGTTTATACTTTTGGAGACGACATTACCAAGAGGTTATAACTATAAAAGCAAAAGGAAAAGATTAAATGATGTGGCTTTGACTTCAATAATTTTATCTAATTTGGCATGTGCATATAGTGAAGAAAGAAATTATGTAAAAGCTATAGATGCTTGTACCAAAGCTATAAAGATAAGTCCTAACAACGAAGTTGCTTATCATAATCGTGGAGGTTATTTTTCTAGATTAAAAAGATTTGAAGATGCGATATTAGATTATTCAAAAACAATAGAACTAAATTCTGAATTCGAAGATGCCTATTTTACTCGCGCAATTAGATTAAAGGCTTTTAGTAGGTATAGTAAAGCCTTATCGGACTTTAAAAAATATGCTTCATTTAGTGAGGATAATGCAAAGGAAGTTAAATATGCTATAAAATATTTAAAAAATAAATCAAAAAAGACTAGTTAAGATGAAAAATAATGATCATGATAAAGCCGATGAACTTGCTCGAAAATTAATTTATATTGATCCAGTTAACGAAGGGGAGAATTTAAAAATTCCTCATTTGGTTCGTGAGAAATTTGAAGGATATTTAGTTAATGACGAAAATAAAAATCCTATGCCTATTGTAATGAATGAAGAATATATCGCGAGAAAAGCAATAGAGTTTGTTCATTCGAGTTTAGAAATTCCGTTCATAAGTACTTATATGGAACCAAGATTTGAAGACGATTTTTCTCAAAAATCTTTTTATGATTGTTGCGAAAGAATTCTTCGTGAAGCGAATAAAATTGGAGATTGCGTGGGACTACCACAGGTTATTAATTATTTATTAGAATCTAAAGGAATCCGAACGAGAGCTATTCATTTTAAAGAACACATATCTCTTGAAGCAAAAATAAATGGGAAATATGTATCAATAGAAACCACAGATCCAAATGGATATGGGTTTATATCAAAGAGAGAAAGATTAAAGAATAACGATTTGGCCTCTATTGTTGCATGCAATATAGGAATTTGTCTTCAGAATCAGGCATATAAATTTAAACTTGAAAATGATGATGAAAATGCTAGTGAAAAATATATAGAAGCTTGTGAGATACTTGATAAATCATTAATTTTAGATCCTGAAAATATATCAGCGTATAAAAATAGAGGATTTCTTTTACTTCAATTGGGAATGAATGAAGAATCTATTTTAGATTTCAGTAAAGCTATAAAAATAGGCCCAAATTTAGATGGGGTATATTTTGCCCGTGCTTTTGCATATGAAAAAATTGTGAAGAAAAATAGTTTTTTGCCTAATTATGAAAAATTAAAAATAAATAAAAAAGCTTTAATTGACTATGAAAAATATGCTTCATTTAATGAGAATAATGCTAAAGAAGTTGATTCTAAAATAAAAGAATTAAAAGAAAGATTTTAATATGAAGTTAGAAAGTTGACTCTAGCATTCAAGTAAGTTTTATATAATTAATTTTCCTGTTTTAATTAGGTGATTATATGAGTAAGTTTAATTTTAGAGGTGTGAAGTATGGGGCGTAATAATAATCAGCGTAAACCGACGACTGACGAAGTTTTGAAAAAGTATGGGGCTAAGATTGAGTCTCAGATGGGTAATTATAATAGTGCAGTTGCGAATGGTCAGGATTTTTCTCAGAGTTATGAAAAATTTAAGGATTCTATGCTCCCTGAGTTTAGTCGTTATGAGAGGTGGTGTAAGACTTTTGGAAATTCGTTCACCATGAAGGTTGGTGAAAAAGATGAGAAGAGAATTTCTAGGGCGATTGAAGTTGCTCATTTGAATGTTACTCCGTCAGAAGTCATGGTTTTTTCTACAATGCTTATGTTGATTACTCTTTTTGGCGGAGTTTTATTCACGGCTGCTGTTTGGCTTTTGACTGGAGCTTTTTCTTTGATGTTTTTATTTTTGATTTTTATGCTTGGAATTTTTTTGTTTTTTTATGCAAATAAGATGCCGGAAAATTTAGCGATGAGGTGGAGACTTAAGGCTAGTTCGCAGATGGTTCCTGCTATTTTGTATGTTGTGATTTATATGAAGCATACTAGTAATTTTGAAAAGGCGATTTCGTTTGCTAGTCAACATTTGCAGCCACCTTTGTCTTCTGATTTTAGAAAGATTTTTTGGGATGTTGAGGTTGGAAAATATTCTACGATAAAAGAAAGTCTTGATAATTATTTGCTTGGTTGGAAAGATTATAGTTTAGAATTTGTTGAGGCGTTTCATTTGATTGAATCAAGTTTATATGAGCCAAGTGAGGCTAGGAGGGTTACAATTTTGGAGAAATCTTTAGAGGTTATTTTAGATGGTGTTTATGATAAGATGCTTAAGTATACTCATGATGTGAAGGCGCCACTTACTAATGTTTATATGTTGGGAGTTATTCTTCCGACGTTATCTATGGCGATTATGCCTTTGGCGTCGACGATGATGGGTGGGGCTATAAAATGGTATCAGGTTCTTTTGGTGTATAATATTCTGGTTCCGTTTATGGTTATGTATTTGACCGATAAGGCTATGGCAGGTAGACCTGGTGGATATGGAGAGAGTGATTTACTGGAAAAGAATCCTTTGTATCCTCGGTATAAAAGTAATGCAGCTTATAAGAAGGGAGCATTAATGGCGTTGCCTTTGTTTATTCTTGGAATTATTCCTCTTCTTTGGAGATATACTCCTATTCCGACATTGCTTGGAACTACGCGAGATTATACTTGGGCGAGTATAGGGATGGGCTTTATGGGGAGTGGAGGAGTATTCGGAATTATAACTACGGAAGCTGGAAAGGTTGTTGGTCCGTTTGGGGCGGGTGCTTTGCTTTTGAGTCTTTTTATTCCAATTTCTATTGCGATGGTTGTCATATATGCGTCAAGGGAAAGGACAAAAGATATTATAGCTACGCGAGATCAGTATAAGGAAGTTGAGAAAGAATTTACTTCGTCGTTATTTCAATTGGGGAATAGGGTTGGGGACGGACTTCCTGCGGAGATTGCATTTGCTAAAACGTTAGAATCAACTAGGGGAACTTCTACTGAGGGATTTTTTAGGGTTGTTAATGAAAATATTCAGCAGTTGGGCATGAGTTTAGAGAGGGCACTTTTTGATCCGAGACGGGGGGCAGTTATTTTTTATCCGTCGCAGATTGTTTCTACTTCTATGAGAATTTTGGTTGAGTCGGTTAAGAAGGGTTTGCAGGTTGCTGCTCGGTCTTTGATTGCGATAAGTGATTATGTGAAAAATATTAAGAAGATTAATGACAGGTTGAATGATTTGTTGGCTGAAATTATTTCGGATATGAAATCTAATATGACATTTTTGGCGCCACTTTTATCTGGTATTATTATCGGACTTGCGGCTATGATTACAGGGATTCTTAGTAATCTTGGGGCGATGTTTGCAGGTGGTGGCGAGGGTGGACTTGGCGGGATGGGAAATGTTGGAAGTCTTCTTCAGATGTTTGATGTTGCTGTGATGATTCCTCCGTATTGGTTGCAGATTATTATTGGAATTTATTTGGTTGAGATTACTTTTATTTTGACTTCGACTCTTGTTACGATTAAGGCTGGGCGAGATCCTTTGCAGACTACGGCAGAGACTGGGAAGAATTTAAAGAAGTCAATTACTCTTTATGTTATTGTTGCGACTGCTTCAATAATTGGATTGTCTTTAATTGGTTCAGTGGCGTTGGCGGGAATGGCTAATTGACATTTTTTTCTGGTGAAAAAAATCGTCAGGGAAAATCCACACAGGATTTTGGATTCCAAACCCCTTACCGACTAGCGTCGCAGATGGTTTGATTTAATTCATTTGGAGAATCTTCGATTCTCATATTTTGCAGCTGGCATTTTTTTAACGGACATCCGTCCTAAAAATACACAGACTGCCAACTTGGCTGTTCAATCGCGGAAATAATTTCCGCTCCAACATGCTTGGTAGCTTTTGTTATTTTTAATTGGGAGTACTCTTCCATAAAAAATATCCTCACGTAACTATATTTAATTTGGTTGGGGCAGGCCCTCATAGCGATTTTTCCTTTGGAAAAAACGCCGGTGATTTCTCATGGAGGTTTGTTATTGGAGTGAATGTTAATTCGTGATTGAATGGACAAGTCGATGAGACGAATTGGAGTGGAGTGGAAAGGGCTATGTCCGAGTGAGCGAATAAATATGAGAAACGTTAGTTTCTCTAAAGGAATTATATTAAACCATCTGCGACGAAGTCGGTAAGTGGTTTAGAATCTAAATTTTTCTTACGAAAAATTTGTCAACGATTTTTTACAAAGTCAAAGATGTTGATAACAAGTTTTATAAATAAAAAGGCTTTAAATATGATATGAATAAGAAGGGTGCTGAGATGACTATTGGGACAATTATTGCGATTACACTTGGTGTTGCTCTTTTGGTTTTTTTGATTTATGGTTTTAGTACTCAGTGGAATGCGTTTAGAGGAGTTCTCGATCCGTTAGCTAGTGGAGATTCTAATGTTGACAATATCGCAAGAGGTTGCGAGGTTGCTTGTGCTTCTAACAATGTTTATGATTATTGTGAGAAAAATAGAATTCTTAAGTTCGGAAAGGATTCTGGGAAGCCAAATGCGGAAGGCTCATGTAAGGAGTTATATGAAGAAGGGAATCTTTCTGTTTCTTGTGATATCTGTTAGAGATTTTCGGAATATTTATTAATTGATTTAGTGTCTATTATTTGTGAAGGGGGATATGTATTTTCTTTTTGCGATTGTATAAAATGGAAATTGAGGAGATAGGAAAGATAATTGTTTTTATTGTAGTTTTAGTAGTAGTAATTGGATCCGTTATTTATTTATTTAAGGGACGTGGTGGAGAACTTTTGGATTCTATGCGTCGTGGAATGAGGCTTGGATAAAATGGAGATGACTATAAATAAACTTGTTTATTTGTTGACTACAGTATTACTTGTTGTTTTATTGATTTGGGGACATACTTCTGGGTGGCTTCGTCCTTTATATGAGGATCTTGAAGGGGGAATAGATAGGGTTGCTTTGCTCATTGGTCGTTTCGGTGGGGGAAATGCTACAACAGATGTTGGTTGTTATATTAGGCCAGTTATTGGAGAAATCGATGGAGTTATTGGTGAGAGTAAAGCTTGTCGAGATAAATGTGTATTTATTCTTCATGAGCCTGATGAACTTTTAGGGTATGAGGAATTTATGTTTACTTCTGGTGGACATTCGGCTTTGAAAGTTGGAAGTGAGAAGTTTGTTAATATGGATGCTTTTGGGAATGCTGTTGATATATCAGAATTACATAAGGATGCATATGATAGATTGATGGAAATTGTTAATGATTTTTATGATAAGAGTTTGAGTAAAAAATCTAAAGAGGAATTTTTTAAACCATTAGAATTTGATTCTTCGGCTTATTTTAGAATTACAGTTGGGGTTGACAAAGGGACAACAGTTTATGATTGGGATGGTGAGAGTTGGTTAAGGACTTATTCTTCTGAATATGATGATGTTTCTTATGAAGTGAGTCAAGAGGATGTTCTTGATTATGTTCTTGAATCTTATGTTCTTGGATATAGTGTCTATTGGAATTATGTAGGAGATGGAAAATCTAATATTCCAATTTCAGATTTTAATGAGAAGTATAGGGAGGAGAGATATTCTGAAGATCAATTTATTGGATGGTTGGGTTCTCGAAGAAGTGATATTAATGTTGCAATAAATCAGGATAAAGCTATGTTTTACATAGAGATTGAAGACAGGTTTATCAATACAATCTATACTTATGCAAATTATGAGATAAATGGCGAATGGAAAGGCGAATGGAGGAAAAATAATTTTATTGGATTATTTAATGAAATTACTGAGGATAAAGTTTTAGAGGAGATTTTCGAAGCACATAATAAAGGTGCTGAGATGTTTTGGTATAATGATACAAAAATAGCAGAATATACTCCTGTAAGTAATCATAGAATAATTTCTAGAAATGAGGAGGTGGCTAAAGACAGATTTGAAAAATGGTTTAAGGGAATGGAGAAGGGATTTTCTGATAATGTGAAAAATCAAAGTGAGTTGCTTGAGGATTTTTTAGATTACTCTGAAGATATCCAAGTAGAATTAAGAGGGGAGATGTTTGATGTTGAAGTTGATAGTTTTGAAGATGTTGATAGATCAAGAGTTGTGATTTATTTTGAAACTAATAAAACTAATAAAAATGAGAGATTTGGAGTATTTTTTGAAGATGGTAAATTTGTTTTAAGTTTTGAAAGTCCTAAAAAAGAAACAGAAGTTATTGATGAGTTTGGATATGGGGGCACTACGGCTACGAGTAGTCCGTCGTATTATGGAAATTATAATACTCCAGAAGTTGAGAAAAAGAGTATAAGGTCTATTGTTGGTGATTGGGTTAGCTTGGAAGATGGAGATTGGGAAGATTTTTTGAAGATAAATGAGATAAATGAATACTTGGTGGAAAAATGTGGAGAGTAAAAAAAGGAAGTCTTGAGACTAATGAAATGATAGGACTCATTATTGGAGTTGCGGTGTTTATTATTTTAATAATGGTGTTTAAGGGAGCGATCTTTTCATCTCTTGGGTCTGGGAATGTAGAGGAATCTAGTGATGCTTATTTTAAAACATTTGAGAAAGAAGTCGCTAAGGCGAACGAGGGAAATATTGGCGAATTTATTATGTGGCAACGTATGGACGATAAAGGCGAGAGAGATGTTTTTTTAATCTATTTTGGCGATAAGTATACTTTTAATATTGGAGATAGAAGGTTTGTTTCTATGAATAATAAAAATTCTATTTGTGTATGTTTCTGGGATGGTGAGGAGGATGCTTGTAAGAAAGAAAATTGTGCATCGTTTGATAGACCTGTTAATTATGATGGTGATTATGGGCAGTGGGCGATTTCAACTGGAGATAAAATTCATATAATAAGAGAAGAAGAAGAATATAAAATTAGTAAGGTCGTTAAGGATGAATAAAGTAGCTGCTGGTACAGATGAGGTTTTGAAATGGATAATGATATTGGGTCTTTTAGCGGCGGCGGCATTTGCATTTAGGAATATTTTTCTTAAGTTAGGTTAAATTTTTTGTAGCATAGGAGCGAAGCGATTGAGTTATGGCGTCGTGAGTGAAACGAACTTCATTAAATAATTGAAGCTCGAAAGAGCTTCTATAAATCGCCATTAGAAAATAATTATTTTTAGAGTTAGTTTTATTAAGTTAATTTGGTATGAATTAATATGGGTTTATATAATAAAAGAGGGATGGATTATGATATTATTAAGTCGTTGATAGTTGGTCTTATAGTTTTGGTAATAGTTTTTTATTGGTTGTTTAATGCATATTTTACTGCGGAGGATATTGATTGGGAAATTTGTAGAGAGTCGTTGATAATGAGAAATTCTCTTCCTGAAAAAGATTTGGGAGTTATGATAAGTACTAAGGGGGGTCTTGATTTAAAATGTAAAACACAAGTTATTACAATTGATTATAAAAATAAAGAGAAAGCTGAAAAAATAATTGGGGAAACAATTAGTAGTTGTTGGTATATGGTTGGTCGAGGAGGGTATAAGGTTTTTCCGGGAGTTGGAGGAATTAATGGTTATCTCAAAGACAAAGCGACTCCCTGCATAGTTTGTTCTAGGATTCATATGGATAGCGAAGTAAGAGAATTTTATTCTGAAGAGGAAAATAGAATTAATTTAAAGAGAGCATTGAATAATAAATTAGATGGTTATGATGTTTCTATTTGGGATTATTTAAATCCAAGTAGAGGACCTACAGCATTTAATTATATTAAGGGGTGGAATGATACTGGATTTAGTGTTGATAAAATTTTGGATATTTCTTGGAGTAAGGTTTATACAGATAAGACTGCATTTTCATTCCCGAAATATTTTCTTCCAGAGCGAGGCGATTTGTTTTTTGCTTATTCAGAGCCTATAAAAGAAGGTTTTGCAAGTGATGAAAGATCTATAGATCCATATATGTTTTTTCTACAAGAAGATGATTTGGATATGTTTGGTGAAGTTTGGATATCGTCTTTGTCTCCGATAGATACAGGTGGGCTTAACTTGTTAGCTGAATTTATTACTCCTCAAAATAGTGTTAGAGTTTGTAGCGATTGGGAGTCTATTCCTGCATAAAATGAAAAATAAAAGAGGAGATGTTGATAAGAGTATTCTCGTTCAGATAATTTTAGTTGTGCTTGTTTTTACAATGTTCCTTGGAGTTACCGCAAAAAAGATTGATGGAAGAGGGGTTCGTCAGGATATAATTGAGTCTCAAATTGCCATGGCTATTGAGGCAGGTGTTCCTGGAATGAGTTTTGAGATTTCCAAAATAAATGTTAATGGTATTATTAATAAAGTTAATATTGAGGGCGGAAAAATATTTATTTCTATAGATGGGCTTAGTTCGTTTGAGGGGCATTCTTATTTTTCTAGATATGATGTAAAAGTTATCGACGAGAAAGGTAAATTTTTGGTGGTTATTTCATGATGAAGAAAAAAGGAGAGGCTATGGGAGAAACCATGCTTATGATGTATCAAATTATTTTCGTAACGTTTGTTGCGTTTGTTATACTTGGGGTTTCTGGAATGTTTTATGATTATACTGTTAATACCAGAGATAGTGAAAGTATGCTTATAGCTAGGACTGTCATGGATTGTGTTATATCTGATGGAGTTTTCGATATTGATTCTTTAAGTGAGGAAGATAGGGAGGATATATTTGCTTTTTGTGGATTTAATTCTCAAATAAATGAAAAGGTTTTTGTTTCATTAGAGATTTTTGATGGTGAAAATAGCGTAGATAAAATTGCTACAGGAAACGAGGAATTACTTTGGGTTAAGAAAATTTATACGAGTAAGCTTAAGACGAAAAGTATAGATAAATATGAACCGGGTTATTTTAATGGAGAATTTTCTGTTAATGTTTTGAAAGATGGAGAAATTTTAAAGAGGAATATGCTTGTAGAGGTTATTATAAAACATGATGAATAATAAGAAGGCTACAACTGGGAATTTTACAGCGACATTTGTAGCGACAATCGTTATTGCTATTTTAATACTTATATTTACATTCTCTGCATCTTTTCTTAGATCGGTTATTGGACTTGATACGGGAGAATCTGTTTTTAAAGAGGATTCGTTGGGACTAGAAAGTGGTGCGGGATATATGGAGAATTATATTAAATTGGTTGATGCTAGGTCTAGGGTAGATGAGGATTTATCTTTGGATGAAGCTTTGTTAGGGGTTGAGTATGATAAAAAATAAAAGAGGGCAGATATTTTCTTTATGGATGGTTCCGATTGCGATAGTTATGATGGGGGCAGTTATTGGACTTTTTTATGTTAATCAGCATAGTATTCACAATTCTGTAGTTTCTCCTATGAATATTTTGAATGAGAGAGATGCTTTGGAAATTTTTGAAGGAAAGGAAGTTGTCTTGATTATTAATTCGTTGGAATCTTCAGTAGGAGATTTTGGAAGTGACGAGTTTCATGATTCTTTTCGTAGAAATTTTGTTGCTGGAGTTTTTGGCGATGATTATATGAAAGAATTTTTATTTAGTAATTTATCAATTGATGGTGTTGAGATTATGGAAAGATCTAAGGATATTAGTTTAATTGAAAATGGAATTTATCCGAGGATTAAGTCTGAGTTTATTGAGGGTGAATTTATTTTTGTAAGGAATAAAATTTCTAAAAATTATTTTATGAGAGTTAAGGATAGTACTAGAGTTAATTTTCCATTAGGATTTAATTATGAATTTGAAAGAAAATATTTGATAAAAAAGATTGGTGATAAATTTAGTGTGGTAAAGTTATGATGGATTTTGGTGGATGCGATAAGCGGCGGACGAAAGGGGACTTGAAACGAAAGGCTAAGAATCGAGTTTACAAACGTGGTGGGCAATTTAGATCTAGTAGTGTTGATGAGGTTAGTAGTGAAGAACGAAGAGATAAGATGGGAAATTTGATTAAGGATAAAAGTAATTTGAGTAAGAGAAAGGCAAAGGGGAAGAAAAAATATTGAAGACAAATTGGCTCGCGGATTTTGGTGATTTAATGGATTTAATACAGGGAACAGGAAGACAATTTTTGCTCACAGATTTAGGAATTATATGCCTACCTCGTC
>JAGLQO010000012.1 GCA_023136775.1 Candidatus Pacearchaeota archaeon | reverse complement strand
CCATCTATAGGCAAAACACTAGAAACCACAGGAACAACAACATCACTAACAATAAAATAACTAGAATTCTCTCCAACATTTCCAGAACTATCATTAGCAAACCAACTAACATTATATTGCCCAGTTAAAGAAGTCAAAGCAAAACTAAAATAATAATTATCAGTTACATTCGAAACAGCAACAGTAACCGAAGTTCCATTAGAGTAAGTAACATTAGCCAAAACAGTATCAATAGAAACATCGTCGGTTACCGAAACATTGCAAATAACATTCTGACTCAAATTCAAACTCGAAGGGTTACATTCCAAATCCAAAACAACAGGAGCGACGACATCACTAACGCTAAAATTACTTTCCACACTAGAATTAATATTCCCACTAGAATCATTAGCAACAAAAACTATATCGTAATCACCTAAAAGAGCAGGGACAACAAAAGAAGAATTATATTTATCTCCGGAGGAAAAACTCAACGGCAAAATAACCGAAGTTAAATTAGGCAAAGTTAGATTAGCAAAAACATAATCCACTTCCAAATCATCCGTAACATCAACAGCAATCTCAACAACATTGGAAATATTATAAACTGAATTAGATACCGGCAAAGTAAATTCTATTAAAGGAGCAACAACGTCTGAAACACTAAAATTACTTTCCACACTAGAATTAATATTCCCACTAGAATCATTAGCAACAAAAACTATATCGTAATCACCTAAAAGAGCAGGGACAACAAAAGAAGAATTATATTTATTTCCAGAGGCAAAACTCAACGGCAAAATAACCGAAGTTAAATTAGGCAAAGTTAGATTAGCAAAAACATAATCCACTTCCAAATCATCCGTAACATCAACAGCAATCTCAAAGCTATCAGAAATATTATATTCACTATTTAAAGTAGGCAAAACGCTAGAAACCACAGGAACTACAACATCGCTAACGACAAACGAACTAGAATTCGCTCCAACATTTCCAGAACTATCATTAGCAAACCAACTAACATTATATTGCCCAGTTAAAGAAGTCAAAGCAAAACTAAAATAATAATTATCAGTTACATTCGAAACAGCAACAGTAACCGAAGTTCCATTAGAGTAAGTAACGTTAGCCAAAACAGTATCAATAGAAACATCGTCGGTTACCGAAACATTGCAAATAACATTCTGACTCAAATTCAAACTCGAAGGGTTACATTCCAAATCCAAAACAATAGGAACAACAACGTCAGTTACATTAAATCCTCCAACCTCAGTCGCATTAATATTTCCCGAAGAATCATTAGCAATAATCAAAACATCATAAACACCTAACAAAACTGAAGCAATAAAAGAATTATTATATTTATTTCCAGAAGAATAAGTCAAGCTCAATTGAACAACAGTAGAATTGGGAAAAGTAATATTGGCAAAAACTTCGTCAACAGATTCATCATCCGTAACGTCAGCAGAAATTTCAACAACATTGGAAATATTATAAACACTTCCAACCGATGGAGAAACCGAACTAACAACCGGAAGAACCGTATCAACAGTAAATGTAAAATTTACAATCCCAAAAGCTTCATTAGAAAAAGTATCTCTAGTTATACAATTCCAAATATAAGTTCCATCAGAAACATCATTTATTGTAAAGTTGCTACTATTAGAACTCCCAGAAATATCTCGAGTTTCATTAGCTCCAAACGCCTGGCCAATATTATGGTAAAGCGTCACATTGGCCAAACCTCCCGCGTCTGTAGAATCACAAACCAAAGTAACATCATTCGAATTAAGTCTAGCATTATTAGCTGGACCAATCAGACTAACCAAAGGAGCATCAGACTCCTGAATATTAAAACTCCGAACCTCAGTCGCATTAATATTTCCCGAAGAATCATTAGCAAACACGCTAATATCATAGGTCCCAGTTTTATTGGTGTCATTAAAAGTAATATTATATATCTCATCAAAATTATCATCAGTTAAAGGAATATTGATCACAGTCAAATTAGGATAAGTCATATTAATATAGACATATGAAACATTCATATCATCCATCACATCAACAGACAAAAGAACATCATCATTTTGCAAAAAATTACTCCCAATACTTGGGTCCAATATATCCACTCTCGGAGCGACGACATCGCTAACACTAAAATTACTTTCCACGCTAGAGTTAACATTCCCACTAGAGTCATTAGCAACAAAAACTATATCGTAATCACCCAAAAGAGCAGAGACAACAAAAGAAGAATTATACTTATTCCCAGAGACAAAACTCAACGGCAAAATAACCGAAGTTAAATTAGGCAAAGTTAAATTAGCAAAAACATAATCCACTTCCAAATCATCCGTCACATCAACAGCAATCTCAAAGCTATCAGAAATATTATATTCACTATTCAAAGTAGGCAAAACACTAGAAACCACAGGAACAATAACATCACTAACAATAAAATAACTAGAATTCTCTCCAACATTTCCAGAACTATCATTAGCAAACCAACTAACATTATATTGCCCAATTAAAGAAGTCAAAGCAAAACTAAAATAATAATTGTCAGTTACATTCGAAACAGCAACGGTAACCGAAGTTCCATTAGAGTAAGTTATATTAGCCAAAACAGTATCAATAGAAACATCGTCGGTTGCCGAAACATTACAAATAACATTCTGGCTCAAATTCAAACTCGAAGGGTTACATTCCAAATCCAAAACAACAGGAGCGACGACATCACTAACACTAAAATTACTTTCCACGCTAGAGTTAATATTACCGCTTGAATCATTGGCAATAAAAACTATATCGTAATTTCCCAAAAGAGCAGGGACAACAAAAGAAGAATTATATTTATCTCCAGAGGCAAAACTCAACGGCAAAATAACCGAAGTTAAATTAGGCAAAGTTAAATTAGCAAAGACATAATCCACTTCCAAATCATCCATCACATCAACAGCAATCTCAATCACATCAGAAATATTATATTCACTATTTAAAGTGGGAACAATCCCAGAAACCTCGGGAACAACAACATCCGAAACAATAAACGAACTAGAATTAACTCCAACGTTCCCGCTTGAATCATTGGCAAACCAACTAACATTATATTGCCCAGTTAAAGAAGTCCCACTAAAAGAAAAATAATAATTATCAGTTACATTATTCACTTCCATAAAAACAACAGTGGAATTAGGATAAGTAATATTAGCAAAAACAATATCAATAGAAACGTCGTCGGTTACCGAAATATTACAAATAACATTCTGGCTCAAATTCAAACTCGAAGGATTACAACCCAAATCCAAAACAACAGGAGCGACAACGTCTGAAACACTAAAATTACTTTCCACACTAGAGTTAATATTTCCACTAGAATCATTGGCAACAAAAACTATATCGTAATCACCCAAAAGAGCAGGAACAACAAAAGAGGAATTATATTTATCCCCAAAAGAATAACTAAGTTCTAAGGAAACAATGGTAGAATTTGGATAAGTAATATTAGCAAAAACATAGTCGACGGAATTGTCATCCGTAACATCAACAGCAATCTCAAGACTATCAGAAATATTATATTCACTATTCAAAGTAGGAACAATTAAACTAACATTGGGCTTATTCCACTCAGCCACAAGAAAACTCACAGTTTCACTTGAATTTACATTTTGATAAATACTCGTATCATTTGCAATCACCCGAACAACATAATTCCCAATCAAATCACTATCACTAAAAGTCAAATTATAAACCGAACTAGAATTACTAACGCCATACCTCACAATCGTACTATTTGGAAAAATCACATCCACAAAAACATCATCGATCTCAATATTATCCGTCACATTAAAAGTTATATTTACACTATCCGTTGCATTATACACCGTCCCATCAACCAAAGTCAAATCCTTCACAAAAGGCGAAGGATCATAACGATACCAATCAAACATGGCACTCTCTTGAGCACCATTCAAAACTCCCGTAGCAGACTCAACAGGAGAAGACGAAATAGTCTGAAACGCAGAACCATCCCACCGAACAACATCAACATCCTCAGCAATATCCTGCCCCACCACCATTATCTCGTCAGTCACCGGATTTTCAACAAACCTCAGCCCCGCAGTATCGTCTGTCGCAAAATTTGCAAGCACGCCCGTAGAAGTCAAAGATGTAGTACTCCAAGATTCTCCAGATTTCGTAAAAGTAAAATAATCCATAGAAAGCTGATTCCTGTCAATAAAACCAAACAAAGCAACCTCGCCACTAGTCTCCCAAGCACAATCAACATTCACATTATTAACCCCATTAATCTCAACTCCTGTATCTGGGCTTAACCCTCCAATTATAGTTGCACCATTCCACATACTAGCATTAACATCGGCCCCCGCGTCAACCCAAATCATTCCAATATAATCACTATTTACATCACTACACATCCTAACCCCATTAAGCCCATTACCAAGCGCAATAGTACTAGCAGAACCCCAAGAACCACTAGAATAAGTATAGTTTCTATAGGCTAAATTATTCCCCTCTCCATAACTAACCAACCCATCCCCATTAGAACCCTCCCACGCAAAATCGAAATGTTGCTTCGTACTAGACACAGTTCCACTAGACAAAATAATATCCCGAGTAAGATCAAAGGCCGTCCCGTTCCAAGGAACAGCATACAAACTACTCGCACTATCATGCGCCAAAAGCATAACATCATCCGTCCCAGTCTTAGAAACTAAAGAAACCCAATGAACAGCATTAGAGAGAAGCGTAGTCAAAGTCTGTTCACTAGAATAACCCGTCCCGTTCCAAATACGATAAGTCAAGACAGAATTCGCAGCACTCGAATTTTCATAAACAATCAAAGCATCTCCAGAAACACCCTCATATTCAATATCAAAAGCACGATAAGCAGAATTAACAACATCCGAACTAACCTCCAACAAATTACCCCAACTACTACCATAAACCTGAACATTAACGTCATTCGCATTATCCTGCGTCCCAACAATCATCTCATCCCTCTCATGACTCCCCTTCACAACCGTCCAAAGTATATTCCCACTAACAGTTCCAGCATCAATCAATTCAGCACTAAAAGCATTACTCTCATCCCAAGTCCTATATCTCGGAGCCTGAATATTTAATTCCTCATAAACAAAAAACCCATCAGCCTGACTAGAAGTAATATAATCATCATGAATAAAATCAAATTCTAAAAAAGAATATGCGCTCATATCGACACTAGAAGTATTATCCTCGTCGTCATAAACAACTTTCACAACCTTCAAATCAAAACTGTCCGTCGGTTCACTCAAGCCCGAAACCATAGTATAAACCAACTCAACTCCATTAACTGCACCAGATCGCCCAACCAAATTATCAGTCCCAGCCTCGTAAACCTCAAAATAGGCCAAAGTCGAATTACTACGAACAACAACATCAATCACGTTCCCATCTACTAAATCCTCCTCAAAATCAACCCTAACAACCTCACCCTCATAAACTGCCTCACTCCAGACACCGTCAACAACAGCAACATCATCGTAAATATTAGAAATAAAACTATAATCCTCTCCCAAGTGAACAGCATCGATGGCAACAATTTCACCAAAACCCGGATCGTTTGGAGTCAAAGTAAAAGTATATTCTTGCCCCGGAACAACATCCATAAAAAACACCCAATCTCCAGCACACCGAGCCTCACCAAAAACCCAATCCTTACACTTATACAACTTAGACCCAGTCGCAACAACACTAACCTCAGCCGAATCAAACTCCAAATCCTCAGGATCAATAGCATAAACCTCAGCCCATTTTCCAACAGGAGCTTCAATATCCTCCGAAACATCATCAATTCCTAGGGAACCTCCAACATCCAAATTCAAATTATCAAAAATCAATCCCTTAACGGGAGAATCTTCCAAGATAATCTCAACAACGGGCAAACTGCTAGAAGCAATCGAAAAAGAATTACTACTAGAACTCTTCTCAACTCTAATCTCAAACTCCAACTTCTCACCAGAGCTGTCCACCAAATCAACAGAATAATTTTCCCTAGAAATATTCATCAAAGACTCTCCGTCACAAACATTATCAATAATCAAATTTGAAACATCAGGGGACAAATTTATAGATAAACTCTCATTAACATACTCAATCGACTCATTCACAGCCGAAACAAACAAAATCGACAACACAAGCACTGCAAAAATCCGAGTCAACAAAAAGGTATAACCCTTTTTCTCCCTCAACCTATTTATCCCTAATGCCACAAAACCCTTCCTCCTTTTATTTTCTGCCTGCACCCATCCACGTCAGTCTGCACTAGACCAAATCCAAAAACAAAAATCAATGCGTACGCAACTAGTCTCCCAACTATCCCGTTCATAATATTATATTAAACACAGCCTCCTTTTATATCTTCCAAAATAACACCATTTCGCCTACTTGTCTTCAATACCACCATAAACCTCCTGGTCGGGATAAACAGTGATACCATTGTCGTTAATCCTCATGGCAACAATCTTCTTTTGATGTTTTACTCCCCGCATTTTTAAAACTTCCAAAGCATTTTCTCGAGTATTTCCTCTCTTAAAATTATAAATAACAATAACCCCATCCGCTAAAAACTCCTCAACACCTGTAGTACTGTAAACCGTCGGAATCTGCTTAGTCTCAGTAATCAAAAATGCAGTAGAACCAAGCTCCTCAAAGAACCTAAATAACTGTTCAATATAAATTCTATAACTGTCTTCTTTAGCCGTAAACGCAGAAGCAATCGCAGTCAAAGAATCAACAACAATAATATCTGGCTCAAAGCCCTCTGGGAAAACAATCGGGTCTACTTCAATCAATAATTCACCCTTCGCCTTCATCAATAACGCATCAACACTCCGAGTAATCTCATAAGGATTAAACCTTTTAAGTAAAAGCGTTCCCTTCTCAATCAACTCCTTAGGATTCCAACCAAACATTTCCATATGTTCAATCAAACGCTCCTCACTTTCCTCAAAACTCATAAAAAGACATTTCTCTCCCAAATTAGCACGATTAATCATAGTTTGCAAACAAAGCAACGTCTTCCCACTTCCAGCTCCTCCAGCAACTAAAACAGCAGCCCCCTTTGGAATACCCTTAGTATCTTCAAATAAACCATCAAAACCTGGAACTCCTGTTAATAAAAACTCCTTTTTCTTTTTAGCAGCTGTTTTACGATCTTTCTTCTCAGGATGAGCAGTTCCTTCAACAACATGCGAAATAGGAGCACGTTGTTCCAAAACCTGAGCCTGACTTTTATTCAACTTCCCAGTCTTAACATGAGTTCTCAGCTCTTCCTTAACATTTTCCATATTAAGCTTTCCAGAAACTGGCTCAGACTTTTTTACCGCAGCCAAAGGCGCCTTTTCCGACTCCTTATCAACTGATTTCTTGACAATTGGCTCTTTAACACCCTGAATACTACTAAGCGGTGCATTTCCACGAATATATTTCTTAATGGCAACCATATCAAGCTTTTCCTTCTTTTTAGCCACAGGAGCCCCCTTAATTTCATATTTAACCTTCTCAACAGAACTAGCAAGTTCCTCGACTTTTTCCTCGACTTTTTCAGTTTTTGCCTCTGTTTTTTCTTCGACTTTTTCGACTTTTTCTTTTGTCTTTTCAGCTTTTTCCTCAATTTTATCAATTTTCTCTACAACTTTTTCGACTTTTTCCTCGACTTTTTCGACTTCCTTCTCAGCTTTTTCCTCGACTTTTTCGACTTTTTCCTCGACTTTTTCCTTAGTCTCTTCTGCATTCACCAACTCTTTTTCTCGAAGTTCTAACTCACGCTCTTTTTTCTCTAATTCTTTCTCTTTAATACTCTTCTCAAGTTCCTGTTCTCGCAACTCTAATTCGCGCTCCCTTTTTTCTAATTCTTTTTCCTTATCACTAACATGAGAAACCACTTCCTTTGTCCCAGTTGCCACCGGAGAAACCAAAACCTTCTTTATGTGTTTCTCCTCCAAAGATATCATTTTCACATTTTCACTTTCCTTTTCCTTCTCTCCAATCCAATAATGCAACTTCGCCATATTTATACGACGCATAGAAACATTCCCACTTCCCATCAAAAAAAACAACCTAGTAAGAACAGTATGTCGAGCAAATCCCGTCTTATGCATAACGTCTGTAATCGTTAAACCCTCTCCGTGAATCTTCAAAAGATCCGCAATAATATTTAGTTTTTTATCGTTATTCTCATTCATTTTATTACCTGATTACAGACTATAAAAATGATATACATCACTCCCAATCATCTATTATAGAGGAAATACATATTTATAAATGTTGTGTCACACACTTATGTGACATATACCTAAGTGTTTCATTAATAACTGTCATAAACAATAGTCAAATATGATAAACATGTGTCACACATTAAACACACAACTCAGAATATTATAAGAACAAATCTCGACATTCTTAGTCTAAATGAACAATCCCGTCGACAAACATACTAATCTCCTTCAATAAATCCGATTTAGTATCACCCTCTAATGCCGTAAAAACTGCAGTAGTATTATGAGCTCTTATCTTGTTAATTAAATCATGTGTAAATTTAGAAACAGCCTCGCCTTGATTATATATCAATATCGTAGAAAGCGAGTCAAATAAAAATCCGTCAAATTTGCCACTTTGCATAACTCTATCGAGTAAAATACTAAGTTCCGTCAAATTTGAAGAAGATTTCAAATACATGCAATTATCTGCCTCTTCTGCCTGAGGATTGGCAGATTTTGTTATACCATCCATAAATAAAAAATTATCGTGATCTATTCCCTCTTTAGTCAAAGCGACAGTTAGGGAATTATATAATTTGTTCAAACTTACATAACACAAAGAATTTGTAGTTTCAGAAAAAAATCTAGCAACATCTACGATTTTTTTTGTATATTTCTCATTTGGAATAACAAGAACTACAATCTGCCCTTCTCCAATATTCTCCTTCAAATCAACCATATTATTAACCTAATTGCTTCTTTATTGCCTCAATCATCTTATCTATAGAATCTATAGCAATCAACATAATAAACTTTCCCTGAATCTCTGTATCTGGAATAGTAAAGTTTGTATTAACAAAAAGTGCATATTCTTCTTCAATCCCTAAAAGAATCAAATCTGCCAAAGATTCCCCAAAAGTAGAAACGATCCTTTCTGGAGACCTCGTTACATTCATTTGTAAAAATTCAGTCAAAGACTCCAAATAACACTTTGAAACAGTATCCCCTATTATTTTAAGTTTCTCACTAGCCGCCTCATCAACATTTGTCGTTGTTCCAAGTTCTTTGCCAGCCTCCAAATCCACTAAATACATAGCACTTTTTGTCGGAGAAGCAAGTAAAATACGCCCAGAAACATCCCCCTCCAATGCACTATAACTGCCTACCACCAACTGTTGACTTCCACCAATTAATCCAGCAATTTCAGATGTTTTAGCCAAAGAAATCTCAGGAGTTGTTAATGAAACCTTCCTTTTTACCAAATCAGACAAAGCAGCAGAAGCCTTTCCAGCACCCATACTTCCAATTTCCTTTAATGCATCCTTTTGAAAAGAGTCTAATTCCACCATTTTATTCCTTTTAATAATTGAATTTAGACGATTGAATATATAAACCTTATTGCAAATGCTAGACATTAAATTAATCTTCCTTATCCAAACAAAAATAGTTAAATATAGTAAATATTAACAGACACTATGACTATGTACAAATTTTTTGTCAAAGGAATTGTCCAAGGTGTCGGATTTAGACCCTATATTTACAGAAAAGCAAAAGAAAACAGCCTTACGGGTTCTGTTAAGAATATCGGAAGTGGAGTAGAAATTATAATTAACGATAGGAACTTTATAGAGAGATTAGACGATTTGCCACCTTTGGCAAAAATCTACGAATCCAAATGCGAAAAAATAGAATCAAAAATTTATGACGATTTTTCAATTTTAAAAAGCACAACATCTAAAGGAGAAACCATACTCCCAGCCGATATTTTCACATGCGAAGACTGCCTAAGAGAACTACGAGACAAAACAAATAGAAGACATAATTATTACTTTATCACATGTACAAATTGTGGACCAAGATTTTCAATGATTGAAAATTACCCCTACGACAGACATCTAACCTCCATGAAAGAATTCCAAATGTGCGAAGAATGCAAAAAAGAGTACACCGATCCACTAAACAGAAGATACCATGCACAAACAATTGCATGCAAAAATTGTGGACCGAAATTAAAACTAATCAGTAATAGCAAAAATATAACAAAATCAACAGACTTAGAAACAATAAAAGAAACCATCTCTCTAATAAAAATGGGAGAAATTGTTTCAATAAAAGGAATCGGGGGATTTCACGTTTGTTCGCTCGCCGACAACGAAACAGTAAAAAAAGTAAGAAAACTCTTAAATCGCCCAAACAAACCTTTCGCGATAATAGCGAAAAACATAGAAATAATAAAACAATTCGCAAACATTTCAGAAAAAGAAAAATTATTATTAGAAGACCCAAAAAGACCAATCGTGGTATTAGAGAAGAAAAATAACAATGACTTCAAAGAAATATCTGAGCTGAATACTATCGGAGCAATGCTACCATACACACCACTTCATCATTTGATTTTTGATTTCCTAGAAGAAAAAGAAGTTTTGCTTATGACATCTTGTAATATTCCAGGAGAACCCGTTGCGACAAAAGAAAAAATAACCAAGCACTTCCTAACACATGAAAGAAAAATTGTGAACAGATGTGATGACTCCGTAATAAAAACTATCAAAGAAAAATCATTTTACCTAAGAAGGTCTCGTGGATTTACCCCTATTCCTATAGGCCTCCCAATAATCACAAAAGACACAATAGCCCTCGGCTCTGAAATAAATAATTGCATATGTACAACAAAAAACAAAAATGCATTCCTATCTCAATACATTGGAGACACATCAAAACTAGCAACATTCGAATTCCTAAAAGACACCGTTTTCAAACTCCTAGAAATGACAAGACTAAATCCAAAAATAATTACCTGCGATTTACATCCAGAATATAACACAACAAAATTCGCAGAAGAATTAAAAGAAAAATATAACTCAAAATTAATTCCAATACAACATCATAAAGCTCACGTCGCAAGCGTAGCAGCAGAACACAACTTGAAAGACTACATTGGAATCGCACTTGACGGTCTCGGATATGGAGAAGACAAAAATATTTGGGGAGGAGAAATTTTCGATGTCAAAAACCATATAAATTTTCAAAGAATTGGACACCTAGAAGAACAACCTCAATTAGGTGGAGACTCGAGCACCATCTATCCAAAAAAAATGCTCTTTGGAATTTTATCAAAATTCTTAGATGAAGAAAAACTAAATGAATTAAATTTATTCAACCTAGAAGAGACAAAAATTTACCTAAAACAATTAGAGCAAAATTTCAATATTTCGACGACAACAAGTGCGGGAAGAATTTTAGATGCAACAGCAGCACTACTCGGGATTTGCGAAAAACGAACCTACGACGGAAGACCCGCAATGCTATTAGAAAGTTATGCAACAAACCCCTTTAAATTAGAACCAGTATTCATAGAAAAAGAAAAGAAAAAAATACTTTCAACAACCCATCTTTTTAAATTCTTAATAAAAAATCTAAACGAAGACAAAAAGAGATTAGCAGCAACGGCGCAAATGTATATTGCAAAAGGTACATTAAAAATTGCAAAAGAAAAGAAAAAACCTATAGTCTTATCGGGTGGAGTCGCATACAACAACATGATAACTTCATACATGATAGAAGAAGGCGTCTTAATAAATAAAGAAATCCCCTGCGGAGACGGAGGACTTTGCTACGGACAAGCCTACCTAGCAAATCTAATCAACAACAAAGAAATCAATTCTAATCAATAAATCACCAAACCAAAAAATAAAAATAAATCACGTCATTAATCGAATCTCCGATTCGAGTATACAATACAGTTCACTCCTCATTTCATTCGTCACTTCACGTGCCGATCCCGCCCGGGGCCAACAGGATCTGGGAGCTAGCAAGGTCGTCCCTAATTGGGGATCGTTTGAGACCTCACCACACTTCTGACAATCTAATTTCTCATGGAAAGAAATTTCAAAAAAGAAAAAACCCACTCTCAAAATCATTGCCCCCCAATCCGTGAGAATCCGTGTTAATCCGTGGATAAATTTGCCGCCCTGTCTTTTGTCTTCCTTCCCCTGCCTTAAATCCATCAAATCCCCAAAATTAGCATGCCCCAACTTTTTACCAATATATTCGTGAAGGTGCCACGAGCAAAATTGTCTTCCTGCCTCTTGTATTAAATATGTAATTTTCAAAAAATAATCTATAATAATAAATACGAATCAACTTCCAAATACTACTAAACAAAACAAAAAACAGACCTAATTAACAACAACTAATTTTCCATACTTAACACCCTTAGCGGCAATCACTTTATCAGCAAATTTCTTAATATTTTTAACCTTTCCACAAAGTATCATAACTTCCATACAATTATTTTTATCCATATGCACATGTAAAGTACTCTTAATCAAATCTCCTTGATGATGTTGAAAATGAGTTAACTCATGTTGCACATGATGTTCATGATGATTATAAACAACAGTCAAAGTTCCATTACTTTTCTTCTCTGGACTTTTTACCTCGTCGCTAATTAGCTCAACTCTAATTAAATCCCTTATAGCCTCAGACCTATTTGCATAACCTTTTTTAGAAATTAACTTATCAAATTTCTTCAACTGGTCAGGATCAAAAGCAATCCCTTTCCTAATAATATTCTCCATAAAAATTCAACCTCATAATAAAACATTATTTTACATATATAAAAGTGTTACGATTTCTTAAATACGTGCCAAAGCATTTAAATAAACATTCAACTAATAATATAATAAATAAAATGGACTACACATCAATAATAAAACCACCTGTAAGTAAAGTACTAAAATCAGGTAGAGTAATTTTAAAACCCGAAGAAGAAGTGGGCGAACATGTCACCGATAAAAGAGAAGAGGTTATCATTATATTAAAAGGAACTGCAACTTTAGTTAACGAAGGCAATGAATTTAAAGTTGAAGCGGGTGAAACATATTTTGTGCCTGAAAATAAAAAACACAACGTGATAAACAAAGGAACCGAAAAGTTAGAATATATCTACGTCGTAAGCTTATTCGAATAATAAGATATCATCTAAAACTAATATAAAATTTATTCTAAAGAAACAATTCCGCTACCATTCAATTCCATGATTTTACTTCCAGAACATTCTAAACACAAATTGCCCTTAGTTCTCGTCGACATTGTATTCTCCGAACATTTTTCACATATAATACTATCATGAATCGGTGCAAATTTAGGTATTTCAACATTTACTCTTTTCACATTAAAAACATCTTCAAAAGGAACCCCTAGTAAATCAAAAGATGCTTTTTGTGAAAGCATTTTAAATTTCATTTTTTCTTCATCTGTTCCCTGTCTGTTTTTAACAATTTTTTCAAACAAACCAAAAAATTCCTGACTATTATTAGACAGCTTATCTCTAAAGTTATTTTTTACGGTCACCCGAAGTCCTTCTCCATTTCTTCTCGCCAACGTAAAAGCACTTTTTCCCAAGTCCTTAAAGATTAAGGCATTATTTCCAAATGTACATCCTGTAACAAACTGCACCCCATCACTCATACAATTATTAGTTTCAGTGATAACTATAACTTCCTCCATTCCACTATTAGTTAACGCAAGTTCTTTCATAGCATAACTAGACGCCATAACTCCAAGAGCAAGACCTAAACAAAAGTGACCATGTAATTTTCCCGACTCCAACAACAAAGAAACATTATCTCCTTTTTTTATTAATTCTGTCAACTTTTTTCTTGGTGAATTTTTATCCCTATTCAAAGAAATTTCCTGTAATTTAGAATCATCAAAAACAGGGACAAATGGTTTTATATCCAAAACAGGAGTATCGTTAAGTGCGTCCAATCCCTCAACAATTAACTTATTTTTATCTCTGCTCAAAAGTTTTACAGTGGTTGTCCCAATACGACTTGGTCTAAATGGGCTTCTCGACGAGAAAACACCTCTTACCTCTCCATCATAATTTTGAGATTTCAATTCATATCTATCTATTCTATCAAAAAGAAATAAAATATTAAGATAGTCATTTTCCTCAATTCTATAAAGTCCTTCAATGTATTTTTCATCAATAATAATTTCACTCTTATTTTTCATCATCTCTAAATGATCCATTCTTTCATTCATATCATTTTTCACAAAACCAATTCTCTCAAACATTTTTACACTATCAATTGTCATAGCCCATCAAAAGAAGAATACTTATTAAATGTTTTGTCACGATTTTAATATTCGTAACACTTTTATTTATATTAAATTCCTTAAAAATCAAGAATGCAAAGTAACTTTCAAATACCAAAAAAATGCTACTCCAAATTAATGTTTATGACTATGTCCCAAAACATGTTCTCTCTTATGCTCTAAAACATGTGCTAATTCTTTAAATGAACTAGCATCTTTTTTAGAAGTCTTAACTATCCTAACTTTAGGATTTATATTTTTTATATCCCTCAAGTACATCTCTTCATCAAAATCAACAACGTCAATAAGATCCGATTTTGAAATTATCACAACACTGGCGTCTATAAAAATCACAGGATATTTTTTAGGCTTATCACTTCCCTCGGTAGTTGAACTAACAACACAATCCATATGCTGACCAATTTTTACTCCCGCAGGACAAACCAAATTTCCAACATTTTCAATAATTAAATATTTTTTACCTTCAAGATTCATACTAATCAAAGCCTTATTCACCATATCAGAATTCAAATGACATCCCGAATGTGTATTAATTTGATATGTATAAATCCCACTTTCTTCTAGTCGCTTCTTATCAATATCAGATTCCAAATCCCCTTGAACAACTGCAATCTCCGAGGGAGAAATAAATTTACTCAAACCCTCAATAACAGTTGTCTTCCCAGCTCCAGGAGACCCAAGCAAATTAATACAAAAAATTTCCTTATCTTTCAAAGCATGCCAAATACAATGTGCCAAATGATCATTAATTTCATTAATAGATTTATTTACATTAACAACTTTTTTTTCCTCTAAATGATTTTCTTTCTCAACTTCGCAACCACAATCTTCACACATTTTGTTTCTCCTTAATATCTTTTATTACAAAATCCCTTCCCTTTATAATATTAACGTTGCTGGAATTACATTCTGGACAAAAAATCATAAATTTTTCAGTGATGATACTAGTCTTTTTACAATCCAAACATTCAACTTCTCCAGGAATAACATTTATAATCAAAACCGAACTAGCCAAAACTGGATAATGATTTTTCATAGAATCATAATAAAATTCAATAGCTTCCTTTTTGTAAGTTGTTAAATCTCCAAGCTCCAATATTACCTCGTCGACACTTTTCAATTTTTCACTTTCCTCTAAAATCGTCGTTATTAAATTTCCAACAATTGCAGACTCATGCATCTTCAACAAATCCTCGGAACAAGTCGTCCCGTCGGAACAGGCAAAATTCTTTTACCCAAAATTGTTTTAACAATCACTTGATTTCCTGAAGTTATTTCTCCAATTATTGCCGCATCAGAATTAAACTTTTTTAATTTATCAACAACATTCTGAGCATTCTTAACTGAAGAAATACAAACGAAACGACCCTCGCACGCAAGTTCATATAAATTTATTCCAAGCATTTCTGTAACCTTTACAACTTCTTGTTTCGCAGGAATCAAATCCTCATCAAGAAGCATTCCCATATTACACTTCTCGCACAACTCATTTAAAATAGCCGCAATACCTCCACGAGTAGGATCCTTCGCAACTTTTACCAAATCCCTAACTGCTTCTAGTTCCCTAATCAAAGGCTTAGAATCAGTAACGACATCCGTAGTATAATCAAATCGTTTTGACAACAACGAAACAGCATGTTCACCAATCCCTCCTGAAATAATTAATTTGTCTCCAACATTAATTTCCTTTGTTAAAACATCCTTGTCATTGACAACCCCGACCCCAGAAACATTAATAATAATTTTATCAATTTTACCCTTAGGCATAACCTTTGTGTCTCCAGTAACAATTGGAATCCCATATTCCTCAGATAATTTTTTTATCGAACTAATAATTTTTTCCAAATCTTCTCGAGGGAATCCCTCTTCAATCACTAAACTTAAAGACAAGCCCAAGGGAGTCGCACCCATAACAGACAAATCATTTACCGTCCCACAGAATGCCAAATGTCCAATATTCCCACCTGGGAAAAACAACGGATCAACAACAAAAGAATCACTTGTAAAAACTAATTTTTTCTCATCTTCCATATTCAAAGTTGCAGAATCATTATCACAATTTTCCCAATTACCTCTATTAGTAAACCCAAAACTACTAATCAATTCACTCATTTCCTTCCCGCCCGACCCAGCAGAAAGCCCAACATTTTCTTTATTCATTTTCTTTACCATACCTAAACGCAATAGCACAGCCCCCCTCTTCAGAAACCATACAGGCCCCAACAGGAGACTCAGGAGTACATACTTTTTTATATAATGGACATTGTGACGGCTCGATAAGTCCCTTCAAAACCTCACCACATCTACATCCAGTTTTTACAGGCTCAGGAACATCTTTCAAAATATCTTTATATTTTATCTTTGCATTTAATGCATCATCAAACACTTCTAACCCAGATTTTGGAAGCTCGCCAAGCCCTCTCCATTTACTATCCGCAATATAAAAATATTTCTCCAATAAATCCTGTGCATTTTTATTTCCCTCTTCACTAACCGCCTCAGGATATCCATTAATTACAACACCCTTATTATTTTTTATCAATTCCAATAAAACACTTATGGCTCTCAAAATTCTTTCAGGAGTAAATCCCGCAATGACTTGAGGAGCAGGAACAACATCATAAGCCTTTCTACCAATTATAGTTGAAACATGACCTGGGTCAATAAACCCATCCACCTTCAAATCCTCATCAGCAAGGGCTAGCATAGCCGGAGGAACAACTTTATGGACTGAATAGACACAAACGTTATTCTTTAATAAAAATGCAGTCATTGGAGCAGTCGTCTCAAAACCAATCCCAAAAAAAACAATATCAGGATATTCTTCCTTTAACTTCAAAACTTCCTGGACTGAATAAACTTCAAAAACTTTACCATATTTTGCACGCGCATCATCCAAACTATACTTACTTCCAGGAACACGCAACATATCTCCATAAGTAGCAATCGGAATTCCGCGATATGCCAACTCAATCATACAATCAATATCATATTGCGAACTAACACAAACCGGGCATCCAGGTCCAGAAATCAATCTAATATTCTTAGGCAAAATATCACGAATACCATATTTCATAATAAGATTTGTATGTCCCCCACAAATTTCCATCAAAATAATATCTCTCCCAATCTCTTTCGCACTAATCACTATCTCATCTAAATATTTTTGTATAAGTTCTTTATTCTCCATCTTCCAAATTCTTAAGCTCTCTCTTTATAATTTCAAGTGATTCCAATGCACTTTTCTTGTTTAATTTTTCTATCGCAAACCCAGCATGAATCAAAACAAAATCACCAACACATAAATTATCAACTAAATTAATATTAACATCCTTCATAACTCCACCATAATCCACGCGAGCCATATCACCAGTAATTTCAATAATCTTCGCAGGTATGGCATAACACATCTTATTTATCCTCGGCAATATTTAATATTTTACTAACAACATCTTTTTTAATCTCTTGTATTTTTCCCAATATTTCTTCAGACAATACATCCGAAAACGCATCAATATCTTTCACATTAACTCCAACAACGTTAAAACTTTCTAACCCAGGCTTATAATGTCTAAGGATAGCAAACGTTTGCTCAACTCCAAAATCATGCTGAGAAACAACCTTAAAATTAGGTATCATATCACTTTCTTCCAAAATCTCAACTTTTCCAATATTCTCATCAGACTTAATAGCGTCGATAATTATCAATTTATCTCCATCATCAACATAAGAAACTAAATCAAACCCAATAACACCAAGTTCTAATAATTCAAACCCACTGAGTTCTGAAGAATCCTTTAACTCATTGTACAAATGAGGTCCAATTCCATCGTCTCCTCCAAAAGGATTTCCAATAAACACTATTTTTACCTTCATACATTATTATCTAAAAAGATTATTTTAAATATTTCGGTGATAACCTTAATTAAAAAATAAACCTCAACTAATTCATAACTCTAGAAACAAAGAGCGGTTTTTTCTCATTACCAATAGCATGAATAGAACAAGAAATACAGGGATCAAAACCTCTAACAATATGTGCTAATTCAATACTACTATTCTTATCTTTCAGCTTTACTCCCATTAACGCTTGCTCTACAGCGCCATGCTCTTTCTTTGAATCCGTTGGAGAACAATTCCAAGTAGTTGGAGTTATTATTTGATAGCTTAAACATTTTTCATCCTTTATCTTAACAAAATGACCAAGTGCGCCCCGAGGAGCTTCCACAAGACCTATCCCAACACCCTCAGCAATCTCAGGGAATGGGTGGTAAAACGGCTTTGATAAATCAATTTCATCAACCCACTCAATAAGTTTTGGAAGAATTAATAAGCATTCATGTAATCTTGCAAGTGTCCGAGTAAATGTATTAACACCAAAAGTTTTAACGAGGTCCATAATCAAGGGATCCTTATTTACAATATTCCTAGCTAATGGTCCTGCCTCAATAACCTTGCCATTGTATCTTGGTGCCTTAATCCAGGTATACGCTCCTTTTTTATTAACAGAAGGCTTAGTAATTCCATCAACTGGATTTCTTGCGTTCTTCTCATTTTCATAATAAGATTTACTTGTATCTTCAGTAATCATTTTAGGATCAACTGTCTTATATTTTCCATTTTCGACAAGTCCTCTCTTGAATAACATTGAACCATCACTATTAAATCCAAAACCATAGGATAAAAAGTTCTTCGGACTACCTTCACCAAGCTTATGAAGTCCAAGATCTTGCCCCACTTTAATAAAAACTCCAATATCACTATTTGCGAAATTTTCATTTTTCATTAACTCTAATAAATCCTTAACAGATTTTACATTCTTCCATTCATCAATAGTAATTCCATTCAAAATTTCTTTCTCAAAGAAAGCCTTAACTTCCGTCAAAAATGTATTAGCCTTTATCAATTCAATATGTTTTGGAACACATGTAACTCCTCCAGGAATTGCATGAGCTGGATGAGGAAATTTCCCACCAAAAGTAGCAACAACACTATGAAGAGGAATTCTAGCCTCAGTTAAAACTCTTTTCAAGTGTGGACTTTTCAAGGGGTCAAAACGCTTAACCAACTCAGGATAAAGCTCATAGTCCTTATAGGATTTATCAACTAAATCTGGACCCCACATGAAATAGAAATGTGTTGCATTACTTACAATTATATTAGCTCCAAGAACAATATCTCGAATAAGTTCAGCGTTCCTCGGAATCTTAAAATCAATAGCATTCTCTATAGCATAAGCTCCTGCAGTACCATGCGAAACAGGACAAACCCCACAACTTCTTTGAGACATTCTCATTGCATCAAATGGTCGCTTTCCAATAAAAATATTTTCAAATCCTCTGTAAACATAACCAATTGCTTTAGCATCTTTAACTACATTGTCTGCACCGATACTTACCTCAATAGCCATATCTCCTTCAACTCTGTTTAATGGATCAATTATACGTTTAAGCATTTTTAATATCCTCCGCCAAAATTTGCTTTCTTTCATTTACTTCTTCTAAAACTGATGGGGGTAAATTCAAAGTTTCTTTATTGAATGGCAACATTGATTCTGGAAATCCGGGATCACAACATCCAATACATGGTGAACCAGATCTAGTACATGAAGAAACCCCATTCCATAATCTAATATTACAATCTGCATTAGTAGTCCTTCCTTTACATCCAAGACTTGATGCTAAACAACCAACTTCTGTAAAGTCCTTTGCCCATAATCCTCTCTCATGATATTCACAAAGTTTACAACCTCGATGAACTGTCTCTCCAAAATAATCCTTAGGTCTATTAAATTCGTCAAGAACTACTGGCTTTCCAAGTCTAAAAGAAAGTATTGTATTAATAACCCAATCGGGATGAGTAGGACATCCAGGAATATTTATCACTGGAAACCCAAGTCCAGACATATAATCTTTTCCAAGAGCACCACCTTTTTCACGCTTACTAAATTGTAATCCAACTGAACCAGATTCATTAGGCTCTGCTGCAGGAATTCCTCCAAAACAAGCACAAGTTCCAATAGCAATTGTTACTTGAGCCTTAGACGCAAAATTTTCAACAAATTTACGAACACTCTTTCCACCCATGAAATCACCATAACCTTCATTCATTGGAATAGCACCCTCAAAAATAAAAATATCCACTTGAGTTTTCCCACTCAAACACTTATTAAATAATTTAGTAGCTTCATCACCATAAATAGGACTTAAAGTTGGATGATATAACAAATTAATTTTATATCTTTCTAAAAAAGTTAAAAAATCTGGATTAGTGGCATCAATAACTGACATTGAGTCCCCATCACAAGTTTCACCCTGTATCCAAATAAGATTTAATTCCTGCATTTTTTTATCACCTTTTTTATTTGCATTTTTTTATTTACCACTTTTATAAATTATCAAAAACCTTTGCCTTTTCTTCACCCAAAAATTTACTGACCTTATCTTTACACTTCGCAACGCAATCATCTTCACTCATAGAATCAACTAAATTACCAGTAGCGGGACCAAACAACTTCACCATAATTTCCTTGCATTTTTCTTTTTTTGCCATCTACCACTTTTTTAAGTTATTCTACAACTTACATTTTAAAAATGTACAAAGTTTATAAAACTTCCTACAAATATTATAAAAATAATGTCCTAATTTTTTCAGAATAACTACAATATATATTTTATAGTATATACATCATCCGAACAACAGCGTCGACAAATATAATTTCAAAAAAACATCTAACATTTTCACTTCATAAAAAATTATAATTTTAAAAAGTAAACGCCGTCTACAAATGACACAAAAAAATCCCTCATCAACCGGATTTTTGAAATTTGCAAAAAAAGCACCGCAGGTTTGTGCACGGACGTTGTCCGTTTGTGTGCGAATGAAATGAGCTAGTGGCTATTTTATTTTTGAATCATAAACCCAATCCATTTATTCCAAAACAAAAATCAAAATAATTATTTCTTATCACCTTTCGCATATCCCTTAACAATCTTATCAATCTCATCCTGACTCAACTTCTTACCAGAAAGATTATATTTATTCGCAACAGAATCTATATTCCCACCATTTTCCTCCTCAACCATCTTAAATCTCCACAGTGGCGCCGTAAACCGTACTGACAACCACATCTCCGTCATTTAGATCAAACCAAATAGATCTTCCATGATTCCCAAAAACTTCCTCTGCTGCAATTTTAACTCCTTGCTTTTCAAACTCTGCTCTTATTGTTTCCACATTATCCTGTCCAATATGATTAGACAAGCCCTCAAACATAGAAGCACCTCCAACAATTTTTGCAACCAAATCTTTATTCTCACATCCGTTTTTTTTAAAATCCTTTAACATAAAAAAGATAGCTTCATCCGCAAACCTAAATTCAGTTATTTCATAATTAATCCTATGCGGAAGCATTATATGTGCCAAGCCACCCAATTTTTTTTCCTTAGAATAAATACAAATAGCAACACAACTTCCAAGACCTAATGTTTCTAAAATAACGTCCCCCGATGCCATCTCGCATTCAGACATTCTAACATTAATTTTCTCAGTCATTTTGAATCTTCTGAATTTTTTTAACTATATGAGTGAGAACTTCTGGATCAAATAACAAAAAAAGATAACTCTCAATATTTTTTGATTCGATTAAAAAAGATGTTCTAAAAAGCAAAACCTTATCAACATCACCTGCAAAAGTTGCTAGAAATGAATCTAATGTTGAACCCAACATATCCACCTTAGCTCTTGGAAGTGACTCTATAAGTTTAAAATCCAAAAATTCCGAAATAGCATTTAAACAACTGCCACTCAAAATATTACCAGTTTCTTTCAATGAATCCAATGCCATCAAATCCAACTCAACTTCTTTTTTTTTTTGAATTAAACTAGAAAAATTAGCTGCAACATCTTTTTCGAACATTAAAATAAAATTCCCGACAGACATTGAACCTTTCTTTTCTTCAAAAACTCCATCTATATTCAAAAAAACCGTAGCAACCAGCGTCTCAGGAGCACCAAACAAGTAAGTGATATCCTCAATTTTATATGCTTTAACAGAAGGAAAGGCAACCGTTATTTTTTTTCCGGTCATTTCAGATAATGCCCCAGAAGCATGACCAGCACCTATAGAAAAAACCTCCCTAAGAGCATCCATATTACCCGAATTTATTTTATTGGGGGTCATTTTAAATTTTTCTCAATCATAGTGTTAAACAACTTATTAAAAGAATCATTAGTCAAAAGCAATACAATTTTTTCCTCAATTTTTTTACCAGAAATATTAAGCAAAGTTTCAAAGACGTAAACATAATTAATTTTATCCCTATATTCTTTCTTTATAAAATTTCCAATCTTCTTTGCTTTGCCCGTTATAAAATTTGGAGTTGATTCTATTAAATTCATACCAGACAAAGTAGAAAGTGCAGTCAAATAAGCTCCAACTAAAATATTTCCCATTTCCTGAATAGCATCCATATCCACAGATCCTAACTCTGCGGCATCTCCCAAGTTCTCTTTTTGAATTATATCTGAAAGTGCTAATGAATCCTTTTTAGAAGCAAAAAGAAGAATGCTCCCATCTACCCCACCGCTTATTCCAAGAATCATTCCAACAGAAGGTACATCTGGACCACCAACAAGATCATAAATATTATCTAAAGAAATAATTTTAAGATCTTCAGCTTTAACTTTTATTTTTTTCCCAGTTAAATTAGACAAAGCAGTAGACGCACTTCCAGCCCCAATATTTTCAGCCTCTTTTAATATATCTACTCCAAACGAATCAATTTTTTTTCCCATTTTATACTAACGTTGCAATATCCAAAATCAATGCAGGATTTCCATTTCCAAGAATGGTTGCCCCCGCAAAACCTTTTAGCTGCTTTAAAGATTTATCAAGTAGTCTTAATATAACTTCCCTTTCCTCTACTATCTCATCAACCATCAAACCAACTCTTTCTCCAAGTTTCTCGACAATAATTACAGTACCTCCTTTATCCTTTTTATCTTCGGAATTTAATTTAAATAATTCTCTTAACCTAACCAATGGAACATTATCCTCTTCAAACAAAATAACCTCTCCATTCCCAATAGTCATCACATCCTGATCATTAATTTCAACAGAACGAACAATATTAGATATAGGAATATTATATATTTGATCTGCAACCTTAACGACAAAACACTGAATAATCGCCAACGTCAACGGCAACTCCAAAATAAATTTACTTCCCTTTCCTTTTTCAGTTTCTAATTTTACCTCTCCATTAAAAGATTCAACATTCCTCTTAACGACATCAAGCCCAACCCCTCTTCCAGAAATCTCAGTCACTGTCTTAGCAGTTGAAAATTTCGGCTGAAATGGAATATCTAATATCTTATCCAAACTAAGCCCATCAGCAACACCCTGGGATACAACACCCCTTTCTACAGCAACTCTTTTAATAAATTCAGGATCAAAACCTCTTCCATCATCCTCAATAACCAACAAAACATTACTTCTTTCTCTTCTCGCAGAAAGTTTCAATACAGCTTTTCCTTTTCCTGATTTTTTCCTTTCATCCTCACTCTCAATTCCATGATCTATCGCATTTCTAAGCAAATGAATTATTGGCTCCCCAATCTTATCTAGAACAGTTCTATCAAGTTCAATCTCTCCGCCCTCAATAACAAAATCAATATCCTTTCCTTCCGTTGTAGCCAAATCCCGAACCATACGAGGAAACTTCTTAAAAATATGATCAAAAGGAACCATACGAGATTGAGTTATTTGATATTGTAAATCAGAAATAATATTTCCAAGTGTTTCTACACTCGGCTTTATCGCGGAAATTATATGAGATTGTTTTTTTAACTCATAGGCTCCTTCTTTTTTCAATTTTTTAATTTCTTTACCAATCACATCTTCCAATCTCATTTTGTTAATCATTAACTCTCCCACCAAATCCATCAACTTATCAAGTTTTTCAACATCAACTTTTATAGACTTCAAACCTCCAGATCGCCCAGTTTTACCAGTAACTCCTCCGCCTTCTTGAATCACTAAAAATTCTTCTTTACCTTTTTCCAACTTTAATATTTTACCTAAATTTACAATAATAATCGAAGTATCAAATTCATCAGTCTTTCCTTTTACAGCGTTGCCAATCATGAATTCAAGCCCATCAACCGACTTAAACAACACTTCCATAATTTTAGAACTAGTTACTATCTCCTCATTTCTAAGTCTACTCAAAACATCTTCAACCTTATGAGCCAAATCAGAAATCTTTTGGAAACCCATAGCCGCAGAACTACTTTTCAATGTATGAGCACTTCTGAAAAATTGATTTATGGCTTCCATGTCTTCATTATTTTCTTCAAGTTTCAAAAGAGAATCATTTAAATTTTGCAAATGATCCTCGGCCTCACTCATATAATCATTCATATACTCTTTCATATCTTCTTTTGACAAAACATCAACCGCCATCTTAACAATTAAATAATAAGCTCCTTTTTCGATTCAACAAATTCTACACATGCTTTTTTTACTAATTCAATATCTTCCTCTAATATTTTTATAGCTTTTTTATCCACTTCAGTTTTATCCATAAACATTTTTTTAAAAATTGTTTTTTGCTTTTGAATCGTTGCTCCAGAATCCATCAATCCAGCCTGAAGAAGCATTCCCTGAATTTTATGTAAAACATTATCTAAATCACATAAAAAATCCTCTCTTGAACCATCAGAATTAAATTTTATTACAAAATTTTCAATAACTAAAAAACCATTAGTCATCTCTTTATTAAAAAGTTCTTTTAAATTATCCATCATCCCCTAATTCTCCCAATTAAAAATTAATATATAAAAACCCATATAAACCTTTTGTTTTGACACATCTATTAATAATTTCTTTAGATTAGCTTCTTATTATCAATAATATTCAAAATAACAAAACAAATTGCCACAACATTATAACAACTCATTAATCTTTTTACTAATCAAATTTTCCGAAAGAACAAAATCAGCATTACCCTGTTCAATCACAACTTTTGGCATACCAAATACAACAGAAGATTTTTTATTTTGAGCAATAACTTTTCCTCCATACTTTTTAACCAAATCAATTCCCCTGGACCCATCAGACCCCATTCCAGTTAAAATAATCGCTACAGTTTTTTCCTCATATATCTTAGCTATTGAAGAAATTGCTAAATCTATTGAGGGTGTCAATGAAGATTTTTTTTCAGTCAAAAGAATAATATTTTTATTTCCAAACCTAGAAACCTCCAAATTAAATCCTCCGGGGGCAACATAAGCAATACTTTTTTTTATTTCCTCCTTATGCTCCGCCTCCTTAACAACAACCTTACATAATCTATTCAACCTACTTGCAAAAATTCTAGTAAAATTCTTTCCCATATGCTGTATGATAAAAATGGGGGTCGGAAAATCTTCAGGAAATGACTCCAAGATAGAAGTAACTACGCTCGGACCTCCAGTACTAGATCCCAAGACAACAATTTTATCAGAACTTTTTGTAACTTTTTTTAACTCTTTAACTTTTCTAAAAAATGTTTTCTTTACATTTATCAAAGAAGCAGACTTAATTAATGCAATTAATTTTTCTCTTTCTCTTTTTAAAAAATTCATATTATTATTAATTTCTAAAAAATCTACTGCTCCATATTTTAAAGCCGTTAATGTTTCTTCTGAACTAAAATCAGAATCTCCCGTCATAACAATAACTGGCGTTGGGTTATTCTGCATTATCTGATATAAAACATCAAGACCAGAAATTTTCTCTATTTTAATATTCAATAAAATTACATCAAAATCCAAACTTATTTGACTTAAAATTGAAAAATATTTTGTTGCAATAGTTATTTTTACTTTGCCTGTCTCCTCAAGAGTTTCTTTCAAAAAATTAACATAATCTCCTCTGTCATCAATAATCAAAACCTTCTTTATATTTTCACCCATACAAATAAATAAGTTAAAGAATATTTAAATATCTATACATTAAAAAAATTATAATTTTATCCAAGAAGCCCTTTAATCGTTTCTATTACCTTCTCAGCATTAAATGGTTTTACAATATACCCTTTAGCTCCTGAAGACATTGCCTCTCTAACCATCTGCTCTTGCCCAACAGCAGTAACCATAATTACTTTTGCAGTAACATCAATCGCCATAATCTCTTTTAATGCATCTATACCCTCTTTTTTCTCCATAACAACATCCAAAAGAACCAAGTCTGGCTTTTCAGATTTATATTTTTCAACGGCTTCAACACCATTCTCACCCTCAACTATATCATTATAATCCTCTTTCTTTAAAGTATTAATAAGAATCTTTCTCATAAACGCACTATCATCAACAACTAATATTTTTACCATTATCCTAACAACTTCTTTACCTCAGGAAGCAACTTTTCTTCAGTAACTGGTTTTACAACATAGGCTGCAACACCCAAATCAAGCGCCTCTTTTATAGCAGCTTCCTTTCTTAATATACTAACAACAATGCACTTAACACTCATATTGATTTTTTTAAGCTCTTTATATACATCTAACCCAGCAGGTTCTCCAGGAAGTCTTAAATCTAATAAAACAAGGTCTGGCTTTTCAAGTTTATATTTTTCAATACCTTCAGATCCATTCTCAGCCTCAATAACATCCTCATATCCCCCCTTCTTCAAAAGCCCCATTATAGCCTTCCTCTCAAAAATAGAATCCTCAATCGTTAATATTTTCACCATCTTATACCAAAAAGAAGTTCTTAATATTTAAATGTTTCCATTAACATATTCTGCTCTGACGTTTAAAGAAATATTTTTACCATTTTTCCCAAACTTTCATAATGATAATTATATTATATAAACAATTGTCGTCGGCATATTAAAAATTCATCAATATTTTATCACCCTTATTAAACAAAAATAAATTTTACAAATAATTAAAAGTATTTAAATGCTAATGCTTCTAGAATAGAAAATGAGGGACTCAAAAATAATAACATTTGCTCATTACAAAGGTGGTACTGGAAAAACAACTTCTTGTATAAACATCGCAGGTGCTTTAGCAAAAGAAGGACACAAGGTTTTAGTGATAGACTTAGACCCACAAGGAAACGCAACTTCTGGACTAGGAATAAACAACCAAAAACTAGAAACTCATATGCTCCACATAATGGACAGAAAAGAACTTATGACAAGTATAATTTTAAAAACAAATTTTGAAAATCTTCATATAGCACCAACAAACCATAATTTATCGATGGCAAATATAAAAACATATGATGGAAAATCTGAAGCATTAATTTTAACGAACGCAATTAAAGAAATAAAAGAATATTATGATTTTATTTTAATAGACACTCCCCCTTCTCACGGGCATTTTATAATCAATGGTTTAATAGCGGCAGATGAAATAGTTATGGTTCTCGACGTGGGAGTATTTTCACTAGAAAGTTTATCAATCTTTAATGAATCTTTTTTTGATTTTTTTAAAAAACTAGATCTCAATTTAAACATATCAATGGCACTTGTAACAAAATCAAATGATACTTCTCTACCATGGAAAAGAAATTACGGAAAAGAAATACAAGCCGATGTTGAAAGATATTTAAACAAACCCGTTTTTACATTACCTTATTCAGAAGATATTTTTATATCTCAAGCTGCAGGAAAACCACTTTCTCATCATAATCCCAAATCAAAAATTGCAAAAAAATATAAAGAAATTGCAAAAAAATTATCAGTAGAAATAACCGCTCTTTAAAATTCCCAAAATTTAAAGAAAGGTTTAAATATTCAAAAACAATAATAAATATAGAAAAAAGAGTATGGTAAATTTATCAAGAACATCTGGAGGGAAAGCTTACGAAGACAATTCCGAAACAGAGGTGAAAAATTCTGAGAAAGAGACAAAAGACTCTGATGTAGAACCATCTGAGACAAAAGAATCAAGTACGGAAGAATCTAAAACAAATGTAGGGCCATCCGAAACAGAAGAACTTAGCACAGAAGATAAAAGTCAAAAAATTAAAACACTCGTAACTGAAATGGCTTCTTCTTCCGAAACTGTCAATGCTGTATTTCAACAAGTTGCTGAAACAATTGAAGGAATAGCAACAGCAAGCGAACAGCAAACAAAAAAGACAGAAGAGGTTGGAAAAGCTACAATGGAAATGAGTACAAGTATTCAACAAATTTCCGCCACCACCCAGGAAGTCGCAGCAACTTCAGGAAAGGTAAATGAAAAGGCAAAAGATGGAACTGCTGCTGCTAAAAAAGCAATTGAACAAACAGAGGAAATAAAAAAAACATTCGCGGGCTCAACCTCTGCAATAAAAACTTTAAGTGAAAAAGGAACTGAAATAAGTAAAATAATTGGATTTATTACAAATATTTCCAATCAAACAAATCTTCTTGCATTAAACGCTGCAATTGAAGCAGCAAGAGCAGGAGAAGCCGGAAGGGGTTTTGCAGTAGTTTCTGAAGAAGTAAAAAAACTAGCGGAAGAATCGAAACAAGCCGCAGATCAAATTTCTAATTTAGTAAATGATATTCAAGAAGACACTAAGGTTGCAGCTGACTCCATGGGTGAGGCAAATAAAAAAATCAATGAAGGAGCAATAACAATTAATACTGCATTAAAATCTTTAGGAGAAATTGCAACTGATGTAAATAGCGTTTCTACTCAAATTCAAGAAATTTCTGCAGCAACAGAACAATTAAGTGCAGGAAGTCAACAAACAGTTAACTCAATGACAGAAATGTCTGCAACAGCACAACAAAATATGGCTGGAGCAAAAGAGGTTTCTTCCATAGCAAAGACAGAAATAATCACACTAACAGAAGTTAACGAAAAAAACCAGGAGTTATTAAAACTCGTCAGTTAAAATGAATTCCGAGGATAAAATATCGAGTGATAATTCTTCAAGCGAATCTTTACTAATAAATTCCGATATAACTGAAATAAATAAAGAGGAATCGTCGGGAAACGAAAAACAATTAGTTGTCTTTAATTTAGCAGATGAAGAATATGCTATAGAAATCCACAATACAAGAGAAATAATAGAAAAACCTGAAATTACAAAAATTCCGAACTCTCCAAGTTTTATTTCTGGATTAATTAATGTTAGGGGAAAGATTATCTCAATTATTGACCTTGGTGAAAAATTTAATTTAGAAAACACCGACGGAAAACAAATTTTAGTAACAGAAATTAATGGTGAACAATTTGGATTATTAATAGATAAAGTAAATGAAATTACAAAAATAAATGAAAAATATATTAAAAATCCTCCATCAATTCTTTCCAAAAAAATTCATCTTAATTACTTGACCGGAGTTGCAGTTTTAGAAAAAAGATTAATTATAATTTTAAATATTGAAAATCTTCTTGATGAAAAAGAATTAAAAGAGTCTCTTAAAGAAAGTAAGAAAATTCAACCAATAAAAAACACACTAGAAAAAACAACAGTTAAAGAAGACGAAAAGTCAATTGTTAATGAAAAAGAAATTGAAAAACTCGCAGAGGAAATAATAGAAAAAGATGAAAAAAACAAAGCTGAAGCTAAAAAAGATGAAATTGTTGAAGAGGTAAAAAAAGAAGCAATAGAGGATGAAAAAGTTGAAGCAGTTAAAGAAGAAAAGGCCGAAGCAGTCAAAGAAGAAAAAATTGTTAAAGAAGTTGAAAAAGAAATAGAAGTTATTAAACCAGTAATAAAAAAAGAAGTTGTAGTTGATGAAAAAGCTGTTGATGAAATTGTTGAGGCAATAAAAGAAGAAAAAGCTGAAGATGAAAAAGTTACTAAGGCTAAAGATGAAAAAGTCTCAAACAAAAGTCCATTTCTTTAAAATTAAATATTAAAATATAACTATTAGACAGGAGCTAAAAGGCATCTCAAAAGCCAATAGGAACGTCCAAATAAAAGATTATAGATATCTAACAATTTATACAATCATAATAAAAACACGCTACACCGCTTAAAATAGATAATTAATAAAAATAAAACCTCAACTATATTTGAGACATAGCATCCTCAAAAATCTTAATGTTTTCAGGAGAATCTGGAACGCTTCCAGCCTTTTGACTAGACATCTTTGTTATCGTAGCTAATTTTATTTGAGCAGTAACTCCACCCTTTTCTTTAGCCTTACCGTAATATTCAACCAATTTTGCTCCCATCTTATTTTGATTTTTTTCCTCCCTTCTTTGAAGGATTAGCTTTTTCAACTTCACCAGTTAAAAATTCAACTGCTGCTAAAATTCCCTTAATTCCTTCATTAAGGTCATAAATTTCATCCTTAGTCTTAATCTCAGGCATTTCAACATCTAAATTACCTTTTGTAATTTCGTCAGCAACACCTTTTAATCGAGTCAAAGGTTTTGAAATACGGATAGCAATCATGAAAGATACAATTCCACTAATTAACATGGTTAGTAAAATCAAAATAATAACTGCTTTTGCGATTTCTCTTGTTTCTTCAAAATCATCATAATAAGCACTCACTCCAATAATCCAATCCCATTCACTAACATAACTAACTCCTGCAATTTTTAATCTTGCAGTATTTTCACCAATATTTTTCCAAGGATATTTTTGTAAATCTGCATCATCTCCTGCAGCTTTTGCCTTCTTTACGGCCTCTTGAATAAATAAAACTCCATCGGCATCTTTAGCCTCATTAATATCCTCACCATCTCTTAATCTATCTTTTGAAACTTGATAAACTCCGTCACTATCTACTACCCAAATATATCCTGTTGCTCCAACCTGTTGTTGCGCAACCAAATTCTTCACACTTTCCATAGTTGTTTCACGATAATTCATATCAACTAAATCATCATAATAAGTTGAAATACCAACAACCCACTCTAATTCTGGAAAATGAATCATTGCGGCAATTTTTTCTCTAGGCACTTCTTCACCCTCATTAGCCCACCAATAAGAATGATATGCTATTTCAGAACCCTGAACAGCTTTTCCTTTGTTAACCAAATCTTGAACCAAATAATTACCATCAAAATCCTTCGCCATCCAAATATTATCACCATCTCTTAACTGGTCTAAAGATAAAATATAATTACCTTCATAATCAAGAACCCAAATATAGCCGGTTTCACCAACGGTATGATGACTCATACGAGTTAAAACATCAGCTGACTCACTACTACTCAAAACCCTTCCACCATCATCCAATGATTTTTCAATCAATTCATAAGTTGCTTTTGCTTGTGCAGTCACAATATCATTAGCCGTCTGCCTTGCGGCAATTTCTTGGGCTTCAATTTCACTATTATAAGATTCAACCAATAATTTCCAACTCTTAGATTGATCAATTAACTTTTCTTCAACATTCCCATCAACAGAACTACTAACAAGATTAAATGAAAAAATTCCCAAAACTAATAACGGAATAATAGTCAATGCTAAAGATGCTATAATTAATTTCTGTTTTATCCTCATTTTATCCCCTCTAAATAAATATTAATTAATTAGTATATAAATGTTTTGTAAATTTGAACCCAAATCCTTCTATTGACAAGTATAATATAAGACAAGGTCAAATTCATTTAATCAAAAAAATATTTAAACTTTATCCTCGTCGATATAATCATCATATCAAAAAAACCCACTTGTCACAATCTAATAAATTATTTAACTAAAAAACAAATATTTATCCCAAAACTAAAATAAACTTCAATAAAAAAATTCCATTAACTCTTTAATGTTGGGAACAATATTTTCATTTTTAATAGGAATTATCGCTGGAACACTCACAGGATTAACTCCAGGAATCCATACGAACCTCATCGCCACATCAATAATTTCAATTCCTATACTCTTAAAATTACCAACATCATATTTTCTAATTTTTATAACAGCGACCTCAATTACTCATACCTTTCTAAATTTCATTCCATCAATATTCCTCGGAGCTCCAGATTCAGACACTTGCCTTGGAATTTTGCCTGGACACAAATTTTTACTAAAAGGTCATGGACACCATGCAACAAAATTAACTTTAACTGGTTCTGTCATAGCAATCATTTCATTAATAATAATTATTCCAATTTTCTTTTTTATTATTCCTAAAATTTATCCAATAATTAAACAAATGATGGGATTCATTTTAATTTGGATTTCAATTTTTTTGCTGTTAAACGAATCAAATAAAACAACTTCAATTTTAATATTCCTCCTCGCTGGATTCTTAGGAATGTCAACTTTTAATTTAAATTTACCAAATCCACTCCTTCCACTTTTAACAGGACTTTTCGGGACCTCTACCATAATTCACTCAATCAAAACAAAATCAATTCCTCCAAAACAAATCATAGAAAACTTCTCTATTAAAAAATCTAAATTAATAAAACCAACTTTAGCGACAATTTTAATTTCTCCAATTTGTTCACTTCTTCCAGGACTCGGAAGCAGTCAAGCCGCAATTATTTCTTCATCAATTTTCAAAAAGTTAAACAACGAACAATTCATGATTTTACTTGGAAGTATTAACACCCTCATAATGTCAACTTCATTTCTAACGCTTTATCTTTTTCAAAAAACCAGAACAGGAACCGCCGCCGCAATCTCTCAAATTCTAAATATATCCTCGAGAAACCTAATAACAATCCTAATAACAATCATCCTAACCTCCCTCCTAGCAATTCCCTTAACTTTATTTTCGTCAAAAACAATTGCCAAACAAATTCACAAAATAAATTACACAAAAATTTCCTACACCATTTTAATTTTTCTAATCCTAATCACAATTTATTTCACAGGGATCCTAGGACTCCTAGTTCTAATTGTCTCCACCCTCCTCGGACTAACCTGCATCGAGCTAGAAACCAAAAGAAACCTACTAATGGCATCAATCCTAATCCCAACAATTATTTTTTACCTACCATTTTAATTTATAAAATCACAAACTCCAAAAATAAAAAATCCACGACAAGCAACCTATCCAACTATATCATTCGTTTCATTCGATTCAAATTTAAAAAACTCCATGAGAAATGCAGCGTCCGCAGATGTTGCAATTTCTTATGGAGAAATACTCCGAACAACGGGAATTTAGAATAAATTCCCTCAAAACATCAGACCGTCTGCGACAAAGTCGGTAAGTGGTCTGGATTAGAAATCCTGTGTGGATTTCCCCTGACGATTTTTCCGACCATGGAAAAATGTCAACGTAAGCCCAAAGCTTATAACTATATTTTTCCTACATATTAGGTGTTATTTGCAAGAAATGTGCGATTTTTTCGCACAAATAGAGTTTTCTATAGAGATTGGTCTAGATACGTCGCTGGGAGGTTCTTATGAATACTAATCTAAAAAAGTTATTTTCTGAAAAAAAATCCTTAGAAGAAAAAATCCTTCACCTAGAAAAGAAAAAACGACAACTTAGAACTCATCATATTTCACTCCAACAACAATTAAAAAATAATAAAATATCTACTTCCAAATTCCATGAACTATTAAACGAAATGCTAAAAAATCGTTCATACGAACAATGGATGATTTACTTCGAGGAGTATCATAATTATTACAAATCCCTTCTAAAAATTTGCAATCAAAAAATCACAAAAGAAAAGAACTCTCATAAAAATAAAAAAATAATTATTACAGGCCTAGCAGCAATCTTTCTAATCTTTGCTTTAATTTTCTTCGCAACAAATCCACAATTTACAGGACTTGCCGTAGACAATATAACCCCAGAAACAAATACGACTAAAAACATAACAGAAATAATAAACATCACCGAAGAAATTTCAACCGAGACAAAGATTGTAACACCGAAGACAAAAATTTCAAAAGAACAAATAACGACGACAAAATCAAAAATAATAATTAATCGTCCAGTAAAATGGATTCAAAAAATTAAACTTAACAAATCAAAAAACGAAACCTTAACCCTCCCAAAATCCTCAAATAATATTTCAATATTAACAGCTCAAGAAATCGAAGAATCTCTAGAAGAGTTAATTACCTATAACGAGATTGTAAACACAAGTTCAAAAGAAGAAATAAGAACAGGAATTTTAACTGGACAAGTAACCACTGAAGTCGATAAAAGAAAAGGAATTCTAACAAAGTTTTGGGAATGGGCAACCGAATTTACAATCACTGGACAAGTGATTCAAGAAACCGACTTAGAAGAAATCATAACAGAAACTCCACAAGAAAAAATAATTGATTTAACAAAAATAAAAGAAACGGAAATTGCAATAGAATTTTATACCGAAGCTCCAACCTCAAAAGAAACAAAAACTGAGAGGGGGAAGAAAATCCAAATATCAGCAGCCGATGAACTCGCCTACGAAGAAATCTTAACTTATACAGAACTCGACATCAAGGTTCCAAATGACTCTATCTATTTATATCACCTTGCAAATAACACACAAACAAAAGTCGATTTTGAAAGTTTTGATTTGGACAGCGACGGGTTCATCGACTACATAGAATGGACAGTCCCTCACTTATCAACTCAAACATATGAAATAATCATAATAACAAAAGCTGAACACCTCGATAACAACAGAGAATTTATTAAAAATATCTACGAGGAAGCTAAAGAATTAGACGACATCTGGACTCCAGAAATAAACGATGGCGAATATGCAAGAGTGACATTCGAACGAGACCTAGACAGTACAAAAGACATAACTATTTTTCCTAGAATAACTTCGGGAAATCCTCAAATAGAAATTTATGAATTAAATCAAAACGAATTAATTGCAAAATTTGAAAACATAAATTCAAACGAATACAACAAAGTTTTATTGACAAAACTCCAAGGAATCCAAGATGTCTTTGACTTAAAAATAATTGGAGGAAGTATAGAATTCGATCACATCATAGACCCAGTAACAAATTTAATAGCAACTTCCTGTGACCTTAACGACGCAGCAAATACTGCCTGTTTTGACGCTATATCTACAGACGGCTCAACCAATTTTGCATTTACTAAAAACGCTCATATTGACGTACCACTTCAAACCCTTAGCAATGTAGAAACCGTAAACTCAGCAACGCTATATTATGATTCGTCAGGAATGCTATCTGGAACATGGAGTGTTTATATTAAAGATTCTAGGGATGGAACAACCCTTTGCAGTTCTGACCCAGCCCAAGAATATGAAACAGAAACAAGGGATTCAATAGATTGTAGCGGAATAACCCCTACGCAATTACTAAACGGAGTTTGGTTACAAATAGACAATGACGATGGAGCTGGGCCACAAGACGTAACAATAGATTATGCATATTTATACGTAGACTACGAAGAACCTACTGTCAACCTAGCCCCAACAAATCCTACCCCGTCGATAAATTCAACAGACGGAACAAATTTTACTACTCAAGATTTGAATTGTTTTTCGACAATCTCCGACCCTAATTCTGACAATTTAAATGTAACAGTTCAGTGGTACAATAATAGCAATCTATTTTTAACACAAAATTTCAATAATAATTATCCAAGTGAAACTGCTTTCGTGGCAATTCTTGACGCTGGGAATACTTCCGAAAATGACATTTGGAAATGTGGAATAACTTTGTCTGATGGATTGTTAAATTCCAGTCAAATAAACTCTAGCGAACTAACAATAGAAATTCAATCCGACACAACTTATCCTCAATTCTCAAGCCTTACAGAAAACCCCTCAGACCCAGCAACCTATTCCCCATCAACAACTTACGAATTTAACTCCACAATAACAAACACAAACACAACTGTCTACATAAACCTAGACGAAATAGATTATACCCCCATACAAAATGGAGACACATATTCAAAAGAATTTCTAAGCTTACCTGCAAACGTACACAACTATTCATGGATATCATACGGAAATGGAACCGAAGAAAATGTCAACCAAACAATAATCCAAACATACACAATTAACAAAGCCACTTCCTCAATATCTTTATATTTAAACAATTCTGAATCAAATATAACAGTAGAAGCGGGAACTCAGATATATCTAAACTGTTCAACAATATTTGGAGACTCCTCGTCAATATTAAAATTAGAAAAACATGGACTCTTAATTAATCAAGGAAATTCTCCAATACAAAATCTAACAACCTTTAGCACAGAAGGTTTAGAAAATATAACTTGTACTTATGAAACTTCTCAAAACTACTCTTCAATTTCAAAAACATTCTGGGTAAACGTAACCACTCCAACTGTCAACCTAGCCCCAACAAATCCTACCCCATCGATAAATTCAACAGACGGAACAAATTTTACCACTCAAGATTTGAATTGTTTTTCGACAATCTCCGACCCTAATTCTGACAATTTAAATGTAACAGTTCAGTGGTACAATAATAGCAATCTATTTTTAACACAAAATTTCAATAATAATTATCCAAGTGAAACTGCTTTCGTGGCAATTCTTGACGCTGGGAATACTTCCGAAAATGACATTTGGAAATGTGGAATAACTTTGTCTGATGGATTGTTAAATTCCAGTCAAATAAACTCTAGCGAACTAACAATAGAAAGCTCTCCAGGCTTCTCAAACCTCACCGTAACTTCTTGTGATATAAACAATGTTGCAAATACTCCTTGTTTCGATGCAATATCTACAGATGAAGGAACCAGTTTCGCTCTCGGAAAAGGAATTCATATTGATGCACCTTTTCAAACTCTTTCTGATATCCCAACCATAAACTCAGCAACACTATATTATGATTCATCGGGAACTCTATCCGGAACTTGGAACATTTATGTTAGAGATTCTAGAGACGGAACAATTATATGCAGTGTAGTTTCAGCTCCCGAAGATGTAACAGAAACAAGAAATTCGCTTGACTGTAGTGAAATAACTCCAACACAACTATCAAATGGAATATGGCTACAAATTGATAACGATGATACCGCTGGACCTGAAGACATGACGATAGATTATGTATATTTACACGTAGACTATTCAGAACAAAACACCCCAACAATTTCCCACATAGACACAATCTCACCTCAATCAATTACAGAAGCAGGGGAAACTCCAATAACATTCTCATTCCAAGTAACAGATTTAGACGGAACAACAGATATCAACGATTCAACAGCCTATGCAAAATTTCAAAAAACTGGAGAAACCACAAGAGAAACATTGTGTACAAAAACTGGGAACATAAACGAAACAATTGCAAATTTTTCCTGTACAATCGATATGTGGTATTTCGATGGAGCAGGAGATTGGACAATCAATACATCTATTTCAGACACCACAAACAGATATGCAGAAAATTCGTCAACTTCTTTTCTCCTCGGACAAACAACAGCAATGACATTCTCCCCTTCTTCAATATCTTTTTCGGGAATATCTTCCCCTGCCGATACAAATGTTTTAGCTGACCAATCAATATTAATTAACAATACTGGTAATGATGAAATTTCAACAGGAAATGTAAGAGTAACCGCAACCAACCTTGTTGGAGAAACTGTTTCATCTTTTGCAATCTATGCAGAAAATTTCACAGTTCATACAGCTGCAGCTTGTGGTGTCGGAACCCCAATGCAAAATGCAACAGAAATAGGAATAGTAGGAGCAACACTTACTATCGGAAACTTTTCTCTAAACGATGGCTCGACAGGACAAGAGCAACTATTCTATTGTCTAGAGGTAATGAACGCAGACCTAACCGCACAAACCTATTCGACCACAGCATCTGGTGCCTGGACAATTACACTATTATTAGCAGCATTAAGAATTACAAAACCTAAGAAAAAGAAAAAACAATCATTATATTTAGAAAAACCTGAGTTACTAAAAAATCCAGAGTTCTTGGAATTCTTAGAAAGCGAGAGAATCTTCGAACAGTTCGAAACGAAACTGACAAAAGAAAACGAAATCCCCGCGACAATCTTCAAATCTAGAAATGCATTAGAAGCAATTTGTAGATATTTGAAAGACGAAAAAGATATGAAATTAAGCGAGATTGCTTCTGCTCTAAATAGAGACCCAAGAACGATTTGGACAAGTTATCACAACGCTGATGCAGAAATCTTCCCACCTGAAGTTACCGATATTAAAGTTCCAGTAAGCATATTTGAGAAAGAAAATTTGAGCATATTGGAATCCATTTCTCTGTACCTGAAGAACAATGGAATGAAGAACAAAGAGATTGCAGAATTACTTGGAAAGAACTCAAAAACAATTTGGACATTCATCGACAGAGCAAAGAAGAAATCTGAATAATTACAATTACATTATATAAGACAAAAAATTAAATCATTAAAACAATCCAAAAACAAAAGCGCTGAAAAACAGCGCAATAATGTACCCCACCTGTTACCTCAAACCCGATACCCGATACCTCACGAAGCGCACCTGTTACCTCCGTCCCTAAACCCCGTCCATGAATCCCAAAGGATTCACACTTGCATATATTCGCGTCGCCGTTTAATTATTACTAATACTTCATCTCTAAATATAAAATGAACTTAAAAATAAAATATACACTACCTATACTTTTATTATTTTCAACCTCTATAGTTTCAGCTGGAATACTAGATTGGTTTGACTTTACAGGAAGAGCAACTACAGGTACACATAACATAAGCATTGAGCTAGAAAATATTAACCCCGCTATTGAAGGAGTAAGCACTATTCCTCCACAATCCATAACAGAAGATGGATCCTCTGCAATTACATTCAACTTCCAAGCAAGTGACGCCGATGGAGTAACGAATCTTAACGACACAACCGCCATAGCCTCCTTCCAAAGAGCTGGAGAAGTGACAAGATCTACATCTTGCTCACTAGTTGGTGACCTTGATGGAACAACCGCAAATTATACTTGTACAATAGATATATGGTATTTCGATGGTGCTGGATCATGGACAATTAATGTTACTATAACAGATGTAAATGATGCCTCAACAGAGGATTTAGGAAGCAGTTTTACTCTTGGAGAAACAACAGCAATGACATTCGCACCGAATGCACTCTCATTTTCAGGAGCAACATCCCCAGCTACCACAGATACTCTTGCCGATCAAAATGCTTTAATTAATAACACCGGAAATGACGAGATAATCTCTGGAGGATTAACAGTAACAGCAAAAAACTTAGCAGGTGAAACTGATAGTGCAAAGTTAATCTATGCTGGAAATTTCACAGTTCATACGGCAAATATATGTAGCGTTGGAACACAAATGACACACGACTCTGCAGTAGCAGTTGCAGGAACAACCCTTCCAAAAGGAAACCATTCAATAAACGACGGCTCAACTGGACAAGAACAACTATTCTATTGTCTTGAAGCAATGAACGCAGACCTGACACAACAATCATACACAACAAGTGGTGGAGGTCCATGGTCAATATCCATATCGTAAGATGAATACAAAAATAATATCAAGCTTAATGCTCGGGATAATCCTAGTTTCATTCGCTAGTGCTTTTGGAATAACCTCTTTTTATTGGGATGAAAAACAATTAGAAATGTATGCTGGAGAAACTAGGAACGTAGAACTGCTACTTCAAAATATGGTTGGAGACAAAGACATAACCTTAAAGGCTATAATAACTAAAGGTCAAAAGATTGCGAAACTTGATAACGAAATTTATACTGTTCCTTTTGGAGAAAAAGAAATGCCTGTTGATATTGAAATTACTGCTCCAAAAAACGCCAAAATTGGGGATAATTATGAGATAAGGGTTTCCTTTACTGAACAAGTCAGTCAAGGTGCAGAGATGCTTCAAATGACTGGATCAGTCGAAAAATCATTCTTTGTAACAGTTTCAAGAGAAAGAGAAATTCCCATGACGTTTGGTTGGATAATTGGAGGAATTGCTTTCATTGTAATAGCTGGATTAGTCATTCTTCTAATCAAAGAGAAAAAGACAAAAAGAAGTAAATGAAACAAATACAAAACATATTCGCGTAACCATTTAATTAAAATCAAAACCAAATAAAAATAGATAAAAACATGAATACAAAAATAAAATACATAATACCTGTACTATTACTGTTATCAGTCTCTATAGTTTCAGCTGGAATACTAGATTGGCTTGACTTTACAGGAAGAGCAACTACGGGCACACATAATATAAGTATTACTTTAGGAAATAGTGCCCCCGCTATTGAAGGAGTGAGCACAATCTCTGCTCAATCAATTAGTGAAGATGGATCCTCTCCAGTCACATTTAACTTCCAAGCAAGTGACGCCGATGGAGTCACAAATCTTAACGACACGACTGCCATAGCCTCCTTCCAAAAAGGAGGAGAAGTAACAAGAACTACCTCTTGCTCACTAATAGAAGATATTGATGGAACAACCGCAAATTATACTTGTACAATAGGTATATGGTACTTCGATGGTGCTGGATCATGGACAATTAATGTTACTATAACAGACGTAAATGATGCCTCAACAGAGGATCTAGGAAGCAGTTTTACTCTTGGAGAAACGACAGCAATGACATTCGCACCGAATGCACTCTCATTCTCGGGAGCAACATCCGCAGCCACCACAGATACTCTTGCCGATCAAAATGCCTTAATTAATAACACCGGAAATGACGAGATAATCTCTGGAGGATTAACAGTAACAGCAATAAACTTAGTAGGTGAAACCGATGATTCAAAAATAATCTATGGTGGAAATTTCACAGTTCATACAGCTGCAGCTTGTAGCGTTGGAACAACAATGGCAAATGGCACTGCAATAGGAGTTACAGGAGCAACTCTTCCAAAAGGAAACCATTCTCTAAACGACGGCTCAACTGGACAAGAACAACTATTCTATTGTCTAGAAGCAATGAACACAGACTTAACAGAACAAGATTATACAACAAGTACCGGAGGTCCATGGTCAATATCCATATCGTAAGATGAATACAAAAATAATATCAAGCTTAATGCTCGGGATAATCCTAATTTCATTCGCTAGTGCTTTTGGAATAACTTCTTTTTATTGGGATGAAAAACAAT
>JAGLQO010000011.1 GCA_023136775.1 Candidatus Pacearchaeota archaeon | reverse complement strand
ATATGTCACTTGCTTCTACATTATTGTTAATTTCGCAAGTTTTAAAAGCTATTTTATTCTTCTTATTTTGCGCTCCAATAGTCTAGTGGCCAAGGATCCCACCCTCTCAAAACTCGGAGGTTTAGTCGATGAGATGTTAACTTCACGTCCAACTTTGGGCACGAGATAACTCTAAGAGATTTATTTTGGAGAACGGTGGTGACCCGGGTTCAAATCCCGGTTGGAGCGTAAATTTTTTTAAAATTTAGGATACATACGGGATTTGTTCAAATTAGCATTCCGCAGAATGATATGCCGCAGCCGAGGTTGGAGCGTTTTTTCTTGTGGGAAAAAAGGGGAGCAACCGGTCTTGAACGGTTCATCCTAAAAGGATTACCTTTGGAAAATCTTTGATTTTCCTCGGCATTTCCCGGTTGGGGCGTCTCTACATCTTGATATATTAACGGAATTTTTAGTGGACAAAAAGTATATACGTTCTTATGTTTTTTGATGGACGTTTATACATCGTAACAATGCTCGAATAAGGTATATTTTCAATTTATAAACAGAGAACTAAATCCAATTGCCGCATTTTTCACATTTACGGCAACCTACTTCATTAGGAGTATTACAAACAGGACATATTGTTTTGAGTCCAGGATAAGGGCTTCCTAATGTTGAAAATCCATTCCAACTTGTTGCACTCCCTGTATATCCTGAAAGATTAGGAGTATTGCTACCGAGAACAATAGCCCCAGATGACATATTACTATCGGGAATCTTTTCTATTTCATCTTTTCTTAAACTGTAAAGCTTAGCTTTAGCCCCTATAATATCCTTCTTTTGAGAATCAATTTTTTTATCTAATTTTTTTATCTCTTCATTTTTCTTTTTTAGTTCCTCACCTGTTTTTTCTTCATCCTTTTTTAGAGACTCTAATTTTAAGATTGAATTACCCATTTCATTCTTTCGAGTGATTATTTCCAATTCTTGTTGCATTGTTTCTTTTCGAATATTACGAAATCCCTCTTGTTCACGCTCTCTAGCCTCCCATAAAGATATTCCTTTACCTAAACAGACTAAGCTTATAATAACAGATACTATATGCGTTATAATTTTAACAACATCTTGGGAAGTGGTATAATCAAAACTTCCTAGGTAGAAAGGAGTTACCCCAAAAATAAATAACGCCAAGCCTATAGATAAAAAGAAAGTGTGTGGGTAATTGAATTTTATGTCTAATGCCATATCTATAATTGTAGAACTAACTTATTAAATATTTATCTGTAATCCTAAAACCTACCACAACTCTTGTAGTGCTACAACACTGCTACCAATTTATTATAAAGAATTTTTATCTAAGGTTTTTATGGCAAAGATTGACCCATACAAACATGAAGAGAGGTGGAATAGGTGGAAAGAAAGGACCGCTAACGGAATTCCAGACATTAGCGAAAAGAGTTCAAATTAGAATCCAACAGAATGATATGCCGCAGCCAAGGTTGGAGCGTTTAAATTTTTCTTCGAAAAAATTAAACGAACCGGTCTTGAACTGGTTCATTCGCGGGATTACATTCGCTTCGGCTCGGCATTTCCTGGTTGGAATGGGAATACAAAACCGCAACGTCATGTTCGAAGATATTAGTTACTATACGTCTACTCTAATGAGATTTTTGAATTTGGCGTAGACGTATAAATATCTTTAAAACTTACGTCCACATCACAGAAAGATATTTAAATGCTGTAGACGTATAAAAACTATGGCTTATACTGAAATAAAAGAAAAAAATGGCAGGAGATATTTCTATAGAGTAAAATCTATTAGAAAAGGGGAAAAGGTAGGGAAAAAAAGAGTGTATCTTGGGGTAGATTTAGATAAAGATGAACTTTCGGAAAAAGAAAAAGTAGCAGACAAAGAGCTATCCTTGCTTTCTACACTAATCACTAGTAATGAAGAAAAGCAATTAAAAAAAATAAAAGAAGAATACACAAAACAACCAAAGGCAACAGAAGAAAATAGATACGAATCTTTTGTTTCTCTTTTTATATATGATTCTACGAGTATCGAAGGGAATACTCTTACACTACAAGAAACTTCTCAACTATTATTTGAACAAATAACTCCTCGGAAATCACTAAGGGAAATAAATGAAATTACAAATCATAAGGAGGGTTTTGACTATCTATTAAATTATAAAGGAGACTTAAGCAGAGAAATTATCCTTAAATTGCATAAATTAGTTATAAAAAATACATTAAAAAAAGAGTTAGAGAATCAAATAGGAAAATACAGGACATTGCAGGTATATATTAGGGGAACTGAATGGATGCCCCCAAAACCACTTGATGTTCCGAAAGAAATGGCTTATTTGCTATCATGGTACACAAAAAATAAAAATAAGCTTCATCCATTAATTCTCGCAACATATTTTCATTCTGCCTTTGAGACAATTCATCCCTTTGTTGATGGAAATGGGAGAGTGGGAAGATTATTGATGAATTTTATTTTAAGGAAGAATAAATATCCCATGATAAATATCCCAAATAAGAAAAAATACAAATACTATAAGGGGCTAGAAGAGTCGCAAGTAAAGGGTAATTTAAGACCTCTAATCGAATTTTTATTTGATTTATTAAAAGATGAAAAAATCAGATTCTAATTTCCGTCACCCCAACATTCCCAAAACAAAAAATCCGTGAATGGGCAAGCCCATCCGTGTTTATCCGTGAGCAATTAAAAATAACAAAACACTCCCAAAATTATTGCCTTGAATCCATTAAATCTCCAGAATTGGCATGCCCCAACCAATATCTATTATATATTCGTGAGGGTGCCGTGAGCAAAAAATTAACAACCATTCCCAAAGCAACTACCAACTAACCACCACCAACTAATCACTCTTCAGAGTGATTTCCCTAACTATCTCCAAAATCCTATTCCCATAATTAACCAACTTATTAGGACCAATCCCACTAACCCCAGAAAGTTCAATAGCATCCTTTGGCATCTTACGAGCAATATCATCAATCGTCTTATTAGTCAAAACAACATAAGCCGGAACATTTTGCTCCTCAGCCACAGTCAACCGCCAACTCTTCAACTCCCCAATCAAATCATCATCCAAATCCTCGTCAAAAATTTTCTCAGCACCCTTAGGTTTTGCTTTAGAAAACGAACTAATCTTATCGCTCCCAATCCCCATCATCTCGTCATTCAAAAAATAAGTAGGTTTCTTCCCCGAATAAGTAACATACAAAATTTCCTTAGCCCTAGAAATCGCAACATAAAACAACCGACGCTCTTCTTCTTCCTTATCGTAATTATCAGTCTTTACCATTTCAATAGCTGGATGATCGCTAGCCTTACATGGAAAATTTTGCTCATTACTTCCAATAACAAAAACCTTCTTAGCCTCAAGCCCCTTAATCGCATGAATCGTCGCAAGAGTAACATCGCCCTCTTTCATATCCTTAGGATTTTTCACCTCATCAGTTTTAACAACATGAGAAATCCCACGCATCTTCATCAATCTAGAAAGTTCCATAAGTTGCCGATTAGTTCTAGCCAAGACAAAAATTTCACTATTCGGAGTATCATTATCAATTATATTTTTAATAACAAAAGCTCGCTCACTTTCTTCGCTCCCAAAATCAAGAATCTTAATCCTCGCATTTTCTTGACCCCTCACCTCAGACCCCTCACCCCTCACCCCAAGCGAAGCTTGGATGTCAGGAAGTCCCATCTCAGTTATAGAATGATTCATAAATTCAACAATCTCTTTAGAACTTCGATAATTCTTAGTCAGATGAACAACTTCACATTCCCCATAAGTCTCTTCGAATTTTAAAATATAATTTATGTCTGAACCTCTCCATCCAAAAATAGATTGACGAGGGTCGCCCACAGCAAATAAATTCCCTGGATTAAGTAGTCCAATCAACTCAATTTGCATCGCATTAACATCCTGATATTCGTCAACCAAAACATAATCAAATTGAGGAATATTTTCTGGTGAAGATTTCAGAAATTTAATCGCATCAATAAGTTGGTCAGTATAATCTCGAAGTCCCTGAATCATCATATGCTCTTTCAAATATTTTGTAATCTTAAAAATTCTTTCAGCATTATTTTTATTCTTAGCGTCGGCGTCTTTACTCCAATTGTATTCAGTCTCACCAGTCACTTTAAAATAATCCATAACCGAGAAACAGTCATTCATAAAAGAATTAGATAACTGACTTCCTGTTTTAAATTTCCTCTGAGCAACAGTAAAGTAATCATTAATTGCATCCTGCATATCAAGTCCCATATTCCCAAGCGCCATATTCATAGCTAAAATTTTATCTCCATAAGATTGAACTCTAATTGGTCTTCCATAAATTTCGGTTTCATGATTTCTCAAAATTCCCTCACAAAACGAATTAAAAGTATGGACTCTTACGCTGTTAACACCGAGAGCATAAAGCCGTTTTTCCATTTCTTCCCGAGCTTTCTTAGTAAAAGTAATTGCTAAAATTTTAGAAGGGTCAACGGATTTATATTTAACCAAAAATTCTATTCGCTTAGTAAGAACCGTTGTTTTCCCCGAACCAGCTCCAGCAACACAAAGCAAATTTTTACTTCCCGAAATAATCGCCTTCTTCTGCTCGTCATTAAAATTCCCAAGAAAACTATCCAACGCTTTGAATATTTCTCTGTCGGTCTCAGTAATTTCAGTTTTCTTAAAATCAATTTTATTAGCTAATTTTTTTTCAAGCAAAGTCGGATTATTAATTTCATTTCGTCCTTTAATCGTAAGCTCCAAAATTTTAATAAATTTATTATAATCACTAGTTGCCAAATTAATCATTCCGTTCGCTGTCAATTTATCAATTTCATGATATATTTTATCCTTACTCCAAGAAAGCGTATCAAAATTATCTAATTCATCCAACCGATTTTTAATTATAGATTTATTAGAATAATTCCCATTCAAAAAATCTGACAACAAACCCTTTCCAACCTGAAACGGTAATTCCATCAAAGCTTTAAGAATTTTAATATAATCTAACGAACTGTCAACCTTATTCTCTTTCATTACTAGGAAATCCTCAACAACTTTTTAAGTTTTATTGAAGTAAATGTGCATTTTATTTAGAGAACTCGCCCGTTCTCATATTTATTCGCCTCGCCCGCTATTCGCTCCCACACTCGGCTTGCCCGATTAAAATGCGATTCAGAGAATCGCTTACTTAGAGGGTACACTTTTACGTGCTCAATTCGCTCCGTATCCATTCCACTCCAGTAACTTGATTCAACCAATCGTTCATTACATTCACTCCAACAAGCAAAAATTCCCAAAACAAAATCCGTGAGAAGTCCTGAGTAATCCGTGGCTAAAAATTTCTACATATACCAAATCAAGATAAAAACTCCCAAAATAATTGTCTTGAATCCGTGAATGCTGAAAGCATCCGTGTAAATCCGTGAGCCAATTTCCCCTGCCTTAAATTAGCATGCCCGGGACCACCAGGTTCATGTCGTTTAAGACCAACCAATAACAAAATATATTTGTGAGGGTGCCATCAAATCCCCAAAACTCACGAGCAAATTTCCCCCTGCTCCCAATCCGTGAATGGGCAAGCCCATCCGTGTAAATCCGTGAGCTATTAAAAATAGAAAAACACTCCCAAAATCATTGCCTTAAATCCCAAAAATCCATTAAATCCGCGAGCCAATTTCCCCTTGTCTTGAATTATCTTCTCTCAAATAATCAAGCCGACATATTACGAATATTATTTCCCTCTCTCATTTCCCGAACAGAATTCTCTTTATCCAATTCAAAAATTATATTCGTAATCCTAATACTCGGAAGCATAACATTCTTAGCCTCAAGATTTCTCCCATACCCAATTTCGAGCCGCTCCATATTAATCACCTGAATAATCTCACCTTCAACAACTATGCTCAAATTAATATCATTAATATCAAGCAAACCCTCATTCAAAATAGTAATATTAAAATCCAAATATTTCCCTCTCTTCGTGGCAGTCAAATTTCCAATAGAAGCATCGGGCAAAGGTTCAATAGAATATAAATCATTAATAGTCTTAACCATATCAGAGGTCATTCTCTGATTACATTTAGAAATATAATACATAATACTATTAGGATTTTCAATATGGTCAAACCCAAAAACATGAAGCAACTCGTGAAGCTCAACAACAGGGTAGTCACACCGCTGATCTTCATAAAGAGCAATCTTCCCCTTCTCAATAGTCTTAAAAAAACTAGTATTAATTATTCTACTTGGACCCCCTTCTCCCGCCGCAAATAAATTATTTCCAAAAGGAATATCTTCGTCGCTACATTCCACTAGAATATCTGGGTCAAAATTAGTTTCGTAAAAAGAAATTAATCTCATCTCTTCTTCAAATATTCCAAAAGCTTCTTCCATGGATTTTCTTCGAGTCGCAGAACATTCACCTTTAATAAAATAAGAAATATTATTATGATTAAATCTAAGGTTCTCGGCAAACACAGGAGTTACTCCATAATGAATAGCCGCAACTGGGTCTGGCATTATATTTTCGGCACTCAAAGAAACAGGATCTTGAGGAATATATTCATATAAAGTAATTAAATAAAATGTCAATATGCTAATCATAGCCACAGCAGCAATCACCTTCTTTATCATAACATTCTTTACAAAAATACCTATTTATTTGTTTTGACTAATTCCTCAACATCTTCTAAAGTTTTAGCATTAATCAATTCTCTCCGAACACCCTTAGCATTATCCATCCCCTTAGTAAAATTCATACCCTGAAATTTTATCTGCCTAAAAAATAATTTATATTTCTTTGCCAGTTTTAAATAATCCCTAAAAGAAACTTTAGATTTCGTTCCAGTTAATTCTGAAAAAATATTAGGATTCCCAATAGCGTCTCGACCAACAAATACAAAATCGAAATCTTTCAAAATTTTCTTAGCATTCTTTTCGTTTACATCCCCAGAATAAATTACAGGAACTTTTACAAATTTTTTCAACTTCAAAGCAAAATCATAATCAGGCTCCCCAGAATATCCTTGTTCAATTGTTCGAGCATGGATACCAATAGCGTCAACATATGGTTCGCAAAGTTTCGCCAGTTCAATTGCCTGCGGAGATTTTCTCAATTTTATTGTTACTGGTTTTTTTGTTGACCTCTTCATTGTTTTTACAATTTTTACAATCGTTTCAAAATCCTTATGCATAAACGCACCATGCCCCAATTTTCTCGACAATTTGGATGGGCATCCCAAATTAAAATCCCAAAGTCTAACTTCAGAATCATATTTTTTAATAAAAGATTCAATCCCCTTTTCACTATTTCCAAAAAGTTGAATCGCAGGTTTATCATCAAGAATTAATTTTTGTTTAGATAATGGAGAAAACATTCCAGTATATGTCAATCCACATCCAGTTTTTTTGCAAAGCAATCTAAATACAATATCATTTGGTTCTAGCATCGGAGCTAATAAAAATCTATTCTTTAATTTTAGATTTCCTATTTTGTATTCCATAAAATGAAAAATGAAAACCACTTTATAATTTTAATTAAAAGCAAGTTTCTCATCCAGTCATTATCATTTTAATTATAACAAGTTATAAGTCTAAATCCATTTTTAAAACAGGGACGTCAAATCCATTTAATTTATAAAGATTATTTTCTTAACGTGCTTATGAATAAAATAGCAATTTTTGGCTTGGCAGCAATTTCTATAATCTTAATTGGAGCTTTTGCATATTTGTCTTATTCTGGGAATGAAGAACATGAACATGAAGACGAACATGATCATTCGGTTGAAATTGAAGGAAGTGAAATGAAAATTTTGACCGTGCAAGAAGTTGCGGATTTATGGGAAATTGATTCAGAAGTTCTTTTATCTAAAATGATTTCTCAATTCGATTTAAAGGAAAGCTATACTGCAGATAGTGTTTTGGAGGATATCCGAGAAGAATACGCATTTTCTCCCGCGTTGATAAAAGATATGGCCGAAGAAATAAAACAAGGCATTCAAAATGAATAAGGCAATTTTAAATTATTGGATTGATATTGGATTAGCGATTTCTTTTTTTACTTGTTTTATCACTGGATTAATTAAGTGGCCCGGATTGATAAAACTAATTGGAGTATCCGCATATAAGATTTTAAGTTTTAGTAGTATTTCTATGTGGCATGATTGGAGTGGGCTGATTATGGGGTTATTAGTTTTAGTCCATTTAGCTTTACATTGGAATTGGATTTTGGCTATTAGCAAGAATATTTTTGGAAGAAAGTAATTTTATTTTTTAATTAATACATCTAAATGCTTAAAGAATTATATCAAGAATCCAATGTTTTTGAATCTTATTTTTTATTTAAATCGTTTTTCATTCCCAAAATTTTGTGTAATTTAAGATAGTAATAATCATCTTTTGTTTTACAAAAATTTATAACATTGAGCCAAAAATCAATCCTGCAATTGTTGAATAAATAATAACTAATCCGACATAAACCACTGTTTTTTTTGTTCCAAGCACTTTTCTAATAACTAACATATTGGGCAAACTCAAACTAGGTCCCGCTAAAAGTAAAGCCAAAGCTGGTCCCGAATGCATACCCTTAGCGAGTAATGCCTGCAAAATTGGAATTTCCGTTAGCGTTGAAAAATACATAAATGCTCCAAATACAGAAGCTACGAGATTACCTACAATTGTATTTTGTCCAACTAGATTTTCAATAAGCGTTTGAGGCAACAAAGGCATAATAAACCCAGCAATAAAAACCCCGATAAATAATAACGGAAGAAGCATTTTTGAAAAATTCCATGTTTCATTTAACCATTTTTGAGCTAGTCCATTTTTAAATTTCCAGATAACTAATCCAACAACTCCAAATGTAAAAAGACCCATCAATGAATATTTTATGATCTTATCAATTTGTAAACCATTGATAATTAAAACTCCAATCATCAAAATAAAAAAACTCATCATCACCTTATTTGATAATTGAGATTCCCCAGCTTCTTTAATTAACATTTTTTCTTCCTCATTCTTTTCTCTAAAAATTAAAGACATTGTCAGACCAACTAATATTGAAAGTGGAATTGCAGAAATAATTCTTGCTAATCCAATTTCAAATCCTAGAACATTCATAGTTAAAAATATAGCTGCAATATTTATTGCAGGACCCGAAAACAAGAATGTTATTGCTGGTCCCAGCCCCGCACCTCTCTTTCTGATGCCTGCAAATAATGGTAAAATTGTACAAGAACAAACAGCTAATATTGCCCCAGATACAGAGGCGACACTATAGGAAACATACTTTTTTGCCTCATGCCCCAAATATTTTATAATTTTTTCTTTCTGAATAAAAACAGCAATTGCTCCAGCAATAAATAAGGCGGGGATTAGACAAGTTAACACATGTTCTCTTGCATATTCATGCAATAAATCTAAAGCAGAAAAAATTGATGTCTTAAACCACCCTGCTTGTGATGGAATAAAATAGAGTACACAAAACACAACCACAATCCATATTAATATATTCCAATCTTTTTTCTCCATTTTAAAACACCCTCAATGTATAATACAATCCCACAAGAATGAAAATAACTGCAACGATTCTTCTCATCCATAATTCGAGTTTCTGTACTTTATTTATTATTAACCCCAGTTTCGAAACGCTTTTTGTTAAGATTATTGAAGATATTATTACCGGCAATCCCGTTGCAAGTGCGAAAACTCCCGGAATAATTAAACCATCCCCCATTCTTAATGCTAAAGGAATAAGCATTCCAAAAAATAACATCGCACTAAATGGACAAAATGCAAGAGCAAATATAACTCCAAGTAAAAATGCTCCCAAGAATCCTTTTTCCGCTAGTTTTTCTTTGAGTTTATTCAATTTATTACTAGATTTAAAAAAATGTAATTTTAATATATCTAACATCAAAATCCCAATAATTAGAAGCAGCGGACCAAGAATTTTCTCCCCATATTTTTGTAAAAACAACGAGATGGCTTGCGTTTGCATGCCAAAAAATACGATTAAAGAAGCAAGTCCAACATAAGTAAACATTTTCCCTAGAGTATAAAGAAATCCAATCAAGAGAGTATGTTTACTATTGCTCATCTTTTTGCTAACGTAAGCAATGGCGGTTATGTTTGTTGCTAATGGGCAGGGGCTTATTGCAGTCATTAATCCGATAAAGAAAGCCGCGACTATTGGAAAACTGCTTGTTCCCATTGTTTCCATAAAAGCCATAAAACTCATTTTAATTTCCTGCCAATTTTTGCTCAATAATTTCTTTTAGATAATTCATATAATCTTGCTTGTTATTTATCTTGTACCAAACATTAGTATTTTGTTCAGCGTTAAATTCATCTCCATTGTGAGTTCCCAACCATAATGAAGAACCAGTTACCCCATACTTGACAACCAAATCTCTATTCTCAGGTAAATCACCATTAATATGATCAAAGATTATTTTTCCAGATTCCAATTCATCTGCAAAATAGGTGTTTACAGTTTCCTCTGCATAATCCCCCATGGTTATGCATGAGTAGCATTGATTAGTTGCATGAAAATGATATACCTCTAACTTATCCACATGCGTCCCGACAGAACTATCACTAATGACATCCTCCATAAAATATTTCGGAACAATAAAAACCAACAAAATCAAAACAACAGCCCCAACATAATATCTCCTTTTCATTTCAACATCTCCATCATCCAAACATCAACAACTCCGGTTTAAATATTAACAAAATACCGAGTATCAACATTATCACTCCACCAACAATATGCGAAATCCTGCTGTATTTATCAGTTACCCCTACCGCTTGTAAGGTCCACATTGCAACAAAGAAGACGAGTAGATCATCAAGCATGAAAATAAATATGTACAAAATTAAATAGGAATAATATTGTAATACGGTAAGATTAGTTAATGTAAGTATTTGAGTGTAAATGGCAGGGAGCCCAGCTGAACAAATCAATTCAACTAAATTAACGGCAAAAGCCAAAGCTATCAATGCGAGGAGTGCCAAGAAAATATGCCTCTCCTGAATAATATTTTTTAATTTTTCAAAAACTTTTTGTCTTTTTTGATTTCCTGTAACTTTACATGTCCCTGCAGGATTGGTAAAATATTCCCGAATACTATATATTCCTACCCCTAAGGCTACTAATCCAATTATAATCCTAATCCAGAAGACAAATCCAAGGAATAAGAATAAACTAAGCCAAGCTGACATAAAAAGAAAATAAACAAATGCCGAAGCGAAAATAAATACACTCCCAAAAATCCACATTCTTTTTTTACTCTGCATCCCCAAAAGAAGACTTATCAAAAATAACAAAACCCACATCGCGCAAGGATTAAACCCGTCCAAGGCAGCGATAATTATTGTCAATACTAGAAGAGAAAGATTCTTAGTTTCAACTTCTCCAATAAGAGGTAATCTAAGTTTTTCAGGAATTACTTTACCCTCCTTAGTGTGGGATGTTTCCGATATCGGGGTGGTTAACTGCCCAATAACATCCGGACAATGATTCTCTATAAGACAGTTAACAGCCTCCTCAATTGCCTTCCCGGTTGTTTCTTTATTGTACCATCCAATAAAATACTGTTCACCAACGACAGTAAATGGAACTCCGGAAACATCGGCACCCAATTCTTTGCCCACCTTCTTAAGTAATTCGACATTTTCCTTGCTCTGAGTTACCTCAAAACTATTAATAACGATATAGTCATACTTCTCCTCTAAGGTAGTAAGAAAATCTTTCTCTGCCTGACAATGTGGACAACCGTGTGCCCAGAAAAAATAAATATTTTTTTCTTCACTAGAAATATTCTCTTGAGCAACAACAAATGAGGATAACAACAACCCCATAAATAAATAAATAAATAATTTTTTATTCATATATAATTTCCTCCAATAATTTTTTATCTCTCGAATATAAAACAGGTATTCTAAATTCTTTTACTTTACCACCATCTTGATTCAGCGGAACTAATAATTCCATGTAGTCTTCATAATCTTCCCAAGAAATCAAAACAATATTATAATTAGATTGTAATAGTTCTTCTTTGTCCCCACTAACCTCAATATTCAAATTAGGAAATTGTTCTTCAAAAATCTCTTTGTCCAAATAAGTAAAAATTCTTAAATCCTCTAGTTGGTCATAAGAAATTAATTGTTTTGATTGTGTAATTAAGGTAACACCTTCCCCGAGCACTCTTTCATGGGCGTCACCCACTTCATAGGATTTTGCTTTTCTCCCAACCAATGCTATGTTAATATTTTCCGAATTAAGATTCGCTAAGGTTGCAGACGTGCTCCCGAACTCAACTAAAGTTATAGAAGGGTTTTGATTCCCAATAAACTCCGCAGCCTCCTTCATCGTCGGACAATGCCCCAACTTAAATTCTTCATCTTGAAAAATAAGATATCCAGTTAAGTCAGCCTTCCCCGAAGGAAAAAACAATAAAATTAACAGAGCTAAAACGAATGCTCCTAGGCAAAAATATTTTTTATTCATTTTAATATCTCCTTAATTTCTTCAACACTTTTTACTTCTCCATAACTTTTTACTTCTCCATTTACAACTATCGCAGGAGTAGACATAACTCCATAATTAATAATTTTATCAATTTCAGTTACTTTATCAATCTCTATTTTTCTTCCCATTTCCCCTAATGCTATTTTCACATTTTCCTCCAACCTCTTACAATTCGGACAACCTGACCCTAATATTTCGATTTTCATTTACACTCACTTAAGCAACAACATTTATTTATTTCCCTGCCATCCCCGTTTCCTAGTTCCTTAAATATATTACAGACTCTCAAATCATTAATTGAATAAAATATTTTTTTACCGTTCCTTCGCGATTTTAAAATTCCAGATTTCTCTAGTTTACCTAATTGTATTGATGTTGTTGATTGAGTTCTTTTAATATGTGGAAAGATTTCGCATACACATTTTTCTCCATCTAAAAGAAATTCAACTATATTTAATCTGGTTTTATCAGACAAAGCCTTCATTATTTTTAATGTTTCATTCTCCATACATATTGACATCTATCAATATGTATATAAAGTTTTCTGCAAAATAATCTAAATAGAAAATGCATAACTCATAATTTTCTAAATATTATTTCAATAATCATGCCCAGACAACAAAGTCAATTTACCTTCCCGAACCTCTTTAACTAACTTCTCAACGCTCGTCCGCATCTCTTCAGGCAAGGAGTTATCAAAATCGGTACGACCAATCCCATTTGTAAAAATTGTATCCCCAGAAAATAATAATTTTCTTTTCTCGTCTAAAAATGCAACGCTGCCACGAGTATGCCCAGGACATTCAATAACTTTTAATCCAATTATTTCATCATTTAAAGGAATCAATTTCTCTCTCAATATTTCATCAGTCTTTACAGAAATATCATGAAAGAAAAAATCTTTAGATGAATTTTTATAATTCTCAATTTCTTTTTCGTCAGCATAAAATTTAGCATTAGGAAAAAGTTCAACATTTCCAGCATGGTCATAATGCAAGTGAGTTAGCATTACGTTTTTTATTTTCTCAACAGGAATTATCTTTTCAATCTCAGATTTAATATAAACAGAATCAGCTGAATCACTAGTATCAATCAAAGTAGGCTCTGGCCTTAAAATTAAATAAACATTTGAGTCCCCAGGAATTTTATAAACATCTTCACAAATCTTCATAACTAAAAATAGAAAATCTCACTTATATAATTGACTAAAGCCCCAACATTCAATTACATAAAAACTCTTCTTCTCTGTTTCGGATTCATGAACGAGTTCACCTGAGGTTTATACCGTTTGAGATCAATCTGCTTTCCTGTTTTCTGCCTTTAATCCGTGAATGCTGAAAGCATCCGTGAAAATCCGTGAGCTAAAAAATTGCCCTTTTTTCCTGTCTTGAATCCGTTAAATCCCCAAAATCTGCGAGCAAAATTGTCTCCTGTTCTAAATTCTCATTTCACTAATAAGTTGCTATGAAGACTTATATACTTCACTGAATTTTTCAATAAATGGAACTTAATCAAGAGCAACAAAAGGCTGCAAATATCCTAACTGGAAATTTATTAATTATAGCAAGTGCTGGAACAGGGAAAACGACAACGATAGTTGAAAGATATTTGCGACTTTTGGATTCGGGTGTTCGACCAGATGAGATTATAATGACAACTTTTACAAATAAAGCGGCGAAAGATATGATTAACAAAATCTCAAAAAGAACAAATAAAATTTCTCCATTTGTCGGAACAATGCATTCCATTTTTTTAAGAATTTTAAGAGATAATAAAAAGCTAGTTTTTGGAGAAATTGAAGCAACACTGATGACCGACAGAAAAGAAACAAATCAAATTTTAAAAGGTATAATAAAAAATATTGGAATTAATCCAAATGCAAATGCGGTTCGTTATTTTTCTGGATGGATTTCAAAATTTAAAAGTAGATGTATTTTTGCAGATTCGCTTTCATGGGAAGGTGGAATTGATGAGTTAAAAAGTTCTGGGCAAATAAGTGAATTAATGGATGATGAATTAGTTGTGATTGATGCATCTTGGAGAAGTAAAGTTAATCATGTTTACAAAATGTATCAAAAATATTTGGAAGAAAAAAATCTAATGGATTTTGACGAAGTTTTGATGCTGACTTATAAATTATTTAATGATAATGATGAAATTAGAAATGAGTATAAAAATAATTTCAAATCAATCATGGTCGATGAAGCTCAAGATTTAAATGTAGTACAAATGAAAATTCTAGAACTTTTGGAGAATAATAATTTATGCCTTATAGGCGACGATTGTCAAAATATTTATGAATGGCGAGGTTCAAGTAATGACTTAGTTTTCAAATTTAGAGAAAACGAAAACGAAATTACCTTGAAAGAAAATTACCGTTCAACTTCTCACATAATAAAATCAGTAAATAACATTATTGATTCAATGAAAAATAAAATTGATAAAGAATTGGTCTTGACAAGAGCAGAAGGAAATCGGGTTACGATAGATATTTGTGGAGGGCAATTTGATGAAATAGAAAGAATCGCCGATAAGATTGAATCGAGAGTTGAATATGGAGAAAAATTTGAAGACATGGCTGTTCTTTTTAGAACGAACTTTGTTGGGAAAATGATTCAGCGAGAATTGCTAAAAAGACAAATCCCTTGTCATCTGTCAAGGTCGGTTGACTTTTTCGATAGGGAAGAAATTAAAGACATGATATCATTTTTAAAATTAAAAGTTAACGCATTTTCTGCTATAGATTTTGAAAGAATTGTAGGACTAATAGAGGGGATTGGCAAAATTAAAATTGAGAAATTTATTTATCTAGCTAACAAAAATGATATGTCTTTAGTGGAATGTTTGGATTTTGCAACAGAACTAAAAGTTAGACCAGAGTCGTTAGAAAGAATTCAAATTCTAAAAGAATGCTTGATGGATGATAATTCAAATGCAGTAGATTTATTCATAAATAAATTCGGTTATTTGGATATTCTGGCTAACAAATATGCAAAACAAGAATCAAAACTTTCTGATAAGTTTGAAAATTTAAGAGTATTTCAAAAATTATTTCAGGACATGAATGGGAATGAAGATATAATTGGATTTTTAGATTCGATAATGGAAACAGATAAACGTGAAGTTACTTCTGGAAAAGTTGTCCTAACAACAATCCATGGAGCAAAAGGATTAGAATGGAAGCATGTTTTTATAGCCTCAGTAAACGAAAGAACTTTGCCGTTTTATAAAATGGAATTATCAGACGCAAAACGAGATAGTGAATTAAGATTATTTTATGTTGCAGTTTCCAGAGCTAAAGATAATTTACATATTACTTGTAGTAAGTCTTTTAGAATGGAACAGCCTTCGCATTTCCTAGAGTTAATCGAGACAGGTAAGTCGAAGATGAATGAAGGTTTTATGAGTGCTGATGAGTTGGAGGGTTGTTGATTATCTGGTAAATATTTCACAAAGTTTTTGTTCTATCTGTTTTATTTTTAAATTAGTTAAGGCTCCAACTTTGTAACTTATTCTAGAGGAGTCTGATGTAAAAATAAGAGATGTGGTTATTAGGCTATCATGACTTAAAGAACCCGTGGCAAAATCTCTTTTTGTTAAGCTGATTGAATCTTTATCTCTCCTGTGTACTGTGGTAATTTGTGCCAGTATGACATTATTTTCTTTTAGTGCAGCTATTACAACCGCAGGTCTTTTTTTTGCTCCAGATAAATCAGTATATGGAAATGGGAGAACCACAACGTCTCCTTTTACAAGTCTTTCCATGCTTCTTCATCCTCTGGCGACAACCAATTTCTAGACAGAGCTTCTTCACTCGCTAGCGTACACATAAGAGAATCACTCATTCCTTTTTGCTTAAGTGGTTTTAGCTCGACCCTATCTGAATAGACTGTAATAATGATTTTTGATCCTTCTCTAAATCCTGGCAAATTCCTTGCAGTGCTTGGAATACAAATTTGTCCTTTACTTGTTATTGTTGCTGTTTTAATTTCTTGTACTTCCATTTTCTTAATAGTAAGAATAGTAAGAATTATTTAAGTCTTTGCTTTCGTTTATTCGTTTTTATAATTTCGCATTGGAGCGTTAAACGAAATTGCTGAAAATAAAAAACCAAAATTGTCTACCTAACTCCCACGGAAAGAGCGCGCGAGTTTTCTACGAAAACAGATAGTCGGCTTCGCCGAAATTATTTATTTGGCACTTTCAAACAACAAATCAGAAATTGTCACGAATTCAAATCCTTTTTCTTTTAATTTTGGAAGAATTTTTTCCATGATTGGGATTATTTCTTCATGATTCCCAATTCCTTCTAAATAATCATGAAAATTCAAAATTGAACCATTTTTTGTTTTTGATAAAGTTTTCTTAATAGGTTTATCGATTTTCACTGGTTCCTTTTTATTGTATTTCATTTTTAACCAAGGATTTAGCCAATCGTTTGAAACCATATTTGCAAAAATCATTTTCTTTTTTAATTTCCAGCAAACGATTAAAGAATTTAATCCAAACTTAAATCCTGGAAATCTAAATAAATTTGTTTTAATTCCGAATTTATTTAATTCGTCATCACATTTTTGAATATCTTCTATCATAAATTTCCTTGATTTAAACCACATTCTTTTATGTGAAAAAGTATGATTTCCAAATTCATATCCCTCTTTTTTTATTCTCTCAATTGTTTTCTCTCTCCCTTTAATTCTTTCTCCCCAAATAAAAAAAGTTGCTTTCGCATCATATTTTTTCAAAAAGTCTAAAACTTTTTCTGTTTCCTTTGATGGACCATCATCAAAAGTTATTGCAATTCTTTTCTTTTTTCTACTCCCACAAAAAAATATATTAAACATAGTTTAAGTTATTCCTAATCGTTTAATAAATTAACGAAAGTGCCCAACTTCTTTTTTAAAAAAAAGAAGGCAAAAAAGCGCGCTCTTTCCACCACTAACGACAATTTTAAAGACAATTTTCAGCAACTACGATATCAAAGAATTTTCGAAGATTGTAAACTCTGCGTCGCTTTGCTCCTTGCCACGCCTTGCAGGCTCTCGGCTTCGCTTCGCGAACTTCTCATAATGCGAATGTTAAATTCCATTTTTTCAGAGGGCAAAAGAGAAGGGGCACATTAACGATACTTTTTTATATCTTTCACATTACTTATTAATTATATGTTAATTGGAATAATTTCAGATACTCATGATAGCGCAAACAACATGATTAAAGCTTTCAATATTTTTAATAAGAAAAAAGTTGATTTAATTCTTCATCTTGGTGATTGGGTTTCTCCTTTTATGCTTCGATTTTGTAAACATTCAAATTCAAAGATCATATCAATATTTGGAAATAATGAACATGATAGATATAGATATCCTGAAAAAGTTAAACTTTTTGGGGTAAATGTTGAATTTGTAGGTGAAACAGCAGAATTGAAATTTGATAATCAAAAATTTTTCCTTTGCCATGGAAAAAACAAAAAAGAAATTAATTCTGCAATCTCATCAGAAAAATATGACTTGGTTTTATCTGGAGATAGTCATTTAGCTAAAATAGAAAATATTGAAAAAACCATTCACATAAATCCTGGTTCTACTTGTGGAATTAAAAATGAAGATATTAATCATGAATTAACTATTGCTTTATATGATACAAATAACAATAAAGCTGAAATTATTAAGTTTGAATAATGTGCCCCTTAATTCTTGTTCTTGATTGCTCGCTTGATAGAACGCCCTCTGAAAAAACGTTTCGGATGAAATTTTCCCACACTGCGTATGAGAAAAGAATTTAACAAGGATTTAGAGATTCCGCCTTGCAGAATTTCCCCAAAGAAATTCACTCATTCGAAAATGAGTGTGTTGTAACTGAACCAGAAAATTTTTTGATATATGAGCAACCTTCTCATTTCTTGGAATTAATAGAGACAGGTAAGCCGAAGACGAATGACAGTTTCACATTTGCGGATGAGTTGTAATTAATAATATTCGGCAATATTTATAATAACTGTTTTTGTATTTCTATTATGAGAAAGAAACATGTAGAAATTAGTTTTGTAACTTTAGCTTTAATTATTATTATTTTGGCTATTTCTTTTTTGCCTTTTGGTAAATGTCAGAATTGCGATATAGAAGAGACAAATTTAAAAATTATCAATGTGAAAGATTGGTTGGATTTATCAAGAAGTGAAGGTGTGATATTTTTAGATATTAGAACACAAGAAGAATTCGAAAAGTTTCATTTGGATGGAGCAATTAATTTAGATTTTTATAACGAGTCTTATAGAGAAGACTTAGATAAGCTGGATAAAAGTAGAACATATCTTACATATTGCAGATCAGGAAGAAGAAGTGGGTTAAATTTAGAAATAATGAAAGAGTTAGGACTTAAATCAGCTTACGATTTAGATGGCGGAATATTAGCTTATAACAAATTTATAGATAACCAAAAGCCCTAAAAGGCAACGCCTTTTATCTGTTTTATGCACTACCACATCATCCTAACAGAAAAATGCAATCTTCAATGTCGTTATTGTTACGAAAAATCAATGGACGAATTCGACAATGGCTTGGAAGAAAAGTTCAGCTTTGATTTTAATGAGCCGTGCGTTTCACAGATAAAAATAGAAAAACTAAAATCTTTCATAGAAAAAGACAAAGACGCAGTAACTATTTTCTACGGAGGAGAGCCTCTTTTACAAATTGATAAAATTAAAACAATCATGAATGAAATAGATGTCCCATTCAGAATGCAAACTAATGGAATTTTATTGAACTCATTAGAACCAAAATATTTGAATAGAATTGATAAAATTTTAATTTCTCTAGATGGAGATAAAGAAAGAACAGATTATAACAGAGGAAAAGGCACATACGAAAAAGTAATAAAAAATATAGAGCTAATAAAAAATAACGGTTACGAAGGAGAATTAATTGCAAGAATGGCAATAGCCCAAGAATTCCCAGACCTATACGAGCAAGTCATACATCTGATAAACCTCAAAACAAAAAGCGTGAAAGAAGAGCGCAATAACCTATCCCCGCTACCAACTACAAACTACCCACTAATCGAAGATAAAATCTTCGATTCTGTCCATTGGCAATTAGACGTGGGTTTTTACAAGGAAGATTTCGAAATAGAGAAAATAAAAAAATTCTTTGATGAATACAATAAATCAATTTCAAAGTTATTAGAATATTGGGTCAAGGAAATTGAACAAGGAAATGTTTTAATGCTTTATCCCTTTGTTGGAATTGTAGAATCAATTTTAAAAAATGAGCCAACAAAAATAAGATGTGGAGCAGGTCATTCTGGTTATGCGATATCCACTTCAGGAAAAGTTGTTGCTTGTCCAATAATGAATAGCATAGAAGATTTTAAGACAGGAACCCTAGATATTAATCCAAGCGAATTAAAAAAAATAGATATGAATGAATGTGAAAATTGTGAAATTGTGGATTTATGTGGAGGTCGTTGTATGTATTGGAGAAAAGCAGGACTTTGGCCAAAAGAAGGTGATGATTTAATTTGTGATTCAATAAAATATTATATTAAAGAAATACAAAAAATAATGCCTAGAATAAATGAGGCAATAGAAAAAGAAGTAATTAAAGAATCAGATTTTGATTATGAAAAATATTTTGGTCCAGAAATAATTCCTTAAAAAATTGTTTGGGACCCGAAGGTCCCAATAAAAAATAAAATAAAAAATTGTTTTAAATTAATTTATACTAGGTGCTCTGTTGCTCAGCTCATCTTCGATAGCATCTCTTGCAATTACTAATTTATTATTAAGAGATTCGGGATCAGTTGAAACTCTTTCAAGTTCTTTAAAATCCTCTAATTTCTTAAGAATTAATTTTTTTTCTTCATCAGTCATGTCAGAATTCTCAATTCGCTCTTCTACCTTTTTTTCAAATTCTTCTTTACTATCAGAATCTTTTCTGATTTGATTAGTAATCCTGAATTGGCTTTCAATCCTTTTTTTCATTTGAATTTTCTCGTCATTAGTCATGTCAGAATCTTTAATCTTAGCTCTTACAATATTCGCAACTCTTTTTACAGTTCTTTCTTCCCTTAGCTCTCTTTCTTCAGCAATACCTTCTTTTTCTTCTATGTCACTCATCAAACCCTTAAGTTCGTCATCAGACATTTCAGTCAAAGCTTTATGTTTCTTTAAAGCATCATCAATTTTTTCAACGGCTTTTTCTAAAGATTCATTATTTTTCTTATTAGCTCTTATATGAAAACTTTCGAATTTTGCAATCTTCTCAGGACTAGCATTATTCGCCTCAAATCTTTTCATTGCTCTAGTATAGATAGCATTAGTATGTTCTACATGTCTCTCGAACTTATTTTGAAGTCTAGCTAATTTCTCGATATCTTCAGAAGATTTATTCTCATCATTGGATCTAGATTCTATGTTCTCCAAAACTTCTTCAGCCCTTTTAACAAACTCTTCATATTCCGCGTAAATCTTTTCAGCTTTTTCCAGATCTTCTTCAGCTATTAAATCAGCGTAAGCTAGTTTTTCTTCTGCAATCTCTAAAGCTCTTTCGATTTTTCTTTCTTTATTAAAAGTAAAAGCAAATCTCATTCTTTTAAAGAATCCAGTTCTTTTAGCTTCTGGAATTTCAACTTCTTCAAATTCCTCCTCAGCTTCCTCTTCAAATTCGTCCTCTTCAGTATCATCAGTTACATTTTCAGCGTCATCCCCAGTTTCAGTGGAATTATCATTTGTGATATTTTCTTCGGCAAAAGCAAAGCCTAAAGTTCCAACTAATAAGAATACTGTCAAAAATAGTGTAATTATTTTTTTCATTTTGTAAACCTCCTTTCATTAATATTTATCAAAAAATTGCATATTACTCTCCCGAGTTCATCCCAATTTCTTTGAATATAGTATGGTTTCATAATTTATTTAACAAAAAAGTATATATAATTGGTACGTGAAACAAGATGAAACTAGTTTAAAGTTATTTTATTTTCATTTCCGAATTTTTCTTTCCTGATTAATTCTTTTTCTATCAACGCTCTAATTTTTCTACTAAGTTTAACTTTTGAAATTCCAAGTACTTTAACTAATTCCTTAGTCCAGCAAGATTTATTTTCTGTCGTCAATAAGAACTCAATTATTTTCTTTTCGTCACCAAAAAGATTTTTTGTCATTTGAATAACTTTAGTTTCCTTTATCTTTTCTATTTTCTTTTTTTGTCTCAATTTCATTTCTTTTAATTTTTCGGTAAATCTTTTTTGCTGTATAAATAAAATAAATATGGCAGCCGTCAATGAGAATATTATTATAATATAATAGAGAAGATTAGAATCCATTGTTCCCTTATAAAAAATAATTATTTCTTCGGAATTATTTTTCCAAGTTAAAATCATGTTTTTCCCATTCGTTGACAATTCATAATTTTTTGGATAGACTAAATTGTTTGATAAAATATAGTTTTGAGGAAGGATAACTTTTATATCGGAATTAGACTTTGTTATTTTTGGCAAAACAAACAATTGTTCGTCGTTCACTTTTTTTACATAATCTTTAGTAGTAAATTTAATGATACCATTGCTAATGAGAATTTCATTATCCCGTACTTCAAAATCATCGTGAGAAATTAGCTGAGAATATTTCTCAGGCAACATAATAACCTCGTCATTTTCGGAATTAATTGTTACAAAAGTTTCGTCTTCAAATATAGCACAAGTCATCTCTGTAGCACTAGCGACAAAGCTCATAAAAAAAATTATAAGACAAAATACTATTCCTATCCCCCTCATAGTATGATGTATAAATTGAATTATTTAAACATTAGGTTTATTAATTAAAATGTATTTTATTGACCATGAAAAAGGTGATGCTAATTATTCGAGATGGTTGGGGCTACCGTAAATCAAAAAAAAATAATGCCTTAGTAAATTCTAAGACTCCATTTACAGACGGACTAATGAGAGATTATCCAAATGTGTTATTAACGGCACATGATGGAGCTGTAGGGTTACCCCAAAAATATATGGGAAATTCCGAAGTTGGACATATGACACTTGGGAGTGGAAGAATTATTGATCAGTCTTTAGTCCGTATAAATAAATCAATTAATTCAGGCGCGTTTTTTAAGAAAAAAGAATTCTTAGATGCAATCCATAAAGCTAAAAAAAATTTGGGAGCAGTTCATTTAATAGGGCTCATTCAAGAAGAAGGAGTTCATTCCCATATTGACCATTTATTTGCATTATTGAATTTATGCAATAAAAAAAATTTTTACAATGTAAAACTCCATTTGATTACAGATGGAAGAGATTCTCCGGTAAATAAAGGAATGAAATATTTGAATAAAATTGAAGAGAAAATAAAGAGTTTAGGTTTTGGTGAAATTGTTTCCATCTCTGGAAGATTTTATGCAATGGACAGAGATAAAAGATGGAACAGAACAAAAGTGGCTTACGCTGCAATCGCCCTTGGAGAATCGAATATAAAATTTATTAATCCAAAGAACAGTCTAAAAAATAGTTACAAAAACAAAATTACAGATGAATTTGTAGTTCCAAGAACAAAAAAAGGATATTGTGGCATTTCTCCCAAAGATTCTGTGATATTCTTTAATTACAGAACTGACAGAGCCAGACAATTAACCAGGGCATTATCGGATATTAAATTTACTCATTTTACAAGAAAAAAAATTAATGCGCATTATGTTTCGATGTCAGAATATTATTTTCCTATAAAAACCGCAGTAGCTTTTAGAGAGCCAACTCTAAAAAATAATCTTGGAGAAGTTGTATCAAAAAATAATTTAAAACAATTAAGAATTAGCGAAACGGAAAAATATGCACATGTTACATTTTTTTTTAATTCTCAAATTGAAAAACCAAACAAAGGGGAAGATAGGATAATTATTCAGTCTCCAAGAGTTAAAACTTACGATCTAAAACCTGAAATGAGCGTAAATAAAATAGCTACAAATCTTGTTAGAGAAATAAAAAAAGACAAGTATAATCTTATTATAACAAATTTAGTAAATGCAGACATGGTTGGGCATACTGCCAATGTCCCAGCAATAAAAAAAGCTTGTAACTCAGTAGATATAGCTTTAAAGAAAATTGTTGAAATGGGATTGAAAAAAAATTATAATATTTTAATTTTAGCAGATCATGGAAACGCAGAAGATCAAAGAAAGGGATGGGAAACTTCACATACCACAAATCAAGTTCCATGTATTTTAATTTCTAAGGACAGGATAAATTTAAAGAAAAATAAAGGTCTTCAGGATGTAGCTCCAACACTTATTGATTTATTGGAAGTAAAAAAACCTCGCGAAATGACTGGCAGTTCGCTTCTAAAAAGATAGATTTTTATATCTTCAAGTATTTATTACAATATGATACTTAACTGGATTATAATTGGTGTTTTTGTAATGATAGCTTTATTCTTCTTGCAAATGGAACATCATACAAGAAAACTGAAAGCTTTAGTCTTTGCAATATTGGGTTTAGTTCTTTATTTTTCATTAGTGGGAATGTTGTCCTCCAATGAAGTTAGTATAGACTCCCCAAAAGAAATTGTAAATGCAGTCTATACTTATTTTGGATGGATTGGCGAGACGAGTGCGAAACTTTGGGACATAGGAAAAGATACAACAGCATTGGTTGGAAACGCAGTAAAACTCAATGTAACAGATGGCGGAGTTCAGCCGAGAAGATAAGAGAAAAGAATTATAAACTAAATTTCTTAGAATTGATTATGCCGCATAAATTAAGCTCTTGATAGAGCGCGTCATTGGTAATGATTAAATGATGATGCGGTAAAAATGCCTGGTTAGCTCAGTTGATAGAGCGTCGCATTGGTAAGCCTTAGGGTTCCAATTATGCGGAGGTCGTGGGTTTGATCCCCATGCCAGGCTTGAATTATTATTTATTATACTTAAGTTGCATAAAAAATTATATTTTTGAAGACATGATTGTGAGTCGGGTTTGAGCCCCAGATGTGGCTTTTGTTTTTTGCTATCTTTCCCCAAATACTATGATACAATCATTATCTGTACCATTTGCATCCATGGCTTTAATGAATATCTTTTTATCTATTCGCTTATTAGAGGTTGGATTACTTGGACCTGAATCATGATAATAAATAAATTCATTATCGAATCCAGTTATAACTACAGCATGTCCTTGATAATAACCATCTTTTTTTGTAATTATATTATTGTCAATTAGAACTATTGGAACATGTCCTTTTTTTACTTCTTCTTCAATGGATGAAAGTGAAATTTTCCTTTGTTTGAATATATCATATGTTAATAGATTTTCAATAGATTCTACAACTGTGGGAACATTAGTGAATTTTAATATTTTATCTGCATTTTTACCATAATGTTTCCTGAGATAAGATTCTCCTTCCAAAAAAGGCTCAAGTGCTTCTTTTGAATAATATTTAATTTTTAACCCAACATCGTGCAGCACAGAAGCAATTTGGGAAGTATATGTCCAAAAATTTGCTTTTTTTCCAGTCAGCCTATCTAATTCCTCTAAGGAATAATCCTTATTTAAAAAATGTTTTATAGCACTTCTGGTAGCAACTTGTAAGCATTGATTTCCGTCTTCGTCATTTTTATAAAAAGGAATGTTGTTTATCATATCCTGGAATAGAAAGATATCTTTTTTAATATTATTGTATTTAATTTAACATTAAATCGCACACCGGTAATGACGAGGTCCTGGGTTTGAGTCCCAGATGTGACTTTTGATAACACAGTTTTAATCACTCGCTCCATTCCAACACAAAAAATCATCAACCCCTAATTTTATAAACGTTATATCCGCAGATTATTTATGAAAGAAGAAAAACCCACAGACTCAACAGAAGACAAATCCAAAAAACTTTCCGAAGTTATAAAATTAATAGACGAAGACGATTTAGAAACAAAATACAACGAACTAAAAGATAAATACATCTTACCAAATTTTGAAAAAATATGCGAAGACTTTGATGTAGAAAAAGTAGCAGATAAAGAATCTAGTTACTTGCTTCGTGAAATAAGAAGAATAATAAATGAAAAAGTAGCAGCATATTTACATCTCTTTGAAACCCTAATAAATCCAACCTCCCCTCCAATTTTCGTATTTTCAATTCTCAGAGGAATGTCAAACGATGATAAAGAACAAATGAAAAATATATATAAAGCACTATCTAAAACCCAATTAGCAATAATGAGATTGGATACAATGTATGACGAACAAAGTGAAGCGAAATTTATAACAGATACCTTCAATCTTTGGCAAGAGCTAAAACCACAAATTCTAGAAATAATAAAAGGATTCGAAGCAAATTTTGAAAAAGATGATTCTTCTAAAAAATCAAGTTATTTTGATTGAGTAATTATTAGAAATATAAAGTTACATAGCAAAGTTGAACAAGTCGGTGAGTGAAGCGAATCTTATAAGTCGGGTAACGTGCAATACTTGCTCTTGGGAGTTACCTATTAGAATTCTTCCAACGATTTTTTACCAGAAAAAATGTTGATATTTAAGCACAAACTTCTTTTTGAGGAATAGTTATCATTTTTATTTTACAAGTTGATAAAGGATCTATTCCAGACGGATCTTCTATCGTAAAATTTGTTTTGAAGATTACTGGAGAATTGATTTTTACATTGTTTGATAAGAGTGTTAAATCCAATTTTTTATTGGAAGTGTCAGTTAAGGAATATTCTATTTCAAAATTATCTTCTACATTCACATCTAAATTATGAACATCAACAGAACAGTCTGCGACAAATTTTATACATTTCCCCTCAAAATCCTCTAGGCATTCAGTTTGCTCTTTGAAATTTTTTAAAGAATATTGAATATATTCATCTTTGCATACAACTGGAATAGTAACTTCTAGAGTTGTTTCTCCGTCACTAGATCCCCCCGATCCACCTCCACCTGATTCACTTGTGGAAAGTTCTTTTGTAACAATTTCACCATTAATTACTTCTTCATTAGTATTTGATTCTTTTAAATTATTATCATCAGTAAGCACAGTATTTTCGCCTGTCTTTAGAGTTTCTTCTAGATTATCCAAATAATTATTTACTAAAATTACTCCCCCAACAACTACAGAAGAAACGGTCAAAAACACAAGAACAATCATCACCACATTCATATAAAAGAACAGCTTCAAAACTTTATAAGTTTATTCTGTAAATACATTCGCTATAAAAAATTCTCACTCCCAAAATCATTGCCTCTAATCCGTGAACGTCGAAGACGTCCGTGTAAATCTGTGAGCCAAATTTGTCTTCTGCTTTCCTGCCTTGAATCTACATAATCCCTATAATCCGCGAGCAAGTTGCCTTGGAATTTTATTGGATACTAATCCTAGATAATTCATTAATTTAAAAATCTGCTAGCATGTACCAAGAAAATCTAATCCAATTTCCAAGGCTACCATTGGAAGTTTAATCTTCCAATTCTTTAAAACTCTCGGAGCAACCTCTCCAATAAATCCGATATCTTTCCCATCTACTATTATCTTCCCACACCGCCCAATAATGTAATTATTATTTTCAACGTTTTCAATTAAATATTCAATATTTAACATCTTAAATAAATAATCTAAAACTTGTTTAAGTTCAGTGAAATTTATTTTTTCATCAATTAAGCTAATTGCCAATCTTTCCTTTTCATCAATCCCTGTCTCAGAATTTTCATTTACGCTTCTCGAAAAAATTCGTCCCATCTCAAAAGTTTTCTGAGGATAAGCAGCGTTAGAATTTTCCGAAGCAATTTGTAAAAGATTAGTTAACATATCAATTCGAAGAACATCTCTTTCAGTCTTGGAATCTTCTAATTCTATAAAGTCATTAAAATCGTAATGCATTTTTTTAACATTCTTCTTTGTTACTAAATGAAACGACGACGTTTCCAAAAGCCCAAGTCCGGCTAATACATTCCCAATAGTCTTTTTAGCAACATCCATTGGGTCCTCGTAGGCAATTGTAGAAATATCAGGAATCTCTGGTACAAAATTTTCATAACCATAAGCAATCGCAACCTCTTCGGCCAAATCAATCCAGTGTAAAATGTCAGTCCTATAACATGGAATTATTGCAACAGATTTACCCTTGTCATTTTCATAACCAATTCCCATTCGAGATAAATAATTTTTAACATTTTTTTCAGTTAATTCAATACCTAAAGTTTTTTCAATATCTTTAATTTTAAATTTCATTTTTTCTGGAGCCATGTCAGGAGTAATAAAATTCCCATCAGCATTGTCTTTTATCTCAACGGCATAAATTTTCCCGCCCATTTCAGAAAATGAAGATACAACTAAATCAATAGTTTTCTTTAAATATTCTTTATTGAATCCAGAACATTCTATAAATACAGCCTTCGTCTTTTCGGTAATTCTTCCAGTCTTATGAGAATTAATAATTGGTGGCATTGACATAATTTCTCCTGCGGCATCTTTGTAAATTGGGAATAATTCTTGTCCTTTCAATAACTCACCATAGTCTCGTCCAGTTGGATGTTGACTTAAAATTTGACGTCCAGTTATAACTCGTGGAAATTCCAATGGCTGAAATTTAATATCATTTGGTTTTTCAGCAGTATAAGTTAATGGAAAAATTATTTCTTCTATAGGATAAATTCCAAGAGCCAATTTTCGTCTGTTTCTTCCGTAGCTTCCATGCAATTTTTCTTGAAGTTCGATAACGCTTTTAATTCTAGCATCGCTAAATTTAAGTCCTTTAATTACAGCACATGCAGTGAATGGACGAACTTCCTTTACAGCTTTATTAATTGTAACAATATAATCTTTTTCTGGTTTATTTACTTTGAAGTTAACTAGACCACGCTTGCCCATGAATTGGTTAATAGCCCTCGCAAAATTTTCTAAAGATAGCAGATCTGGTCTGTTTGGAAAAACTTCAACAGACAATTCATCATCAGTCACTTCTTCGATTGGCGTTCCCATTTCTGTAATTTTGTTTTCTAATTCTGGCGTAATCTTCCCAACAATTTTTTCTAATTTCTTTTTATCAACCGTCAATATTGTCATTAGTGTTTCCTCCAAAACTTCATCTCTCGAAGTTTGTTTATATCATTTTTGTAAACATCTCTTAAATCATTTATCCCAAAAAATTCAGTAATGATTCTATCAAATCCTTGTCCCCATGCAAGAACAGGAATATGTTTTCCGAACATTGGAATTGTAACTTCTGGTCTAAACATTCCAGCTCCGCCAAGTTCAACCCATTTTTTATGGACAGGATGAAAAACATCAATTTCTAAAGATGGTTCAGTATACGCGAAATACGCAGGTCTAATTCTAATTTTTTCATATCCCATTTTTTTGTAAAATTGAGTTAAATATCCAAGTAGTTGTCTAAAGTTAGCATCTTCATCAATTACAATTCCCTCTGTTTGATTAAACTCAAATCCATGTGACCAATCCACAGTCTCATTTCTAAAACATTTTCCAAGTGCGAAATATTTAGCTGGAAATTCTTTTGATTTTCCAATTTCCCTAAGTTTCCTTATAGATAATGAAGTTGTATGAGTTCTCATCAAAACTTTTTTAGCGTCGTTTTCGTCCCATTTATATTGCCAACCCTTACTCCCATCAACCCCACCCTCGTGAGCTTTTTGAACATTATATAACATACAGTCTTCCTTCTTCTTATTTCTTTCAGGAAGTTTCCCAGTTACGCCCTTCAAGTAAAAAGTATCTTGCATCTCCCGAACAGGATGATCTTGTGCCGTAAATAAACTATCAAATATCCAAAATCCCGTTTCAATATTATTCCCGCTCATTTCTTTAAATCCCATCTCTAACCAAATAGATTTAGCATAATCTTTAGCTTGATTCACAAAGTGTCGTTTTCCACCATAAATTCTTGGAACTGGAGTCGATAAATCATATCGTCTAAATTTCTTGCCCTTCCATGTATTTTGTTTTAAAATTTTAGGAGTTAAAGCTTCGATTAAATCGTCCTCAAGTCCCATCTTCGAAATCTTTTTTCCGTCTTCGGTCAACATAACAGAAGTGGTTTTTTGATCTTCAACTTGGATAATATCTTTTCTGTTTTTCAAAGTCGCAAATGCAAGTTTATCTAAATCTTGAATAGAACTAAACTCCATTGGAAGTTTTTCCATTAAAAGCTCTTCAATCATTTTGTTTTGAATTTCTTCGGGTTTTGCACTAAGCTCTAATTTACCAGTCTTAATGGCAATCAAAGCTTTTTTCTTCAAAGCTCCAAGAGCACTTTTGGCCTCGTTATCATTTAACCCACAAACATTTTTTATTTCTCCAATAGGAATAACTTTTTTTTCAGCTAACTTATTAAGTAAAGCTCGCTCAGGTAATTCCTTTTTTAAATAATTAACACCTAAAATTCCAAGGATTACAACCCGTCTTTCAGAAGTCGAAACTTCTACTAATCCTTTATTTTTCAAAAATCCAATTGCCCTAAGAACTGTTGTTTTGTCTAAAGATGACAAAGTAGAAACTTCGTCGACATTTACAAATTCTGTAGTCAATTTCGGCAAAACACTTCGCTCCATTGGAGACAAAGATTCTACAATTAATTTTTCATCCATGATAAATAACAATAGCTTAAAGCTTTTTTAAGTTTAATCAATCCTCTAACACATCCATAGGTTCATTCAAAAACTAATAGCATCCACTCCGAATCACGGCGAAACAAATGTTTCGCCTAATTATATCAGACCATCTGCGACAAAGTCGGTAAGTGGTCTGGAATCTAAAATCCTGTGTGGATTTTTACGAAGAAAATTTCACCAGAAATTTTTTCGATATTTTCAATATAATGAGTTGTGAACATCTTTCAAGTGTCTGATGTGGTCTCTTTTTACATCTTTTATCTTAGAATTTCCATTATGAATTATACTAGCTAATTTTTGCCCAGCTACAACTTTCGGAGTTATAACAAAATCAGCTCCCTTTTCATAAAGCTTCAAAGCTTCGCTAATTCGATTTCCAGTAAGAATAACTTTGATCTTAGGATTTATTCCTTTAATTTTTTTCAGCAAATACACATTACTCTCATATTCAGGAATAGTAGAAATAACAGTTTTTAACTTATTTAATTTTATTTTATCTAATAATTCTGGACTTGTAATGTCGCCATAAATACATGAAATTTTCTTTTCTACCAACATTGAAATAACATCTGGATTATAATCGATAACTAAAAGTTCATCTTTTTTCTCTAGAAGCTCGTCTAGCATTACTCCCCCGATTCTGTGGAATCCCACTATTAATATTTTTTTATCTTTTTCGTCTTTATAGTGTGTTGTTTCGTGAATCGGTAAAAATTTCAATAAAGACATGGGATGTTTAAATATTTTGTAAAATGATTTTTTGTATCCAATTAGGTAAGGCGTAATTGACATTGTTATAATGGTCGCTAGTATGACTGTTGAGAAGACTCCGTTATCTATGACGCCAGTTGTAACTCCGATAGCTCCGATTATTAATGAGAATTCAGAAAGTTGTGCCAAGGATATTGACGTTAGGAAACTTGTTCGAGGATGATATCCAGTCAATCTAAGTAATATCAAAGTGATTATTGGTTTCAAAATAAAAGCTCCAATAAGTAAGAATCCAAATAGCAATAAATTTTGTCCAACGCCACTAAACACTATTTGCATACCGAGCGCAACGAAAAATAGGATAGCGAAAAAATCTCTCATAGGAGAAATTCTAGATTCTAATTCTAATTTGAATTGCGAATTTGCCAGAGAAACTCCAGCGATAAACGCCCCGATTGCGATGGATAGCTCAAGGGCGTAAGATAAAATTACGAACAAGAATAATATAGCTAAAGAGGTTAAGAATAATAATTCGTTTGATTTTGCCGCAAACTTGAAGATTTTTTTCAGTACAAATTTTTGTAATACAATCGCTATAGAAAAAATTACAAGGAGTTTTAGGAATGCCATTCCAAGAGCTCCCATTTCGAACCCGCCAGCCGTAAATACTACAATCGCTATGATGGCGATTAAATCTTGTAGAAGTAAAATTCCTAGAACTAATCTTCCATGTAAAGTTACTAATTCATTTTTATCCGCCAATAATTTAATATCAACCATAGTAGAACCAAACGCTAAAATAATTCCAATGTAGGCAGCTTGAAGTGAAGTTAAATCTAAGAATCCAGATAGTGCGAAAACTATTCCGAAAATAGCAGCGACCTGCAAGAGTCCAATAATTGCGATTTTCTTTAGGTTGGCTTCTTTGATTTTTTTGAATGAAATTTCTAATCCAGCTGTAAATAATAAGAAGGCAACTCCGATTTCGGAAAATGCATGAATTAAATCCATGTTTTTTACGAATCCAAAAACTATTGGTCCGATAATAAGTCCTGTTACTACGTAAGCTGGAATAAGTGGTTGCTTCAGGAGTTTAGCTACGAACGCGAACATAGCCGATAAAATTAAGATAATTGCGATGTCAAAAATAATTGCCTCGCTTGCAGGCAAATGAGAAAGATGGTTCCCTAGCCCGTTCACCGCCTCTGTTACAAGTCCTGTTATTCCCATTATAATATAGGGCAATTATCTTTTATAAACTTTTTAGAAAATTTTGATTTTTATTTATTGAATTCTGCGAATTCAATTATATAGTTGCGACCTCTTTCCTTTTTTTATTTCGCTACGCTACATAAAAAAAACGAGTGTCGCGATGCAATCGCTCAGGTAACCTTCGCTCCAAACTTTAAAACTTAATCGCTTCGCTCGATTGCACAGAATCCATTCCCAAGCTTACCCCAAATGAAATTCTACCTTTCTCATCAACAATATTTTTCTTGTCATTAGCCAAATTAGCAATCTTAATTTTACAATTTACCTTTCTACAAATCTTAATATTCTGAATTATTTTCTCAAGCCTCAAAGCTTTTTCCTTACCCTTCAATTTAGAAATCCCCGACAAATCCACAACGATAGAAATATTTTTTTTCACAGCTTCTTTTGCCAAGACATGATTAAGCCCAGAATCTCGCTGCTTCAAAGTATCTTTTTTATAGCCCCCCTCCGGAGAAACTAAATAATTAATCCTCAAAGTTTCAATCGCCCGTCGATTAAACGCATCGTCGCCCCCAACTAAGGCAATAACTTTCCCAGAACTTTTTACAGATTCAATAATTCGCCGAGCTTCCTTTTCCGAAGACTCAATTAGATAACCATCTTGGTCACTTGTTTCCGAGATTTCAGATTTAGATTTAATTTTTTTCAGAAATACCGAGTCATTAACTTTGAATAAATTTATATCCTTCATCCTTCAATCAACGTTCCAACAAACTTTTTATTTTTTATAATATTATCAATGCTCATCAACGTTCCAACAATATAAGTAGAAATTTTCTTTTTCTTAATCGTCTTAGATGCTCGCTGATCCAAAACAAAATGCTGACCATTTTGAAATTTAATCTTACTAACTATTTTATCAAAATCTATCCAACTTATTTTTGGGACAAATTTAGCATTTTTATTCTTAGTCGGGTCAGACGTATAAAGCCCCTTTACATTTGTCAAATTAATAAATGGACACCCCAAATATCCAGCTAATGTTGCCGCAGTTCCATCAGTCGTATTATTTGGCTTATATCGAAGAGAACCACTAAACACAACCTGATTTTTTACAAGCATATTTTTCACTTGCTTCATCGTCATTGGAATTTCATCATTAGTATTCTTTCCAAAATACCGAGTCATAAATTTAGCATGATGTCGAGTAATAGCAATCCCCTCACGAGCTTGGACACTTGGTCCCTTCCCCATTTTTCTAAGAGCCACAATATATTTTCTAGCAGTAATCCCCCCACCAGTTACCACTACAAATTTATAAGATTTATGCGAATTAATTAAACTCTTAAATTCTCTAAGAAATTTAACATCAACTTGCCCAGGCACAATTCTACTTCCGCCAAGACTAATCACCCACGTTTTCACCATATTTAAGAAAGCCAAATTATATTTATATAATTATGCAGGGCATCATTTGTCATTATTTTTAGATAATGCAAAGAAATAAAAACTAGTTTTTGTGGTAAACTTCATGGCAGACAAAGATGCACAAAAGTTTAACGATTTAATTTTTAAAGAATTGATTAAACGAGGGTATTCTTTAGAAGGAAATACGCGGATTTGGAATATTGCTGATTCCAAATTATGGTATCTTAAGCCAGAACAGGCACAAGCATTTTTAGATCTAGAGAATTCTGAAATATACAAAAAAGAAATTATCCAAAAAGAAATTAATTTAATTGAAGAAAATATTGAAGAAATTATTGAAAAAATAAAAAAAGACAACTTAAATATTCTGGATCTTGGATGTGGAGATGGGAAAAAGGCAGTACTTTTTATTAAATACTTGAAAGGAAAAGTCAAACTTAGATATTGTCCAGTTGATATTAGCAGCTATATGGTCAATAAGGCAATAGAAAATATACGAAAAACTGATGCTGGAGAAGTTGTAGAATTCCAATGGAATATTAGTGACTTTGAAAATATAGAAAATATTTCAACATTATTGAGACAAGGTGAATTCAAAAAAACATTGACACTATTACTTGGGAATACCTTAGGTAACTTTGAAATTAATGAATTACTATATGAAATTAGGAGTTCTATGAAAGGTGGGGATTTATTATTGATAGGAAACGGGTTAGATAATAAAAATCCAGAAGAGATATTGAAGTCTTATAAAACTGATAAAGTTAACGAATTTTTGATTTATATTCCATTGCAGTTAGGACTTTTAAGAGAAGATTTAAAGTTGGGTGCAAGATTTGCAAATTCTAGAGTTGAACTTTATTATACCATCCAGAATGAAAAGAAAATCAATTTTAATGATAAAGAAGTCATTTTTAACAAGGGTGATCAAATTTTAGTTTCTGTTTCTTATAAGTATAATAAGTCGGATTTTCTAAGTTTTTTGAATTTATACTTTGATGAAGTCATGCCTAGGGTTTCTGAAGATGGTTCTTACGTTCTAGCTCTTTGTAAAAAATAACTCCAAACCTTTTTATATCTAAATTATTCAGTTATTCTATTGGACAAGCTATGATCCCGTAGCTCAGCCTGGTCAGAGCGCTAGTCTTATATGACATCAATTCTACGGAATTGAAGCTCTCTAAAATAGCTTCGTCGAAGAAAGCTAGAGGTCCCGGGTTCAAATCCCGGCGGGATCATTTTGTCCTTTGGAAAAAATAATCCGAGGACGCCGGTCTTGAACTGGTTCATCCTAAAAGGACTACCTTTGGAAAATCTTTGATTTTCCTCGGCATTTCCCGGCTCCTATATTAGAGCTGTTATGTAATTTTATTTTCCCAAATCTTTTTAATCCTTGATTTTCTTCTTGAATTATGTTACTAGGATTAGTCGGAAAACCATCATGCGGAAAGTCAACATTTTTCAAAGCAGCGACGCTTTCAGACGTTTTAATAGCCTCTTACCCATTCGCAACAATCGAACCAAATCATGGAATGGGCTATGTTAGAGTAGATGCCTTATGTAAAGAATTAAACGTTAAGTGTAATCCTAGAACTGGATTTTGCACGGGCGACACAAGATTTGTTCCAGTAGAATTAATGGACGTAGCAGGTTTAGTTGAAGGTGCAAGTGAAGGAAAAGGTCTCGGTAATAAATTCCTCGACGATTTAAGGCAAGCAGATATGTTCATGCAAATTGTTGACATTTCAGGAACAACAGACATCGAAGGAAAAGAAGGAATTGGAAATCCAATAGAAGATGTTAAGATGTTAGAGAATGAACTTAACAAATGGTATAGGGCAATCTTTGAAAAAGTTTGGGACAAGATGACACGGACGATTCAGAGTACCAAGCAGAATTTCCCATTGGCAGTTTCAAAACAATTTTCAGGACTTCGAGTTAAAGAGCACGACGTAACAACAGTTTTATCAAAATTAAAACTTGATCCTGAAAATCCTCTTTCTTGGACAGATGAAGATTTATCTAATTTTACCTCAGAACTTCGTCATATGACAAAACCAATGTTAATCGCAGCGAATAAAATTGACAAGCCTGGAGCAGCAGAAAATTTAGAAAAATTAAAAATAGAATTTCCGAATATGCAAATAATCCCATGTTCGGCTGATTCTGAATTATCTTTGAGGCAAGCTGCGAACGCAGGGATGATAGAATACATTCAGGGAAGTTCAAATTTTACAATTAACGAGGACAAAGTTAACAAAGAGCAAAAAGAAGCTTTAGATTCTATTAAAAAAAATGTTTTGGAAAAATTTGGGAGCACAGGAGTTCAAAATGTTTTAGATAAATCAGTTTTTGATTTGTTAGATTACATAGCAATTTTCCCAGCAGGTTCAAAGCTCGCAGACTCAAAAGGAAATGTTTTGCCCGATTGTTTCTTGCTAAAAAATGGTTCAACAGCCTTGGACTTTGCCTATAGTTTACATACAGATATCGGAGATAAATTTATCAAAGCAATCGATGTTAGAACAAAGCAGCCAGTAGGAAAAGACCATGCTCTAAAACACAGAGACGGAATTGAAATAATGACTTCATGAAATTAAATATTAAAGTCCAACCAAATTCAGGAAGACAAGAAATTATAAAAATTAGTGATTCTAGTTATAAAGTATTTTTAAAGAAATCTCCAGAGAATAATAAAGCGAATATTGAGTTAGAAAAATTATTAACTAAACATTTTAAATCTAAGATGAAAGTTATAAAAGGCTTTACGTCCAAGAATAAAGTAATAGAGGTAAAGGATGACATTAGAAAATAAGAAAATCACTTATTATATCGATGGGAAAAAGGAAACTATAGAGGTTGAACTTTGCAATACTCCTTGGAAGAAATTCAGGGGATTAATGTTTAGAAAAAATTCTCCTCCTTTATTTTTTGATTTTAACAAAGTTATAAAATTATCAATCCATTCATTTTTTTGTAAACCATTCAAAGCCATATGGCTCGACGATAAAATGCATTCAACTAGAGTTATCGACGTGAAAACATGGAAACCAAGCATAACTGGGAGAGGAAAATATTTATTAGAAGTCCCTTTTGTTACTAAAAAATGAAGAATTGTCGTCGAGAAAATCTTGTCGTCGAGAATAGAAACATTTAAATATAAAATCGAGTTCAAAGTATTAGATTTAAGCAAGAGGTAAAAAGGAGGTTATAAAATGGGAAAAATTATCGCAAAAAATGTTGTTGAACGAAAATCTGGATTTCTATATTATGTAGATGGTCAAGGTAACGTTTGTGAAGCTAAAATGGCTAGAGGTGGAAAGAAGAAGAAAACTACTAAAAAAGTAGCTGCCAAAAAGCCTGCTGCTAAGAAAGCAGCTAAGAAGCCAGCAGCAAAAAAAGCACCTGCTAAGAAGAAGGTAGCTGCTAAAAAGAAGAAGTAAATCTTCGACATTATTATTTTTTTAATTTATCATACTCAATGAATCCCTTAAACAAGGGAATTTAGGGGATTCATTATTTTATTGTTCGTTTTTCAAGTGTATCGTTTATGCCCTTTAGAGAACTCATCAGTTCTCGTATTATGTAAGTCTCCCTCGCTCCGTTTCACTTCACTCGTTCGACCGACCACTACATTCGACTCCGTCTCATTCCCCTGCCACGACTTGGCTACTCAATCGCTCATTTCATTCGCTCCAACAATCTAATGTCTTGAATTAGCATGCCCCAGCCTGTTTAGTTATATATTAGTGAGGGTGCCGTGAATGCGGAGCATCCGTGTAATCCGTGAGCCAAAAAATTGCCTCCTGTCTTGAATCCATGAAATCTTATAAATCCGCGAGCCAATTTCTCCAATAGACTTATTAACACAATCACCTTAATCCAACCATGGGAATAGGAATGATATTCGGCGGAATCGCAATAGGTACGTTTATTTTTTCAGGAATAAGAATAGTCAGACCAACCCACAAATTACTTATCGAGACTCTAGGAAAATATACAAAGACAGGAGAGCAAGGACTTAATTGGATTATCCCGATAATTCAAACAGCTAGAAAAGTTAACATAACCGAGCAAATGGTCGACGTTCCAGAGCAAACAGTTCAAACTTCAGACAAGTTAAATACATTAGTTGACGCAATGGTTTACTATCAAGTACGAGACGCAAGAGCTTCAGAATACAATGTTGATGATCACCGAAGACAATTAACATCTTTAGCTAGAACAACTTTAAGAGCCGTAATGGGAAATATGTCTTTAACTCAATGTATTCAAAGTAGAGACAAGATTAATCAAGAAGTCGAAAAAGTACTTGACAAAGAAACTGACTCTTACGGAGTAGCAGTTCTTCGAGTTGAGGTTCAAAGAATCGAACCGCCACAAGATGTTCAGGAAGCCATGAATAACGTGGTAAAAGCTGAGCAAAAGAAAATAGCGTCAAGAGATACAGCAGAAGCTTTAGAAATTGAGGCAGACGGGATGAGGCGAGCCGAAATTAAGAAAGCTGAAGGTCGACGACAAGCAAGTATTCTAGAAGCTGAAGGAGAATCTCAAGCATTTGATCTAATTAATAAATCATTCACTGGAAATGCACAAGTATTGAAAAAATTAGAAGTTACAGAAAATTCTCTAAAACATAATTCAAAAATTATTCTAACAGAAAAAGGAATCTCCCCGCAATTATTAATCGGCGAGTTGCCACTTCATGCTAAGAAATAAAAAATAATTGACATTTTTTTCTGGTGAAAAAAATCGTCAGAGAAAATTCACACAGAATTTTATTTCCAAATCACTTACCGTCAAGGCCGCAGACGATTTGATATTGTAAGGGAATTTATTCTAAATTCCCGGCTTGAGCAACCTTATCTAGGCAAGATTTATTAATAATGTCGTTTAGGAAATATTATGAAAGAAATTCAGGAAAAAATAAAAAACTTTTGCAAGGATAATGATATGGAGTCTCCAATAGAACATAGAGTTTTGGATCTTATGTCGGAACTAGGTGAAGTTTCAAAAGAGGTTCTTAAGATGAGTAATTACGGAAGAGAACCAGCAAAATACAGAGAAGAATTAAAATCTGAATTGGGGGATGTGCTATATTCCTTGATAACAGTTGCAAATACTTTTGATGTAGATTTAGAAGACGCATTGAATCAAGTCCTTGAAAAATACAAAAAAAGATTAATGAAAGGTTCTGCTGGATCAGAAAATAAATAGCCCCAATTTCTTATTTCTCACCTTTTAATTCTTTTAAAATATCTTTCCAAGTGTTAACTCTAATAATATTTTTACCCAAAGTGTCATCCCTATTCCATGGATAATCCAAGAGTAGACATTTTATTCCGTCATTAGAACATTCTATTAAATGATGTAGCCCATCGTCAATCATTATATCAATTTTTAACTCTTTACAAATATCGACTTTAGAAATAAAAGTATCATCCTCCCTGTCTCCACAAAAATATAAAGGAAATTTATTTTTATTTTCTTCCCCAAAAATATTTTCCATTCTCCACATAACTAATTCCTCCGTATTTTTTGGTCTAGCAGTAATAAAAAATATTTCAAAATCATTTTGAATTTTATTAAAAATTTCCAAAAACCCATCTAACAAAATAACTTCCTTGCTAAAAACTTCATTGTCATATTTATCATACAAGTCTCGCTTTTTTTCTTCGGTTATATTAAGTAGTTTTTTCACAGAACAACTAGCACAATCATCTATATTATATTCAGTTTTATTTCTTAAATTATAATAATCAATAACACTTTCAACAGACTTCCAAACAGTGTCATCCAAATCAATTCCAAGTCTTAATTTCATTCTTCAACAACAGACATCTCTTCAGTCCCACTACTCGTTTCAACCATCTCTAAAATTCCTTTCATTTCATCGTCGCTTAAATATCTCCATTGCCCACATAAAATTCCATGAAGTTTAATATTCATTATTCTAACTCTTTTTAATTTTACGACATTACATCCGAGCTTCTCACACATTCTTCTAATCTGCCGATTCATCCCCTGAGTCAAAACAATACGAAACGAATAATTACTTTTCTTTTCAACTTGACACTTTTGAGTCACCGTTCCTAAAATCTCAACACCATTTGACATCTTCTTCACGAATTCTTCAGTCACAGGTTTATCTATTTTTACAACATATTCTTTCTCATGAGAATTTCCAGCCCTAAGAATCTTATTCACAATATCCCCATCATTCGTCAAAAAAATCAAACCCTCGCTCATCTTATCAAGCCTACCAATCGGAAAAATTCTTTCATTATACCCAATAAAATCAATTATGTTATCTGGGTCTTTTGAATCAGTCGTACAAGTAACCCCAGTAGGCTTATTAAAAGCCATGTAAATCCTTTCACTTTTAATCTCAATTAATTTACCATTTACAAAAACCTCATCCCCAGCATCAACCTTAGACCCAGTAACAGCCAATTCCCCATTAATCAAAACTTTACCAGCCTCAACTAATTTATCAGCCTCCCGACGAGAACAAAGCCCAGAATCACTAATATATTTGTTAATACGTTTAACTTTAACCATAAATAAAAAATGAAAAGTTGCTATAAGTAGTTATTTATTATTTTTTAAAACAGTTATAAAATCCCTTCCAGATAATATACCATCAAACTCAATCTTAGAAACTTCAAAATCCCTTTTTGAGTTTATCCATTTAGAACTAGAGTCCCTATTAATTAATGGCATTTTTGATATATCTTCTGGTGCTCTATAATATGCATAAAAAATAATTTTCCCATCTTTACTTAAAGTTTCTTTAAGATTAAATATTGATTCTCTATATATTATTTCTAAAGGATTTTTTATCCCCCTTTTTTCGTAATCTTTGGAGACATAATTTAAAACATTAGACAAATTAATTAAGTCAAATTTATCATCAACTTTTTTATAAATATCTTTTATATCTGATTCAATAAATTCTATTTTTTTATTAGAAATTATCTTTTTCATTTTAAGATAATTTTCTTCATTTGCTAGAAATGGATTAATAACCTCAAGCTTTTCATAAAATTCCTTCCTTTTTCTAAAATTATCGGATTCTAGCAATCTCTTTCCGTCTCTATTATATTTTTCAAACAAATTATCAAAAAATTTAGAGGTTTCATTTTCGAGATGTTTTTCGAGAGAAGAATATGTTTCACGATTAAAATTTCCAAGTTTGCTTTTATCTCCGAAGAAATCTAAAAATCCCTTATAATCAAGTTCCTTTAGTGCGGCGACTTTCAAATCAAGCATATATTTAGTATTCTTAACCAAATCAAAACCAACAACTCTTTTTGCTCCAAAATAATAAGCATCTAAAACTTGATCCCCGGAACCATTAACTGTTAATACAGACTTATTTTTTAAATCAAATTTTTTATAATATACCCCAATAGCTTCAGTTCCATAAAGGTAAATTGGAGCTTTCAAAAAGTCCTGTTCTTCATTTTGTATTTGATTTAAAAATTTTGGATATCCCATTAGTAATTAAATTATATGAATATTAAAAAGTTATTTATTGAGCTTCGCTCAATTATATAATTGTACCGAGCAATCCGCTCGGCACGGCTGCTTTTCGCTCGATAAATCTCGCTCCCGAAACAAAATAATAAAAGCAGTCAAGCATGTAAAATAAAATTTTAGCGACAGGTTGTCCTCTGGACAGGCGCGTAAAGAAATTTAATTTCGCCATATATTGTTTAATTTAATTTCAATTTGTTATTAGCGAATTGAATTGAAATTAAAACTACTTGATTTTTCTCCAAGAGGCCTTTTTCTAAAAAAGGGGTCTACCCGAATATTTCCTTTATTGCCTTAGCATCAATTGCCTTAACTCCGCCCTCTTCAACAGAAATTACATCTTCAACTAGTTTTTTCTTCGATCTCTGTAACTCTAAAATCTTTTCTTCAATAGACTTGTTAGCAATCATTTTGTAAACGAATACTGGGTTTTTTTGACCGATTCTGTGAGCCCTATCCATTGCCTGCATTTCTACAGCTGGATTCCACCATGGATCAATAATGAAAACATAATCAGCACTAGTCAAATTAATTCCAACTCCGCCAGCTTTAATTGAAATCAAGAAAGGTCTTGCTTCCTTGCTATTTTGGAATTCCCCTACAATTCTTTCACGATTAATAGAAGAGCCGTCAAGATAAGAATACTTAATTCCCTTATGTTCAAATTCCTCTTTAACAATATTTAACATTTTAACAAATGAAGAGAAAATCAAAACCTTATGACCTTCCTTTAGAACTTTTTCAACTTCCATCATCAACAAATCAAACTTAGCACTGCTTCCCATATATTCTGGATCAACCATTTTCGGATGCAAACAAACTTGACGAAGCTTAGTTAATCCTTCTAAAATCTTCAAACGAGATTTGTTAATCCCTTTATCTTTAATACTTCGGTTAATTTCCGAGCTATAATGATCTTTCCAAGTTTGATAAATAACAGCTTCATCGTCGTTGAAATCACTCTTTAATACAATTTCAGTTTTGTCGGGAAGTTCTGTCGCAATGTTGGATTTGTTTCTACGAAGTAGGAATGGATCAATCATTTTTTTCAAATTAGCCGTTGCATTTTTATCTTTATCTTTTTCAATTGGGATAACAAAGTTTTCTTTAAACCCATCATAAGTTCCTAAATATCCAGGACTCAAGAATTCAAATAAACTCCAAAGTTCAATTAAATTATTTTGAATTGGTGTTCCACTAATTGCTAACTTTCTTTTTCCATTAAGTGCCCCAACAGTTCTTGCATTTACACTCAAGGGATTCTTAATTGTATGAGCTTCATCTAATATAATGTATTCAAACTCTCTATTCACAAAAAGTGCCAAATCATTTTTCAAAACACCATAAGTTGTAATAATCAAATCGTGGTCCTCAATCATTTTATCAAATTTCTTCTCGCCCTTAGCTCGCGATACTCCATGATGTAAATAAGGTTTAATCCCAGGAGTAAATTTCTCAATTTCATTTCTCCAATTAAAAACCAAGGAAGTTGGAACAATAACTAAGAACTTTTTATTCTTCTCTTCATCCTTAATTTTTTGCAAAATACTTAAAGTTTGCACAGTTTTACCAAGTCCCATATCGTCTGCTAAAATTCCGTTAAACTCAAAGTCTCGAAGGAAGTTCAACCAATCATAGCCATCTTTTTGATATTCACGAAGTGTAGCATTTAAATTTGGAGATAGTTTAGTTGATTTAATTTTTTCAAAGTTTTTAAACTTCGACACAATTTTTTTAACAGCCAGATCAAGTTCGCTTTTCTTTGAAAGGCTAATTAAACTTTCCAGTACTGGCATATGATATTTGTTTAATTTGACTCCACCTTCTTTGCCAGCAGTAAAAAATCCGCGATAAGCTCTAAGCTCGTTAATCCAATTTTTAGGAATAACTCCTTTTTTGCCGTCCCCTAAATCAACAAATCTTTTATTCTGAAAAACTGATTCTAAAACTTTTCCCATTCCAATTTTATCTTTTCCAAATCTAACTTCACCTTTAATATCAAACCAATCGACATCGTTTCTGACTTCCATCATCATTCCAACTTTTCCTTTTGCAATCTTAAAATTAAACAAATTTTCTTCTCCAAGTATTTCAATTCCCATTTCATTAATCGCGGGAATTTCATAAACAACAAAATCTACAAGGTCCCCCTTTATTTTAAATTCGTCATATCTTCCGTGCGTAACAACATCATGTTCATTTAAGAGTTCGGCAATTCTGTCTTCCTCTTCTAAGTCTCTAGATACATCATAAATAATATCAGTCTCGACAATTACCAATTCTTTATTAGCAGAAAAATAATCAATCTCTCGACCAGCGTAATCAAATCTCAAAGCGATTCTAACATTCTTCCCATCTCGCTCCATATATAACTTAGGTTTTGGAATAACTGATTTTTCTTCTCTTTTAAAATCGTCACCAACATTAAATTCGAAACTATCAAGCATTTGTTGGTAATATCTTTCAAAAAATTCTCGAAGCTCACTTTCTGACAAAGTTAATTCTTTTGGAAATCTAATGATATTTTTAACAGCTTCCAAATTCAAAGATTCTTTATGTTGGTAAAAGCACCTAGTCTTGTTGTCAAAAACCCAAAGACTGTTTAATCCGAGTTCTGTAATTTGCATTTTTAATAAATCAACTTTTCTTTTTCCAGAAACAAAATAAGGCTTAACGGTATAATCTCCGTCATCATTCAATTTGGTTTCCCATGCTACATGAAAATTATCTTCAGCAAAAGTTGCCCCAAGAATTAATTCTTGCTCGTCAAAATAAATTTCTTTCAAAAGCGGCATCATCATATCAGTATTAACATCATAAAATCTACTTTTGGAAAATCCACCAGTGCTATAACCTTCCCGGAGATTGTCACCAGTTATAATAAAGCTCAAAACCTCTTTTACTTTTTTATTAACTTTTAATTTACTAAAACTAAAATCTTTTCCAGTAAGTTTCATTGGGAGGGAATGTTCACCATCTTTCTTGATAATTCCTCGCTGTAAAGCTAAATTTTGCCCATTTTCATCGAAGTCTTCAAAGTTAAAATAAATGACATTTTTCTGAGCTTCTTTTTTTACTGTTGGAAATAATTCTTTAAAATAAGTAATTCCACCCTGATTTTTCTTATTGGTCTCTTGAGCTTTCATTAAAGTTTTTGGTTTAGAATTAAATTCATTTTTTTCGTTTCTTAGCATCTTGTAAATCAGCGTAGCTCCCGCATGAGAACAAGCTTTAGCTTCGCTTCTATGAGGACAAGTGCAGTAATGAAACATTTCGTCGTTGATAATCTCAATACTTACATCATAACTTCTATTTCTCCACCGAATTAAAATATTACTTTCGTTTTTTGTGTTAATCCTTTCTTTAGAAATCTCTAACTTTTTGAAAATATCCAATGCTTCAGCCTGAAATTTATTGTTTACGAAACTGTCAAAAACGGGAACCAGTTCTTCTTTGACTCCTAGTTTAATTAATTTCTTTTTTATATCAGATTTGTTTACTTTTGCGATTTTTGTAAAACGCAATTTTCATTTAAAAGTGTTTGGGTCGACGATGTTTTTATTCATTAATCAAGTTTTAATCATTCATTAGTCGAAACTAAAGTTTCGATTATCTATAACGCGCCATCCCGCTCCAATCAATTTTATCCACTACCGTTCAGTTTCACTTCGCTCCAAGAATTTTTATATTAACAACTTTTATTAAACAAGTAATACAATAGAATATATGGAAAAAGAAAAATTAACATTCGTATTGCTTTTTGTAATATTTGTTTTAACAGAATTGGTCGACGATTTCTTTGATCATGTTCTTGGAAATTCAATAATTCATTCTATCTTACAGCTGTTTCTTTTCTTAGGATTATTTTTTACAGCATATAAAATATTTATAGGTTATCACAAAAAACAAATAAGTAAATTAATTTCAGAAGAACTTTTAGAAATATTAAAAACAGTAAAACATTCAGAAGAAAAAGGCATTCTAATCAATCAAATAAAAATTACAAAACTTTTAAAAATTACAAAACCAACCATCAAGAAAAGAGTAGGCAATTTATTAGAACTAAAATATATAACTTTTGAAACAAAAGGGAATAATAAATATTTAAAATTAACGCCGACAGGAAATTCAATTCTTAGATAATTTTACTTTCTTTTTCCCTACATTTTACCCATTCTTTCCCCTTTCTTAAATATAAAATAATCAAAGTTTAATTATGAGATTGAAGAAAAAAGTAGGCGAAACGGGTACTATGAAATTTGCAAGAAGCGCAATGATCAAACCAATTTACCTTTATCCAAAAGATGACGCCAATACAATTGTAAAGAAATTAAGAAGAGAGGATGCGAATGTTTGCATAGTAGTTTCAAAAGATAAAAAATTCTTAGGAGAAATTAGCGTAGAAGATTTGATAAAACTTTTTTTGCATCAAGTAAAAAATGAACCATTAGTAAAAGAACTAAATATAGGGTATAGCAGAGAATTTTTATACAAGACAGCAATCAGTTTAACCAATAAGCATAGTTCTACAGTAAGGGATGACGCTCCAATAAATAAAGTAATAGAATTAATTTATAAAGAGGGTTTTAATTATATCCCAGTTTTGAATAATGATAAAAAAGTTGTAGGAGTAATAACGCCTAGTAGCCTAATTAATTTTCTACAAATAGAGCAATAGAATGGACGTATTTATAGAGCTGAGTTTGATTATTGCAGTGACGGTTTTAGTTTCTGGACTAATGAGACTTTTAAAGCAGCCTTTAATTATAGGATATATATTTTCAGGAATAATAGTAAGTCCTTATTTTTTGAACATAGTAAAATCAACCGAGACAATATCAATCTTTTCTCAAATAGGAGTAACATTTTTACTTTTCATGGTCGGAATATCACTTAGCCCAAAAGTTATAAAAGATGTAGGGAAAGTTTCTTTAGTAACTGGGATTGGACAGATTGTTTTTACTTCTTTAATTGGATTTCTTATTAGCAACTTGTTAGGATTTTCTTTGATAGTCTCAGGATACATCGCTGTAGCTTTAACTTTTAGTAGTACAATCATAATTATGAAATTACTGTCTGATAAAAAAGACACAGAAAAGTTATACGGAAAAATTTCTATTGGATTTTTATTAGTTCAAGATATTTTTGCAATAATATTTTTAATGATAATTTCGTCTTTTGCAAGCAATACAGGTGCGGGCGGATTTTCTATTCAATCTGTAATTTTGATATTGGCAGTAATCGTGGGAGTTGTATTAGCTAGCATTTTCGTATTGCCAAAACTTTCCAAATTTTTCGCACAATCTCAGGAATTTTTATTTTTATTTTCAATAGGATGGGGACTTGGCCTAGCTGCATTATTTCATTACATTGGTTTTTCTATGGAAGTCGGAGCTTTAATTGCTGGAGTAGCTTTATCAGTTTCCCCATTCCATTACGAGATAAGTTCAAAGTTAAGACCATTAAGAGATTTTTTCATAATCTTGTTTTTCATACTTCTGGGTTCTCAAATGCAATTCGGAAATATTGGGCAATTAATAATTCCAGCAATAATCTTTTCACTGTTCGTTTTAATTGGAAACCCTTTGGTAGTCATGGTTTTAATGGGAGCTATGGGCTACAAAAAGAAAGTCGGATTCCAAGCAGGATTTACCGTTGCGCAAATAAGTGAATTCTCTTTAATCTTGATAACTTTGGGCTACAGCGTTGGACACATATCTGCCGAGATATTATCATTAGTTACAATTGTCGGACTAATAACAATTTCAGGGTCAACTTACTTAATCACTTATTCAGATAAAATATATCCACACCTTTCAAAATATTTAAAAATATTCGAAAGAAAAAAATTATTAAAAACAAGTAAAGATTTTAAAAATTACAATCTTATTTTATTTGGATATAACAGAATTGGTCACGATTTACTAGAGTCTTTTAAGAAATTAAACAAGAAGGTGCTTGTTGTAGATTATAATCCAGATACAATATCAAAATTAACAGAAATGGGGATTGACTGCAGATACGGTGACGCTGATGACGAAGAATTCCTAAACGAATTGAATTTAGAAAGTGTGGAAATGGCAGTTTCAACAATTCCAGAATTTGAAACAAATTTATTATTGGTAAGTAGAATTAAACAAGAAAATAAAGATGCGATAGTCATAGTGATATCTCATAGTATAAATGAAACAAATCAGCTATATGATTTAGGGGCAACATACGTAATTATGCCACATTTCCTAGGTGGAAGTCATGCCTCAAAAATGATAGATAATTACAAATTAGATTTAAACAAATTCTTAAAAGAAAAAGATAGGCATATCAAATATCTTAAAGATAAAAAAGAAGCAGGCCACGAACATCCAAAGCCAGAAAAAGATAGATAATCATTCATTTGTTGAACTTCACTCAATTATCTATAGCGCCATTCTGCGATCCAACCAATCTTATCTAGTATCGCTCGAGACGACCCCTCGCTCCAAAAACTTTAATATTCCCAAAATAAAAAATCCGTGAATGTCGAAGACATCTGTGCAAATCCGTGAGCAATAAAATAACATTCATTCCCAGAGAGAACAAATAGAAACCAATCTCTTAATAATTATTTTCTCTCTATCCTCTTACTTAATCCTTTCATCTTATTCCGAAGAGCAATCGCAGTCTCGAAATCCAACAACTCAGCAGCCTCTCTCATCTCAGCCTCCAGCTGAATAATAATATTCGGAATATCTGCTTTTGGAATATGCTTAGTGTCCTTAATTTCAACTCGGCTTTCTCGAATTGGTTTAACAATAGTTTGAGGCTTAATATTATTCTTCAAATTATACGCCATCTGAATTTTTCGTCTTCTCGAAGTTTCTCTAACCGCCCCACGAATTGATTTAGTCATTTTATCAGCATAAAGAACAACTTTAGCTGATGAGTTCCTAGCAGCTCGTCCAATAATTTGAATAAGACTTCTCTCATCTCGAAGGAATCCCTCTTTATCAGCGTCAAGAACTCCGACAAATCCAACCTCAGGAATATCAATTCCCTCACGAAGCAAATTAATCCCAACCAAAACATCAAAAGTCCCAACACGAAGTTCCCGAATTATTTCCGTTCTTTCAAATGTGTCAATTTCTGAATGCAAATATCGAGTTTTAATCCCATTCTCCGCTAAGAAGTCAGTTAATTCTTCAGCCATCCTCTTAGTCAAAGTTGTAAGCAAAACCCTATCCCCATTCGCAACAGTCTTCTTAATTTCCGAAAGCGCATCTGGAATTTGTTTCTCAACTCCCCGTATCTCAATCTCAGGGTCCGTCAAACCAGTTGGCCGAATAATTTGCTCAACAATAGTTTTAGATTCCCTAAGTTCATATTCACCAGGCGTCGCCGAAACAAAAACAACTTGACTATCTTTCATATATTTCTCAAATTCCTTAAACCTCAAGGGACGATTATCAAACGCCGAAGTCAACCTAAATCCATAATCAATTAAATTTTTCTTCCGAGCCCTATCCCCATTAAACATCCCCCCAACTTGCGGAACAGTCCTATGCGACTCGTCAATAATCATTAAAAAATCATCTCCAAAATAATCCAATAAACAATAAGCCTTCTCGCCCTCTTTTCGATTATCAAAATGCCGAGAGTAATTCTCAATTCCCTTACAAGTTCCAGTCTCCCGCATCATCTCAATATCGAAAGTCGTTCTTTGTTTCAACCGATGATTAATCAAAGGATCAGCTATTTCCTTCAAATCAATTTTAAGTTGAGCCTGTATATCCGCAATTGCCCCATCAAAAACAGCCTCAGGAACAACATAATTTCGAGCAGGCCAAATATAAAAATATTTCATTTTTTCGAGAGCCTCTCCAGTATTTTTATCAATCTCAGTAATGCGATCAATCTCATCCCCAAAAAATTCTACACGAATTATATTATTAGAATATCCAGGAACTAAATCAATCGTGTCGCCCTTAACTCTAAACCGACCCGAACTTAAATCCAAATCATTTCTCTCAAAAGTCATCGCAACAAGTTTAGTAATAAGCGCCTTCCGCCCCGTCACCCTAGACCTGTCACCCGTCACCCTAGACCCGTCACCCGTTACTCCAGACCCGTCACCCGTCACCCTAGACCCGTCACCCGTTACCCTAGACCCGTCACCCGTTACCCTAGACCCGTTACCCGTTACCCCAGACCCGTTACCCGTTACCCCAGACCCGTTACCCGTTACCCCAGACCCGTCACCTGTTACCCCAGACCCGTCACCTGTTACCCCAGACCCGTCACCTGTTACCTCAAGAGGTTTACCAACCTCGAGATCTAATCCCATCATCTTGTAAACTTTAGGGTCTCCCATTCCGTAAATACAAGAAACACTAGCCACTACAATAACATCATTTCTAGATAATAACGAAGCCGTTGTTGCATGACGCATTTGTTCAATCCTCGGATTAATAGCAGAATCCTTCTCGATATATTGGTCACGCACAGGCATATAACTTTCAGGTTGATAATAATCATAATAAGAAATAAAATATTCAACTCGATTATTCGGAAAAAATTCCCTCATTTCTTCATATAATTGAGCCGCCAAAGTTTTATTATGAGCAACAATTAAAGTTGGTTTATTAATTTTAGAAATTACATTAGCCATTGTAAAAGTTTTCCCACTTCCAGTTACCCCAAGCAATGTCTGCATTTTTTTACCAGTCTTTATTCCTTCAATTAAATTTTTAATAGCTTTCGGTTGGTCACCTTTAGGCTTATATCGACTAGCCAATTTGAATTTATTATTTTGTTTTTCCATGATAGTGTAATCTAAATTAGAATTATAAGTTTTGTGAATAAGGTATTAGTGAATTATTAGGTATAATCTTCGCCCAAATTTAAATTTTTCTTTTCTTCTCGCACTAAACTAAGAGAGATAAGCCCACAGTCCTTCGGATTATTGCTTTTTGTCTTTGACAAAATAAAAAACTACTTATTTTCGAGCGTCGAGAAAAACGTAAGGATTTTGCCCCAAATACCAAGGGGTATACTGAGCAGTGCCAATCCGCCACTTATCCGACTAACAAAAACCAAACCACGAAATTAAAATTTCGCATAACCAAGGATAAAAGGTTCCACTTCGTTTCACACAAATTTTTCATTGATAGGGGGTTCCTAATCCTTTGGATAGATAGTTCGGCTTACGTCGAGAATTGCAATAAAACTTTTATACTACAAACAGATTAATAGGTTATGCAAAAAGAATTCAAAGAGTATTATCAATATTCAAAACCACAGCTTAAAAAAATATGGAATGAAGCAATTTTTATATTTGACACAAATATTTTACAAGGACTTTATAGAATGAATAAAAAAGCTAGAAATGATTTTTTAAAAATTTTAAAAATTTTAAAAAAAGATGATAGACTATGGACTCCTCATCAAGTGCTAAAAGAATATCATAAAAATAGACGTTCTGTTATAATAGGTTTGGAAAAAAATTATCAAGATGCTATTAATACAATTACTAGTTTTTCCACCACATTTTCTAATAAATTTCAGGGCAAATTAAAAACTGCTTGTGAAAATCATCCTTTGTTAAATACAGATGAAGTTTATGGTAAAGTTGAAAGTAGTTTAAATTCAATAACAGAAGAAATAACAAAAATAAAATCTTCACATCCAAAGTGGAAAAATAGTGATACTATTTTAGAACAAATAGAACAAATATTTGATAATTTTGGGGAGAAGTTCTCTAATAAAGAATTAAAAGAAGTCTTTAAAGAAGGAGAAAAAAGGTTTAAAGATAAAATTCCTCCAGGGTATGCAGACGATAAAGCAAATGGAGGAGAAAAAGAAGGAGAGGAAAAATTTGGAGATTTAATAATATGGAAGCAGATTTTGAATTTTAGTAAAACAATAGATAAACCTGTTATCTTTGTAACTGACGACACTAAAGAAGATTGGTGGATAATAGAATATGAAAAACCCTTTTCTCCAAGATATGAATTAAAAAAAGAAATTTTTGATATAGGGGAAATAGATTTTGAAATGTATACTTCTGACAATTTTCTGAAATTTGCCTCAATTCATTTTAAAGAAAATGTTGGAGAGGAATCAATAAAAGAAATTAAAAGAATGAGACTCTTAGCTGAAGAAAGAAATTATCTTATGCATAAAAAATTTAAAGATAAAAAAAGTTTCAGGCATCCTTTCTTTAGAGAATTTATAATGAGGCAAGAAAGACTAAATCATCGTTTAATGTATATTGCAGAAGATTTAAAGTTAAATAAAGATGTGATGTATGACATTAGAAATCATCAAGAAAGATTAATGCATTTTTTAGATATGATTTCTGAAGAAGATAATTTCCATCCAGCTATGTTAGAGGAACTATTTCATTTGGAAGACAGACTGCAATCAAGATTATTAAGGTATTTTAGGTCAGAAAAAATAAGCAAAAGAGCAACACATGAATTATTTAGATACCTTGATGAAAGCATACATCTTTATCGTAGATTAATAAAATATGCAGATATTAATCCAGAATATTACGAACGCTTTCATATGAGAATGCTTAGAAATCAACACGATTTAAGAGAGTATTTAGAAAGTTCTAAAATAGAATAAGTTCTTTAGAATTTCTATTTTTTAGGAATCAAAACAATCTTCCCATCATTAACTTCAACATCAAATTTCTTCGTTTTAGCCAAATTAGGAATAGCTTCAATTATAATCTTCGGCAAAGTCACAACATAAGTTTTGTACTCATTTTTCCCTTGCTTTGAAACTCTTTCCTGTAATTTTACTTCTACCATAATACATTAATTAGTGTAGTAAGATTTAAATACAATACATAGCATTAATTAATGTATTAAAATGAATTCAAAACAAAAGCATCTATCATTAAAATACGACGAAGCAACATTTAGAATTATAAAACAAAGAAAAAATCGCTACATAAGAAATCACAAATATGAAAAACTAAGAGAATTTTGTTGGAAACTAAACTGCAAAGGTATAATTAGTTTTAGAGTTTTCAAATGGATATGCTACGGAAAAGAATAAACTTAAGTAATATCTTTCGTAAAAAATAATAAGATGAAGCCCGAGTACTTAAAAATAATCTATAAAGAAGACCCAAAAAAAGTTACTTTTAAAAAGAAACTTGAAGCCTTATCGGCATACTATAATATAAATAAAAAAGAATTGGAAAAAGATATTTGCAATTCTGCTAAAGATGAAGGTATTGATAAGGACATGTCTGCATTGCTTTTAATTCTTCGAGTAAGGGCTGAAGCTATAACTCAAATTGAAGAAACAGCGGAAGAATTAAATTTTTCAAATAAAAGTATTACCAAGAGAATTTTAAATTGGATAAAAGGGAATCATTAGATGACAAAAAGACATAAAAGAAATTTGAATTATGCCGGATTACTTGCATTGCTCTTATTATTAATTATTGGGTTTGTCTCCCCAATTTATTATTCAAATATTATGGGAGAAAAGATTTCAACTTCCACAGACACTTGGTTTAATGTAATTTTAGACATCTTTGGTTCTGAAAGTTTAACTTATACAAATTTTAATAATGTTTTTTATTTAATGTTTCTTTCTTTTTGTATAATTTTAATTTTATATTTTCTAAGTGGAGTATCTTTGCTAAAATATAAATGGGCAAAATATGCGTCTATTCTGACATTTGTTTATTTCTTTTTAGGAGTTTTGTCTATAGCCATATTTAATCGAGAAAACGCACAAAAATTATTTGGGTTTGAAATGTCACATATGGGTATGGGAATAGGGATATGGTTAGTCCCAATAGTTGGAGTAATCTATTTAATTTATTGTAAGAAGATTAATCGATTGTTTTAGGTTTATTTTCTATTTTTCTAAATATAAATCAACAAGGCTCTGCCTCTTTAAAATAAAAATATATTAATAAAGGTAATTACTTTAAATTTAACATGAAAAAGTTGGAAATAGAAAAAGCAGTATTAGAAATATGGAAGGATAAATTAGAATTAATACATAATAATATAACAACTAAGTTTTATACAAGGCTGGGTATCTTCGGCGCATTAATATTGTTTTTATTTCAATTGAAAATTTTAAAAATTAATTCGCTGGGAATATTTATTTTGATTTTAGCATTTGTATCTTTTATCATCTTGATTCATTTTAATAAGTTAGATGGAAAGTATGTCCGAGATGTTCATTGCGATTTAATGAAATCTGTGAGAGAAAATTCCATCTTAAAATTTAAACTTAAAGATAGAAACCGATATCAACAAAATATTTTTTATAAACGTAGATACAAAGAAGGTATTCTCTAAGCTATTATTAATATTGAGTTAAATTACGGATAATCTGATTAAGCAAATAAAAACAAAAAGCGGGCTTATCTCTCCAATACATTGGTCGTCCCCCTCCCCTAACCTGAAAAGAAAAATTAAAACTCATGAGTTACATTCTACTTACATCAAAATTAGTCCGAAATAGCCTACAAAGCCTAGGGTTAGCATTTTTCTAAAAAAACGTCGTTTCAGTTACATTCCACTTACATTGATTTTAAGCCCAAATTGGCAGATATCTTTTAGCCCCTTTATCCTCACTATAATATTTATCACATCTCAAACTTCAGTCACAATAAATCAAGCCTAAAATAGCTTAAATTCAACGTTTTTACCAAAAAATTCCACTTCAGTCACATCCCAGTTACATTAAATTAGCCAAAAACTAGCCTGAAAAGGCTAAATTTCGCACTTTTAGAGAAAAAAGGTAATTCCAGTTACATCCCAGTTACATTAAAATCAAGCCCAAAACGGAACATACTTTTTAGTTTCTTTATCCTTTCGAATAACCTCTGCTCCAATAGCATCTCGAATAACCCTCGAAACCATTGGGTAATTTTTCTTACTAATACTGAACCTCTCCCTCAAACTCTCATTAGTCATAAACTCTTTAAAAATATATTTCAAAACACAATGCTGATAACATGCCCGGATCCTATCTTTTTTATCCATCTCCCTAAACCTCCTATGAGAATACAAAATCACTTGCATAAAATCTTCTCCATCAATAAATTCTGGAGCAGGGAGTTGAAAAATTTCTACAGAATTAATAACCTTATCAATTCCACTTCCACGCCTTTCACAAATATTTATTCTCCTCATAAAGTCCGCTAATTTTTCATTTCTGGATTTTGGAGGATAATCAATAAATCTACTTGGCTTAATTAGAGGTCTCCCCGCATTGATAAATTCAATCCTGTTTGAATAAACTTCAATCATAGGATTCATTCCTTTTTCTGTAAAATCTTGATGAATAATTGTGTTCGCCAACAATTCCCTTATCGCAATCTCTGGAAACATCTCAACTTTTTTTCTTAAGGCATTATCAATTACTTCATTTGTTGGCAACTGATCCATAATAAATTTTACTAACTCTTGATAGGCAATTGCATATCCCTTATTACTTGATTCTTCTCTTATAGTTTCTAATTTATTGTTCCCTCTATAAATTATTATCCTAATGATTTTTCTTGCAAGATTTGGAAATTGAGATAAATCTTTTGCAAATAATATTCCTCCTAAATTTGTTATAGAATATTTTTTACCTTTTTTCAAAATCAAACATTCTTGTTCTAGCTTTTCTAAAATAGCTGATTTGTTTGTTGGCAATTCTAATTTCATTAAATTAAAGTATGCGGGGTAATCTAAAAGTTCAATTACTTTATTCTCATCAACTTTTTCAAGTGTAATTCCATCCTCGAAATTCTTATGATTAAGAATATCCCAAAGTTTCTTTTCTTTTTGAGGATGTTTGTCTAACCTATCTTTTGAACTCCCGATTCTTATATATGCAACACCCTTAAATCTTATTGGTCTAGAATTTGCACAGTCTATTTCAATTATAACAATCCTTTTATCATCAATCATGTTTTCAATTATTCTAAAATCTATTTTAGGATCTAAGCTCATAGTTAACCAATGATTAATTTCCTGTCCACCTTTTTTCATATTTTTGAAGCTTACTTTGGTTCCGATTATCTCCAAAGAATCGTTATCAATACCATAAACCAAATAGCCATGATTTCTTTTTGAAAGACAAGCAGAGTTGGATAATGCAGAAACATATTCTCCAATTTCTTCAGGACTAGAATTATTTTTCTTAAATTCAATCCATTCTGTTTCTTGCCCATAAGAAAGTAATTCATTTAATAATTCCTCAAATTCTTTTTCTTCCATGCAGGAATCAGGAAAGTATGCCTTTTATAGTTTAAGTTAAATAACATCTTCTTTTCAAAAAAGAAGACAAAAGAGAGCCTAATTTTCTTTTTTAGAAAAACAAAAAGTGGACTTACCTCTCCAATACTTTGGTCGTCCCCTCCAACCTGAAAAGAGAAATTGAAACTCTGCGAAATTATTCCATAATTTCTTGCCACGCTTTATAGATTTCTCCACTTAAATTTTTCTCTTCGAGAAAAACTTCTTTTATTCTAAAATGTTAGTTTCAATTTTGGAATCAGAGCTAATCAGAAAAAGGAAGTACCCCTAATCATTTTACAAGATTGCTAAACGTTGTAAAGCAATGTCAAGATTTCTTTGCGGATACCAAAAAATAGGCAACTCATCAATTTTTAATGGTTCAAGCATTTTTTCCATGAAAGAAATAGATTCTTCTGGATAATATAAATCCCTTCCATCAATTGATTTCCATTTTAATTGTCCAGGATCTTCTCCTTTAATTTTGTCAAGGAATTTTGCATATTCTTCTTGTTTTTTATGAACATCTGTAACAATACTTTTCCGTTCATTTTCTGGAATTGCTACAACAACATCTCCAGATAACGCCAATCTTGGATACGTAACAACTTTCCTGAATAAATCAGATGATTCATTCTCATCAAACTCTGGCCAAATTCCCACTTCAAATACATTACCATATCCATCATCATACAATTCTCCAGCTCTTCTTGTTTGATGAACAGCAGCTCTAATATTGTCTTTGTTCAATCTATAGTCTTTAATTCCCCCCTTGCCACTGCAATGACTAAATCCCAAATATGAATGTTCTAAAATTGTATCAAGTGGAACAAAAACTCCAAATCCACCAATATAATCTTCACGTATTTTTATTGATGGATCTGAATATTTGAATGAAACAAAACCCGTTGAAAAACTAATTTCGTGATTTGCCTTAAACGATGATTCTCTACCGCCACAGGTCATTGAACTACCACGGTGTGTTCTAGTTTTTCCAAATAGTCTTTTTGTTTCTTTAGATGACAGAAGTGTTTTCGACAACAAAATATCTAAAAAACCTTCCCTTCTTGTAGTATATGAGCAGAGAAGTTTGATTTGATCATCGGGCCTTTCAATATACTCACTTCTAATTGTTTGCTCATTCATAGAATAATAAATAAATAGGTGATTTATAAATTTTTTCGATATTTAATTACTTTTAAGTCACACTCTTGATTTTAAGGAGACACTTCCTTTTAAAAAATAGTCCGATTTACAGAAGTTGATAACGCTCGGGTTTCAAAGCTCTAAAATTTTCTTTCGAAACATTGCATTAAAATTCAACTCTTAAGGGAATATAACAAAAATTTAACGGTTCCGAAACTTTACAGGTTTCTCCACCTAAATCGCACTTCGTGCGACTTCGTTAAATTCCGATGTTATATTCAATTGTATTTAAATTCTAAAAAGAAAAAATGGGGGAATTCATTCTTAGGATGTATAGTCTGCTTTGCAGAAATTAATTTAAAAAGGAGACTTTATTAATAAGGTCAATTAATATAAATTATAATGAATGAAAAAATGAAAGCAATCATATGTACAAAGTATGGACCTCCAGAAGTTCTTAAATTGACAGAAATAGACAAACCTATTCCTAAAGATAATGAAGTTTTAATAAAAATACATGCTACAACTGTACATGTAGGAGATACTAAACTTAGGGCTTTCAAACCTGGCTTAGGTCCTGTGAAGGATTTCTTTTCCAAGCCTATCATGAGAATATTAATAGGTTTTAGAAAACCAAGAATGATACTGGGAATGGATCTAGCTGGAGAAATTGAAGCAGTAGGAAAAGATGTAACTAAGTTTAGAAAAGGAGATCAAGTGTTTGCATCTACTTTTGAGGGATTTAAGTTTGGTGCTTATGCTGAATACAAATGCATGTCTGAAAATGGAATGATTGCAATAAAACCTAGTAATATGACTTATGAAGAGGCTGCCCCAATTCCTAATGGTGGATTAACTGCACTAGGTATTCTTAGAAAAGCGAATATCCAACAAGGTCAAAAAATTCTTATCCATGGTGCTTCAGGAAGTTTGGGTACTTTTGCAATACAAATTGCCCAATATTTTGGAGCAGTTATTACAGGGGTATGTAGCACATCAAATTTGGAGCTAGTAAAATCTTTAGGCGCAGACAAAGTTATTGATTATACTAAAGAAGATTTTATCAAAAGTGGTGAAACTTATGATATTATTTTTGATACAGTAGGTAAAATAGAACCCTCAAAAAGAAAAAAATCCCTAAAAAAGACTGGAATTTATCTTAACTCCCTTACATCATCTGTTAAGTTAAAAGTTGAAAACTTAATATTCTTAAAAGAACTTATTGAAAAGGGGAAGTTAAAATCAGTTATTGATAAGCGCTATCCTCTTGAACAAATTATTGAAGCCCATAGATATGTTGACAAAGGTCACAAAAAAGGGAATGTGGTTATAATAATAAATCAAAATAAAAAGAAGAAAATGAACTCCCCCAGTGTTACGCACATATAGTCTTAACTTCGTCAAGCATTAATTGGAACTTAAACACAACTCCGCGGATTTCTTCCGCCTGTTCCAGAAAAACTTCGTATATCCCAAACGTTATATTCAATTTTATTTTTGCTCATTACAGAAGTTTTAAATACCATATTTATTTATTAATATTTAATGGGAACAAAAATGAAAAAACATTATATTGACAAATTACCACAGGATATCAACAAATGGCCCATTCCTGCCTGTTTATTTATAGGTATTGGAATTGGATTATCTTTAGTAAATGAATTTTCTACAGCCGTTCCTGCATTTACATTAATAGGATTAGGTACTGGCATTTTTATAAGTTTCTTAGTTTCAAGAAAAAAAAGACAAAAATAAAACTCTGAAATTTTCTTTCGGAATGTTGCATTAAATTTTAGAGTTTCGGGGAATATAATAGCGATTAAGAGATTCCAAAGTCTTGCAGACTTCTCTATCCAAATTCAGTTTTGTGGGTTGTCTCAAAACCGAACCTTTCTAAGTCCCAATTTTATGCAAACAATAATTCAGCCATATATTTTCTATACATTACTTCAAATTTCTTTACCATAGCAACTTGTTTTCTATTCGGATGAATGTTTGGTCTTTTTTCTTTTATTAGAGCAAATGCATCCTCAGTATCCATTCCGCTACTTACCAAAAAAGCAGCAACTAAAGTTGGGGCTCTGCCGTTACCATGTTGACAATGAACATAGCATTTTGTTTTATCTTTTGTAGCCTCCTTTAGGAGTGCAACACCTATTCTGAGTTTTGTAATAGTCAGCGGTTGACGATCTTTTGTAGGTAGCCATAAATAATAATCAACTCCGATAGGTCTATCAACTTTACGTTTTTCTAAGCTAACGACAGCCCTAATTTTTCTTTTTTTCAATTCGGGTTCAAGATGAGCTTGGCAACACATATTGGTCCCAATATAAATATATTTAGTAATTTGAGAATATTCAAATTTCATTGGTTTATGATTAGTCTTTATTCTTGGTGTTTCTTTTTCTTCCATATTGCCTATAATTAAGAAGATTAAAATCATTATAATAAGTAATACGAATATATTCAACTCAATAATTACATCCATTTTCTGTACCCGCTAACCAATTTTTAAATTAGTTCGAACATAAATGTCAAATAAAATTCCAAAGCAATTTGGCTCGCGGATTTACACAGATGCCGAGCGGCATTCACGGATTCAAGCCACTAGCTTGTATATTATTTGTCTATTAATTTCTGTATTAAATCCGTGAATGATGAAATCATCTGTGAAAATCCGTGAGCAAAAATTGTCTTCCTGTCTTAATCCACATAATCTCCAAAATCCGCGAGCTATTCTAATTTTAGTTTAACAGATATACAACTACGAAAAATATTAATACATTAATAATCATATAGTATCATGGAAAATCTAGAAGGAACAATTCTTAAATCAGATATGGATTCTAATGTTAACTATATTCTTTGCCCAGACAAAGATTGCAAACTTTTTTTCGCAAGTACTAAATATATGATATGTGAACATGAATGCCCAAAACAAGATGAAAAAATAATAATAGTCAAATGTTCTTTTTGTGACAAACTAATTGAACTTCCCGGAGAAACTTCAACTCTGGTAACAGTATCTCATTCATGTAAAAATGGAAATACACCAACGAGTTTTGTAAGAATGAGCGGCAAATATCAGTTAATTTATGAACCACCGAAATAATTACGCCCTAACTTTCTTAATCCTTAATAATCGATTATAAGTAATTGCAAATCGATGAGCTTCATTTCGAATTTCCTGTAGTAACTTTAAAGCCTTACTTTTTTTACTCAAAATAATTGGTTCTGATTTTCCTGGAACAAAAACTTCTTCTTCTCGTTTTGCTAAAGATATTAACGGAACTTTCAAATCAAGATTTTCTAAAACTTGCATACTTGAACTAAGCTGCCCCTTCCCGCCATCAACAACAATTAAATTTGGCATTGGAAGATTTTCGTTTTTTAATTTTGAATATCTACGATGGACAACTTCTTCCATTGAGGCAAAATCATCAATTCCAGAAACAGTTCGAATTTTATATTTTCTATAATTTGATTTATCTGCTTTTCCATTTCTAAATTGAACCATTGAAGCAACAGTGGAGGTTCCAGATAAATGCGAAATATCAAAACACTCAATCACGGCAGGTACTTCTTGAAGTTTTAATTTAATTCTCAAATCTTCTACTTTTTCAGAATCCCCAAATAAATTTATTTCAATATTTTTCTTAACTAAATCCAATAAGTTTTTCTTGTCACCTTTTTGCGGCATAGTAATTTTTACTTTGTGTTTTGAAGTTTTCTCTAAAAATTCCTTGACAACTGCGTCAACTTTTTCTAGCAAAATAATCTCTTGAGGAATTTCATTTTCTGAATAATATTGGACTAAAAATTCTTCTAAAAAATCATCTTTAAAATCAAATTCAAAATCTTGTTTGTTTTCTAAAATCCCCTTTCTGGAATTAAATAACATTAAATGAACAATCCCATCGTGGATAATCCAATTAATTATATCTTCATCATAATCTTTTTGTCTTTCCATTTTTTGTTTATCCCCTAATTCTTTTATTGCTCTAATTTGGTTACGAGTAGATAATGCTCTTTCAAAATCTTGATTGCGAGAAAACTCTTTCATTTTAAACGTCAAAGTTTTTACTAATTGCGAAGTTTTCCCTCGAAGAACCATTTCACATCCCTTGATACTTTCCAAATAATCTTCTTTAGAAATCTTCTTTATACAAGGGGCAGAGCAAAGCCCAATATCATATCTAATACATTTTCTTTTTGGAAGTTTTCTACAAGTTCTAATTTTAAAAATTTTCTTCAAAGCTTCAAGAACATAATCTCGACTCATTCCAGAAACAAACGGTCCAAAAAATTTACCTTTACCCTCTCGTTTTCTTGCAATAATAAGTCTTGGGAATTCTTCAGAAGTAATTTGAATAAACGCATATCTTTTGGAATCTTTCAAATCTATATTATATTTTGGTTTATTTTTCTTAATTAAATTATTTTCCAAAATCAAAGCTTCGACTTCTGAATCTGTTATAATAAAATCTGTTTTTACAATATGAGAAACTAAAGCATTTGTTTTTGCGTCTTCATGGATTTTGTTGAAGTAGCTATTAACCCGTTTCTTCAAATTCTTAGCCTTCCCAACATAAATAATTTTTCCAAATTTGTCTTTATGTAAATAACATCCAGGATTGTTCGGAATTTTAGTCAGATTTACCATAGTTTATAGAAGAGAAATTACTTTATAATATTAATCAGTATCTGCTAACCAATTTTTAAATTAGTGAATTGTTGAGTATAAATGTTGAATAAAACTCCAAGACAAAATGGCTCACGGATTACACAAACGCTATCGCGTTCACAGATCCAAAACACTAGATTGTAATTTTTTTATTAAGTTCTGCCTTGAATCCGTGAATGCCGTCAGACATCCGTGTTAATCCGTGAGCAAAAACTGCCTTTGTCTTCCCAATACTTAATAATATAATTTGCACTTGATTCTTTAAAAATAACAAACTTAAACTATTAATAATAAAAATATATATTTGTTGTTGGCAGGTATATTAATCAGAAAAATATTTATACTAAAAAATCCTAAAGGATATATGAAAACGGATTTAGTAGAACTGATATCCCAAACTCCTATGGAAACGAAAATGAGTAAAGAGTCAGCAAAGTTTCACGAAAGGAATATTCAAAGATTAATAAAACAAAGAGAAATATATACTTCTAATTTTATGGTGGAATATTTTAATAAACAAATAAAGGAAGATATAAAAATTCTCTCGAAGAATGGATATTCCCACATAGCCATGAAGTATACCAATGATTAAAATTTATCTATTTCTCTAATATTTCAATAATCTTAATCAATAAACTCTTTTGTTCCCTAATTTCTTTGAGCTCATCTTTCTTTGTTTTAATTATGTTTTTACAGGTAGTTATTAATCCCTCTTCGGAAATATCTTCAAATGTGTTTTCGCAATTGGGACAATAATGCCCAGACCAAACCTGACTTACTTCCGCATATAGAAGAGGTGTTTGATCTATTGGACACCTGTATTCTGATATAGTTTCTCCTTTGCCGATTGCATATTCTTTACTCTCTCCAGTAAGATAATCATTATACTTAATTACATCACCAGTAAATCCAAGAATTCTAGCAAGTTTTTCTTTACTGAGTTTATCTACCATAAGAAACCTAAGATAAGGGAGTATAAATATTTTATTAATTCTTAAAGTTCACTTTATAATTTATTCGCGTCAATTAGAGAACGTTCCGTTCTCGTATATATTATAGTTCGCTCTTCATTTCATTCGTCACGCACCTGCTAAAAACGCCCAACCAAGCCGACGCTCCAACCTAGCTCTTGCTCAAAAAATCTTTAACCCAACTAGTCCCATTTTTTTTATTGTGATACATCACTCCCATATCACAAACTTTTTGTATTACGGAATTCTTATCATCACTAGTATATAATGCAACTCTTACATTATCCATCAAGTCATCGTAATACAATTCATAAGCAATATCAACCCCAATATCTTCATCCGGAAGGCAACCTGGTTCGTCATAAATAGGAACTCTATTATCCAAAATTATCCCATAAACATTATCTTTATTTTCTAATTCAGAATACGCTTTCAAAAAAGGATTTCGCGCCACAAAACTAATAGGATTAAATCCATATGAAACAACAATTTTCTCAAGGTCTTCACGATATTCTTTAGTATCTTCTAATATCCAAACATTTTTTCTTTCCATATAATTATTAGAATAACATAATATAAAAAGTTATTCTGGGTAGAGCCCTAAATAACTCATTTAAAATAAAATACTCCATGGGAAATGCAGCGTCGAAGACGATGTGATTTTCCATGGAAGAGAATTCTGAATAACGGGAATTTAGAATAAATTCCCTCATTGTATCAGACCATCTGCGGCGTTGACGGTAAGGGGTCTGGACTTAAAATCCTGTGTGGGTTTTCCCTGACGATTTTTCCGACCACGGAAAAATGTCAATTTTTTAATACTTCCTTAAGAAATTTTCCAGTATAAGATTCTTTAACTTTAACAATATCTTCAGGTGCACCAGTTGCTAAAACAGTTCCTCCACCCTCTCCACCTTCGGGTCCGAGGTCAATTATATGGTCGGCGTATTTTATTACATCTAAATTATGTTCAATTATAACCATCGTATTTCCTTTATCAACCAATCCCTCAATTACTCGAAGAAGTTTTCTAACGTCGTGGAAATGAAGCCCAGTCGTCGGTTCATCCAATAAATAAAGAGTTTGCCCAGTTCCTCTTTTTGCTAGCTCCTTCGTTAACTTAATCCTTTGAGATTCCCCGCCAGAAAGAGTTGTTGAGCTTTGTCCAAGTTTAATATATCCCAAGCCCACACGATTTAAAGTTTCAAGTTTTGTATAAATAGAAGATACATTTTCAAAAGTTTCCAAAGCTTCTTCAACGCTCATGTCCAAAATTTGTGCAATATTTTTCCCCTTATACAAAACCTGCAAAGTCTCTTTATTATATCGCTTCCCCTTGCATTCTTCACATTCGACATAAACATCAGGTAAAAAATTCATTTCTATTTTTATTGTTCCGTCTCCCTGACATTTCTCACATCTCCCGCCAGGAACATTAAACGAAAATCGTCCAGGTTTATATCCCCGAATTTTAGCTTCACGAGTACTAGCAAATAAAGTTCTAATTTCATCAAAAACTTTAATATAAGTTGCAGGATTACTTCGCGGAGTTTTCCCAATTGGAGACTGATCAATAACAATCACTTTATCAATTTTTGAATCCAAAGTAATTTCTTTATGCTTCCCAGGACGAACCTTAGAATCTTTAGCCAATTTCTTTTCCATTCCCTTACTTAAAATACTATTAATTAAGGTTGATTTTCCAGAACCTGAAACCCCAGTAACGCAAGTCATAATTCCTATTGGAATTTTCACATCGATGTTTTTCAAATTATTTTCTTTACATCCTGTTATATTAATATATTTATTACTTTGCTTTCTACGATTAGGAGTTTCAATTTTCATTTCTCCAGACAAATATTGCCCAGTCAAAGAATTTTTGTTTTTTTCAATTTGTTTTGGTGTTCCCTTTGCAATTATTTCTCCACCATGAATCCCAGCACCAGGTCCCATATCAACAACATAATCAGCCTCACGAATCGTATCCTCATCATGCTCAACAACAATCAAAGTATTTCCCAAATCTCTAAGTTTATGAAGCGTATCAATTAATTTTCGATTATCTCTTTGATGAAGGCCAATTGAAGGCTCGTCTAAAATATACATAACTCCCATAAGATTCGCACCAATCTGAGTTGCGAGTCTAATCCTTTGAGCTTCTCCGCCAGATAAGGTCCCGGCTTTTCTAGACAAAGTCAAATATGATAAACCTACACTTTGTAAAAAACTCAATCGCTCTTTTATTTCTTTTAAAATTAATTTTGCAATCTCCATTTCTTTGTCGGTTAATTTTAACTTATCAAAAAATTCAATACATTTCACAATTGACATGTCCGTAACTTCAGAAATATTTTTTTTATTGACAGTAATTGCTAAAATCTTTTTTCTAAGTCTTTTCCCTCCACAGCTTGGGCAAATCTGACTTCGCATAAATTTTTCAAGTTGTCGTCTTCTATAATCTGATTCAGTTTGTTTGTATAATCTTTCGCTTTGAGGAATTAGTCCTTCCCATCCATCTTCCATTTTCATTTGAGCTCCCGAAGACCACTTCCCATAAATAGGCTTATTACTTCCATGCATTAAAATTTCATATTGCTCCTTAGTTAATTTCTCAATAGGAGTTATAACATCAAACCCAAAATTTTTACCGACAACCGACATTTGTTGAATTCTCCAAGAATTCTCCATTTTTCCGTAAAGTTTCACGGCATTATCTATCAGGCTTAAACTTTTATCCGGAATAATTAAATCTTCATCAAATTCAGTTTTTACTCCAAGTCCATTACATTCTTCACACGCCCCAAAAGGAGAATTAAAAGAAAATTGCCTTGGCTGTAACTCAGGAAATGCAAGTCCACATTTAGGACAAGACATAACGGACGAATAAGTATGCAATTTATCTTTATCATCAAGAATTTCAACCATTCCTTCTTCTGATTTTTTGACAGCGTTTTCAATTGCTTCGTTTAATCTGCTAATATCTGTTACATGAACCCTGTCAATTACAGCTTCGATATCATGAGCCTTATACCTAGCCAGTTTTATTTTTTCATCACTTCGATAAACTATTCCGTTAACTCGAACACGAGAATATCCATCTCTATTAAGTTCCAAAATTAATTGTTCATGAGTCCCCTTTTTCTTTTTAATAATAGGCGCTAAGACGGTTATATTCCCAGTCAATTTACTAGTAATAGTCTCAGCAATTTTTTGAGGGGAACTCGATTCAATTTTAATTTTATGAACAGGGCAATGTGGCGTTCCAACTCGTGCAAATAAAAGTCTCAAATAATCATAAATTTCCGTAACAGTCCCAACAGTACTTCTGGGATTTTTACTAGTAGTTTTTTGCTCAATAGAAATCGCAGGACTGAGGCCCTCAATCGTGTCAACATCAGGCTTATTCATCACTCCTAAAAATTGTCGAGCATAAGCAGATAAACTTTCTACATATCTTCTTTGTCCCTCGGCATAAAGAGTGTCAAAAGCAAGCGTCGATTTTCCTGAACCCGAAAGCCCAGTTATAACTATAAATTTCTCCCGAGGAAGTTCTACACTGACATCCTTGAGATTATGTTCTCTTGCGCCTTTTATTATTATATTTTTCATGTTAGAAATTATAATTGATTTAAAGAAAATGAGTTTTAAAGTTTTTGCCCTCGATGATCGTATGATATTGTAAATAATATTGGTTAATTTTTCTTTTCCCAATTCTTAATCGCCTTCTTTAAAGCATCCGCCGCCAAATTAGAACAATGCATTTTTATTGGAGGAAGTTCCCCAAGAGCTTTTGCAACATCTTCATTAGTTAAATTCCGAACTTCATCAACAGTTTTTCCTTTCGCCAAAACAGTAGCCATGGAGCTAGTCGCAATCGCCGCAGCACAACCCATCGTTTGAAATTTTATATCTTCAATAATATCGTCTTTAATTTTCAAATAAATTTTCATAACATCGCCACATCTAGGATTACCAACAATTGACTCTACGGTAGCATCTTTCATCTCCCCCATATTTCGAGGATTGGAAAAATGATCCAAAACAGTCTCGTTATAATCAATATTACCCATACAAAACCTCATTAATCCACAGCTGCGAATTAAGAGCGGAGCAATGTATTTTAGTGCTGTTACCCACAACCCCCGTCCCGTTAGCTCTTCGAAAAGAGCGCCTCGCGAAGCGTGTATTATTTTTCATTATTCAATTCCTCAATTAATTTATCAACGTCGACGCCGTGAGCCTTAGCCCCATTCTCGATAGTCTCAAATTGAGCCATTGGACATCCACCGCAAAACAAACCTCGATCAGATAATTTCTTAGCAGCATCTTTATCTTTAGCAATCAACTCAGCAAAAGTCATATCTTTAGTTATTTTTTCTTTACTCATCTTTAACCTCCTTTAAATTTAATTTGAATGGACTAATTTCCCGAAGCCTCTCAACCTTTTTTTTAATTTTTTGTGCAATATAATCTTCGTTCCCAATAGCATCGCTTCCAAGAGTTAATCGCAAACTTCCATGAACATATAAAACATCAATACCAAGAGCATTCAAAACATGACTCTCACTTAACTTCGTAGAAGCACAAGCAGACCCAGTCGAAACAAAAATCCCCTCTCCATTTAACATTAGCATCAAACTCTCGCCTTCAATCCCATAAAATGAAACATTGATATTATTGTAAACTCGAGATTCCAAAGAGCCATTAAACCTAGTTCCAGGAATTTCTTTTAACATTACAATAATCTTATCTCGACTCTCTCGAATTCCCTCAACATTTTCCTTTTCTTCTAAAGCAGCAGCCAGCCCAATAATTCCAGGAACATTTTCAGTTCCACTTCTAAGATTACATTCCTGTCCGCCACCAGTCATAATAGCAGCAATCTTAGTTCCTTTCTTGATATACAAAAATCCAATACCCTTTGGAGCATGAACCTTATGCCCAGAAACAGACATTAAATCAACATCGGTCAAATCTAAATCAACTTTTGTAAATCCCTGAACAGCATCTGTATGAAAATAAATATTTTTTTCTTTACAGCTTTTGGCAATTTCTTCAATGGGCTGAATCGTCCCAATCTCATTATTGACATGCATTATAGAAACAACCAAAGTGTCCTCACTAGTTTTATTAATAACATCTTCAACAGAAACTATTCCATCTTTACTTGCATTCACATAATCAACTTTGTATCCCTGTTTTTCTAAATCCTTACAAGTTTCAATTATAGCAGGATGCTCAATCACAGAAGTAATAATATGTTTTTTTTCTGGATTTGCCTTAGCCAAACCCCGAAGAGCCAAATTATCACTTTCAGTTCCCCCGCTAGTAAATATAATTTCCGAAGGTTCAGCCCCAACATAATCTGCGATTTTCTTTCGAGCTTCTTCCAATTTGTTTCGAGCGTTAATTCCTATTGGATGTTGAGAAGACGCGTTTCCATATTCTACCAAAAAGAATTCCTTAACTTCTTTAGCAACGCTATCGTAAACTTTCGTAGTTGCTGCATTATCTAAATAAATTTCCATTAATACTTCGGTTCACAATTGCAATAATTAAGAACATCCTTATTATATTTTTTACAAACATTGCAAGAACATTTACTATTTTTCATGAATTTTAAAATTCTTTGAATCTCTTGAATAGCTAATTTGGGATTTTCAAAAATTATTTTAGCCGATTTAGCAATCTCTTTTTTTGTCAAAGTATTTAATTTAATTTTATTAGCTCGCTTATCAGATAAATATTGAGAAACAGCAGCCTTACTAATTCCTAAAATCTTACCAGCTTTCTCATAACTAAGTTCATATTTTTTGGTCAACAGCTTCGCTAATTCTTTTCTTACTGCTGGTATAATATACCAAACTTCAATTTCCTGAGGCAGTGAATACATGTTAACAATAGTTAACATTTATTTATAAAACTAGCGGACACAGTGTTGACAATTTATCGAAACTCCGTTTCGAGTATTTATTCGCTCATTGCGACTCCGTCTCCATTCGTCTCATATACCCCTATTCAACTAATCGCAAGAATAAATTCTTGCTCCAAAAAATATTATAAAAACAAAAAAACAAAAGCGTGGATAAACCACGCAACAATTTCCCACTACCAACTACCAACGAAGCGAACTAAAAACTACTAACTAAGCAATCAGCTAACGCTGATTGCGTCTACTGGACATTCAGAAACTGCCTCTTTTTCACAAGTCAACTCTTCAACCTCAGCTTTTACAGTTCTGGCCTTCCCACCACTCATCTTAAAAGAATCTGGACATATTGCCTCACAGGCTCCGCATCCGATGCATTTATCTTGATCTACCACTATTTTGTGTACCATCTAATTTAACCTCCTCTTCATTTATTTCCATCCCAAAATCATCTATCCTGAAATATTCAGTTTTAATTTCCGGATTCAACGCAGCCCCAGTTATGACATTTCCAGTCATATTAGAGAAAAACAAAAACCCCAAAGCAGCCACGATGAGAATTATAGCTATAATTATAACTTGTTTTTTAACCATAAGACAAAAAGCCCAGCAATATTTATAAACTTAATCAAATATAGATTAGCATGGTGACACCAATAATTTGGGCAGCAATAGGACTAGCAATAGTTGCAATAATATTTTTTACTTACTACAACAGATTCATAAGATTATCTCATCAAATCGACAATTCACTTTCTCAAATCGACGTACAACTAAAGAAAAGGTCAGATTTAATTCCAAACCTATTATCATCAGTAAAGGGATTCATGAAACACGAAAGAGCAGTGATAAAAGAAGTTACCGAAGCAAGAAAAGCTTTAGTTGGAGCGAAAGGAATTGAAAAGAAGATGAAGGCTGGAAATCAATTACAACAAGCTCTTGGTTCAATTTTTGCAATCGCTGAAAATTATCCAGATTTGAAAGCCGATAAGAGTTTCTTAAATCTACAAGAGGAATTATCAGCAATTGAAGACAAGGTTGCTTACGCAAGACAATACTACAACGACGGGATAATGGCTTACAATGTTATGACAACCATGATCCCAGGCGTATGGTTTGCCAAGATGTACGGATTCAAAAAGAGAGATTACCTAGAAATTAAGGAAGCAGAAAAAGCTGTTCCTAAGGTTGAATTCTAATACCCTCACATATTTGTAATCTAATTTGGTTGGGGCACACTGTATAGATATTCTAAAGCATTCTTTGCAATATAGAGATTATAACATATATAATACGATATATACTAGAGAATATAGGTTATATAACAAAAACAATTAAGTCGGGAATTTCAAAGAAATTCCCTCCATATATCAAATTCTCTGCGACAAAGTCGGTAAGGAATTTGGAATCTGAAATCCTGTGCGGATTTCCCCTGACGATTTTCCTCACCAGAGGAAAATGTCAACTTTGTATATAGGTTATATATAAAAACCATTCTTGTTTTCTAAGAGTATGGAGAGGTTGTCATTTCATGAAGAAATTAGAAAAAATAAAATTAGTTCATATCTATTGATAGGAATAGTTTTGGTAGTTTTATTAGCACTAGTTTATACAATTGGATTTGTCCTCGGAGGAGACTATTTTTTTATGATAATAATCTTTGGAACAATAATTTCAATATTATATGTAGTAACTGGATTTTACAAGTCAGCTGATATTGCAATAGCCTCTGTTGGAGCGAAAAAAGCTGAAGGAAGCAGATATAGGCAATATCACAATTTAGTAGAAGGATTATGTCTAGCTTCTGGTCTTCCAAAGCCAAAACTTTACATCATGGATAATAGTCAAATCAACGCGTTCGCAAGCGGACGAGATCCTGAGCATGCAGTGATTTGCATGACAACTGGAGCGTTAGAAAAATTAGATAAGCATGAATTAGAAGGAGTTTTGGCACATGAACTTTCACACGTCGCAAATTATGACATCCGTTTCATGACCCTAACAGCAGTTCTAGTTGGAATGATTTCAATTATCTCTCAAATATTTCTTAGAAGTTTATTTTGGTCTTCCATAGGGAGAAGTAGAAGTAATAATAGCAATAATAATAGCCAAGCAATTCTTATGATAATAGGAATTGCTTTAGCAATTCTAGCACCAATAATTGTAGCATTAGTTCAATTGGCAATTTCAAGAAAACGAGAATATGCAGCGGACTCTTCAGCTGTAAAATTTATGAGAAGTCCAACGGGATTAATTGGAGCATTAAACAAAATAAAAAGAAATTCTCCCATAAAAGTTAGCGGAGCCGTTGCCCCCTTATTTTTAGCAAAGCCAGGAAAAGAAAAAGAAATGTTTCAAACCCATCCACCTTTATCAAAAAGAATAGCAAGACTTGAAAGAATGTAATTAGAACTTGCAAACCTGAACACACATCATTATACACATTTCTGCTTCTGGGTCATTTCTACAAGCACTTTCACATTCGAAATATTCACCATTCATACTATAACAATCACTTTCTGAAATAAATTCACATTCATTAAATTCGTCAACCCATGTTCCATTTTTCGAAACACAACTTTGCCTCAAGTCTTCATCTCTCTCAGTAAAGGTGACTTGTCCAAGTACACACTTTCTAGGAGCATCCGGGTCTTCAATATAACCACCATATTTATAACAAGTTTCAAAATCCTTAACATCTCTAGCTTGCAATATTTTTTCAATACGAATCACATTTATTTCTCCCTCAGAAGAATAGCTATATTCGACCCAAACCTTATCACCACTTGTTATATCTGATAAATCTTTATCATGATTGAAAGTTTTTACTTCATCATAATATTCTATTGAAATAATATCCTCACTAATTTCAATGACGTTTCCACGTTTACTAAATTTGATTTCTTCTTCTTCTTCATTAATATTGATTAATGGAATACTATTAAGTGCTTTTAAAATTTCAGTAGTCTTTAGTTCGTTAAGCTCCCCTGTGTTTTCGTTTAGCATTTCGGAATTCAAAAAGAATAACCATGAAATGAAAAAGCATAGTGCCATTAACATTATTGAAGCGACTGTTTTCTTCATTCCCATTTTCTAACGAACCTCATATTTAGTTCAATATATTTCTTAGTTATCTTGAAAAATAGTTTTGTCAACTTCTCAAATAAGCCAGTAAATAATCCTCCAAAGATTGTTAATCCAGCCCCTGCAAACAAAGCAGAAAACAAGATATCTTTTGTTAGTGGAGTCTTGTAACTAATCAAAGCAAAAATAGAATACGCCATTACAATGGCCCCCGAGAGCAGTATAGCAATTCCAGATATTAATAATGAAATCAATGTACATAAAATAGATATCCAAAACCAAATAAAAAATAAAAAATTAAACATTAAGCTAAGAATAATTTTAATTGAACTTTTTCTATTGCTCTTTGCTTTTTTTGAAGTAGATTTTATTTTAGCATTTTTGGAATTCCCCTTCTTTTCTTTTTTAATATATTTTATTGCAGAGTACACAAAAATAACAACCGCCCCAAACATAAAAATTCCACGCCCACTAATTATAGATAAAACGATTAATCCCAATATTATCCAAAGTTCTTTAGAAAATTCTCCTTTACGATTTCTTCCCTTTTCTTCTTGAATTAGATTTTCTATTTTGTTTTTAGATTCATTAAAAATATGTTTTGTAAATTTTTTAGCGGCAACAAATGTTTCAATAGCTTCAGATTTCAATTCATCTCTCTCTGTAGTTTTTGAAAGTTCTTTCCTAATATCTCTAGCTATTTGCTTTGGATTTCCAAGAGATTTAGCAATTCCAGCTTCAGTTCTTTTCTTTTTGGCTCCAACTTTAAAATGCTCTTCATAGTCCTGCATTATTTCTTCTTTATCATCTTTCGCAATCCCAATTAAATGCTCTTCTAGTTCGTTTAAAAATTCTGTTTTTCTCATCTTAGTATTTTATCAACTTTTCTTTCAAAGTCTTTCCATTCGGTTTTTAGTTTTTTTGCCTTATCTTTTCCAGACTTTGTTAGCGAGTAATATTTTCTTGACGGTCCCTCGCTAGATTCTCTCAAATAAGTCTGAAGGTATCCTTCATTTTTTAATCTTCTAAGGATTGGATAAAGTGTTCCCTCTGTTATTTGTATATCCATTGAAATTTTTTGAACCAATTCATATCCGTAATGATCTTTCTTTCTCAATGTTGAGAGTACGCAAAGGTCTAAAACTCCTTTTTTGAATTGTGTGTCCATGTTTCATTATGTATTATACAGTACTTTGTAAAACATAGTAGTATATAAAGATTACTACAAGGTAAAATAAGTTAATTAAATATTTATTTAGAATTCATTAGGAAATTCTGAACGGAATGGGCAGCAATTGCACCCTCTCCAGCTGCAGTTATCATTTGCTGAATTTCTATATTAGTAATATCTCCAGCCGCGAAAACTCCTTCGATATTAGTCTTCGTATCTTTTCCTGTAATTATATATCCATTTTCTAATTCAAAATTAAGACTTTCTACAGTATTTGTGGATGGAGTAGCCCCAATCTCAACAAACACACCGGATACGTCAATAATCTTTTCTTCGTTGTCTTTAGAAATTTTTAATTGCTTAACAACACCTTCTCCAACAATTTCCGAAGGAGTGGCATTATAAATTATTTCTATTTTTTCATTCTTTTCAATATTAGCTAAAGAAATTGCCTCACATCGCATTTTATCTTTTCTATAAACTACATAAACTTTTTCGCAAATATTAGCCAAATAAAGTGCGGCTTTAGCAGCAGAGTCTGCACCTCCAATAACCGAGACAGTTTTATTTCTAAAAAAGTTTCCATCACAAATTGCACAATAAGAAACACCTTTTCCTAAAAATTCTTCCTCTCCCAGAATTTCTAATTTACGATGCTTTGTCCCAAGAGCAACAATTAAAGTCTTACTGTAAAATATTTTTTCGCCACAAGATACAATAAATTCTTCCCCCTCTTTCTTAACACTATCAATACTGGTTTCAAGAAATTCCGCACCAAACTTTTCAGCTTGCACTTTTATATCACTCATTATTTCCATCCCAGAACCAATTTTACCTGGCCAGTTCTCAACCTCGCCAGCCAAATTTGCGGTTCCCCCAAAACTCTCAGCAACAATTAAAGTCTTCAAATTATAACGTCCAGCATAAATAGCAGCAGTTAGTCCAGCCGGCCCACCACCTAAAATTATCAAATCATATTTCATATTGATTATTAGATTGCGTTATTTTTATATGTTCGGTAACCGCGTTAACTAGCAAACTTTAAATAACTCTAGACCTATTTTTCCATATGGACATTGAAGAGAAAATTAATATAGTAAAAGAAGTCGGAGAAGAAATAGTTAACGAAAAAGAACTTCGAGAACTTTTCGAAAAAAAAGAACATCCAATTGCTTATGACGGATTTGAACCTAGCGGAAGAATTCACATTGCGCAAGGATTACTTCGTTCAATTAATGTCAATAAATTAACATCTACTGGAATTAAATTCAGATTTTGGGTTGCAGATTGGTTTGGAATGCTTAATAATAAAATGGGCGGAGATTTGGATAAAATCAGAATTGTTGGAGAATATTTTATTGAAGTATGGAAAGCCTGCGGAATGGATTTGGATAATGTAGAATTTATTTGGACAAGTGAGTTTATTACAGAACATCCAGAGTATTGGACGACTGTTTTGAAACTTTCTATGAATGCAAGCGTTAAAAGAGTTCTTAGATGTGGACAAATAATGGGAAGAGAAGATTCTGTTTCAAATCCATCATCTCAAATTTTATATCCACTGATGCAAGCAGCAGATATTCACCATCTAGAAGCAGATATTGCACAACTTGGAATGGATCAAAGAAAAGTTAATATGTTAGCTCGTGATGTTTTTCCCAAGTTGGGATTTGTGCCACCAGTAGTTGTAAGTCACCATATGCTTATGGGACTTAGTGAGCCAAAACGTATGAATGGGACAATTATTTTGAGTCCAGGTAAAGAGAAGGAGATTCATGGATATATATTTTTATTAAATGCGACCAAAACTATAATCAAAAATGGAAAACAATTAATTGAATTTTCTATTCAGGCTAGAAAAATTGGCAGCAAACATCCGCCAATTCAACTTGTATTTGTTGAAGGGGAGCATTATTATAATAAAGATTTGGATATTGAATTATTTTACAATAATCCAAAAGATGGGATAAGTATATTTCAATATGATTTAAAACTTGAGGGGACAGATGCCTCAATAGCCAAAAAAATGAGTAAATCAAATCCTAATTCAGCAATTTTTATGACAGACAGCGAAGACGAAATTGAGAAAAAATTTAAGAAAGCATGGTGTCCAGAAGGTTTGGTCGAAGATAATCCAGTTTTAGAATATTTCAAGTACATCGTTTTTGAAAAATATGATAAAATTTTAATTGAAAGACCTGAAAAGTTTGGTGGAAATTTAGAGCTTAATTCTTATGAAGAATTAGAAAAAACTTTTACAGAAAAGAAGGTTCATCCATTAGATATTAAGAATACTTGTGCTAAATATATTAATGAATTATTGGGGCCGATTAGAAATCATTTTAAAGAAAATGAAAAAGCAAAAAAATTACTAGAGCAAGTTAATAACTTTCAAGTTACAAAGTAATTTCATTTTATTCGGGCACTAAACAAGTCCATCGGTTGCGGATTCTTAATCCGTAATTATTCGGGCAAAGCTTTAAATATAAAAGACATTACTTTAACATATGGCAAAAGGTGATACTAAAAAGAAGTCTGACGTTTCTAAGAAACCCATTTCTAATAATAAATCTGCCATGAAAAAAAGAAAGACCCCGGTAAAAAAATCCACTACATCTAAAAAATCCACCTCTAAGAAAAAGACCATGACAACAGCAAAATCTGTCGTTGCTATGCAAGCCCCAACAGTTAAAACGAAATCTGTACCAATAAAAAAAATAGATTCAGTACAGACTCCAATTGTTAAAGATTTGACTTGTTGTTGTCCAGAATTTAAACCTAAACCATGGGACAAAAAAGAAATAAAGTGGAATGGAAAATTCTTCGTTAAGGACACTATTATTTCATTATTTCATATTCCATTAAATTTTGGTTCAGTCATGAAAAGGAATTATAAGAAAATTAAAGCAGCTTCTGCTGAGACAAAAAATCCAATAGTTATAGTCGATGAATTATCACCATTTCATTCACATGTTTATATTGGTGTTACAAAGCCAGTGGCTAAATGCGATGATGTAAAATTGACTGGTCAATTCTTGTCAAGAGTTTTTGAAGGACCATATAGTGGGATGAAAAAATATATTAAAGAAATGAATGAATATGTAAAATCAAAAGGAAAAATCACAAAGAAGAATTATTTTTTCTATCCAACATGTCCAAAATGTTCTAAGAAATACAAAAAGAACTACACAGTCATCTTAGCCGAATATTAATTAGTTTTCATTTATTTAGCTTAGCTAAAGCTCGTTTATTCTCGCTCCCGACGTTGATTCCAATATTCGCCAAAAACTATATAAAGTTATAACTCTTAATCCTAACATGGAAGCACGAAGAGGTATGTTAAAACTGAATTCTTATACTACTTTAGTGTGTGCTCCTATTATCACTTTTTGGTAATGCAGCGACATCATTTTTCTATGAACCAGAAATTAAATGTCGCTAAACAGACATATTACTTTGAAAAAGAACATAATGATTGCCTATCATGCGGCAATGATATAACCCATCCACTCTGTCCAAACTGCATATCAAAAGCATTCATGCAATGGTTAGAAAAATTTCCAGAAGAATCTAAAGAAATAAAATTAAAATTAAATATATTTTTACGACATCATAATTCAGTTAACGGCAAATCAAAATCCTGCGTAGTCTGTGGCAAAAACAAAACCCATATTTGTCCATATTGTTTCACAGAACATTTGTATAATTTAGTTAAAGAAGCAGGACTGGGGTGCAGAGCAATGACAGAGTTTTTATTTATGTTTAATTTTGACTTCGAACACAAAGGCTACTCAAAAGAGCTAGAGGTCTTAGGAAGTTATTAATTTTTTAATGCTCATTAGCCGAAACACATTAAAAGTAAATTCGAGTTTTAATTTTATGAAAAAAGCTTTAGTTTTATATTCAGGAGGATTAGATTCCAGATTAGTCGTACGTATGATGCAAGACCAAGATTTCCAAGTAACAGCGCTTTATTTTGCCCTACCATTTGGATGCGGATGTTGCAATCTTTCCTGTAATTTCAAATTCACACAAAATGAAGAAGTAAAAATGGAAATCTTTAACGTGAATAAAGAACCGTTGTTAGGAGAATATTTAGATTTATTAAAAAACCCACAGTTTGGAACGGGTAGCGGAATTAACCCATGTAAAGATTGCAAAGTATTTATGTTTAAGAAAGCTAAAGAATATGCAGATGAACATGGAATAGAAGTAATAGCAACAGGAGAAGTTCTAGGTCAGCGTCCAATGTCACAAATCCCCTCAGCCATGAAAACAATTGATGAGGCACTAGGATTTGAAGTTCTTCGCCCACTTTGTGCCAAAGTATTAAAGGAAACAAAATTTGAAAAAAAAGGTCTGGTTGATAGAGAAAAGTTACTTGGGGTTAGAGGAAGAGGAAGAAAAGAGCAAATGGCCTTAGCGGAAAAATACAAAATTAAATATCCAACTCCAGGAGGAGGATGTTTTCTTTGTGAAAAAGAACCTGGGAAAAGATTAGCACATTTACTAAAATATAATTTAATTACCGAAAAAAGTTTACCATTAACAATGATAGGAAGACATTTTTACATGAATAATATTTGGTTTGTTGTTGCAAGAAACGCACAAGAATGTGAAACAATTTCTAAATTTGATAATTCAATTAATGACGATATCGGAAAACCCGCAATTTATTATTCTGATGAATCAGGAGAACAAAAAGCATTAGAATTACAAAAGGCTTATTCTACTGGAGATAATCTTGAAGCGAGGGATAAATTTTCGGAGTTTAAATTATGAGTAAAACAGTTTGGACATTTACAAATCAGCGAGAACTCGATAAGAATCAATTTATTGATTATATCAAAAGAAAGATTTTCAGAACAATTAGAAAGTACGACATGCTACCAAAAGATAAAATAATAACAATGAAAAATAATAACTCTCTGAATTATAATATTTTAAAAAAAATTATAGAAACAAAATTTCAAGTTAAAGAATCCAATACCCCAAATATTTTAACAGATAATTTATCGGAAGTAGCCGAAGATATTTTTAAAAACATTTTACAAGGCAATTACACTGGACCCGCCCCTAAAAAAAGACCGCTTTATTTTTTATCAGATAAAGAGTTGGAACTCTACGGTAAACTCACAGATATAGAAGGTAAAAAAAGAAATCAAGATGAAAAAATTCAAAATTTATTTGAAAAGTTTTTAAAGAAAAACCAGGATTTGGAATTAAATGTGGTGAAGGCGTTATCTCAATTTGGTGAATAAAAAAACTAAAAAATTGAAAAGAGAATTTCATCTTATAGCTGTTTTTATAATTTTTATTACTGCTGCAATAATAATTTTTAGTTTTTCTAGTCTTGCATTCTCTACAGAAGATATAACCTATAGAATAAATAGATATGGATTTCCCTCGCTGTTTATTATTTCCTTATTATTGGAATCAGTTCCACAATTAATTTCTCCAGTAGTGATTTTAAGTTTGTCTATTGTTGCGGGGATGAAGCCATATTTTGCAATTCCAATCGCGATACTTGGGTCTTTAATTGGTTCAATGATTAGTTACCATGTTGGGAAAAAATATATGCAGGTTGCCGTAAGTTCATTTGTTGAAAGAGATTCTGCAAAAAAATTAATTGGGCTTGTGAATAAATACGGAAAAATAATCGTTCCGATAGCAGCCCTTTCCCCTTTACCATATCTTTCTATAGTGATTGGTGCAATGAACTTCTCTCGGAGAAATTTTATATTGTATGGATTAATCCCTAGAGCTTTTAGTTTTTTGATATATGGAATTTTGGCACATATTCTGCAAACTTTATAAGGTTTGACCCCGTTTGCTTTATATGAAAAGAGGGAGAAAAAATATATACTTATTAGGTAGTTCAAGTTTGTTAAACGACATAGGTAGTGAAATGATTACTCCGCTTTTGCCATTCTTAATAACTTCAATGGGGGGAGCCGGACTCGCCATAGGATTAATTAGTGGGCTTCGAGAAGGACTTTCAAGTGTAGTAAAATTACTCGGAGGTTGGTTTAGTGATAGAACTGGAAATAGAAAAAAATTTGTATTTGTGGGATATTTAACTTCGGTTATTTTTAGGCTCGGTTTAGCGTTGGCAAATACATGGTATGCCATTATAGGACTAGTGTCCCTAGAGAGATTTGGAAAAATTAGAGATGCCCCGCGTGATGCCATAATCGTAGATTCAACTACTCATCGAGGAAAGGGCTTTGGGATTCATCAGATGATGGATACTTCTGGTGCGATCTTAGGTTCGTTAATTGTTCTTTTGCTTTTCTGGAAATTAAACTGGGAGTTTAAATCAATAATCATAGTAGCTGCAATAATTTCTTCATTTTCACTTTTACCATTATTTTTTGTTCATCATACTAAATCTAAACCGAAGAATGTAAAATTATTCAAAGGAATAAAGAACCTGAGTCCAAAATTAAAATATTTAATTTTTGTAATTTCGGTTTTTACTTTAGGTAATTTCGGACTTTACTTTTTTATAATATTAATAATAAAAAATATAACAAATAGTTTTGCGATTCCTTTATTATTTTATCTTTTATTTAATTTGGTCTGTGCAGCATTTGTTGAGTTCTTCGGAGATTTGTCAGACAAAATAGGAAGAAAGAAAGTTCTAATGTTTGGATTTGTATTGTTTCTAGCAGTAAGTTTGGGATTTGTATTTAATGGAAATAATTTAATTTCACTTGGAATTCTTTTTGGTTTTTATGGATTAGTTTATGCAATAACAATGTCAAACCAAAAAGCATTTGTCTCAGATTTAGCTGGAGAATACAAAGGTACAGTTATGGGCTTTTACTATTTTGTAATAGGCCTAGTCAATATAGCAGCAGGTTTAATTGCAGGTTTACTTTGGGATGTTTCTCCGCAAACTATGTTTATTTACACGTCAGTAATCGCAGTATTATCAATAATACTTTTAGGATTTGTTAAAGAAGATTAATTTACAATTTTATTAGAAGAAGTAATTATTTATTTAATTTTTTTACTAATTTTTGGAGTTCTTTAAAGTCCTTGATAATATAATCTGGTTTTTCTTTTTTTATTCTTGCTAATGTTGACCATGCACATTTATTATGAATAGCAACCGCTAAACATCCAGCGTCTCTAGCAAAATCAATGTCTGAAAATCTGTCACCTACATACATTGCTTCGCTTGGCTTTATTTTCATTTTTTTAAATAATTTTTTTAAGAATTTATCTTTAGTAGAGAATTTTTCTGCTCCATAAACTTTTTTAAAAAGTCCTTTAATTTTTAGGGTTTTTATTGAAGCGTTTAAAAATATAGTTTCAGAATTTGAAATTATAATTAGCGGATAATCTTTTTTCAATTCATAGAGTGGCTCTAGCGGAACACATGGAGAAATTTTCCCATCTCTAGCACCTTTTGTAAAATGTTTGTAAAATCCTCTTCTAAATTTTTGTAAATCTTTTTTTATTGGAACATCTAATTTTTCAAGAATAATATGCATTTTATTTCCAAGAAGAGAAAGCGCCTTCTTTTTATTATATTTAAAATTAAATTCATCTAAAGTTTTTAATAAAGATTCTTCTGCAATAGCTCTAGCATCATTCACCGTTCCATCAAAATCAAAAAATATTCCCTTAATCACCATATATTGTTAATAATATTGTAGCTTTATAAGATTACTTAATAAAAAGGTTTTGAATTATTTAGCTTCGCTAAATTATATAATTGCGAACGCTTACATTTTTTATTTCGCTAACGCTTCATAAAAAAACGCGATTCACGACAATAATCGCTCGTCAATACTCGACTCCCGTAACATAAAATTTAATCGCTCAATAAATTTCGCTCCATGACACTTTAATAATTAGAGCGTTTCATTAAATCCTTAAGTCTCTCAGCATCACCACTTCGGTTTTTTATATCAAGAAGTTCATAAGTTGGATTCTCCCCAATTTCTTTTCCTCTCTCAACTTTTAAATCTCGCAATAGCTTTTTACGAATAGAATCACTAATTAAAATTTTTCCAGAGTCACTGTCGCTAACTCTTTTTGCAAAAGAAATAGTACTACCAATACTTGTATACTTCAATTTCCCATCAACCTTAGACGCAATCATATCTCCAGAATTTACACCAACATTAAATTCAATTTTATCTCTGAATTTTTTATTATAATCTTTCAACTTTTGAGTTATTTCTTGAGCAACTTTTACAGCTAAAATTTCATTATGATAAGTTCTAGTGGCTACAGGAGAAAACACAACAAAGATATAATCCCCCCTCCAATCCACTAAGCCTTTTGCTTGAGCATTTTCAATTATTTTATGAAGAGAATCTTTGGCAACATCACTCATGCCTTCGTTATTTTTTATACGTAAAGATATAACAGAGGAAATATGTTTTTCTCCCTTCAGCACCAAGCTAGATTCCGCACTTTTAATTTTATCCTTAGTTAAGTCAATCATACTTTTATCTTCATGACTATAGTTTGAAGAATCCAGACTTTGGACTTTTGGACATTTATTAGTATAATGCAAACTTTCGTTAATATGGGATTTAACGTTCTTAGGAATTTTTTTATTAAATTTTTCTTTTATAAATTTTATTAAATTGATTTTTTTTCTCGGTTCTCCGCTCCCTCGACTAACTTTTGATTTTCTCGATTTTTTCAAATATATAAAACCAACGCTTCCAACTATAGCAATTAAAAATACCAAGAAAATACCATAGTTTTTGAAGAAGTTAAAGCCATTAAAGTTGCTAACTGATATAACATTTCCAGTTAGCAAAATTTGCCTATTAATAGAAGTTTCTCCATCGTCGACCAAAACTTCATATTTCCCATTTGGAGCCCCAAGGTTAAATTTCCTAGTTTCTCCCATATTAATTTTCAATTCTAACTCCCTTTCTTCGCCACCAATTTGAACGCTGATAGTTTTATTATACAAAGAGTTTCCAACATTTGTTACAGTTAAGACGGAGTCTTCTATATCGAACTCAACTTTTTGAATTTCTTCCATTTGGAATTCTCTTTGCTCTATTAATCCATTAAACGAAGCAGATATTCTCCATATTCCAGCAGTTGAATTTGGTAAAAAATTAATCGAAGTTAATTCCCCTGAATTAATAGTTTTCTCAATAATTTTATTATCTGGAGTTATTATTTCTGCCCCAACAGTACCATCCATTTTTATCCCAGATTGGTCAAAAATTTCCATCCCAATTGTAAATTCTTCTCCAGGTATAGCCTTAGAGTCACTTAAACTCATTACAATTGACGAAGCAATTTGATTTATCTTAAAAGATGCCTCACTGCTTCCAGTATTCAAAACACTATCAGCACCAACATCATAAACATAAATGTTTAACAAATAAGTTCCAGCCTCGGCAGTTTCTGGAAGGGAAAATACTTCGCTTACTTTTCCATTTTCAATAGCCTTAGAAAAACTAGTGGCGTTTGTTGCCTCTATAAATCCTTTTAATGGATGACCATTTTTCTTAATTGCCTCAACATTAACAGTTATGGCTTCGCCAGGATTATAAGTAGCCTTGTCTAGGGATGCCGCAACAATCACATCATCAACAATGGAAAATGTTTTTGTAGAGGAGATTTTATTTCCAAGAGAGGAAATAATTTGACATTCTCCAAGAATTCGACTTAAGTTTGTAATTTCTAAATCATTTTTATCTAAAATTTTATAGGGAATAGAATAACTTTGTTCATCAGTTGTGGAAAATGCTCTAGAAGATATTTTAACTAAATTTGTAGATTCGTCATGACAAACTAAATTTATATTTAAATTTCCACTATTAGATCCAATAAGACCATCAAGACTAACATACAATCTGTCCCCCAAATTATAAATATCTAATGGTTCGGAAATAGATATCTCTGCTAATGCTAATGACGTCGTGAAAATCACCAATAACACAAAAATACTTCCCCAATTTTTCATGTCTGTTCAAGGCTTTTTTACTATTTAAACTTAACCGCATCAGAGACGATATTATGACTAGATTTATAAATATTCCAAGGTTAAAGTTAGCATGGCAGAGATGAAAGTAAATCCGTATGATGTTGAAGGAGAGGTTGATTATGATAGACTAATTACAGAATTTGGAATAAAAAAAATAGATGAAAAACTTCTAAAGCGAATAGAGAAAATTGCAGGAGAAATTCATCCGTATTTGAAAAGAGGAATATTTTTTGCTCACAGAGATTTAGAAAAAATATTAGACGCATATGAAAAAGGCGAGAAATTTTTCTTATATACTGGAGATGGACCAAGTGGACCAATACATTTAGGGCATTATTCTATTTGGAGTTTTGTAAAATGGTTACAAGATAAATTTAATGTAGAGCTTTGGTTTCAATTCACCGACGATGAAAAATTTTTATATAAAAATATGACTTACGACGAAATTCAAAATTGGACGCATGAAAATATGTTAGATGTGATAGCAATGGGTTTTGACGTAAAGAAAACTAGATTTTTAGTAGATACAAAACATGCGGGTTTGATGTATCCCGAAGCAATTAAAGTGGCGAAAAAAATAACATTCAATTCAATTAAAGCAGCTTTTGGATTCGACGGATCAAATAATATTGGAAGTATTTTTTACACCGCAATGCAAACAGTTCCAATTTTTTTACCCAACATATTAAATAATAAAAATGAGCGATGCTTAATTCCCCTAGCTGTCGACCAAGAGCCTCATTTCAGACTCAGTCGTGACGTCGTAGAAAAATTGGGCCATATGAAGCCATCAATTATGCATGCAAAATTTATGTCGCCCTTAACGGGAGTTCAAGGAAAGCAAAGTAGTAGTGGCTCTGGAAAATCAATCCTCATGACTGACGATGCAAAGACAGTAAAGAAAAAAATAAATAAACATGCATTTAGTGGTGGAAAAGAAACAACCGAAGAACATAGAAAATTAGGCGGAAACATTGAAGTAGATGTAGCTTGTCAATGGTTGAAATATTTTGAACATGACGATGACAAATTAGCAGAAATTTATGATAAATATTCTAAAGGAGAATTATTATCAGGGGAAGTTAAGAAATTATTAATAGAAAAAATTAATATTATATTAGAAGATCATCAAAAAAGAAGAGAAGATGCTGAAAAATTAATCAGCAAATTCATATATAAAAATTAATTACTTTTTTCGTAAGCAGTTATTCTATTACTACCAAAGAATGCTGGGCTCTTAACGGCAATATTATAGCTTTCATTCATTTGAAAATTGTCAGGATTTCCTGTAGCGTAAACTTCTGCTGGACCTTTTCTGGATTCATAACGAACATCATCAAAGACAAGAGTTGTTACACCTTCGTTTACGGTATTACCACGATATGGAATATTGCTTACAATTTTTGTAGGTCCTAGTCCATGATTAGCTATAAAACCAGAAGCAACAAATGCAGCACTTAGTGCTATTTTAGTTAATGTTTTCATAATTAACTAACGCAAATCATCTATATAAACCTTTCTATTTGTTACTATTGATTAGGGACAACACCCTGCGCCATAACTACTCTCGCAATTTCAATACCAGTATCCCGAATTTCCATTCCAATTGCCCTCCTCTCATGAGCAGTTCTTCTCATTTTTGAAATCCTAACGGCTCGATCCCCGACCCCAGCAATTCCAGTTTCATAAAACACAGTAACAGAATCCGACAAAAATCTCAATATATCAGTTTTTGTCCAATCGCCATCTTTCGCGTTTCCCATATCTCCCTCTAAACTTTCATCAACAAAAACAGTGGTCACCTTAAGTCGTTTCATCAGCGAGGATAACTCGAAAATAGTTTGTCTAATTTTTCCCTGATCACTAAAGTTTAATGCTAAAACGGAAATAGGATCAAAGCAAATTCGCTTAATATCATTTTGAGCAATCATTTTTGTCAATTCTTTTTTTAATTCATCAATAGAAGTTTGTGGAGAAAATCTCATGAATTTTATTTTTCCCTCAGCACTAAGTTTAGAAAAATCCCATCCGTAAGCCATTGCGTCGTTTAATGTATCTATAATATCTGGTTCGAAGGAGCAGTATAATCCATTTTCATTATATTGAGTTGCACCCCTCCAAAGAAATTGTAAAAGAAAAGTGGTCTTCCCGCTTCCGGGTCCACCAACAATTAAATTATCAGAGTTTCTAACAAATCCACCCTTACATAAATCATCAAATCCCACAATTCCAGTAGGACATCTATCAATCACTTCGCTCACCATAACAACTAAGAAGCATAAATCTTTATAAATTCTTTTATACGTTCTATATTATGAAGACATTGAATCTGCACTGCGATTATATTAATTTCAAAGCACTAAAACCAGCCTTGAAATCTATAGAAGAAATAGCCCCAAATCAAAATTTGGAAGGAGAATCAAAAGACTGTCTAGTTGTCATGACCGCAGTAGAAAAAACAGATTCCCTGAAGATTATCCCAGAATTTGTAGAGTCCATTAAAAAAATAGCAACTGACGTAAAAGCTGAAAATATTGTTCTTTATCCCTATGCTCATCTATCAAGCAATCTAGGAAAACCAAGTTTGGCAGTAGAAATTTTAAACGAGGCAGTAAAACAATTATCGGATTATAATGTTATTCAAGCTCCGTTCGGCTATTACAAAACTTTTGAATTAAAAGTTAAGGGACATCCCTTATCAGAACTTTCTAGAGAACTAGTGATTGAAGGAAACGAAGAAGAAGCTGATATTAGCGAGGCTGAAAGAAAACAACTTCTAAGAACTGTTTCTAAGGCAAAACTTGATACTTCAAAATTAAAAGATAATGACCATAGAATTATTGGTGGGAAAATGGACCTTTGGAGTTTTAACAATGTTGCTCCAGGAATGGTATTTTGGCATCCTAAAGGACTTCATATTAAGAATAAGTTAATTGAACTTTGGAGAGATCTTCATAGAAAAGCTAGATATACAGAAATTTCAACTCCCCAAATTATGGATAGAAAGCTTTGGGAAATTTCGGGACATTGGTCGAAATTCGGAGAAAATAATTTCAAGACACAATATGAAAAAAGAGATTTTCTGATTAAACCAATGAACTGTCCAGGTGGAATGTTAGTCTATAAAACTTCGCCAAAAACTTACAAAGATTTACCAATGAGAGTCGGAGAAATAGGAATAGTTCATCGAGTTGAATTATCAGGAGTTTTGGCAGGTTTATTTAGAGTTATCCAATTTACTCAAGATGATGCTCATATTTTTTGCACAGAAACCCAATTAGAAGATGAAATTTCAAAAATTATAGATTTAATTAAAGAAACTTTCAAATATTTTGGATTAGAATTTGACCATGTTGAGTTGTCAACTCGTCCAGAAAAAAGAGTTGGAGACGATAAAATTTGGGACTTAGCTGAAAATGCTTTGGAGAATATTTTGAAAAAAACAGGAATGGAATATATTGTTAATGAAGGAGACGGTGCTTTTTATGGTCCAAAAATTGATTTTCATTTAAAAGATTCCCTTGGAAGAACTTGGCAATGTTCAACAATACAATTAGACATGGCTTTACCAGAAAGATTTGATATGAATTATACGATCGAAGATAATTCCAATAAAAGACCGATTATGTTGCATCGAGTAATTTACGGTTCAATCGAAAGATTCATAGGAATTATAACTGAAAATTATAACGGTAAATTTCCAATGTGGTTATCTCCAAATCAAATCAAAGTAATGACATTAAACGACGATGTAAAAGATTATGGAACAGAAGTCTATCAAAAATTATTCGACGCAGGTTTTGAAGTTGAGCTAAATGACAAATCAGAATCAATGGGAAAGAAAGCAATGACGGCACAAATTCAAAGATTTAATTATTTAGTAACTGTTGGTGAGACCGAAAAAACAGAAGGGAAAATTGCTGTTAGAGCTCGAGATACTAAAGAAATTATCCCTATGACTTTAGATGAATTTATGTCTCAGATTTCTAAAGAAATTAAAGAACGAAAGTAAAATATTTTTATTATGAAAATTATAGATTTAGTAAATGAATTGCAAGAGAAAGATTCTTTTAAGGAATTCAAAGAAGAAAATAAGGACGCATATTTTATGGCAGGATTTTTAATTTTAAACTTAGAAGAAGATAGCGAAACAATTCAATTAGATTATTTAATTCCATCAAATAAAAAAATAGCAGCTTTTGAATTTCCATTTGGCGAACCAAAAATTCATGACGAGATAATCTCTGTAAAAGACGGGAAAACAGTCGGGAAAGAAATCTCAGAAATCAAAGAACAATCTCTTGAATTAAAAATAGACATAGACGATTTAAAATCAACCTGTAAAGAAATAATTAAAGAAAATAATTCTTCAATTAAGCCAACAAAAATAATCTCAATCTTAAAAGAAAATATTTGGAATTTAACCTGCATGGACAACATGATGGGAATCGTCAGAATAAAAATTAATGCTATTAGCGGCGAAGTCATAGATTTCAACAAAGGCTCCCTAATGGATTTTATGGGAATTAAAAAGAAATAATATAAAATCCTGGATTTTGCCCCTAGTAGAAAATGAAATTTTCTCGGGGTATGCTTTGCGGCCCCTAGTACAAAAATGAAATTTTTGTCGGGGTACTCTTCGAGAATGGGAATTAAAAAGAAATAGATTACGTAAAATGAATATTTATATATAAATAATTATTAAATATAACATGACTGATAAAAATTTACTTGCAGTGATAAAATCTGGTGATGAATCTCATTACCTATTTAGAGATTTTATCCAGTCACTTCCAGATGGATCACAAAAAATATTTGATTCATTTGGGTATATTGGAGGATTAGAGAAACATTTTATTAAAGGATTCAAAAAAGAAGATTCCAGACATTTTTTAATTTTTAGATTACCAACTTTTGATGGCTTGATTACTAAATATTTCTCATCAATACCTAAAGCAAATTGTAATGAAATTCAAGATAATTTGATTGTCAAAATTGATTATCATCAGCAGGACACAGATGTTCTTAGTGGAGCCAGAGCTGTTGTAAATTATACTGGATCTATTGATGAAATGATAAAATATTATAACGATTTTTCATCAGTAGAACCAATTACATTACTTATTAATAAATTAAACAATTCTGAGCATCTTAGAAAAAATATAATTAAGAAAGGTTTATTTGGACTTGGGAAAAGAAAACTTTTGCCCACATATGTTTCAGTTGGTATTGAAACACCAAATGGAGAATATTTACTCGGGACTACCAACGGACGACCCCCGTGTTCTGGAACATTTAAAAAATAAATTTAATCGCGTCATTAGTTGTGAACAAATGTTCACCTATCTACAAACCCGATCACTCGCAACCCCAGACCCGATCACCATTAATTTGTCTTCCCTATTTCCTCAAAATCAAATTAATATTCCTATCTTCCCAGCTCCTAACAATCTCAAATCCAACCAACTTAACCAACCCCTCAATCTCATCCTTAGTAAAAATATAAGTATACCTCTCAACTTTTTCACCATTCTTCAAAGTCCAAGGAATAAAACATTCCCCAACTTTACCATCAATCCGAGAAGACCCTCGTCCCCAAGTAGACAAAAAAACTTCCTTTCCCGGTTTCAAAATTCGATAAATTTCCTTCAAAGTTTTCTTTCTATCCCCAACAGAATCAACACAATGTAAAACTGCATAAAACAAAGCCGCATCAAAAGAATTATCCTCGAAAGGCAAATCAAAAACCTCAGCCCTAATTAAATCAACATCAATATTTTTTTTCTCAGCATTGACTTTAGCATGTTTAAGTAATTCATTAGAAAAATCAACCCCAATTAAATCAACCCCATCAACTTTCTTAAAATTCCGACCACTCCCACAACCCAAATCCAATACCCTCCCTTTTTGTTTATCTAAAAATTCCTCAACATCCCCATGACTTTTAGTCCGAAATTCATTCCACTTATCAGCAATCTTATCCCAAATATTCTCTTGATTCATACTACCCTCACACATTTAAAGCTTAAATCACTTTTGATTTTATGGAAACAAAAAATTCACAAGCGCAACAAAAGAGCGCGACAGTTGTTCCCACTACCCACTACCAACTAAAAACTACCAACTTGAAGAGCGAAGCTCTTCGCAAACCAACAAAGACAATCTCCGGAGTAGCTCCTCTAGCAGTCATGCTGCCACCAAGAAAATGCCCTCACGGAGCATGTTTATATTGTCCATCATTTAATGCACCTCAAAGTTATACGCCAGAATCCCCAGCAGTACTCCGAGCAAGAGAATGTGGATACGATCCAGTTAAGCAAGTAAGAGTCAGACTTAAAGCATTCGAAGGCATGAGGCACCCAACTGATAAAATTGAATTAATAATCATGGGAGGAACTTTTTTATCATATCCAGAAGATTTCCAGCATGACTTTGTGAAAAAATGTTACGACGCTTTAAATGGAATTGAATCAAAAAATTTAGAAGAAGCTAAAGAAATTAACGAAACAGCAAAGCACAGATGTACAGCACTTTGTATTGAAACTAGACCAGATTATTGTACTAACGAGGATGTAAAAAAAATGTTAGAATGGGGAGCAACAAGAGTGGAGCTAGGAGTCCAAGCAATTGATGATGAAATTTACAAAAAAGTTAACAGAGGTCATAAAATTCAAGATGTAATTGATGCAACTTCTCGCTTAAAAAAAGCAGGGTTCAAAATTGGATATCATTTAATGCCAGGAATTCCTGGGTCAAATCCAAAAAAAGATATAGAGTTATTTAAAGAAATTTTTTCTTCCATAGACTTCAAGCCAGATCAAATTAAAATTTATCCGTGTCAAGTATTGAAAGGTTCAGGACTAGAAGACTTGTATTACGGAGGAGAATATATTCCGTATACGAAAGAAGAAGCCTCTGAAATTGTTATTCAAATGTTAATGTTAACCCCAAAGTATTGTAGAATAATGAGAATCATGCGAGAAATTCCCCCAGCCTACCTTGTTGCGGGAATTATAAATATAGACATGAGAAAAGACATCGAAGAAGAAATCAGAGCAAGGAAAATAAAAATAAATGAAATAAGATTCAGAGAAATTGGCTTCGCACTTAGAGACGGAAGAAAAGTAAATACTGAAGTAAAATTAAATATAGTAAAATACAAAGCATGCGGCGGAACTGAATACTTCATAGAAGCCGTCAATAAAGACGATGTACTTTTCGGACTAATAAGACTAAGATTAGATAAAAACTTACCAGCAATGATAAGAGAACTCCACGTTTACGGCCCCACACTAAAGCTAAAAGAACAAGCCAAAAACGAATGGCAACATAAGGGTCTCGGGAAGATGTTAATGGCAAAAGCTGAGGAGATTGCTCGGAAGAAAGGATATGAAGATATTCGAGTAATTTCTGGAGTTGGAGTAAGGGAGTATTATGTGAAGTTAGGATATGAGCTGGATTCTAAGAAAATTTATGTTGAGAAAAAGTTGAGTTGATTTGGATATGTATGTTAATTTCCAATACAATTGGCTCGCGGATTTAATAGATTTAGAGGATTCAAGACAGAAAGACAATTTGCTCACGGATTTACACGGATGAGTTCCTCATTCACGGATCCAAAGCACTAGTTCAAAACACTCTCAAAAACGAAAATCTGTGAATGCCAAAGGCATCTGTGTAAATTCGTGAGCCAAAATGTAGTTCTTCCTCTATTCTGAATCCCAGAACTAAATTGTTTTTAAAAATATAATAATCTCCTGACGGGAGGATAAATCTTTCCCGTCAGAAGTTCTTCTCCCGAGTGAAGCGTCAAGCTTTACAGAATAATCCGATCACGGGAAATTAGATTATTCTTAAGGACAAGAGAAGTATGATATAGTCTCACCCGTTGAAATAATATATACAATTTTTTATTAAAGTTTTACTCTAAATATGGGATAAAAAAAGGAGATAAATGGAATTATTTCTTTTTATTTTTGATACGAATAAGTAAAAAACCAGTTAAAGCTAATAATACAAATGCCGAAGTTGCAGCTCCTTCAGGTGTAGACATTGCCCCCGCAACCGCACCAGTTATTGCAGAAAATCTATTTGGAATATTTTCATCCTTTTTATCAATATCAATTAAATTAATTTCAGATTCCTCAACTTCACATTCTTGAGAAATTTCAGGTTTCTTTAAATCAGTTCCACATTTGTTAGAATCTTCACAAATTCTCATTTGCTCGTTATTAATGCATTCAGACCAATTTCTGCAACTCCAATTAACTTCACATTCATAACTACTACTTCGACTTCCTCCACTACTTCCCCCGCCATGATTAATTGTAATTTTATTCTTTACACTAGCCCCAGCATTTCGCCCAACCATATCAATTGCATGAACCGTATAATCATATTCTCCTTTGCCCAAACTTGCATCATCGACAAAACTCAAAACATCGCCACCAACTCGTGCTAACTCAACTCCATCCCTAGAAATTACATACTCTAAAATTCCACTACAATTCGGCGAATCAATCGCCACATCCCAACTAATTAAAAGATTCCCAGAATTACCAGTTATACCTAAATTAGTAGGAGAGCTAGGTGGCATATTGTCTATACAAATAGGTATAGCACTAACCATATTAAATATAAAAACACCCATAAACAAAAAACTAATCAACCTCATTATAATTCACCAGAGTTTCCAAGAATATCACTAGCTCTAACTTCTAGCCAAAAGTCCCCATTTAACTCACTAGTATTTATTTCATCACCAAATAAATCAACTTCAATATTAGGTAACGTAACCCATCCACTATTATAACAAGTAAAAGTTCCAACTCCACTTTCGGGACATGGGCTAAATCCAAACATTTCCCTAAGTCTATATTCAACACTAGAATTATCAACTCCGGATTTTTCATCAACTATATTAACAAAAACAGGTAATACATCCCCCACTATTCCAATTGATTGATTTAAAGTAATATCAGGAGCAGTTCTATCAATTTTTAAAACAGTATTATCACTTCCAGTATTGTTATAAATATCTTCAGCAAAAACATAAAGCGGATAATTCCCTTCCATAATATCTACAGGAGTATTTCTTGAAAAATAATAAACATCCTCGTCATCATATGTATAAGGAATTGTCAAATTTTCATATCCAAGAAAAACATTTCCCCATTGTACAGAAATCTCGCTTCCATCTTCAATAGTTGCACTAACTATTATATTATCAACCTCTCTATAATATTGCTTAAACATATCCTTATTTGTAATATTAACAAAAGGCGCTCTCTCATCAGTTAAGTAAAATAATTCAGCAGAAAAATTATATTCTCCAGGATAAAGTGCTTGATGTGAAATAATATCTAAATAAATGTTGTCATGCTCGTTTAAATCCAAATCACCTTCTACATTATAACAATAAAACGTTCCATCTGGAGCAGTTACATTCTGTGCATCTAAAGGGTGTTCAATAGTTTGATTGTATTCTTCGCTACAATTAAATTCAACAGTTTTTGTAAGTGTGTTGAAAAACCAAGATTTTTCAACTCTTCCAGTAATTTGAAAATCTCCTTTCATAACTGGATAAGTCTCATTTTCTTCAGAAATTATATTTAATTTAATAATTAGAGGAGAGTCGTCAGTATTTTCTCCATTGAAAGCATAATCAAAACTAAAACTAGCTTCAAATGGACTTCCAGCGATAATGTTAGTAGGAATATCAATCCCAGTAACATTGGACAGAACATTATCCGCACTGACTAATCCGAACATTAAAACTAAACCTAGTAATATTAAACTTAATTTATTCATCTTACCAATACCTCAATTTTTGAAGATTTAATATATATCTTAACTCCAACATCTGTAGGAGCGGTTCTTAAAACCATCATCATTTTTTCGTCTTTTTCTATATTTTTTAATCCATCACTATTTTTTGGAATACAATCCAAACTATAAGGATATTCATCCCTGCCTATTCCTAAAAGGATTGGAGTTCTGCATATCGCTTCGTCATCTTCCTTCCACATATTATTCTCATCGCCAATCCATAATTCAGCAAAAATTGTTCCAGTTGAATTTGAATCTCCGCCCTCGGCTACCATTGTTAATGTAATATTGTATTTTTCATCGTAAAAATTATCAATTCCTAAAACATCTGAAATAAACCAAAGGTTTTCATCTCCGTCTAATACAGGTTTAGAAGTTGTAGTAGATTCCTCATTTAATTTTAAAGAATAATATTTGTCAGAATCGGGAAGTTTCTTATCCAAATAAAATACAGGTCCCCTAACCTCAACAGTCCCACTAACACTATTACTCAAGAACCCAACCAACCCCGCACTAGCAAAGCTAACCAAAATCATTCCAACGATTGCTATTATTACTATTGTCTTTCTCATTTGTCGTGCCTCGACGTGAATATAATGGGCGTTAGCCCTACCCCAAAAAAATTAACGGGGCGGAAATTTTAATTTTAATTTATTGTTTTATTTATGATGGTTCACTACCATCACCACTACTACTACTATCATCATCTGTAGCTGTTTGTAAAGTTGGTGCTGTAAAGTCAAATCCATCAGGAAGAGTATCTATAGTAAATACTCTAGCACTAATCAAATAATCTCCAGGCATAATAGCTTCATGGAAAAGAACCTTTACAGTGTAATTTCTATTATCTAAGTTAGTTAAAGTAGCATTTCCTAAATCACAAGTCAAAATATTATCACTATTAATAGAATGGCAATCTCCTTTCATATCAAAAGGACTATTCTCATTACCTAGAACTTCTAATTCAAAAGTATGAAACTCATCCAAGTCTTCAGTCCAATTTGAACCAACAGGACCCGTTACAACAAATCCAGTAGAATAGGAAATTTCAGCATTTGCTAAATTTTCAACATTCAAAGTTCTTACAAATTCTTCTCCACCATAGATAGGGAACTCTTCCTCCGTTGATAAATCTCCAGTCAAAACAAGAGGACTAGCAATCTCAGCATCTCCACTAACAACATTACTTAAATACGGAACCAAAGCCGCACTTGCAAATCCTGCCAAAGCAAGAACAACAACAAGCATCAAAGAAACTTCTTTACCAAAAAGGTTTAATTTTTTATTCATTAATTTTTTCATTTTTTTAAACCCCCTTTCAGTTTTCTAAATATTAGGTATTTCATTATAATTAATAATAAACCTCATTAAATAACTCTAACACGAAAACATTCGTCGCCCCAATTTCTATTACCATCTTACTATACCAGCCTATTTTTTTATTAAAATCTTATTACCTTCTTCGGACATTAAACAAAATTAATTATCCTAAATAAAATTCTTGGATAATAAATCCAATCGCCCTTTAGTCAAACGCTCCGCGTTTGTTAATAAAATATAATTCCCTCATCGTTCGCCCCACTCCCTCTTCACTCATACGCCCCACTCCCTCTTCACTCATACGCCCCACCCACCCCTCACCACCACTCCAATCAATCAAAACAAACCATTCCCAAAATCATTGCCTTAAATCCGTGAATGACGAAGTCATCTGTGCAAATCCGTGAGCAAAAATTGCCTCCCTCCCCCACCTTGAATCCCCAAAATCCAGTAATCCGCGAGCCAATTTGCCCTCCCGTCTTCCCGTAACCACTCAAAAGAATATCCAAACTACAAATTTCCCCAAAGATTAGCATCAACACCTAAGATTTCCAATAAATAAAACCATTCCAAATATTCCCAAAAACGGAAATATTTGAAACAAATTATTTATAAAGATTAAACCCTTACTTCTCTCATGAGCGATAAAATAGACAAAAGAATTTTAATTTCAATCCTTTCTAATTCTAAGAAAATATCAACAAAAATAGAAATAAATAAACTCTTAAAAAAATATCTAAAATCAAAATATTCAGCAAATATCTTCAATTCTCTCACAAAAAGAAACATGATAAAAAATATCTTCATAAATTATTATTATATTTTAGATCCAGACGAACAACTTTCAAAATACACAAAACAAGATTCCCTGCAAGTAGTTTCTCAAATATTAAACACAGAAAAAATAAACTGGTACATCGGATTAGAATCTGCAACAAAAATACACGGTCTAAACTGGCAAGGACTTTCAACAACAACCATAATAAATTCCAAATTCAGTGGAACTAAAAGAATATTCGGCTCAACCTATATTTTCAAAAAAATAACAAAGCCAATAAGAAAAATAAAACTATTAAAAAAGAAAAAAGGACCTCATAGTGTTTATTTTTCAGACAAAGAAAAAACCTTAATTGATTATGTATATTTCAGAAAAAAACCACCAGTAGAATTAACAAGAGAAATAAATAATGTAGTCTTACAAGAATATTTAAAAGATTATTCAAAAGATTTTAAGAGAAAAGTTTTACATTATGAATGAAGAAAATCTTCGAAAATATCACGCACATCTAGAAGAAAATAAGTCAAGAAAAATTAATTTTTATTATGCAAAAAAGGATTATTTCTTATCAAGATTTTTATCTGAATGGCAAAGCCAAAAAGAGTCTCAGAAGACAAATGAATTAAATAATTTAATATTCAAAGGGGGAACACTTCTTTCTAGGAACTATTTAGAATATCATAGAATTAGCGAAGACTTAGATTTTACCCATTGTGATTGTTTAAAGATAAGACAACTCCAATCTAAAAAAGAAAGAGAGCTAGGAATAAAATCAAGAATAAAAAGAATAATAAATGAGATTAAATTAATAAGCAATAATTTGGGGTTTGAATTTGAAACAGATAGAACTAATAAAAAATTTATTATTATGAAAAATTCAAGAAATATTTATATGTTAAAAATATATTATGGGAAAGAGCTAAGTGATTATATAAAATTTGAAATAAACTTTGTAGAAGATTTAATCAATAGTTCAAATGAATTAAAAATAAATAATTTAAATGATGTTCTTAATTTAGACAAATTATATTTAGAAACACTAGGGCACAAACTAACTAATTTACAAATATCTTCATATCCAAAAGAAGAAATAATATTAGAAAAATTCAGAGCGACCCTAACAAGAGAATCAATAAAAGAAAGAGACTTATTTGATTTATATCTGATAAATAAAAATAAAAATATTTTTTGTACAGATAATAAATTAATCTTAAGAAAAATAGTTTCTGGGAACTTTACAATGAAAGAAAGTGAATCCAATTTTCTTTCGAAGAAAGATTTAATTATGAAAAGTTCATGGGGAGATATCGAAGAAGATGTAGAGTTAATGTCATTAATAAATTTTGACAGAAAAGATTTTAATAAATTCAAAGAGAAATTATTAATTAAATTGAAAGAAATTTACGAATAAGTAATTTTATTAAAAACAAATTGCATCAATTAAATAATCCCTTTCGACAATTATCATATAAATAATAATTCCCTCATCATTCGCCCCACTCCCTCTTCACTCATACGCCCCACCCACCCCTCACCACCACTCCAACCAATCAGAACAAACCATTCCCAAAATCATTGCCTTAAATCCGTGAATGACGAAGTCATCTGTGCAAATCCGTGAGCAATTAAAATTAACAAAACATTCTCAAGCCAAATTTAGCCAAAATCAAAAAATCAACAAAAAGCACCGCAGGTTAGTGCGCGCAATTTATTGCGTTAGTGTACACCGAAGGTGTTAGTGGCTATTCCAGTTCTTAAATCTGAGAGACAAAATTATTAATAACTCCACCACAGAAATCTTTAAAATAAAATCATCCTCCCTCTTTATATGAACAACCCAATAAAACAATTCGAAAAAAATACCAATCAAAAGTTAAAAGAATTTGACGGAAGAATCAAAACATCATTCATCTTAATTAGACAAGACCTAGATGAAATGCAAAACACAATTAACGCAATGCGAAAATATCTAAAGAAAAAAGATAAAGAACATACAGCCACTAAAAAATCTGATGATAAAACAAGAGAAGAATTTGTTAAAGACGTAGATGAATTTACCCAGAATATTAAGCAATTAAAAAAAGGTCTAGACGCAGTTAGGAAATTAAAAAGGGAAGTTGTCGTAAGAAAAGATTTAGCAAAAATTGAAGAAAGAATTAAAACACTATTTAGAAATGACCTAGAAGATTATAAGTATGAGAATAAACAATTAAAAGTAAATCAAAAAGAATTAGAAAAAAGAATAATAGCTCTAGAAAATGGTTATGTAAAAACAAAGAAACCCTCAAGATTTCAAATACTAGAAACCCTTAAATCAGCAAATAAAAGTAAGCAAGAAATTTTAAACGAAGATAATATAGAAGAAAAAATGGAACTCTCAAAAATTAAAGATAATATGCTAAACGAAAAAGAAATTTAATATTAATTTGATTACATATAAACATCATTTCTTCCGCCTTCTTTTGCTAAATATAATAATCTATCTACCCTTTCAGTAGTCTCCTTTAGATGTTCGTTATATTTAATATCAGTAACTCCTCCACTAAATGTTATTACTTCACGAACTTCTTTACCACCCTCATCAACAAAAGTCATTGGAGAGCCTGTCACATAATCTTTTAATTTTTTTGAAGCAGTAAACGCATCATTTACATTTGTTCCTGGAAATATAGAGATAATTTCTTCCCCCCCCAAATCTAAATGTAATATCAGTATCTCGAAGATGATTTGTGATAATCCCACTTAAATCTTTCAAAACCCTGTCTCCAGCAACATGTCCATAAGTATCATTAAAATTTTTGAAATGATCAATATCAATCATAAGTAAAGATGAACTGTAAGGATTATTTTCAGGACTTCTAGACATTTTGGATTGTTCTCTTTTAAATGCAGAATCTAATTCAATTCTATTATATAAACCAGTCAAAGAATCCCTTGTTGCTAAATTTCTAATTAGATTATTATTTTCGATAGAAATTTGATGTAGATATTTGATTTCATCTTTGCCCCAAGTCCCATTTAAAGCAACTTTATACATGACAGAACTCAAAGCCTTATCTTTATCAAAGGCATCCATTGGAACAATATATTCATTAATAGAAGCAATGCTACCCCTGTCAAACACTTCACAAATTATTTTACCAAATTCTAAATCTTCCATACTAAATGCCAGCAGCAATCTTTTATAAATTTTACTATTTTAATTACCCCATAGAAGTAACACAGATAAAATATTTTCATTACACTAATCTTTAAAAGTTAATTATCCGAACTTTAAATGAGGCGAACAAAATGTGGTCATTATACAATAAAGTTAACAATCCGAATTCTATAAATCCATTTGATACCGACGGTGAGGAATTAAAACCACTGCAATTCTCAAATGGAAAAACACAAAGCGACGTCGTAAAAGAAATTCTTGATGCAATTAACGACGGCAACAAATTAATTTTCATAAAAGGAGTGTGTGGCTCAGGAAAGTCAGCAATGGCCCTGAACTTAGCTAGACACTTCAAAAAAACCTCAATAGTAGTTCCAATCAAATCCTTGCAAGAACAATACGAAAAAGATTATACTCAAAAGAAATTTATATTAAAAAAAGACGGCAAACCGCTTAATATTTCAGTTATCAAAGGAAGAAATAATTTTACCTGTCCATTCGGGGGAGATAGAGCTGACGAACAAGAATTGCCATGCACTATTGAAATTAGAGAAAAAAATACAACTCAACTTATAAATTACATAGAATCAAATCCAAATACAAACTCTGAAGATTTTTCAACGGCAACAGACATAAAACGAGTTAATGTCGCAGCAGCCTGTCCTTATTGGGCTCCAATAATGCCATCGGAAATTAATCCAAAAGGACTACCCAAAGTAGAGAAGAAAACATACACGGCAGTTTGTGGAAAAGAATATGCATTATTCCAAAGAAAAAAAGGCTGTGCTTATTATGACCAATATGTAGGTTACGCCGACGCCGACGTTTTAATTTTCAATTCGATGAAATACAACATCGAAATGCAAATAGGAAGAAAACCAAAAACAGATTTAGACATAATTGATGAGTGTGATGAATTCTTGGACAACTTCGCAAATGAAAAAAAGATTAACATGAATAGATTATTAACCGCTCTAACAAACCTAAATTCGACAGACCAGGGACGAAGAAACAAAATCAAAGAAATGATTCACTCGGTAAATAATATTTTATTTTCTCCCCCCATAACTGAAATTCAAAAATTAAAAGATTCTCCGCTTTTAAAATTATTAGAATTTGTTATTAAAAATCCAAATTTAGCAGAAGATGAGGAACTCAATTATTATAATTCAATTGTTGAAATCGCGAGAACCTTTGAAAAATTATTAGACGAAACCTATATTTCAGTTGAGCAAATTTCTGGGAATGCAGAAGGTCAAAGTTCACTTTTTTCTGGGAGAAGCTCCCGTGAAGATATAGTAATGGTAAGTTTGGTCTCAATAAATTTAGCTCAAAAGTTAAATGAATTAATAGAAGCCAATAACGTTTTAGTCATGATGTCAGGAACCCTTCATTCTAATAAAGTTTTAAAAGATATTTTTGGTTTGGAAAATTTCAAAGTAATAGAAGCAGAAACAGAGAACCCCGGAACAATACATAAAGTAAAAACAGGGATGGAAAGAAATTGTTCGTTTTCAAATTTCAAAAGTGGTTCAGTTACAAGAAATCAATATTTGAAAATTATGGATATGTTAATGGCAAAAGCCACCCCGCCAACATTGGTTCATGTCAGTGCATTCAGGGATTTACCCTCAGAAGAAGAAAACCAAACATTAATGCTTGACAATGTAATAACGCAAGAGCGACTTCGAGAATTACAAGCTCGAGGTAATACAGCAGTAAGCGAATTCACAAATGGCGAAGAAGATATTTTATTTACAACCAAATGTTCTCGAGGAGTGGACTTTGCTGGAGACAAATGTAAATCAATTGTCGTAACAAAATTCCCATACCCTAATATTCAAGGATTATTTTGGAAGATTCTAAAAAAAGAACAGCCAGATAAATTTATGGAATTTTATGTAGACAAGGCTAGACGAGAATTATTTCAAAAAATCGCCAGAGGAGTAAGGTTCAAAGGCGACTCCGTAAAATTATTTAGTCCAGACAATAGAGTTGTGAATGCAAA
>JAGLQO010000010.1 GCA_023136775.1 Candidatus Pacearchaeota archaeon | reverse complement strand
ATCCGTGAGCCAAATTGCATTTCTCCTCCTGCCCTGAATACATTGAATCCCTAAAATTCGCGAGCAAAATTGTTTTTCCAAATTAACAAAATTTCCCAATCAAAAATATAATCCCTACAGAATTCTCTTCGTCAAACTTCTAAAAACACAATTCAAAATAAAAAATACTACAAAAAATCCAAATAATATTAACAATTCATTCCAGATAGCCCCAAATCCAAATCCAAATAGAATCATTTTTTTGAATGCTAAGTTGGCGATAACTAAAGGATTAAATCTAAAGAACCTTACAAGTTCTGGAGAAATGTTTTCAAGTGGTAGAATTATATTTGAGAAAAACATTAGTAGAGCTGAAAAAATCATAGAGGCGAAGATTACTGTTTCATCGCTTCTAAATAAATAGCCAATAAACATTCCTATAGAAACAAAGGCAAGGAGGGTTATTAGTAATGTAATAAATAAAGGGCCAATCATTGACATGATATCTATTTTTAGCATGTATTTGGCACCTACAAAAATAAGTGAGAATTGAATTAAAAGAATTGCTAAACAAGTTAAGTATGTCGATAGGATAAATGTTATATTTCTAGTTGGCGCCATAAAGTTTCTAAAGAATGCTTTTGTTTTCTTTTCTTTTATTATAAATGTTGAAGATAAAAGAATTGATCCAAATAATGCGATTAGTGAAAGAATAATAGGTACAACATAATCACTACTATCGGCATCACTACTGATTGCCTCTATCTTTGTTTTTATTGGAGAAACAATATCCCCAGCCGTGGCAGCTTGATAAGAATTTAGAGTTACGATTAAAGAATTCATATCACTTGACGCTGTTGTTAATTTTGTTATAAGTTCATTTTGCCCCTCTGTTGTATCTCCTAAACTATCCTCAGTTAACTTACTCATTGATTCAATATCTTCCATGTCTTCGATTAAATCCTCTATATCTTCAATTACTGAAGTGTCATTTTCATTAACATCTCCTTTGATGCTATCTAATTCATCTATTGCATTACTGATATTTTCAGTTGGAAATTCTAAGTTTTTACTTTCATCTCTGTTTTTTATAGCGTCTTTTAATATGTTGTCAATTGTAATTTTACTGTTTGGCAAAGTTGTCTTAATGCTTTCTAAAGAATCAATTAAGCCTTGAGCCATTCCCTCTCCCACGTCGGTGGTTTTTACTAGAATGCTTTTTTCTATTTCGTTAATTAAATTGTTAGCTATATTTACTCTTGAATAATCTACATAAAAAATTATTTCTTCTGTCGTGGCTTTCGAGGTTAAGTCTTTTGGAAATATAACACAAATTTGCGAATCTGAATGTTTTACAGACTCTATACATTGTTCATGTGTATCGTATTTATTTGAACTAAAGCCATTGTTTTCGAAATCTGTAATAACGCCAGTTGTAAAATCAGTGTAGCCTTCTGAATAAAGTCCAACTTGAACATTAGAAAGTCCTTCTGAATTAAATGCAAATCCCGCAAGCATAACTATTAAGAAAGGAATTAGTATAACAGTCGCAGCAGAAAACTTAGATCTAAAAAACATTCTCAAGTTTTTATTAATTAGTGATATCAGTGATTTAAACTCCATCTTTTTCTATCTCCAAAGTTGTCTTTAATTCTTGAATAAAATCGTTATTTTTTAATGCCTCTGGATGAAGTGCCTCATCATGTTTTTGCAAATCAAGAGTACTTTTTTGTACGCTAGATTCTTGATAGGTTTTTCTATCCCTCTTGGAGAAAATCTTAGTAAAAACACTATTCATATCTTTAACATTGTATTTTTTTAATATATCTTTTAATTCGCCCTCTTCTACAATTTTTTCATTATATAGAATTGCAATGTTGTCACATAAGGAATCAATTTCCTCTAACATTTGCGTAGTGAAAATAACTGTAGTTCCATGAGTATTAATTTTCCTAATTAATTTAAGCATCTGATTACGAAGCAAAGGATCCAAATCAGCTGTTGGCTCGTCTAAAATTATAACAGTTGGTTTATGAACAAGGGCACATGCCAAATCCAAACGCTTTTTCATTCCAAGTGATAAATTCTTTGCAAGAACATTTCTAGAATCACTAAGTCCAATAAAATAAATAATACCCTTAATTCGTCTATTCAATGCCTTTCTCTTTCCACCATATAAACTACCGAAGTGAAAGAGATTTTCATGGACGGTTAAATTTTCATAAAAAGATCCAGATTCAATTGCAACGCCAAATGTTTTTTTGATATTTTTTATATCGTCATTAATATTTCGTCTTAAATATAATACTTCTCCAGATGTAACTTTGTAAAATGATGCAATCAATTTTAAAATAGTAGATTTACCTTCACCAGAAGCGCCAATAATTCCAGTAATTTTCCCTTCAGGAATAGAAAGGTCAATCGCATCTAAGACCCTATTTTTTCCGAATTTTTTTGTCACACCTTTTAGCTGAATAAATTCATCATCCATATCATTTTTAATGTATTTTTACTTTTTAAATATATAGAAAAATATCTTCGACAATTATTATTCCTCAGAAATATCTTCAAGGTTGGCTTCAGCTTTTTCTAATTCAAAAGCAGCTTTTTTGAATTTGTCATTCTCATTGCCTTCACTATTTAGTCCACCCTTCTCAATTAGCTCAGCAGCTAACTTAATATGTTCTTCCGCAAGTTCTAAATTTTCTTTATCCATAAACAAACAAACAAACGAGCATATATAAATTCTCTGAATAAAAATAATCTTTCCTAGTTCTAAAACCTTAAAAACTCAAAATTTCTTTAATAACCATTAAGCCCGTATCGCATATAGACCAAGTACCGCCTTTGCAAACAGTCATCTTTTGAATATAATTATATATTATTTAATACTTATATACTTTTTTATTCAAATAATTTTCTAATCTTTTCCTCAATTTCATCTAAACTTTCATTTCCATCCGCTAAACTTATTGTTTTCGTTTTCTTTTTTGCAAGTTCATGAACGACAATTCTAAATTTTGCCCTTTTTTGTTTTATCGCCTTAGCCATGTAATATAATATATAACACCTTTTATAAAACTTCCTATTGCTAACTTGTTATAGAAAAGTTTATAAAAGGTGTTACAACTTTATAATAACAATAAACTCAGAGGTGAAAAAATGAAATGCAATCGTACACATATACAAGACACCTACCAAAAATCCTCACCGAGGACGAATTAGGGTTAATTCATCAAACTATTCTTAATAGCGACGGGTATCATCATAATAAAGTAGGGGAATTTTTAAAATGGCGAGATATAACTGCAATCGAATGCTGTGTTGCACAATTAATCCTT
>JAGLQO010000001.1 GCA_023136775.1 Candidatus Pacearchaeota archaeon | reverse complement strand
ACATATGTCACTGGATTGCACAGGGGAAATAAAAATAAAATACCATATAAACAATATCTAAAATTATAAAAACTATTTTCAATTTCTTTTGTTATGGATTATTCAAAAATATGCAAAGTTTACGAAGCCTTAGAAAACACCTCAAAAGGATTAGAGAAAACCGATATTTTGGCGAAGTTTTTGGGGGAGATTAAGGACAATCCTAATTTTATTTATTTATTACAAGGCAGACTTTTTGCCGATTACGACAATAGGGAACTTGGAATTTCTACCCAATTAGTAATTAAAGCTATTGGCAAAGCTGCAGGAATATCTGACGAAGAAATTATAAATAAATTTAGGGAACTTGGAGATTTGGGGAAAGTTGCAGAAACCGTTCTTGGAAAAAGTAAAAAACAAACCGCTCTTTTTACAAAAAAATTAAGCGTAGAAAAAGTTTTAGAAAATCTACAAAAATTACCGACACTCGAAGGAGGAGGAACAGTAGATAAAAAAGTTGGGTTCATCGTAGATTTACTTCATTCGTCAACGGACAACGAATCAAAATATATCGTAAGAACTATTCTTAACGACTTAAAAATTGGAGTTGGTTCTGGAATATTAAGAGACGCAATAGTAATGCACTGTTTCAGCCCTAAGAATTTAAGCGATAAAAAAGTTTGTGCAATAGCAGTTCAAGAAGCATATAATAAAGCAACGGACTTTGCAAAAGTTTTAGAAATGGCGTGCAATGATACTTTAGAAAAAATAAAATTAGAACCGGGGAAACCTGTAAAAGTAATGTTATTTCCAAAAGCAAAAAATGTAGAAGATGCATTTAAGATAATTGGAAAACCCGCGGCATTTGAATACAAGTACGACGGATTTAGAGTTATGATAAATAAAAGTGAAGACGGGGTTGTAAAAATATTCACAAGACGACTTGAGGAAGTAACAAAACAATTTCCGGAAATCGTAGAATACGTAAATGATAATGTAACGGCAAAAAGTTTTATCCTAGACAGTGAAGCAGTTGGATTTGACGCTAAAACAAAAAAATATACAGACTTTCAGGCGATAAGTCAAAGAATTAGGCGAAAGCACGGAATTTTTGAAATGCAAAAAAAACTTCCAATTGAATTAGTAATCTTCGATATAATTTATCACAACGGCGACAATTTAATTGATTCAACATTTATCAAAAGAAGAAAATTAATTGAACAAATTGTTAGAGAAGAAGATTATAAAATAGTTTTAGCAAAACAAATTATTACTGATAATACTGAAGAGGTAGAAAAATTTTACGCTCAAGCTTTAGACGACAACCAAGAAGGATTGATGGGCAAGGATTTGGATGCTCCATATAAGCCAGGCTCCAGAGTCGGATACGCTGTAAAATTAAAACCCGAAGATAAAGATTTTGATTTAGTAATTACTGGTGCAGAATGGGGAACTGGGAAAAGAGCTGGATGGCTAACTAGTTTTAATGTGGCATGTTCAAACGATGGGGAATTATTAGAAATTGGAAAAGTTTCAACTGGACTTAAAGAACTAAAAGATGAAGGACTTAGTTTTGAAGAAATGACAAATATGTTGGGGAAATTATTGATTGAAACAAAAGGAACAAAAATAAAAGTAAAACCACAAATTGTCATAACTGTAAAATATCAGGATATTCAAAAATCACCAACTTATTCTTCTGGATACGCTCTTCGGTTCCCACGAATTACAAGACTTCGAGAAGACAGAGGAGTTAATGATATCGCAACCTTAGAAGAAGTAGAAACAGAATCCAACTAGGCGCGGGAGCGTAAAGCGGAACGAAGTGAAGTAGCGAGGGGATGGGGTGGACATATAATCGAACCAAAGGTTCGACTAATGCGCCAAAAAAAGATTGAAAGATATTTTATTAAAAAAATTATCCCGTCGATTAAATCAAAGCCTTTATAAAGGAATGACTTTATATTTAATTATGGCTGCAGCAAAAAAAAGTACTACTAAGAAGGATACAACTTTAACTGTTCAAAATATTGTAGCTACGACATCTTTAGAAGAAGAAGTTTCTTTGACGAAATTAGCAAGAACAAATCCTAATACTGAATATAACCCAGACACTTTTCCAGGTTTAGTTTTAAGAATCAAAGAACCAAAATCAGCTGTTTTAGTTTTCTCTTCAGGAAATTTAGTTTGCACAGGGACAAAATCTGTTTCTCAAGTTAAAGATGTTGTTCAGCAAGTTATTAAACAATTGAAAAAAGTTGGCGTTAATGTAAAAATTGTACCAAAGATTAAAGTTCAAAATATTGTAGCTTCAGGAGCTATGGATTTAGATTTAAATCTAAACACATTAGCTTTAGAATTAGAAAATACAGAATATGAACCAGAACAGTTTCCTGGTCTAGTTTACAAGCTTGAAGACCCAACAGCAACTTTCCTACTTTTCTCTAACGGAAAATTAGTTTGTACAGGGACAAAATCAAAAGCTCAATTAACAGATTCTATGGAACAATTGAACAAAAATGTTCGAGCAGCTCTAAAGAGAATCAAAGAATTAGAGAAAAAGAGAGCCGAAGAAGGCGACAACGAAGATGACTTCTAAAGATTAAAGATTTCTAACCCATATCTTTAAATAACAAATTTTTTATAATATACCTATGGCAGTTGAAAAAGGCAATACAATCAAAGTTGAATACACTGGTAGTTTTGAAAACGGAGAAGTTTTTGATGCAAGTGAAAAACACGGACAACCTTTAGAATTTAAAGCTGGCGAAGGCATGGTAGTTCCTGGATTTGACAAAGCAGTTTTAGGAATGGAATTAGACGAAGAAAAAACAGTTACACTTCAACCAGTTGATGCATACGGAATGCCAGACCCTAAGGGAATTCAAAAAGTCCCAAAAAACCATTTTCCAATAGAGGCTGAAGAAGGAATGACAGTCGGAGTTCCTTTGCCAAACGGACAAAAAATTCCAGCAACAATTACAAAAATTACAGACGCAGAAGTTACAATAGATATGAATAATCCAATGGCAGGAAAAGTTCTAGTTTTCAAAATCAAAGTTGTTTCTATCGAATAATTAATTAATTAATTTTATTCTATTAAATCATCAAACCAATAAGCATCTTTATTTTTTGGCAATTTTTTAATCATAAATTTTCCAATGTCTTCATATTTTTTTGCCTGAATATATTTCAAATAAATTTTATTTTCTAATATTCCACAAATTTCTACTTTACCCGTCGTATGAGACATTGCATATCGAACAGTTTTTGCAAGACCACTAACCTGTTTTTTCGCACCTTCGAAAAGTTTCCAACCCTCATTTAAAGGAATTTTAAAATGGCTAGATTTTTTTACTGGTCTACATTGAAATAAATAATACGTCACGACTCCGTTAAAAACTAATTCGTTGAATAATTTAGCCAAAACGTCAGCGTCGTCATTAACTCCCTTTAGCAAAACCGTTTGATTTCGGACTTGAATCCCATTATTAATTAAAAGCTTAACAGTCTTAATTGATTCTGTAGTTATTTCATCAGGGTGATTAAAATGAGTAATGACATAAATTTGTTTTTTCTTATTATATTTTGTTAAAATTTCTAATAATTCTTTATCTTCACTAATTCGTTGAGGTAAAAATACTGGAACTCTCGTCGCCAACCTAATCATTTTTACATGATTAATTTTTGAAATTTTTCCAAGAATAAAATCCAATCTTTCATTTGACAAAACTAGAGAATCCCCACCACTAATTAAAACATTATCTATCTCTGGATGACTTTTAATGTATTCAAAAACTTCATTCAGTTCGTCTTTTTTCTCCGCAACTGAATCGCAATTTTCTTTTAATCGTCTCCTAAAACAAAATCTACAATAACCAGCACAATTAGATGTAGATAAAAGTAAAGCCGTATTTCTATATTTGTGTTGCAATGATGGAAGAACTGTATTTGACTTTTCATTACTCGGATCAAACAAACCCTCTTCGCTAAATTCACTTTCACTCGGTACGATAATTTTTCTTATGGGGTCGTTTGGATTTTTCCAATCAACAAGACTCGCATAATATGGAGTAATCAACAAAGGAAAAGCATCAATAACTTTAGATAATCTTAATTTTTCTTCTGCATTTAATTTAGCATAGCTATCTAAATCTTCAACAGTTTTAACCCCATTCCTTAACTGCTCCTGCCACGACATGTTTTTGTATTCCATAATAACCAATAATTAAAAAGTAATTGTAAAGCAAGTATCCCGAAACTAACTGAAAACGAATCACCTAATCTATAATTTAATCACAAAATACCCTTTTAAATTTAACGAAAACGAAATTATCAATCAATTTTTAAACTTTAAACAATTTACATATTTATGACAAATTATAGAAAATATACTTGTGAATCCGGACTCGAAATCTTCGGAGGAAAAGATTCTGACAATAACGACGAACTAGTTTGGGAGGCAACTCCAAAAGACACCTTGCTTCACACAGAAATGCCAGGAAGTCCATTTGTAAATTTAGGAATTAATCCATCAAAAAGCGACATAAAAGAAGCTACGATTTTTACGGCGAAATATTCTCAAATTTGGAGAGACACAAAGAAAGATATTATTGTAAATAAATTCAAGCGTTGCGACATGAACAAAACAAAAAAAATGAAATCTGGAAGCTGGAATGTTACAAAACAAGAAAAGCTTAAAGTTAAGAAGGCTGATATTTTAAAGTTAGAAGAAAAGATTATACAAAATGGTTAAACCAGTTAGAAAATTACAAATGGGAAAGAATGGACTTAGTGAAGCTTTCATTGGGCAGGTTCAATCTATTCTAGACAACGAAAGACTTGTAAAAATCTCAATCCTAAAATCACATTGTCGAGACAAAGCCGAAGCAAAAGAAATTGCTGAAAAATTAATTGAAACTCTCGGTAAAAAATACGATTACAAATTAATTGGATACGTTATGACAATTATAAAGTACAGAAAAGATCAAAGGTAAAATAATTCCTATTAGTCCGTTTCGCAAAAATTAATTAAAAAAAGGTAACTTTATTAATATTGTTTATTAATATTAATAAATAAAGAATGAAAAATAAAGATATTTCGCAACAAAAATCTGCAATCCTTTTAAGATTTTTATATACTTTCTGGGCAATAATCGGAGCATTTAGTTTAATATATATTCCATCAAAACTTATAGTATTTGGAGATGCGGGAACAACTGCCAAAAACATTATAACTAATGAATTATTATTTCGGGTAGGTATTGTTGGATGTTTGATTACTCAATTGTTATTCATAATTGTAGCATTATTGTTATATAAATTATTTGAAAAAGTTAATAGGAATCAGTCAATACTTATGGTGGTATTTGCATTGGTTAGTGTACCTATTGCCATGATTAGTACTCTTTTTAAATTTACTACATTATTTTTGGTTGATAATTTTGAACAAATGATGTTCTTTCTTAACTTGAATGTTCAAGGAATTATTATTGCTTCAATATTTTGGGGACTTTGGCTATTACCATTAGGATGTTTAATTTACAAATCAGGTTACTTTCCTAAATTTGTTGGAGTCGCTGTAATTATTGGAGGATTTGGTTATATTATTGATTCTTTTGTAAAAATAATTTTACCAAATTTAAATATTGCGATAATAGTTGATATTCTAGCATTGGGTGAAATGGTATTTGTATTTTGGATTATAATTAAAGGAGTTAAACTAAAAGATGCGAAATGAAAACCTTAATAATTTGTAAATCCATTCATCAAGGAAATACTGAGAAGATTGCTAAAAAAATAGCAAAAGTTTTGAATGCGGATTTAATTAAACCTGAAGGGTTTAATTCAAAAGATATAAAAAAATATGACATAATTGGTTTAGGTTCAGGGATTTATGGTTACAAACATCACAAAAGCATTCTAAATATAGCTAATAACTCCCTCAATTTAAATGATAAAAATGTATTTATCTTTTCAACATCAGGAATTATAAATAAAGCACAACACAATAATTTAAAAAAAATACTTGAAAAGAAAAATGCTAAATTCATAGGCGAATTTTTTTGTAGAGGATTTAATAAAAATAACAACAGAGACAACTTGACAACTTTTGAATATATCATGATTGTTGGATTACAATTAATTGGCGGAATAAATAAAGGAAGGCCAAATGAAGCTGATTTTAAAAGGGCCGAAGATTTTGCTGAAAAAATTAAGAAAGTTAAAATGAACTCCCCTAGTGCTACGCACATCTAGCCTGCCTTCAACAGAATTGATTGAAACTTAAACACAACTTTGCGGACGCAATTTCCCCTCACTTTGTAGAGGAAAAGAATATAACAGGAATTTAACAGCAAAATCGGTCGCTTACGCTAAAACGCCAAGCGTTTTACCGATTTTCCTCAAATTTCCGAATTCACTCAAGCTCACTTAGAAAATTTCATTAAATTTCGACGTTATACAAAATAATTTTCAGGAACTAAGGAATAAAAAGAATTTTATATCTTGAATCTCCGTATCTGCTAACCAAAAATTAGTTCAATCCTGAAATCTCTACCTTCTCATGGAAGAAGAGATGATATCAAAGTCTATATTCGATAAAATTATTGCAGAAAAAGACAAGATAATAGAATTATTGCAAATTCAAATTAACAAACTTGAGCGACGACTTGCGGTCTATGAAAATGCACACACTCCTTCGAGTAAACAGAGATTTAAAAAAAAAGATTGAAAATTTCTTCTGGAAAACTGGGAGCCCCAAAAGGGCATCCGAAATATTTTAGAAAAGATCCTACCCCGACTAGAAGAATAGAATATACAGAGGATATATGTCCCCATTGTGCTGCAAAATTGAAATCTCCGACGAGCATGAGAAGAATTTTAGAAGAAGAGATTCCAAAACCTCAACCTTTGGAAGTTACTGAACATTTAGTGAACACTTATATTTGCCCAAATTGTAATAAAAAAATCACCGCTAAAAATTCCGCACCGAAAGGTCGCTTTGGAAAGAACGTTCAAACCCACATAGCATTATCAAAATTTGAAGATAGACTTCCACTTAGAAAAGTTAAAAATTCATTGCTTAGAAATCATAATCTGGAAATTACGAATCCAGGAATTTATGGAATTACAAAGCAGGTTGCGCAAAAATTAGAAGAGCCTTATTATGACATAATGAAATGGATTCGCTCTTGCAAAATTTTGTATATTGATGAAACATCTTACAAATTAAATGGCGAGACATGGTGGCTCTGGGTTTTTTCTTGTGAGGATGCAATTTTATTTGTTATCAGAAAATCTCGAGGAGAAAGGGTTATCGAGGAAATTTTAGGTAAAGAATATAATGGAATAATTGTTTCAGATGGATGGATTGTTTATTCTAAATTTGCCAAAACTTTGCAAAGATGCTGGGCTCATTTGTTAAGGGAATGTGATGAATTAGAAGATAACCATAATAATTTCAAAAGTTTGAATGAAAAAATTCATGGATTATTTAATGAAATTTATGACATTCGAGAGAGTCCTCCTTCCGACGAGAAACGGTTAGAATTGCAAGATAAAATGAAGGAAAGGTTGAGAATTGTTGGTGAGAAGATGACTTTTGATTCGCGGTTTAAAAAATTAGGAACCAAGATTTTGAATGGAATTGAAAATTGGTTTACTTGCGTTTTTTATACAAACGTGGAGCCGACAAATAATTACGCAGAACAGTCTTTGAGGGAATTAATTATTCAGCGAAAAATTATGGGAGGTTTGAGGAGTGTGGATGGAGCTATTGTGATGGAGCGAATTACGACCATGTTGGCTTCGTGGAAAAAACAGGGGAAACCTTTGTTTGAAACTATGAGAAATTGTTTATGATTTTTGGTTAGCAGATACGAATCTCCGATAGTTTTATAAAGTAAAATTTTAATTAATAATCTAGGTTAATGAGCAAATGCTTATCTATCTTCGAAAGAAGAGCCTAAAAATACGAAATGGCAAAAACAATATTCGCAAAAGACCCAGTAACATTTATTCCAGCTTTAGCTACAGTACTAAAAGGAATCGAGGAATTTCAAACTCCCGAATGGGCTTTATTTGTTAAATCTGGAATGTCAAGAGAGCGACCACCTGCAGAATTAGACTTTTGGTACACAAGAGCAGCTTCTATTTTGAGACAACTTTACATCAAAGGCGTTGTTGGAGTTGGAAAATTAAGAACAAGATACGGTTCTAGAAAAGACAGAGGTGGAAGACCTGACAAATTTAAAAAATCTGGTGGGAAAATTATCAGAGTTATTTTACAACAAGCAGAGCGAGCCGGACTCGTTGAAAAAGTTACAAAGTTACAACACGGACGAAGATTAACTGAAAAGGGAAGAGAGTTATTAGATTCAATCGAAGTTGCAGAAAAGGCAGGATTGAACTTTGAAGAAATCACATCCAAGCCAGCACCTGTTGAAGATATCCAAGCAGCAAACTTAGAAGAAGCTGAAAATGCTGCAGAAGTAAAAGAAGAAGAGGTTGTTGAAGATGGCGAGTAGAAAAGCTATGGCTCGAAGTTCTAAGAAGAGACATTTAGATAGAGCTGGGAGACAAACTAAGTGGGCACCATTTTGGACTGTAATCAAGAAATATGGAAAAGGTAAAAAAGTACATCCATCTAGAATTACTCATGTTAAGAGAAATTGGAGAAAGACTAATTTGAAAATTAAACCAAGGAAAACAGCTAAGAAGCATCTAGGATAATGGCAGAAGAAAAAAATACTAAAGTTGAAAAAGAAACTAAGAAATTAGACGATATTAAAAATACTCCAGAGAATAAAGAAGCAATTGCTAAAGCTGATGGAAAAACTGAAACTAAAAAAGATTCTAAACCAGCTGTTGAAAAAGCTTCAAAGGCTAAATCTGAAAAGAAAACTGAATCTAATGTAGAGCTAGAAAGAGAATATATTGTTCCATTAAAGAGAGGCGTTTTGAATGTACCTCATTATAGAAGAGCAAAAAAGGCTGTTAAGGTTTTAAAACAATTCTTGGCTCAACATATGAAAGTTAGAGACAGAGATTTACGAAAAATTAAAGTTGATATTAACTTGAATAACGAATTATGGTATAGAGGCATCAAGAAACCAGCAAGTAAGATTAAAGTTAAAGCTAAAAAAATTGATGGAATTGTTTATGCTGAATTAGCAGACGTCCCAGAAACTGTTAAATTTCATATGGTCAGAATGGATAAGAGAAAAATAGCTGCTGAAAATTCAAAAGTTAAAACTCCGAAACATAAAGAAGATAAGAAACTTGACGACAAAGATAAAGACGGAATTAATGATAAAGTAGCTGAAAAAGAAGATGCAAAATCAGAAGCCATTAAAGATGCAAAAGTGGCTAAGGAAGCTGCAAAAACCGCTAAGCATACAACTGAAGGTGCTCACGCAAACAAGAAGATGCCCGTTACAAGCAATCCCACTAAACAGTAAATATAAATCGAAAAAATTTCTGGTGAAATTTTCTTCGTAAAAATCCACACAAGATTTTATTTCTGAATTCCTTACCGACTTTGTCGCAGATAATTCAATATAATGAGGGAATTTATTCTAAATTCCCGTTTAATGGAACTCTTGTTATGTAATTAATAAAAAATTCTTTCCAATTTTCTACGATAAGTTTTTAATTTAATTTATAATTTTATATTTATGAAACGATGTAATTGGTGTTTAGGATCTGAAATTTATGAAAAATATCACGATGAAGAATGGGGGAAACCTTGTCACGATGATAGATTTTTATTTGAATTAATTGTATTAGAGGGCGCACAAGCTGGACTTTCATGGTTAACAGTTCTAAAAAAACGAGAAAATTACAGAGAGGCTTTTGATAATTTTGATGTCCATAAAATTGCAAGCTACAAAAAAGAAAAAGTACAAGAGCTTTTGAGCAACGAAGGAATTATTAGAAATAAATTAAAGATTAGGTCTGCGATTCAGAATGCTAAAGTTTTTATTGAAATTCAAAAAGAATTTGGAAGTTTTGATAAATATATTTGGGGATTCGTTAACGGAACTCCAATAAAAAACTCCTGGAAGAACTGGAGGGAAATGCCGGCATCGACCGAACTTAGTGACCAAATTTCTAAAGATTTAAAATCACGTGGAATGAATTTTGTTGGCTCGACAATTATGTATGCCTATATGGAAAGTATAGGAATGATTAACGATCACGAAGTTTCGTGTTTTAGATATAAAGAAATTATAGAAGAGGAAACAGCTTAGAGAATCACTAATGCCTCCTAGGGTGTATTTCAATAGATGAAGTTATAAAAGATGCAGGGAAAAATGGCCATAGTAGAAATAGTTACTATTAAAAATTTTAACAAAAAACCATAGATGAAATCAGAAATATTTTAATTAAAATTGAACTATATGAATTTGAATAATCAGATTTATTTATAATTTTTTCTTTATAATTTTTTCAATTTCCTCAACTATATCGCTAGCCAAATAAAAATATCCTTTATGTTTTTTCAACAATAAATCACCTATCAACCCGTTATAATAACTTGCTAATTTTGCTGACATAAGAGCATTATTATTTTGCGAATAAAATCCCAAACTAAGTCCTGCCAAAACATCTCCAGTTCCAGCTTTCGTCATACCAGCGTTGCCAATTTTATTGTAAAATATTTTATTCCCAGTTATTATTTCATCAACTTCACCTTTTAAAATTATCACATTATCTCTCAGTTTTTTTTGCAATCCATTCTTATTTTTTACTTTAGAATTTTTCAAAATGCATTCAAATTCAAATTCATTCGGAGTTAAAATAGAATTATTTACCCAATCAATATTAACGCACTTCAATGCATCAGCATCTATAACTAATCTTTTTTTGCTTTTTTTAATATAATTTTTACAAAAATTCAAGGATTTTAATCCGATTCCGTTTCCGATCAAAACTATGTCATAGTCTTTCTCTTCTTTCAATAGAATATTTAAATGACGATTAGAAAAATAATTTCCTAAGAATTTTTTCACAACTAAATCTGAGGATAAACAATTAACTGCCCATCCAACTTTTGTTGGAGCTGCCACAGTTACCCAATCTGTTCCAGACCTCAAAGCCGATAATCCAGCTAAAGCTAAAGCTCCAACATAATCAGGCGAACCTCCAATAATCAAAACTTTTCCATTTTCCCCTTTTCTAGAATCTGATTTTCTTTTAGGCAAAATTAAATCGGATTTTTTTATCCACTCTTTCATATTAATCCTAACATTCTATTTTACTTAAAGGCTTTTGAGAATATATTACTAATTGTTTTAGACATAATCAAGTTTAAATAATACCTAGTTATTAATAATTTATGGATATTAATGATATTCTCAAGCGACCAGAATTTAAAAGCTTAGATAATTTTTTAAATAAAGAAATGAAAAAAACTGCTGGGAATGATTTAATTACAGAGATGAAAGAAGTCTTCGAAGAATCAATAAATGTAATAGATTGGTTTTATACTTCTAATATTGCTCTTGGTGGAAGTAGACCTTACGATTATTGCAAGGACAAAAAAAGAGATGAAGTCAAAAACATACTTGGAAGGATTGAGTATGAAGTATATAGCTAATACAAAATATTAAAAGTCAAATTAATCCTCTTTATTTATGGAAAAACCAATTCAAGATTTACTACAATTTAGTTTAATTAATATTGATAAATCGGCTGGACCGACTAGTTTTTCAGTTTCTGAATTTTTGAAAAGACAATTAAGACTAAAAAAAACTTCTCATATGGGGACGCTAGATCCTAAGGTTACTGGAGTTTTACCCGTGACGCTTGGACGAGCTTGTAAGTTAGCTGGATATTTTATTAAACATGATAAAACTTACGTTGGAGTTTTGCATACGCATAAGGAACAAAATATTGAAGAACTTCAAAAGTTAATTAACGATAATTTTGTTGGGAAAATAAAACAAACGCCTCCTCATAGAAGTGCCGTAAAAAGAGAGGAACGAGAACGGACAGTTTACAATTGGACATTAACCGAGGCAGGAGAAAATAATAAAAATTTCGTATTCACAGCCAAAGTTGAAGGGGGAACTTACATTAGGAAAATTTGCTCAGACCTCGGAGAAATAATCAATGGAGCTCACATGGAAGACTTAAGAAGAACTCAAGCGGGAATATTTGACGAAACAACAATTGTAAACCTATTTGATTTCAAGTCAGCAGTTGACAAATACAAAGACGGAAAAGAAGAAGATTTAAGAAAAATGTTAATGCCAGCTGAAACAGCGATTAAGCAAGTTTTACCAATAATAGAAATTGAAAAAAAGGCAATCAAAGGACTTCATGTAGGACGACCTTTATTTTTAGAAGATGTAACAAATGAGACTAAGGGAATCGAAACGGATGATAGATTTGCAGTATTTTCTGGTGACCAATTCATAGGAATTTACAGAAGGACAACAGAGGAAATAATTTTCGGAAGACCAGAATTCGTATATAGCTAATCAAAAATAACTTTATCAATATTATCTAAAAGTTTAGGGTTAGCTGCGACATAATCTCCTTCGTACACGCTACATTCTTTTCCTTCAAGATTATTCATATACGCCCCAGCTTCTTTTGCTATTATACTTCCAGCCGCTACATCCCATGGTTTTTGTTTTAACCTGATTAATCCGTCAATTCTTCCACAAGCAAGATAGCAAAATTCTGCTGCCATCGAACCTCGTCCAAAAGTTTCGTCTAAATTTTTCTTATCAGAAAATCCAAAACATTTTACCTTTGGAAATGATGCTAAAATTTTATCATTTAAAATTTTTGTCTTTTCTTCTTCTCCTGGATATGTAGAATAAGTAACTATTGATTCCAAATTACTTTCTCTATCACTAACCTTAATTTGTTTTTCATTTAAAAAAGCACCATTACCTTTTGTAGCATAAAACAACTCGTCTCTTTTTGGAAGGTAAACAACTCCTAAAACAATCTCTTTATTATTTTCTAGTCCAATCGAAACAGAAAAAGAATCTCTTCCTCCAGTATAATTATTAGTTCCATCAATTGGGTCAATAATCCATTTATACTCCGCTATAGGATTCTTTTCTCCGAATTCTTCTCCTAAAAATCCATGATTCGGAAACTTTTCTTTCAAAATCTTTAAAATTAATAACTCAGAATCCTTATCCTGTTTTACAGAAGGATTACTTAAATCGTCCTTACTTGATGCTGATTCAAGTTGACCCATAAGCATACTTCCGGCTTCTTTTGCTGCAAAAATAGCTGCAGATAAATACTTATTTTCTTCCATTATTGTTCAATGAATCCCCAGCTTAACTATCTTTTTATGTAACTATCACTGATGTTTTTTATGATATAAATCTAAAACTTCCACCATATTTTCATTTTCTACATATCTATATGATAATCTAAATGGGAAAATATAAAGCTCGCGAGTTCCAACTCTAATATTTCGCATAGGCTTTCCAACTTTAGGATTGTCTGTTATTTTCCTTATCTGCTTTTTTACTTTGGTTCTTAGCAACTCATCTTTCATTTTAGAAAACTTATTTGTAAATATTTTTGAAAAACGAATTACTACCATTTATCCATTTCTGCTTCCAGATTATCAGAATCTACTTCTATATACTCGCCCTCATCTATACTTTCTTGAGCCTCTCTAGTTCGCCTAGCAAATTCTAAATCATCTTTGAAATTTTCTTGAAGAGAGGAAACTTTTTTCAAAATAATAGAATCGTCTTCTTGAATTAATAATAATTTTTCTCCTTCTTTAAACCCCACTCGCATGATGCTCGGGATTACGATTTGTCCTTTTGAACTAAGAGTTGTTGTTGCCATTTCCATAGTAAGATATGTCTTATTTATTATTTAAACATTTCGTTATCATAATCAAAGTATATTTTAGAATACAACTCATTTTTTAAACAGAAGTTTCTTGCTTTTCCTATGGAAGCGGATGAATACGGAAACACTAATTTTGATAACAAAAACTTTAGCGACAATAGCTTCAATGCCAATAATAATGAAGATTTCAAAAGCAACAATCCAAATAATTCTAATAATCCTGAACCTCAGCATTTAGCCCAAAACAGTGAAAGCCAAGAAGAAGCACTAAGCATAGCAAAAGAATTTTTCGAATTAAATCGTGCAGATGTTATTCGAGGAATGAGCGGAGAGCATAAAGTAGTCCATGTTAATTTCGATGAATTTTCAGCACATACTCCAGAACTCGCAGAAAACCTAATTGAAAGACCAGAAGAAACCATCCAACTTTTAGAAATAGCTTTAGAGGAATTAGAATGGGCACCAAATGATGCAAGAGTTAGATTCACAAGTATTTCTCCAAGTCAAGAACTTCTCATAAGATATATTCGTTCTAAACATCTAGGCAAAATGATTAGCATTGAAGGAATTGTCAGACAAGCATCCGAAGTTAGACCATTAGTTACCAACGCAAAATTCGAATGCCCAAGCTGTGGAACGATAATTTCAGTTTTACAAATCGATAAAAAATTCAAAGAACCAAGTAGATGTAGTTGTGGACGTCGAGGAGGATTTAAAGAAATCTCTAAAGATATGGTTGACGCACAAGTATTAACAATTGAAGAATCCTCAGAAAACTTACACGGCGGAGAACAACCAAAACGTATGACAGTTTTTCTAAAAGAAGATTTAGTAGATCCAACAATGGAAATGCGAACAACACCTGGTAGCAAAGTCAAAATAATTGGAATATTAAAAGAAATTGCAATCACTGTTGCTTCAGGTGCAATGCTTACAAGATTTGACTTAGCAATCGAATCAAATAATCTTGTTCCGCTAGAAGAAAGTTTCGAAGATATAGACATAACCGAAGAAGATGAAAGAACGATTAAAGAAATAGCAAATAGTCCTGACTTTATGAAAAAAATGGTCGGAAGTATTGCACCATCAATTTGGGGACATGACAATGTAAAAACCGCCCTAGCATTTCAATTATTTGGAGGAGTTAAAAAAACAAGAAGTGACGGAACAAAAATGAGAGGGGATATTCATGTTTTATTGGTTGGAGATCCAGGTGTTGCCAAATCAGTTATGCTGGGATTCATTGCAGGCGTTGCACCAAAAGCCAGATATGTTTCGGGTAAATCCGCAACAGGAGCTGGACTAACTGCAACAGTTGTAAAAGACGAAATACTAAAAGGCTGGGGACTTGAAGCCGGAGCAATGGTTTTAGCGAACAAAGGAATTGTCTGTATTGATGAATTTGATAAAATGAACGAAGAAGATAGAAGTACAATGCACGAAGCAATGGAACAGCAAACAGTTACAATTTCTAAAGCGACAGTTCAGGCTACATTACGTTCTCAAACTTCAGTACTCGCCGCTGCCAATCCAAAATTTGGTAGATTTGATCCGCTGCAATCAATTCCAAAACAGGTGAATCTAGTTCCTTCTTTGCTTTCCCGTTTCGATGCGATTTTTATTATGAGAGATATTCCAAGCAGAGAAAACGACGAAGCAATCGCAAATCATGTTTTATTGGAACATAAACAAGAAGCCAAACACGACGTAATTGATAAAGATTTATTAAAAAAATACATTAGTTATGCAAAACAAAAATACAACCCACTATTAACTGATGAAGCCGTAAAGGCAATGAAAGATTTTTATGTAGGACTTAGAAATATGCCACAAATAGGAGACGGACCAAGTAAACCAATACCCATTGGAGCCAGACAACTTGAAGCAATCGTTAGACTCTCCGAAGCACACGCAAGGATGAGACTATCCAACACAGTAGAAGTGAAGGATTCTGCCGCCGCAATTGAATTAGTAAAATCTTACCTTATGCAAGTTGGATATGATGAAAAAACAAAATCATTCGACATAGACAAAATTGAAGGGACGACTTCAGCCTCGGGTCGAAATAAAATAGCAGCAATCAGAGAAGTATTAAGAGAGTTAGAAAAATCAATGGGGAAATTAATTCCATACCAAACCCTTACTGACGCATTAACTGGAAAAATGAAAGAAGATGAGATCGACGAAATTGTTGGAAAATTATTAAAAGCTGGAGAATTGTTCAGACCCAAAAAAGGGTTTATTCAACGAATGGATTTATAAAAATGGAAAAGATATTGAGCAATCAGGAAATAAAAACAAAATACAGAAAAGAAAGAAATAGATTAAAAATAAAAATAGAAAAGATTCACAACGATATAGAAAAAGTTATAGAAAAATTTCAATCGTCAAAAGAAAAAATAGGTAAAAATATGCACAACTTAGAATTAATTAATAAAAAAATATTAGAATTTCAAAATTTCAAAAAAAGTTTAATAAAAAACTGGCAAGACAATTTAGGGGAAGATACCGAATTAGAAATTTAACATCCACTCCCCAACTCGGGAATTTCTCCTTCGTTGATTCGTAACTGGGCGCGTCAAATGACGAAATTCCCTCACATATATCGAACCATCTGGGGCCTTAGTAGTAAGCGATTCGGAATCTAAAAATCGCCCCAGAATTCAAACAAGCCGAGGTGTGCATAAGTGCCGCGTGTGGATTTTCTCCAACAATTTTTGTGCCTCCGCAGAAGAGCATGCCAGTGAGGCGGAAACCAGAAAAAAATGTCAATGTACCCCATAAATCCTTATAAAGTCAAACAGATTATTTCTAATTATGGTAGAGGTAGGGACGGAACAACGGAAACGAAACGTAGCATATAAACTTCGAATCGGAGATATTATGAAAGGCGTCCCAATGATGGACGAAGGAAAATTTATCTTTTTAGAATTAGGAAGTAGAAAAGTCGTACGAATCAATATCTTAGCAAACTGCGTAGATAAATTCATCCAAGAAGGAGAAAAACAATTCGCAAGTTTAACAATCGACGATGCCTCTGGACAATTAAAATTAAAAGCTTTCGGAGAAGATATTGAACCATTAAAAAATATAATGCAAGGCGACACCATTCAAGTTATTGGAAACGTACGAGAATGGAACGGAGAAATTTATGTTATTCCAGAAGTCGTAAAAAAAGTTGATGTTAGATGGTTATTAGTTAGAAAATTAGAAATCCAAAATGCAAGAAAAGACATGCCAGCAGACGAACAAGCAACTGGAAACTCAAGTTTGAAAGATTCAATTATGGAAAAAATTAAAACCGCAGAAGCAGAAGGCGGAATCGATGCAGACACCATCATAATGGATACAGAAGCCAGTCCAGACGCAATTAATGCAGAAATCAAAAAACTCCTAGAAGAAGGATTAATCTACGAACCACGACCCGGAAGACTTCGATACTTAGGGTAAATTTCTAAAAACTTTCTATTTAGAGAACTTCGTTCTCATATTTAATATCGTTCCTCCCTTCACGGCTCCGCCTATTTCTTAATCAATCGCTCGAATAAATTCTCGCTCCAAAAATTAATCCCCCTGTCTTGAATCCCGTAAATCCCCAAAATCCGCGAGCCAATTTGCCTTTTGTATTAATATATTTCTGTAACTAAAAAACCAATCGCATACGCATTAAAATAACAGATATACCAGAAAAAAATTACAATTCCTCAATCATATCCAAATCATCCCCAACCATTGATTCCTCTTCTTCCTTAGCCTTACGCTTAGCAATCCGAACTTCTCGTCGCTTCTTAATATCAACCAAATCATTCAAAGTAAGTTTAAACTTGTCTTTCTTAACCTCAACATCAGCGTCTTCAAAATCATCATCTCGCGGAGATTCATTCATCTTAGCCTCAACACTCGCCAAAATCTTTTTCTCAGCCTCATTATTTCTTCTTACAAAATTAATAGTGTCTCTCTGGGCTTTCAATAACTTAATTCCCATATAAGCTTCCAACTTAATAAAAAGTGGTTCAAAATCTTTTGGAAGAACTCCCTTCTCAACCGCCATAATAATTTCAGGAGCAACACTCATTTTTTCAGCTAATTGTTTCGGAGTCATCTTTCGTCTTCTTCTAGCCATTGAAAGAGTCCAAGAATAATTATCCAACACATCTTCATGAAGTTGTTTTTTCGCAGGAGCCCTAAGTTTTGCCAAAGTCCCACTAGCATTCATTAAATCTTCACTAATAGGAACTTTCTTTCTCATTCCTGCCATCACTTCCATTCGCTCTCTAACAGAGTACTTCTGATCAATTCTTTCCAACTGAGAAGTCGTAGGTTTCTTAATTATAGGAACATTATAATCATCAGCACAAACATCACAAATCATAACCATCTCCGACTCCAAAATTCCACTATATAACTTAGTTTCATCGCTAGTCTTTTTACAAATCGTACATCTCATGTTTTAATAAAGACAAAAAGTATTTTTAAACAAATATATACTTGAAGCTATATATTAGTTTAGAAGGGATTCAACACCAGACACACTGTCTATCTCATATAACACATTATCATTATTAATAATCAAAGCTGGAAATTCTTTAACATCATATTGAGAAATCAACAAATCCAAAGAAGTTAAATTTTGATCTGCGGCAATTGGAAGAAGCAAAATATCATCTTTATGATTTATCTTTACATCATATAAAATTTTTGACCAAACATTTTGAGTTGCTTGTTTAACAGTGTCTTCAGTTTCAACTTCATACAAATAAATCAACAAATCATAATTATCACATCTATCAAATGAATTTTGATTACTTGTCCAAATAAGAGTTCTAAGTAAATCATATTTTTTATGCAAAAACATTAAATTCTCAGTTAAAAGTCCAGCATCTTCATATTCCTCTAAAGTTATAGCCTCCTCATAAACTCTATTCGCAAAATCAATATTGCTTTTCTTTATAATTTTACAATCAAAATCAAAACCTTCGGTTAAAGTAGCAGTAGCCATTGCATCCGTTAAACTTATTTCAGATTTAATATAAAGTTGACTAACTTTGCTAGAATTACTAGTCTCAACTAACATTCCAAATAACAGCCCCGCGAGAAAAATTACCACTGTAATCACCGCAGCCTCCCAAAACACATGCTTTTTACTTTTCAACATTTTACCAAGTATTGTACCCCCGACAATATTTACAAAACGCAACTATCAATAACGGTGGATACATTAGCAAATAGAAAAATGAATATATAAAGATATCTAGAATATTATGTCCAATAACTAGGCCTTTTTCTCTTGAATATGCAAGAGCAACAATTGTGTAAGTTAATCCAAGAGTAAATAAAACAATTCCAAAAATGAATAAAATATTCGGATTCATCTTAAAACTATCCATTGTAATTAAAGCAACTTCCGCAGAAACAGAATACGTAGCAACTAAAATTTTCATAGAAATATACTCAAACAATCTATAACCTAAAAAGAAAAGTCCAGTAATTCCGATAAACCATGAGAACGCAAAAAATGGCAAAATAAAATTTCCGAGCATTCCCGTCTTTGCTATTTTTTTCTTGTACTTACTCAAAGTTTGCAAGCCGCCAACATTCCATCTAATCCTTTGATGAAACCAAGTTCTAATCGTCGTCGGCGGATGAGTATAGACAACAGCCGGAATTGCCATATGAACTTTCCAGCCATGGGCAACAAAATTCCAAGTTATCTCAATATCTTCAGTCATATTTTTAACATCAAATCCTCCAGCCTGATCAAAAGCTTCTTTTCTATAAATACTCAAAGGTCCATTCGTTACATAAATGGCTTCCAAAAATCCAAGCAATTTTCTAGTAAACGCAATTATCTTATATTCAATTGCTTGAGCCCGAACAAGAAAATTTTTATTCCCTTTGATTAAAACTCGGGAAGTAACCGCCCCAACTTTTTTGTCATTAAAATATCCAACCATTTTTGATATTGCATTTTTACTCGGAACCGAATCATCGTCACTAAACCCTATAAGATAAGTCTCAACAAAAGTAGCTCCATAATTTTTCGCACCAGCTGCATTCCCCGTATTACTCGGCGTCTTAATATACATAACTTGCCTATACTTTTTAGCATATTGTTTTATTATATCTGCAGAATTATCAGTCGAACAATCATCCACCACAATTATATTTTTTAACCCCTCATACTTAGAATTAAGTTGAGCCTCGATAGTTTTTCCAATAAGGTCTGCCGCATTATAACAAGGAATTACAATCGACAATGATTTCACATTATTTGGTTTAACTACTTCAAAAATCTGTTTTTTATTTTGAACATAAGTTAAAATGTACAACATTAAAAAATAAAAAGAAATAAATGTATAGAAGAAATATAAACCAACTAAAAAATCCATTACAACTCCTGCTTACCCTCATCGAGATTCTTTTTCTCTGCCTTATGAACATTAAAATATTCATAAAACTCTTCCGACAACGATAATTCCAAAGTATGCCCAATCTGTTTACTTGTAACAAGTCCAAGACCTCTAAATTTCTTAATATGGTCATAAGATTTATTCCCACGAATTCTAATTATAACAGACTGTTTTATCGGTTGCTTATATGCAATAATTGCCAACGTTTCTTGTTCTGCCTTAGTAAATTCAGCATTTCCCGTAGCTAATTTATTTATCAAATAATGATACTTCTCATCAACATCCATTTTCCAAGAATTACTTCGATTAATTAACCGAAGAACCCCAACAGAATATTTTTTTTCAAGTCTATGAAGAATCTCTTTAAGCATAATTGGATTAACATCAGTTAACATAATTAATTCTTGCAAATTCAAAAAACGCCCAGCAATAAACAGTGCAGCCTCAACTTTATCTTCAGAATCTTGTTCATTAACCTCAAAAACATTATCCAATTCTTCCGCCGTAGATTCTGTCGCAACAACAGAAAAATTATCAAACTCAACCTTATCCCCCTTAGATTCAGACTCTTCCATTTAATTACTTAGATAAAAGAGTTTTAAAAGATTGTTGATATAATATTTATATGAAAAAAAGGTGGCACTTTATAATAGTTCCAATGGGACTTTTTATTCTATTATTCTTCACTAGATTAATCCTACCAACACAAATTGACGATGTATCCTCAACTATTCCCTGCGAAAAAGAGTTATTAGAATTGGCAGACGTTTACTACGTAATTCCAAGATTTAATAATGTCTCCAACAACAAAGCATGGTGTGAAGAAATTTTATCTATGAATAAAGAATTAGCAATTCATGGAGTAACTCACGAATACAAAGAATTTGGGACTGAGAAAAACGAAGAATATTTACAAGTGGGAATCAATGATTTTGAAGAATGTTTCGAATTTACTCCTGAAAAATTTAAACCGCCTAATTTAGGATGGACTTCTAAAAACGATTGGATGAAAGACAAATTAAAAATTCAAAATAAATGGAATCAACTAACACATCGAGTTTATCATTGCAACGACACTGGAATTTATAAAAATTGGATGGCTAAGATATTTTAGTTTATGGGTAAACCATAGATTTATAATCAGAATCAGGACCATCATCACATCCAAAATCGTTAAATTCCGCAACAGCCAAAGAATAAAATTTTTGTCTATCTACATATAATAAACCATCATCCTGCGACATTCCATATAAATAATTAATATATTCTCCATATAGACTATCAAAATTATTATAAAATGCTGGAATATCACGCTCACTTGGAATATATCTTGTAAGAGTTTCCCAATCGTTACAAATATCACAATCATTTGGTTTATCATCAATAAAACATTCAATATCGGTATTGGAATCATCATATTTATCACATCTTTTTATATCATCTTTTTTAAATGGATTGTTTTCATCTATTGTCCCATAATCTTTACAATAATCACAAATCAAATTTTCTGTATAATATTCTATTTTTGTAGATTCATAACATTTTTCATCCCTGCCCTCAAACATCTCCAAAGCTTCGCGATAAATAACTGAAGCATATGCAACTCTATAAAATGGAGTTAAATAGGTAAGTAACCCATCACAAACAAAAATATTATTTTTCCCATCAATATTCTCATAATTAGCGAATAAGTCTCCTTCACTACAACCCGAATCTTGATTCAAATATAATCCATCATAAAATTCAGAACCAGCACCATAAATAAAAGTTATATCATCATCAATTAAAAAATTATATGGCGAAACATCAACCAAAAAACTATCATATTCTAAATTAAGATTATTGAAAAACGTTATAATGTTTATCATATATTCAAGCTTATGATTAATTACTTCATCTACACCGTTAAAACAATATAAATCAATTCCTAAGAATTCCAAAGTTTCACATTTATCTGAAACCAATTTATCCTTAATATCATCAAAATAATTTATATTATCCAAATTTGAAACATAGCTAACAGATATGTCTCTCAACCTTACACCATCTTCCATCATAGAAATATCATATTCATAATATTCAAGCAATTCTCCAAATAAATCTTCATCAACATATGCAGCATCCGCAATAAATAAATTTCTACAAATTTCTTCTTCGCTACTTACCCAAAAAGTAGTATCTCCAATAATAAAATAACACTCATTTTCTCCCAAATAATTCTCTTCGGGACTTCCGCTCTTTCCCATATTTCTTTCATAACTGCTAATTATACAATTTCCCTCAAAACAAGTTTCAAGACGACTACTGCAATTTCCATCTGTTGAAACCAATACATTATCTTCTCCACAAGAATATTGAATAAATGAATCATGCGTTGGACATGAATCATAAATTGTTTTACCATACATTTTTTCATCAAAAATATTTTCACCATCCTTCCAAATTCTAAGATAAAAATATTCCACATAACCATCCTTTCTTACACAAGAATACGGAACATCTTCAACAGAAACATAAACAAATCCTGTCTCAGTTTCAATCAATTCGCTAGTAGCCTCCTCTGAATCAACATCATAAAACTCTTTGATTTCCTGAATAGCCAGAATTCCCTCTTTATCAACTATCTCTAAAAGTTCAATTTCCAAATCGTAAACACCATCCTTATTCAAATCAAATTTCTTTGGAATATTAAATTTAAACGTGGTAAATATTGGATCACTCATTATAGTAACCTCAACAGATTCCCCATTAATAGAATCAATTGATAATTCATGTCTAGCCAAATCCATATCAAGTTCCAAAGTATCCCCCACAGCAAGTCTAGCCCTAACACCCTCAAATAATTCAGAAGAAGAAACCGAATCTATCTTCTCGGACAACTCAGAAAACTTTCCCGAATTGGCATCTTCCTCCTCAAATTTAGAACTATCAATTTTTTCTTCTAATGGAGTTTTACTTAAAATATTGTCGCTAAAAGGATCAAAAATATCATCCTCTTCAATTAGAGACGAATCCGTATTATGAGAAATAAAAAAAGCTAAATAAAAAACAACGGCAATAGTAAAAAAAAATCCAATTCCGATAAAAATTCTTTTATCTATAAATTTAAATTTCCATAAAAATTGCACAATCATATCTTTATTGATAAAAAATCTTTTATTTTCAGATTTCTTTTTATCCAACTCTACGGAATCAATATTTTTCTGCAATTCCCCTTCTTCTAATTCTCCAGAATCAGGAGAAAACGACTCTTCAACACCCATCCTTAAATCAGTTAAATGCAATTTAAAAAACTAATCATCCAAAAAAACTAATCAGAAAGCTGTCTCTATTAAATACTAATCAAAAATTACTCACGGATATAAGCCCTTCAATTTACAAAATATATATTTCAAAATATAAATCACTTATCAATTTTATACGTCGGCGCTAATCATGAATTTCAAATCTAAGTAATCCGCCAACGCCACCAAGATTATCAAACTGAACACCTTCGGCAGTTTCGTTCGTTACAATATAAATTTCTGCTGAAGATTCTTTTGCCATTTTTTCCAATAGCTTAACTTTATCCCTAGCAAGACTTTTAGAAATAATTAATTTTTCTACGGCTCCTCTATTCAGCCTGTCTTCAACTTCAGCCTCGCCATAGGCAACTTTATTCGGATCTGTTGCCAGCTTTTCAAAAAACAAATCCAGAATAACTCTTTGCTTAGTAAATTCTTGTTCGGCTAGAGTATCCGCACAAAGTTCGACTAATTCATGTAATCCATGCATTCCCGTTCCACCCAAATCCTTAACAGCGATAACTTTATTTTTTAATTCTGTCACCAACTGAGCCTGATCAAGGAATCTGTCTTTTGTTGGGATTGGTCCTCCAATCAAAATTCCTTTTAACTTTTTATTTCCAAAAAATAAATCTTTCATTCTTTCAGCAATTCTTTTAAAAAATTCTTTGGCAGCTGATTCTCTAATTCTAGCAAATCTTTGAGCTGACTGTCCACCGCATTTTGTCTTGCCAGGGATTCCAGAAGTCATATGATGTAATATTTTAATATGTTTTCCGTCCAACATTCCAATCGTCGCTTCGTTTCTCTCGATAATCATTAGCCCATAACATTCATCAGTTTCCAACATTTCTTTCAAAGGATCTAATACAAAAGTTTGATCACATCTGTAAATTTTAACTTTCAATTTTTTTGGAGGTTCAATTGCCCAAACTTCCAATGACTCTTTCCCGTCTGGAAAAGTTACATTTCCAGCGAAAACTGCCAATCCATTTTCTGGAGTTCTTGCAATCTCTTTTAATTTTCTAGCAGCTCGGTCCAACGCATTAATGACATTCTTTCTAGTTGAGGTAGATTTAATATTTGTAGCAGTCCCTTTTTCATCTTCAAGTTGTTTTGTGGTTTGGGTTAAAGTCGCACCTGCTGGTACCAATACAGTAATAAATTCTGTATGTCTTCCTCGGTAACCTTCCAATTCTTCAATCAAAGATTCCAGTTCAAATTTTTGTGCTTCATTCATAGTAAATATATAAGAAATTTATTTATAGAGGTTGCTATTCGCTCTTTTCAACAAACTCAACGTTAAATTCGCCCAATTGAATTTCTTTAGAATTTGTTACAGACTTAAAATCTTCTTCCATTCCCTTGATAGTCAAAGTATCTTCAGCATCAAGAGTCAAAATAATTTCTGAATTCATAGATTTTTGATTTGAAGTTTTTTCGCTTCTTACTTTTGCTAGAACTTCTAAAAATTTATCAAAGGATTCTGACTTCTCAGCATCTTTTGAATATTTTGGCCAATTAGAGATATGAACTGATTTATCATTTTCAGTTTTCTTATAGTAAATCTGATAAATTTCTTCTGTGATGAATGGCATTATAGGAGCTAATAATTTCAAGATTACAAGCAGTGACTTATGAAGAACATATTGTGCAGATTTTTTTGGCTCACCTTGTCCCTGGTAAACCCTCCTTTTTACAATCTCTAAATAATTATCACAAAAATCGCTCCAAAAAAATCTTTCTACTTCTGCCTTCGCATAAGAATAATGATATTCTTCAAAATGCTTAGTTGCAGATTTAACTAAACTTTCAGTATTCTTCAAAAACTCTTCATCTATTTTTTCTAAAATTTCTGGTTTATTCCCATCAAAATCTTCAAGATTCATAAACACAAATTTTGATGCGTTCCAAAGTTTTGTAACTATTTTTTTACCAGCGATTAAATCCTGTTCTTGATAATCTGGATCACCTCCAAGTTTTGAACCACTTGCCCAGAAACGCAAAGCGTCGGCTCCATAATCCTCAATAACTTTTTTAGGGTCAACTCCATTACCTTTACTTTTACTCATCTTCTCGCCTTTAATACAAACATTCCCAGAAATAACAATGTCCTTCCACGGTATACTATCCTCATGGTACATAGATTTGACTATCGTATAAAATGCCCATGTTCTAATTATGTCGTGAGCTTGTGGACGAAGAGAATATGGAATTTCTATTTTATTGTCGATTAAAGATGCTGCGATTTGTGGAGACATTGAAGAAGTCGCCCAAGTATCCAAAACTTTAGATTCAGGAATAGCTTCGATATTACAATTCGGACAAATTCGCTTCGTCTGGAGTGGGTCTATTGGAAGCTCTGATTCGTCTGGCAAAATTATCTTACCACACTTACTACATTCCCAAGCAGGAATTGGTACACCAAAATGTCTTTCTCTTGAAATTGACCAATCCCATGCTAGACCATTAATCCAATTTTCATATCGCTTGAACATATGTTCAGGATTCCAATTAATTTTCTTACCCTGCTCTATTAATTTTGTTTTTTTATCCATAACTTTAATGAACCATTGCTTTGTTGGAATAAATTCTATTGCTGTTCCACATTTATCATGAGTGTTTACAACGTGAGTAATCTGTTTTTGTTCTTCAATTAAACCTGCCTCTTTTAAGTCGCTTAATATCTGTTTTCTTGCGTCAATTATTTTTTCTCCAGAATATGGACCTTGGATAAACTTGCCATCTTTTCCCAAAACTATTTTTTCCTCTAAATTATGTCTTCCAATTGCATCAACATCGAATTTATCTCCGTAAGAACAAATCATCAAAACTCCAGTTCCCTTTTCAATATCTGCCGATTCGTCTTCTAGAATTGAAACTTCAAAATCCATTAATGGAACTTTGGCTTTTTTCCCAACTAAGTCCTTATATCTGTCGTCAGCTGGATTTACAAAAATTGCTACGCAAGCAGGAAGTAATTCTGGACGAGTTGTTGCAATCAATAAATCTTTTTCCTCAACTGAAAATTTTAATGTTGTAAAAAATGTGCTGGATTCTTTGTCTTCTAATTCAGCTTGAGCAATTGGAGTTTGACATGTTGGACACCAAATAGTTGGAAACTCTTTTTGATATGCTAAGCCATTTTTATATAAATCTATAAAAGACTTTTGAGAAATCTTCCTAGAATTTTCATCAATAGTGGAATAACAGATATCATAATCTGCAGAAATTCCAAGTCGCTTCCAGTCTTCTACAAATTTTGGGGTAATTTCTTTTAAGGTCTCTAAGCAAAGTTCGATAAATTCAGCTCGAGTCATGTTCTTACTTTTTACCTTCTTTATTTTTTCAACTAATCTTTCTGTCGGTAAACCATTATCGTCAGTTCCGAATGGGTAAAAAACTCCGCCGTTCATTCTTCTAAACCTTGCTATGAAATCTTGCTGAGAATATGAAAATGAATGTCCTATGTGCATTGCTCCTGAAACTGTTGGCGGAGGAGTATCAATAGAATAAATATTGTCTTTAGTTATATCAAATTTGAAAATCTTTTCTTTTTCCCAGAACTCCTTTATTCTCGGTTCGACCTCTGTAAAATCGTATCCTTTCTTCTTGGGCTTCGCCATTTCTACCATAAGAAAGTCAGATAAAATACGTTTAAAAAATTATGGAATAGGCAAAAATATAAAGAATCTATTCTTTGTTATTGTATAAAATTTGACAAAGAAGAAAAGAGTGATTTAGAAAGACTTAGTACGAAAGCTTCTAAATTATTAATTAAAATTGCTGAAGAGGATTTACCAGAAAAAAAATTGCCACAGATTCTGATATTAAATATCAAAATACTATTTCGGCAATAAGGGAAATTTCTCTAATACTTGCTAATGGGTACATGAAAAATTATAACGAAATCCAAAGACAAAAAATAGACGATAATAGTTCATATTTGAAACACCTAAGAGAAAATCCACTATACAGGAAAGAACTATAAATCTAAAATAGAAATTGTTATTATGGAAAAGAAACTCAAAATTTTAGCCGCGGGAGATTTGCATGGAAATTTAAGCATAGCTAAAAAATTATCAAAAAAAGGGGAAAGGGAAGAAGTTGATTTAGTAATTTTGGCTGGAGACATTTATGGATACAAAGGTGGAAATAAAAATATATTAGAACCATTTACCAAAGCAAAACAAAAAGTTATCTTCATTCCTGGCAACTGTGACTTCAACACAGACGCAGCTTCTTTAATAAAAAGAGCCAAATGTATTCATAATAAATATGTAACATATGGCGACGTTGGAATCGCAGGAATTGGATCTCCAAATTGGACATTAAATTTAAATGAAGATGATTTTTCAAGAATAGAAAAAAATCTGAAAAAAATGAAGATGGGGAAACAAATTCTAGTTTCACACCTTCACGCTAGTGGAACGAAAGCAGAATTCTCAGGTATACCAGGCGACATCATTATTGAAAAAGCGGTCAGATTATTTGAACCAGATTTACTAATATCTGCACATATCCACGAAGCCGAGGGATTAGAAGATATCATAGGAAACACAAAAGTTATCCAAGTTGGAAGTAATGGAATAATTATAGAAATATAGAGTAGTTACCTTTATAAAATAGTAACAAATGATATTCTTATGGAAAGTCTGGATTATTATAGAAAGGAGGCTAAAAAATATTCTCTACTAAGTAAAGATGAAGAACAAAAACTCGGAAGAGAAAAAGATTTAGGAAATCTAGAAGCTAGAGATATTCTGATTAATTCTAATTTTGGACTTGTCTTAAAAGAAGCTAAAAAATTTAGATGGCGTGGACTCAGTTATGATGAACTTGTCCAAGAAGGAAATTGTGGACTTATAAAAGCCGTAAAAAGATATGATCCATCAAGGGATACTAAATTTAGTACCTATGCTATATCTTACATAAAAGGATTTATTTCTAATGCATTGATTGAAAAATCTAGAACAATCCGAATATCTAGCAAGAAGCACCATAAGCTTTCAAGAATACATATTATGGAATCTAGAGGAAATAATATTGAAACTATCTCACAAGAAATGGGAGAAGATATAGATTCTATTAAAAGATTAATTAATGTTAATGCTATATCTTCATTAGATTATAACAATTCTAATTCTTGGGAAACAATTTTGGATTCCACTCCAGATAACACATATAACCCAGGAGAAACTCAAAATTTTTTAAGACACGATCTAATATCTATATTCGATAAAGAGTTAACTCCAAGAGAAGCAGACATTTTGAAAAAAAGATCTGGGCTAAATGAAGATAATTTTAAATATAGTCAGGAAGAATTGGGTATACAATATGGAATTACAAAAGAAAGAGTGAGACAAATTCAGGATAGAGTAGTCGAAAAATTAAGGGATGTGAAAGAAATTAAGGAACTCGAATATTTAGTTAGGAGCTAGATTGTCACTACATTTAAATATAATACAGACTTATTCTTTAAAGATGGCAAAGAAAGTTAATAAAAATACAACTTTAATTATTACAGAAAAACCAGCAGCAGCTGAAAAAATTGCAGCAGCATTAAGTGGAGCAACCGACGAAAAAATAACAAACAAAGACAAAGTTTCTTATTATGAATTTTATAAAGGAACTAAAAGATACATAGTAGGTTGTGCAGTTGGTCATTTATTTGGAGTTCAACAAATAGCCAAAAGAGGACCTTTCCCAAATTTCGAAGTGGGTTGGTTTCCTGCTCATCAAAAGAAAAGTGGAGCTTTTACGAAAAGATATTTGAGTGTTCTAAAAAAATTAGCAAAAGAAGCCGATGAATTTATTGTCGCGACGGACTTTGACGTAGAAGGAGAAGTTATTGGATGGAATATTGTACGATTTGTTTGCAAACAAAAAGATGCTAAACGTATGAAATTTTCACTTTTAACAAAACCAGCATTAGACGAATCATTTGAAAACTTACTTCCAACTCTCAATTGGGGAGCAGCATTTGCAGGAGAAACTCGTCATTATATTGATTGGTTCTACGGTATAAATTTGTCTCGTGGATTAATGAAAGCATTAAGTTCTACTGGAACTTTTAGAATACTTTCTATTGGTCGAGTCCAAGGTCCAGCACTAAAAATAATTGTAGATAAGGAAAAAGAAATAAATGCATTTATTCCAGAACCTTTTTGGAATATATACCTTCAAATAAAAGATATTAAAAATCAAAAACTAGAAGTTAAACATCCAAAAGATATCTTTAACGAATCAGAACTTTTGAAATTCAAACACCTTCAAGGAAAAAGTGGAAAAGCCAAAACTACTATTAAAGAAAACGTTGTCGCAGTACCAACTCCATTTGATTTAACGACATTACAAACCGAAGCGTATAGATATTGTGGGTCTACTCCATCTCAAACTTTGAAAACTGCACAAAGTCTTTATCTCGCGGGTTTAATTTCTTATCCAAGAACTTCCTCTCAAAAATACGATGAATCAATAGGTTACGATAAAATTTTGAAGAAATTGAAAAAGTATACTACTTTAGTGAAATATGCTGTAAACAAAAAACCGACTGAAGGTAAAAAATCTGATCCTGCGCATCCTGCAATTTATCCAACTGGAGAAAATAAAAAAGTCCCAGAAAGAGATAAAAAAATATTTGATTTAATTGTAAAAAGATTTATTTCTTGTTTTGCGCAAGCGGGATTAGTTGAAAACAAAAGAATAAAAGTTGTTGTAAATGGATTAAACTTCACTGCCACAGGAAACATAATAAAAGAAAAAGGTTGGATGAATGTTTATCCATATTCCACTAAAGAAGCTAAAATACCGACGATAGATGGAAATGTGGATGTACTTGAAATTAGAACAGAGGAAAAAGAAACTAAACCCCCTGGAAGATATTCGGCCGCTTCACTTGTTAAGGAACTGGAAAAACGAGGACTTGGAACAAAAGCTACTAGAGCAAATATTATTGAAACACTTTATTCTAGAGGATATGCAATAGAAAAAAGCATTGAAGTTACAGAGCTTGGAATGAGAATGTGTGATACTTTAGAAAAATACGCTCCAATAATTTTAAATGAAAAAATGACAAAAGATATGACTGAAAAATTAGAAGAAATGGAACTTTTAGAAAATGGATTAGAAGAAAAAGAAGGAGAAATTCTAGAAGATGCAAAAGAAAAAGTTAGAAAAATTGCTGAAAGTATGAGTAAGAATATCGAAAAAATGGGGAAATGTTTAGCTGACGCAAATGCAATTGTTTGGGAACAAGAAAAAGAACAAAATACAATGACTGAATGTCCAGTTTGCCACAAGGGAAAATTAAGAGTAATGTACGGGAAAAGATTTTCGAGATATTTTGTAAGTTGTGATGCCTACCCTAAATGTAAAACAATTTATTCACTTCCTCCAAAGGGGGTTGCAAAACCTGCTAGACTTTCAAAAAAACAATGCGAAGAAAAAGGACTAGAAGAAGGAGCTTTAGAAAAATGTGAAGAATGTGGATGGCCCAAAGTTGCAATATTTAAAAAAGGTGGAGCACCATGGAAACTTTGTTTTAATCCAGAGTGTTCAACAAACGAAGAAGCCCAAAAGAAAAAGAAAGAATTTAAAGAACGATTAGCAAAAGGTGAAATTGAAATTATCGACGGTAAAATAGTCGACCATGTAAAAGAGGCTGAAAAAGAAAGAAAAGCTGCCGAAAAATCCAAAGAAGCGAAAAAGAAAAAGACTACGAAAAAGAAGGTTGCAACAAAAAAGAAACCCGTAAAGAAAAAGACCGTAAAGAAAAATAGTTAAAACTTTGCATTATGAAAAAAATTATTTAGATAAGCTCGCGCCTAATCATATTTATTCGCTCGCCCGAACTCGTCCTTTCCGCTCATCTCATAACCGCTCCGTATCTACTCCACTCGAACGACTTATTCAACTAATCACTAACACTCCAACAACGAAAACCCCATAAGCTCGCCACAACGAACAACAATGTATTTACAATAAATCGTGAACGAACATTCACTTGTCTTAAAACCCGCTCACCCGAAGCCCCATACCCGCTCACCAAGAAATCAATATTTTTCTTTAGAAAAATGCTGATTTCTTCTTAATCCCTGTATTAACAATTTCAAAATTAAATTCTTTATTTGGTATACTTCGATGTTTCTTTAAAATTATTTTTCGTTTTCCAAAATTATTTTGTAATTCAATAATACACTTACTCCAATATTTTAACAAATCTCCTCCAACCATAGAGGCCCTTGGTTCAGAAGTTGAATTAGTAGATGGTAATCGATCATCAGAAATAAAAGTTGAATATACTTGATTTGTAACAATGACTGGAATATTTTGCTTCCGCGAAATCTCGTTCAATGTTCGAAGCTGAACAGCCAACTTTCTATTGACTTCGCTGATTTTATAAGAATCCTTTGAATTAATAGCCTCTCCAAGCTCAATTCTATAAAGCATTGCAATCGAATCCACGACGATTAAATTAACATCTCCGGCTTTCACATGTTTTAATAACTGCTCAAAAGATTTTTCCTGCTCCTTAAAACTAGTTGGCTTCAAAAGTAAAACATTTTGCAAATCTCTCTTAATGTCTGACTCCTCTCCTGAATGAATTTGCCTAAATCTATCTACGGAAAATCCACCCTCAGTATCAATAAAAATAACTTTATTTCCTTTCTTTGCTTGAGAAACTGCAACCATTATACAAAAATTTGATTTGCCAGAACCACCCGACCCATAAAGCGTTGTTATAATATCTGTTTCATATCCTCCAACCAAAAACTTATTCAAATCATAAGCTCCAGCAGATATTCTTGACTCAGTTTCCATGAAATAATATAAATATTCAATATTAAAAGGATTTATATTCAAACGCATTCATTTGTAAATTCTGCCTCTTCTATCAAAAATTCTAACAAATAAAATATTTCTATCCTTGTCGACATCAATAATTGCTCTGAAATCTCCAATCCTGAGTTTATACCCATCCCCCTCAAAATGTTTAAGATATCTAAATGGATCTGTAGAAACTATTTCAAATTTATTTTTTATTCTACTTAGAATATTATTAGGTAAACTTCTTAGAAATTTGGCGAACCTAGATGAAAATTTTATTTCGAAATTCATAAATTTTCAAGAGATACATAATTTTCCTCATTCTCTTCTCTTGATTCCTTTAACTCTTTTTTTGCCCAATCACTAAGTTCATCTTCAGAGTACAATCCATTTGACAAAAGAATTTCTTTCATTAACTTAACATCCGATATAAGCTGCCTTAAATCATCGGCGTCGACGTTTATCATTTGTGATTCCATATGAATTAAAGTTTAATTTAATTTAAATAATTACCGACAAATTTATTCCTGCTACATATATTTATATAACTAAAAATTATTTAATAATTATGGCAAAAACAAAAAGAAAGGTAAATTGGATTGTTGCCCTAGTGTTTTCCGTAATTTTCGGATCTCTAGGCGTCGACAGATTTATCATGGGAAAAGTTGGGACAGGACTGTTAAAACTTTTCACATTTGGTGGATTTGGAATCTGGTGGATTGTAGATATCATTTTGATTGCTACCAAACATGAATTCGAAAATGTTCAATGGGTAGATTAATTAAATAAATATCAAACAGATGATTTTTTATTATTTTTTATTTTAGATGAATCTATATTACATAACAATTAATAAAAAATAAAATAAGCCTACTTAAGTTTTTTGAAATCTTCCACTACAGAATCAACTTCTTTTTCTAAAGCTACAATTGCCGCTTTCAAAGCCTTTTTAGGATCGCTAGCTTCAATATGCAAAATAGGATTTGCATAAGGATTATCTCTTTTCCAAGCTGCTAATTTAACATCTTCTTTTACAAGGTAGCTTCGTAAAACTTCAGCAATAGTCAAATTATTCAACTCAATATCCAGACAATCTTTCTCATCTTTTAGAATTTTAATTTCCATAAAGATAATGAACAATTTTGCTTTTTAAAGATTTGGGTAAAGAAAAATTGACATTTTCAGTGGACTTTCACCTCGACTTTTAAGATTATTTTTTTTTGCTCAATCCAAACACTTCGAACAACGGGAATTTAAAATAAATTCCCTCACAATATCAGACCATCTGCGATAAAATCGGTAAGGGGTCTGGAATCTAGAAATTCTGCAAAATTTCCTCTGACGATTTTCTTCACCAGAAGAAAATGTCAATCTTTTAATCACAAGCTTTTTAAAGTGAAATTTCAATCAATTAACATGGTTACTGCAAAAGTTATTCAATTCCGAAGAGGACGAAAAGTATTCAAACCTAGACATTTCTTAATTGAAATTCCTGGATGTGACTCCAGAGAAAAGGCAAATAAGTTCGTAAGCAAAACTGCAGTCTGGACTAGCACAGGCAAAGAACCAAAAACAATCACAGGTAAAATTTCTTCAGCGCACGGCGGAAACGGAGTAGTTCGAGCAATCTTTGAAAGAGGATTACCAGGACAATCAATTGGAACTGATGTAGAGGTTAACTAAGATGGCATTAAGAAAAGGTTCAGCATACTCTAAAAGATACGCAAGACCATATACAAGAGTTTCTAAAAAAAGAACAAAAAATTATATTAAAGCAGTCCCAAATGCAAAAATTGTGAAATTCAAAATGGGAGATATTCAAGGCTTTGACAAAGGTGAATACCCTATTCAAATTCATGTAACCTCTAAAGAAAACTGCCAAATTAGAGATAATGCCCTAGAAGCTGTTCGTCAGTTCTATAACAGATTTCTTCAAATTAAAATAGGAAAAGAATTCTATCTTGAAGTAAAGGTTCACCCACATCATATTTTAAGAGAAAATAAAATGCTTACTGGTGCTGGTGCTGACCGTATGCAGACTGGTATGAGTCGAGCTTTCGGTAAAACTATGGGAAGAGCTGCATTAGTAAAAGCAAATCAAACTCTTTATATTATTGGGGTTAAAACACCAAAACAAGAAATTGAAGCTAGAAAATTAATCAAATCCTCTAAAGCAAGATTAGCTTGCAAAGTTGGAACAGAAACTGTAAAATTCGAAACTCCAATTACAGCGTAAATCTTCAAGAGCTTAAACTTATATATCATCAATATTTCTTATAATCATGAAAACCTTTTTTATCCTCGGTCGTAACCCTGAACTTTCTAGGGCAGAAATACTAGAATTTCTAAAAACTAGAAATAGAGAGCACAAAGAAATTATGTTTAGAGATAATATTTTAATTATTGAAACTAATGAAGGTGAAAAATTTAACATTCAAGAATTTGGTGGGATTATGTGGCTCGGAGAAATTACTTTTGAGGGGACTCCTGAAAAGTTAGAAGAACATTTAGAGTCTATTGAAATTGTTCCCGCAGACAAATTTTCTTACGGAATTTTTGGAAATATTGATGAAGAACTCCTAAAAAACAAATTTAAAGAACGAAAGAAAAAGGCTACGATAAAGCACGGAAGCAAACAATTGAAAATGCAAGACGGAAGTAAAATCAATATTCCTAAGGCTGAATTCTACATATTTTGTTATGAAGATGCTGGCGTTACTTACTTTGGAACTTCTACGCAAGAATATGACAGCAAAGACGTTAAGAATCGTGATATGAACAAACCAATGAGACGAGAGCTTTTAGCTATTTCACCTAGACTTTCTAAGATTTTAATTAACCTGTCTGGAGCTAAGCCTAGAGATTTAATGCTTGATCCGTTTTGTGGAGTTGGCGGGATATTACAAGAAGCTCTAATTAAAGGAATTAATGTTCATGGAATAGATAAAGATAAACAAGCTACAATTGATGCTATTGCAAATTTGGAATGGATGAAAGAAAATTACAAATTTAATTCAAAGTATACCATTGAAAATAAAGACTCAAGAAAAACTCCTGATTTACAATTTTCAGGAATCGCAACCGAAACTCCACTAGGAAAAGTTTTAAGAAAGAAACCAAATGATAATGAAGCAAAACAAATTATTAGAAACTTTGAAGCTTATATGATTCCAATTCTGTCTAAACTAGCAAAAGTAAAAAAACCAAAAGCAAATATAGCAATTACATTTCCAACTATTAGAGACTTTCATACAGATGCTCAAAAAATTGCAGAAAAAACTGGATTGAAAGTTTACATAAAACCAATTTTAGAATCTCGTCCAGATCAATTTATTTCTAGAGATATAGTGGTTTTCAAATGAAAAATTGTAAAGTTTTATTATTCTAACGTCTTATTTTCTTTTTGTTTCGATAAATAATTTTCATTAGAAATAACTGATTTTCCCAAACGTTTTTCTACGCTTTCTCTTGCTTCTTTTGCGGCATTTCCACCTTCTTTCGCAGAATCTTGGCACTCTTCAAATCCCCTAGAATTAATTTCTTTTGTTATATCAGTTGTTGCTTTTTCTCCGAACATTGTTAAAATAAGTTCCCAGTCAGACATGTGATCCCTTAGATTTTCTTTATCAAGTCCCTTAAAATCTTTATATTCTCCAATTGTTTTACCAAATGTTGCTTTAGAAATTTCGTTAGTCAGAATTGCAAATTCTTTTTGCATCTTAATATCTCTATTTTTCCATTCATCTGTTAGTTCTTGTCGTATTGCAATTCCACGAAGTCTTTTATCAATCCATTCTTTTGGGTATCCCTTAAGCTGATAATATTCTTTTATTCTGTTCTGCCCTAGTTCTGGATCTTGAATTTCTTCGATTCGTTCATATCCCACTTGTGCTAGCCATTGCTTAAATGGTTCAGCTTTCTTTGAAGGAATAGATTGTATTATTCTGAAAAGAGATCTTGTATTTGCACAGTCTGTAAATCTTAATTTTCCATCTGGAGCAAGCATTTTCAAACCGTGACAATTTGTCACGGTTTTATCTCCTTCTTCATTTAGCCTTTGCTTTAATTTTCTCCAATATGCTACAGGATCAATACTATTTGTTAAAACCGCTATAATATCACTTACTGAAAAATACCATTCATTATTATGCCAAATTCTTCTTATCTTCTTATCTTGAAAAATGACTAACTTCTTTCCATCTTCCATTTCATTGTTAATATATTTAGCTTTAAATAATCTGTGTCAACATACGGTAGCAGAAAAAACTGGATTGAAAGTTTATATAAAACCAATTTTAGAATCTCGTCCAGATCAATTTATTTCTAGAGATATAGTGGTTTTCAAATAAGTGTCACTACTTCACAGAAACAACAAATAGTAAACTTTATAAAGATAAATATCATAATATATTTATAGAAAGTTTAGATTCTATAATAGAAAAGGCAGAAAAAAATGGCGGATGGACACCAGAACTTACAAACAAATATCTTGCAATTAATAACGATACTAATGATGCTGGACTCGATAACTTCGAGACAAGACCTTATGAAACAACAGAAGAAAAAGAAATAGATTCATTATTTTCAAGAGTAGATCATGGATACCATGTTGTATCAAGCCTAGAAAAAGATGAAAATAGTATTATAGTAAGAAATAATTTAACATCAGACAATATAGTTGCTGCCGCTGCCTATGAAGACAATGGATTCAGAAGATATCTTAGAATAATTGCAGTTAACGAAAACAACAGAAATCAAGGACATGCAAAAGAACTCATTAATAATATTACAAATGTAGGTATTCCAACTATAGCAAAAATTCACGAAGATAATTACAAGTCAATGTTGCTATTTGAATCTCTAGGATTTGAAAACGACTCAAAAGAAGGAAATTATTATAGAGTAATAAAACATCCTATTTTTCAAAATCAAGAAGATTAAACTTAATAACCTAAGATTTATCCAAAATATATCTAAATTGTTACCCCTTTAAAGAAACAACAAATAGAAACATTTATATAGCCAAAATAGGTTATTTCATCATGGAAAACCTCAAAATAAACGAAATACCTCAAAATCCTATTAGGGGAAATACGTGGAATACCTCCTCTGAAAACTTTAGTTCCGTAGGACAAGCAAAGATTGACTCTTTAAAGGACGTAGTAACAGAAATTAAAGAAATGATTGGCGAAAGAAATACTTTAAGTGGACGATTCATCAAAGAAGGCGAAGCCATGAAAAGTAGCATCAATAATTTTCTATTAGAAAATGCCCCAAAAGGAGAAGATGATTCTGAATTTGCCAGAGAAAGATCCGAACTAAGAAAGAAACAACTAGATATTTCAGAATTACAACTTAATGAAAAAATAGGATGTTGGAGAGATATCTCATTACTAAAAAGAGAACTTCGTGAACATAATCTACAAATAAATGAAAAGACTTCTAGAGCAGAAATGCTTGAAAAGATATTAACTGAATAAGATGGAAAGAAATTATGGAAGAGAAGCAAGAGTTGCACTCAATAAAGCACGAGAATGTTACATCAAGTATATTACTGAAGACAAAACCGATTTAGATAGTAGATCAACAAGAAAACTTATTAATTATCAAACTAAATTTTTTGACCCTGGAAAGAAAGCTGGATTTAAAGAAGGTATACTTAAAAAAATGTACAAAGCCAAAGTTTTGTATGGAGTAAAATAAATGATACAAAGACCATTATCAGTTGAAGAAATTTGTAATAAATTGCGTCCCGTCTTCGGAGAAAAAGTAGATGAAATTTATTTCCAATATACCATAGCAGAAGGACGAGACGATAGAGAAGAAATCGTACATATTCTAAACGCTCTTTACCAAAAACATCTTAATCAATTACTTGACAAAGGCGTTTTATTAGAACCTCCAAGAGAAGAACAAATCAACGGAACATACGAATTAGCAACAATCAGCTACGCCAAAAGAAAACTTTTCCCCTTTAAACTACGAGAAAAAGATTGGCCACGTCATATCTGTGTTACAGGAATGTCTGGTTCTGGAAAAACAACTTTTGCATTCAAAATAATTGAAGCACTAAACGCGAACAAAAAACCTTATTTAATTTTCGACTGGAAAAAATCTTTCAGACCACTTTCTGCCATTGATAATAATATAATGACCTTTACCGTAGGAGACGAATCTGTAAGCAACTTATTCAAGACAAACATCAATCGTCCGCCAAAAGGAGTAGCTCCAAAAGAATGGATTAACACATTAACTGACCTTTTAACGGAAGCTTTCTCGGCATCATTTGGAGTTCATAAAGTAATATTAGAAACTCTAGATGAAGCTTTCAAAGAATGGGGAATTTACAACGGCAGTGAAAACTATCCAACATGGAATCACATTAAATGGAGATTGGAGGAAAAAATGGATAAAGTAAATAACCGAGAATCGGGTTGGATTGAATCAGCCTTAAGAGTTGCAACAGTTTTAACATTTGGAGAATTTGGAAAAGTTGTAAACTACAAAGGAACTAATTCTTTTAGCGTCGAAGATTTATTAAACAAAAAAGTTGTAATGGAATTAAACTCTCTAGGAAACATTGAAAAAACATTCTTCTGCGAATTTGTACTAACCTACATTTTCAAACTAAAAAAAGCAAGACAAAATCACCCCAACCAATCTTTCGACCACGCAATTATAGTTGACGAAGCACATAATATCTTCTTAAAAAAACCGACAAGCTTCTCAAACGAATCAACAACAGATATGATATACAGAGAAATGCGAGAATATGGAACTAGCCTAGTTTGCCTAGACCAGCATATTTCAAAAATTTCTGACACAGTAAAAGGAAACTCTGCTTGTCACATAGCATTTCAACAACAACTTCCCCAAGATATTTTTGATATTAGTGGAATAATGGATATTAAAGAAAGTAAAAATTATTTCTCACAATTAGCCGTAGGAAATGCCATTGTAAAACTAGCGGAACGGTATACCATGCCTTTCTTAATTGAAGTACCAAATGTTGACTTGCGAGATAAACATGTATCAAATGCCGACATAAAAGCAAGAATGCAAGCCATGATGTTAAACCACGACTATGGGGAAAAAGTAGATACTAAATTCAACTCCGAAATAGAATCTCCACTTGCACCGAAGAAAAAACCAATCGAAATTAAAACAGAACCTACCACAAATAACTTAACTCAATCATCAACAAGCGTCGAAGAACAACGCAACAATGTTCCCGAAAAAATAATCGTGAACGAAGTTCACCTAACCACCAACCCGCTCACCCGCTCACCCCAGACCAGTAGATTCCGCAGAATTACACCCCCCATGAATTCAAAGAATTCATTTACCGATGTTCAACAAATGATTCATGATTTTACAATTGAACATTTAAAGGCTGGAATTGAACTTGAAAAAATTGAAAAAATCTTGGAAAAAAGTAAAACTCAAGGTAAGTATACTAGTCTTGATATTATGACCGTGATAAACAAAGTTTTTGAAAACCAACTAGTAGTAACATTTAAAAGTAGTAACAACTCACAAGATAATAGCTTAACTAATGACGAGCAAGTCTTTATGAAATTCTTGCGCGAAAATCCTGTTCATGAACTTAGTACAGTTGAAGTATATCGAAAAATTAATCTTTCAACTAGAAAAGGAACTAATGTAAAAAATACATTAATAGAAAAAGGATTAATTAAAATTAATGAAATAAAATATGACAAAGGTTGGAAAAAAATTATCAGACCAACTAACTAACAATTCACATTCACACAAACAAAAATTTCCACAAACAAAACATAAAAACAAGTAATAACAATTCAATAAAAAAATTGAATTTTCAACCCTCAAGAAACAAAGTGGAAAATCCCAAAAGAAATACCCTAAGCGAAAAATAAAAATTTTGCGAAATAGGTTATTTCAAAAAAAATTCTCAAGCGACAAGCTTATAGCAACTATATTATTTTACCGAAATACCCTAAATAAGGTATTTCCATATAAATTATTTCTGATATTCACGTGAAATACGTGATTAAAAATTAATGTATTCTATATTAGGAGGTAAATTAAGCCAGTTCTAATTTACAAGAATCGTTGATTCTTTTCAAGATAGCTAAACAAAAAAATATTATGAATGACTTTTTTATTATAAGATTCTTTAGAATTTTTTGGCTATAAATTTGAAATAACCATTTTGGAGGTGTGTTATGAAAAAGATCTTTTTTGTGTTTATGATTCTCTTGATTTCAGCTAATGCCTTCGCGGTTGATGTTAATTTTGTCCCTGTGGACAATCTTAAGTGGGGGATGCGAATCAGTTTTTTGCTTAATCCTAATGATATGATGGATGACTTTAATGAACCAATCCCTGAAAACTGGCAATTACTTTTCATTCCCTCAAGTAACAATGGCATGGATCTTTACGAGGGTAGCAGCAGAAGTATGCATGCCATCTTTATAGAAATGGGCATTTTTGCTCTTGAGTTGAATCACTTATTCAGCTTTGGTCCGCTTATTGGGATTTCAATGCTTGCGACGATGCCCAGTAAATCTATCACCGTAGACTGGTGGGATCCAGTAAGGCTCCAAGGGATTGATTTCAGCGAGTTTTTCTTTTATGGAGGATACTTTGTAAGACTGGGAAAAGGAACTGAAAGATGCTTTTATTTCCAACAATCATTTCATCATTATACCATTACTACTGGACATTATAGAGGTGTAGATTATTGTGGTGCACCAAATGATAGTGTAATCTACGATAGCTATTCTCTTGGAAGTGGTTTCTACATGCGATCTGGGTTAAACATTGTACTTGGGGATGGTGAAAAGCCCTCTGGAATATTGCTCGGTATTTCTCATGCATACTTCTTCGAAAGAAACTATCACGCTATTGGTATAACTTTAGGAGTATCTGAATTCTAACAATTAGGGCCGCTGTTTCTTTGAAACAAGCCCTTTTTTTGTTATTTATTTACCATATGAAAAAACATTAGAATGAATTGTATTTTATAAATTAAAACTTTCTTTATCCTTAGTGAATAAAGAGGTTGGTCCCTTAACTTCTAAAAAATCCAAGAAGCAATTGTGGGGATGGTGAGACATCGTTGATGTCTTATAAATAATAATCTCCATAAAATGTGAAGATAAATAGGAGGTGTATCATGAAACGATACACAGTATATTTTTTGGTTCTCTTGGTATTACTTTTTGCTTTAGCTTCTTGTGCTACCACAGAAAAAGTAGAAACCGTAGTAGAAGAACCCGTTGTTGAAACTCTGGCTGAACCTGTTGCTGCGAAAGCCGTTGTTGAAGAAGTAGCCGCCAAACCTGCTATAGAGGTTGTTGAAAAAGAACACAAACCTCTCGCAATCTGGCAAGCTTCCAATCTGGAACTCACCAAAGATGGGAAACCGGTATACATACCTAAAAAGTATCTTAATCCGGTTTTTGTAGAAATCTTTGAACATGAGTATGTTAAACTTGTTATGGGTAAGTTCAGAATTGCTGCCATCTATGAACTGAATGGAACAGAACTAAAGGTAACACCAGTTTACTATGAAAATGTCAACAATGAACTTCTGGAATTCTTCGAAAACCTGGGCATTAAACTTCCCATCGATTACTATTTTACTGGGGAACTTAATGATGATGTTGGTGTTTTGAATGCTGAAGCTCTGGGATATGATCTATCTGTAACTTGGGTGCAGGTTATGTAACGCCAAAAGGAGTCTCTTATTTTTACAAGAGACTCCTGTTTTTTTAAAATTTGAAGGAGAAATATCATGCGTAAATTTAGCGGTATTATGTTGATGGTTAGTTCTATTATGGCAATCGCTATGGGTTACTTTAATATGGATGCTATAGCTGCATGGTTCCCTGTTATACAAATAGCTACTTTTTTCATTGCAGTTTGCCTGTATATTTTCCTTATTGTTTTGAGTTTAATTTTAACTTTCCTCAAAAGGAATGAATGGAATAAAATATCTATTTAATTTCATTCATTTTAATTTTGAACTCACTAAAAGTGTCTAAAAAATCCAAAACTAAAGAAATTTGGTAAAAATAATTTTAATAGGAGTATATTATGGAAAATGTTGAAAGGCCAGTTAAAGAAAAACGTAGCTTAATCAAAGCCAAAAAACTTCAGAAGAAGTATGGCGTGAATTGCAAAATTGGCTCTATATTTAAAAATAGTACGGAACTAGATAGTGTATTTGAAGAACTACAAAGAGAAATCGGCTACAAGGTAAAAAGAATTACCTTTGAAAATGGTCGAATAGTCTCTGCGGTTATTGACAAAAATAATCCCCTTCTTCCGTAGTTGAATTTCTCAAACGTCACCTCTTAACAATGTGACGTTAATTCAAATTACAGTCAATCCTTAATTAGCTTTTGAAATAAATAAATAAATTTTTCTAAGGAGAAAAAGATGAAAACGAATTTACTTACAGTAATTGTTATAGTATTTATGCTTATATCTGCCTTGTCACTTTTTGCACAGGAGTCGACTGCTACTGAAAATTTAATCTTATACGGAGATATACCTTGGGGCGATAGCATGTCTGAAGTCAAAGCTTTTGAAGCAGAGCGTGGTTTCTTTGAAATTTATGGTAGTAGTGATAATAAAATATGGCTCCATAAGAAACAACACTATGAAACTTTGAATCTTTCAAGTCTTCCTGAACCGTATAAACTATGGATATATACATACGTCTTTTATTACTTTGTTAATGATGAGCTAATTCGGGTTCATATCAATATCTTATATGACAATATGGCTATTATGGGTTATCCATTATCTAAAGATTTTGAACAGCTTGAAAAACTATATGTTGGTGAGGATGATGAATGTCATGATGTTGCGACATATGTTATTTCAAGAAATAATAAACATATATCAGGTGCGGCATGGACATCAAATAATAACCATTTTATGAATTTGGGATTGACGCTCACTCATCCCGATTATAGTTTTGATGAAGCCATTGAACTTTCGTCAGAATAACCAGTTTAACGTCACATCTTAACGGTGTGGCGTTAATTATTTCAATTGTTAGTTATTAACTAACTTATAAAATTCTATATTTTTCGAAGGGGAAAAGAAATGAAAGAATTGATTAAAAGTTATTCAACAAGGGAAATTCTGATTTTTGTAGTACTAAAAACTGCTATTTCAGAAATTCTAGCGCAGAATAACAAAACAGGAGAAATTCTTCCGGATACAATTCTAAGTCTTAACTTTGGAATACATGGCAAGTCGGCTCTCGATATTATAAGAATTATAGAGAAAAGATTTGGGACCAAAGTATCAGGTGAAGTAATGAGGTTTATGGAATATGTAAAACTACATAATCTTGTAAAATATCTTTATAACATTAAATTCCACCACTTAATTAAACCAAGCAAATTGAGTGAGAAGGAAAGGAAGGAAATGATTTATTACCTTCGAAAAAAAAAGGAGAATTAAAAACGAAGCAGGCTTTCAATTTAATTGTTAGCCTGCGCTTATTCAAACTATTCAATTAATTCTTATGAATAAGTTGAATAAGTAAAATAAAAATTAAGAGGAGATTGTTATGAAGAAAGAACGAGCTAATGCTATGTTACAAAATGCTATGGAAATGAAGAAAATTAAAATGAATCCAGATAAATTAGACATCAAATTTATCAATGCTTCAATACATGGGAGAACATGGAAAACAAAGCGACTTTTAATAGAAGGTGCGGACATAAATAGTAAAGATGCACGTGGCAGAACTGGATTGATGTATGCTACTTATAACGGATATATTAAGATAGTAAAACTATTTGTAAAAAATGATAATCTCGAAATCAATATGAAAGACGAAAATGGAAGAAGCTCATTGAAATTTGCCGAATGGAATGGGTATTCAGAAATCGCGGAAATTCTTAAAGCGTATGGTGCAGAATAATACCAGAGCGGTTAAGAAATTAACCGCTTCTTTTCTGTGTGTGTAATTTATTATTATATACACAGAAAAGAAAATAATTAAGCTGACTTTAAATTACAAGAATCTGATTCTTATTAAGGCAGTTAAAACAAGGAGAATATTATGAAAATTTCATTGACAAACATTAGTTTTCTAATGCTTATGATTATGATTATGATTAAAAAACTAATTATCCAAACTGCAGTATCTTCAAAAATTAAATTAAACCGATTTAATAAATTGAAATAAAAAAATAAAAAAAGCATATGATAATTTTCGCAGCGATTTATACATCTAATTAAAAAAGTATTTTCACAGGGTGTGTAGCTCAGGGGTAGAGTACTATACTAAAATATAGAAGTCGTAGGTTCAAATCCTACCACACCCAGCCCAAAACTCACATCAGAAGACAAAAAGAAACTGAGGGATAAAAAGAAAAAATCCCAACCCAACAAAAAGGAGATTAAAATGCGAAAAAAATCGCGAAATTTTACAAGTGGATTTACATAGCTACAAATTACTAATCAACCAAAATAAACAAAAAAGGAGAAAATGCAAATTATGCCACCAATATAATAATTATACATCTATATGTTCAACTTAAACGACACGCCATAAATAAATTAGGGGTATACATATACTTCTGTAGTTGCCGATTGCTAAATAGGATTGTGATATTAATGAAGCACGTTAGCAATGAACAGCAGGCCATAATGATAAAATTATGCGCCTGCGCTTATTCAAACTATCTTGATTATATATCAGATAAGTTGAATGAGTAAAATAATAAAGCTGACTTTAAATTACAAGAATCTGATTCTTATTAAAGCAGTTAAAACAGGAGAATATTATGAAAAATTCATTGACAAAAATTGGTTTTCTAATACTTATTATTATTATGATTAAAAAAACTAACTATCCAAATTGTATTATCTTCAAAAATTAAATTAAGCCGATTTAATGAATTGAAATGCAAAAAAACATATGATAATTTTCGCAGCGACTTATACATCTAATTGAAAATCTCTAATTGAAAAAATATTTTCACAGGGTGTGTAGCTCAGAGGTAGAGTACTATACTAAAATATAGAAGTCGTAGGTTCAAATCCTACCACACCCAGTCCAAAACTCACATCAGAAGACAAAAAGAAACTGAGGGATTAAAAGAAAAAATCCCAACCCAACAAAAAGGAGATTAAAATGCGAAAAAAATCGCGAAATTTTACAAGTGGATTTACATAGCTCTGTCCAGAATAACTAAAAAATTAAAACTAAAATAAACAATTATTATGGAGGTAATTATGTCTTTAATACTTAATCAAGGAACAAAGCCAGAAAATTTACGCGTTATGACTCCTGCAACTTCTTTTTCTAAATTAATTTTTATCGGTGATTATGAAATTACCATGAAAGATTTTGTAGAGTTAATGAACTATGTTTTGACAAATACAGATCTCAGGTCGGATGATCCAAGAATTAAATTCATTAATAATGTCAAAAAAGCTAAGATTGTACCTGGTTGGAATAAAGGAGGTTCTCGAATTAACATTCCTCATAAGAGGTAATTTCAAAAGCGGTTAAATCAACTAACCGTTTCTTTTCTATGTGTATTATGTGTGCATAGATAAAAGAAACAAAGCAATGAACAGCAGGCAATAAAATAAAAATTATGCGCCTGCACCTTTTCAAACTATTCAATTAATTCTTATGAATAAGTTGAATAAGTAAAATAAAACGAACTGACCCTAATTATAAGAATCTGATTCTTTTTAGAGCAGTTAAATATTGGAGAAAGAAAATGAGAAAAGCAATCAAAAGAAAACTTCGCAGGACAAGTATTATAATAGAATGCTTCGCAGGAATAATATTTCTGCCATACTTCACAGGCAGAATTATTACAAGAATTTTACAGATGCCCGGCATAAACGAAAACATCCCCACAATAGGAATATGGTGCCACGGATTTGTAATAATAGTGTTAACAATACTAGCACTATTATTACTCTACGTAGCCTTTAAGGGACTCGTGGTGGCTATAAAATGGGTAAACGAACCCATAGAAAACGATACAGATTAATCACACAAAAAGGCACCCCCTATTAACCATCGGGGTGCCTCTCCGGCAAAGTAGCTTGGTAGTCTTTGCTTCGGGCACTGATATCGTTGATATCATTCGTGCGGGAGAAAAATATCAAAACGCTCAAAAAGAGCAAGGAGACTTATTATGATTAAAGGATTATTAGTTTTATTGGCAAGTTTAATTGCGGCAAGTTTAATTGTAACAATTATTATTGTGGCAATTAAAAGCATTCTGGGGGGAAACCAGGGAAAAAAGAACCAGGAAGCGATAATCAAAGCAAGATTTGATTTCAAAAACCGCATAACAAAATGTGAAGATAGGAGCAGCTGGGAGAAAATCTTTAACGACCTCCCAGAAAATATGTGGGTTAAATCTCACTATGATATCACAATGGATACTATTTTAAAGTTATCTGTTGTATATGGAAGAGTTGAAGAATTAATGATTCTTCTTTGTGAATACAAATTCCCAGTATCCACAGCCTTACTTAATGTAATAAAAAGGGAAAAATCCCTTTTTCTCTTTGAAAAAATTATGGAAAGTATCGAAATAGATATCGATGCTATTGAATATTGCTCTATATATCATCATTCGGTACTTAATGAAATCACTTCGTGGGTTGGGAGATATGGAAACTTGAAATATTATAATATTCTAAGGAGTGTTAGTTTCAAAGGTCTTGTTTCTTCAGAAAATGGATTATTAGACCCACTAGAATATACAATATATACAAAAAACCTTTCAGTATTAAAAGCCTGCGTCAAAGATAAACTACATCTTGATAAAAATGGCAAACTAATTTCGAAAGATTTTTTTATAAGTCGTTCAAATAAAGAAATGAGAGAAATTCTTGGAATAAATGAAAAACTTTATGATACTGTAAAAGCTCATTCATGGTTTGACATGCTGGAAAAACTTACCGAATATGTTGATGAAAGTGAAGCTGCCAAAAAAGAACTAATGGAACTCAAAAAAATAAAGAATTAATTTGGCAGTTAACAGTAGCTTCTCCAAAATAAATTTTGGAGAAGCTACTTATTTTAAACTTTGAAAATAACACTTTTGAAAAAAGTGGGAATTATATATAACGTTAAAAATCACTAAAATTGACTGGAGGTCAAAGATGGAAAAAATTAATAACAAAGAAACATCTTGGAAAGTTTTACTTAATGAAAATCCTATGCTGAAATGCAAGCCGGGAATTAAGACCATTAAAAAAACTAACAAGGATGGGGATTCTATTACCTATGAGTATGAAAATGGGTTGCTGGTTAAAAAGACTTACAAGGATGGATATTCTGTTACTTATGAGTATGAGGATGGGTTGTTAGTTAAAAAGACTGACTGGAATGGACTATATATTACCTATGAGTATGAGGATGGGTTGCTGGTTGAGGCGACTGACTGGAATGGATGGTATACTACCTATGAATATGAGGATGGGTTGTTAATTAAGATGACTGACGAGGATGGGGATTCTACTACCTATGAATATGAGGATGGGTTGTTAATTAAGATGACTGACGAGGATGGGGATTCTACTACCTATGAATATAGGGATGGGTTGCTGGTTGAGGCGACTTACTGGGATGGACTATATATTACCTATGAATATGGGGATGGGTTGTTGGTTAAGGTGACTGACTGGAATGGGGATTCTACTACCTATGAGTATTCTGAATAAAGAATTAATATCTTACAAGGAATTCAAATCTTAATTCGAATTCCTTGTAAGAACATATTCTTAATTAACAGGGGGATTAAGACTTCCTTTAAAAAAAACTCTAACATTAAGGGAACATGATTTCTTATAAAAAAATCATCCGTTTGTAGCTCGAGGCAAGAGTATTAGAATTTTTATCTAAAGGTTGGTGGTTCGAATCCACTCAGACGGAATCTTTTGTAAAAAAGAAATAAATTTTTAGGAGAAAAGAAATGAACATGTTAAAAGAATTAAATCGGAAAATAATAATAGCTACAAAGGAGGTGAATACGCACGAATATTATTTGGAAGAAGCTGAAAAAGAACTAAAGGTTATAAAAATTGAAAAACTTATATTCCTTCAGTACCGTCTTCAGGAATTGATTGTTAATTCTGGAAAAGAAATAAACAGAGTAATTGTTGAAAGAGGATTTCTAGGGCAACCTTCCGAACTCTTTATTTCCATAACTGGGCGTCTAATGGATACCCATTTAGAACTTCCAGACAAATCTAATGTTGTCGATTTAGAAAATGAAATTTATACCGACAACATTAATCTTGATAAAGCAATAAAGGAATTCGAGAGACTTATTCGTCACCTTAGATAACCTGGAGCGTTAATTAACTAATTTATAGAAGGGTTGAGACCTCCTCTACAAAAACTCTAACAATTAAGGGAACATGATTTCCCCAATGGCCTAGAGCTTAGTTCGTCCGAAGAAGTACTTCTTGATTAGGTGTCAAAAGCCTAGGACGGCATAACATTTTCGTATGGAAGTGTAACAAAATTTTAGGAGAGTGTCATGATAATTATTATATTGACAGTTTTGGGAGTCGGGCTATTTACACTTGGAATTGGAATTTACAAAAGGGTAGATACAAATCAAAAAAAGAAGTGGGAAAGAATAATTAATGCGGCTTTTGTACTTGGTGCAATATGTGCTATTGTAGTCTTAATTTCTCTTATAATTGAATCAGAGTCTGAGCCAGGTGTTTCTAACACTACTGAATATAATATTATATTATATTCAGATGTAAAAAAGACTGATTTAACTCCACCATTTATTTCTGTCCAGACAGTCCAGAGTGACGAGATATCGGTATTTTATTTATTCCATGCTGAAGACGGTAGCAAGAGCCGTATTGCAGGAACCACTGTTCCATCAAATAGAAGCTATGCTGAAAAACTGGATTTTGAAAATAAATTCGGATGGTGGTCATTTGGAATAAAGACGAAACAAAGCAAAATAATATTCTACTTTGATACCACAAAAGCTCTTCAGTAACTGTTTAATTCCAAAAGCATCCAATACTATTGTATCAACTCAAAAAGTCGAGATTCATTATCTCGCTGGATGCATAACATTTATTGTTAAACCCATCTGTATAGTTGGGTAATAAAATTTTAGGGAGAAAAGAAATGAATGTAAAAAAATTCTATGAAAGTAAAAGACAACTCAAGAAGTTTGCTTTGGAAATGCTCAACCACCTCAATACTGGCACGAAGACTGGCCTGCTGACATTAGAAGATAATATTAGGACGGATACGCATTATGTGGTCAAAGTACTTCTAATACTACTTATGAATGGGACCGATCCGAAATATTCAAAACAAATTATAGAGGATTTAATTATCCACTCTGATTTGACAGATAACGAGGCTGCAATGGTAAGAATGTTCTCATTTTATATACGCCTTGGGGAATACCCTGAAAAAGTCAGGCATTCTGTAAACTTAGTATTCGGATTAGATATAACATTCGAAGATCTACATGAAGCATTATTATCTAAAGACGTAGTACTTTCTCAAAAAGAGATTGATGAGCTCATGGAAGCAGTTTCCAAAGAATAATTAGCTCTAAGGAGCGAGGAGAGAAATATGGGAAAAAGAGAAGAGGCAACGCAGAGAATAATCAAAGAGAATAACATCTCGGACAGGAAAAGAGATGACAGAACTGCTGCAACGATTGCAGAAGAAAGAAGAGGCAATTTGGCCAGGGACAAAAGACGCAGGTATATTCAGAGTCTGTAATTCCAGCCGGATTGCAAAACAATTCTTAATACACAGAAGGGTTGAGACCTCCTCTATCAAAACTCAAACAACTAAGGGAACATGATTTCCCTAACGGCTTAGAGCCTTCCGTCCGAAGAAGTACTTCTTAATTAGGTGTCAGAAGCCTAGGGCGGCATAACATTTACAGTTAGCCCATCTATATAGTTGAGTAATAAAATTTTAGGAGAAAAATATGAAAGAAAAGTTGGAGAATTTAGATAAAGCCTTAGCCCTTATAAAAGAAATTGAGCAATTTGAAGCTGAAATTAAAGAGAAATTAAGAAATCAAAAAAAGTTTACTCTAAAAAAAGTAGAAAAAATTGAAGCTGAGCAGCTTAACGACTTATCATTTTTTCAAAAGATAGAAGTGAAGAGATTGATAAGAAATCTTAAAAAAATTTGTAATTCATAATCTATTCAAAATATCCATTACTATAGTATCTACTTGAAAAGTCGAGATTCATTATCTCGCTGGATATGGAGCATCTCGTATGAGGTGTAATAAAATTTAGGAGGTAAACTTATGAAGTTTACTAAAATTCTCATTATCTCATTTATTCTCATCGCACTGGTAAGTATCGGAGCTTTTTCCCAGGACACTCATTTTGGTGTGGGTATTCAAAAAAGCGGTTCATTGGAAGGCGTTGCTGGAGAATTTGAAGCTGGCAGGTTTACACTTGGACTTCTTGTTGGGAACAATGGATTTTTCCTCAAAGACCCAACTATTGAGATCAGCACGGATTATAAAGATTCGACTGGATATACAAATTCAGATTCGGAAACTATTTTCCCAGTAGATGGTGAAACACTCAGCGTAGGACTTTTTGCCATAGGGTTTGGTATCCGTGGAGAATATGCCTTCATTGAAGAAGATTTCTTTGATGTATATACAGGTATTGGTCTCAATGTGATGTTCCTAAACCTCGATGGTGAATACGGCTATGATGAATACGGCAGCACGATTACCGTAGAAGGATCAATTACAATGATTGAATCTCCTCTATTTGTTGGTATCGACTTTAAGCCCTTTCAAAGAGTACCAGGTCTTGAATTCGGAATTGAAGTTGGCTACAGTGTCAGCTGGATTACTTCAATAGAAGGTTCTATAACTGATAGATATGTCTACTCTGATAAAAGCTGGGACGAATATACAACAAGTATAAACGTCGATCCCAATACAAAAACATACGGAACCTATGCCGCAGCTTCAATAATGTACAGGTTTTAAGCAGATTTGCTGGATTTCAAGTACAACAGTTTCCTTATTTTTATTAGAGTAATCAGATGCCTATAACACATCTAGATTAAGGACTAGCTTGTCATCGGTTGCGAATTGTAGTATCTAAAGGAATACAATTTGCGCAACCTTATTATTTTAAACATAAACGTAGCTCACAGTATCTCCAATAATTATAAAGTCAAGGGAGATATATCACTTATAAAAAGGAGGAACTAAATATACATTCAAACAAAATTAATCAAGGAGAGAAAAATGTTAAGTTATTATGAAAAACCTCACAATAGAGATATTATTTTCGAAGACATAGCAATTCTTATTGGATTGATAATATTTATTGCGGGCATCTGTATAAGAATTGTCTTCAAGAATTCATATTTTATCATGAATGTAATACCAAAAGGATTTGCAAAGAATTGTTTTTTCTGGATAATCTATTTTATTGTATCATACATACTGAGTATCATTATCACCCTCGGAATAAAAACAATTTATATAAAAATCACAAACAAGAGAAAATCACATGTCTAACATACAGTCAGGAATCAAACCCTGCCAAACATAAAGGGTATTCGTATGAATACTCAAAAATAAATTTATATGGAGAATCAAAATGAGCAACAAAACAATCACAAACCCTCTCAGTCTTAAGCATCTTCCCAGAAATTGCAATCCAGACAACTATTTAAAAAATCGTTTCAACAAAAAACACTGGTCCTCAAAAAATGGGAATCCAGTCCCAAAACCAAATTCTCTTGGATGGAAAATTTATAATGCCCTTTCCTTTTCAGAAAAACGAGATTTCGAAGCAAGGGTTAATAAACTACTGAAAAAATATCCAGGCAGAAGAACCTCACGAACTCGCATAATTTACTAAACAATTCACAGGCTTACAATTAAATTGTAAGCCTGTTCTCCTTCAAGCTATTCTAAATAAATAGCTTGAAGGAGAAAATAACAAAGGAGAAAATCATGAACAAAGAAAAACTTATCCCGGCATTAAAAGCTATTATTACAGTAGTCCTTATAGCTGCATTTGAACTTAAATTTATTGCAGAAGGAACATACAAGGTGATTGCAGAATGGATTCGACATTATAGCCAAACCATAACAATTGCATCCGCAGGAATACTTGTAATTGTAATAATAACTTGCATCTATGGATTCACCTACGAAAACGAAGACGGCAAAAAAAGAATTTCTCCCCAAACAATTATTTCGGGACTACTCATTATTGTTTTCGTAATAGTCAAAATAAAAGACATCTAGTAAAATTATCCCGTTGGAAATATAACTTCCAACAAACGACCCCTCCATTTAATGGCAGAGCAGTGTCCAACCAGACATAGGCGAAGGTTCAAATCCTTTAGGGGTCAACTTCATTTTATTAAACAAATCCAAGCAAAAGGAGCTAATATGAAAAAGAGAAAAATAAAACTACAATCAAAAAAAGTTAAAACATTTGATGAAATCTGGAAACTTTATCAAGAATGTAAAAACAAATTCGGATATAAAAACCTCCGATACAAAATACTCGAAAACGCAATAGAACTCTCAGATAAATTTTGTCAAAGTAAAAAAATATTCCTTGAAAAATTGAATGTCAGATTGTTAAGGATGGTATTAATACAAATGCTTGAACAAACAGAAAATAATCTTGAATTAAAAGCTATTTGCTTATATTCAAAAATAAATTTTCCAGGCATTTATTTACAAGCCATAAAGAAAAGGGAAAAACTGGCAGAAAAAAATGAAAAGTTTGATGAAGTTATCCAAATAGCTATTGAGATTAAATCCCATCCGCAACTTCTTAATCATATTCTTCTACTCGCAGTTAAATTAGCAAAGAACAGGAGACAATTTTTTGATATTATTGGACTTGCAGAAGAAGATTCAAAAGCTAAAGAAATGGCATTTATAAAATTGAATCGCTTAAACTATTAATTCCCAAAACGGTTAAGAAATTAACCGCTTCTTTTCTGTGTATATGAAATATTATTATATACACAGATGAGAAAATATTCTCAAATAAAATTAAACTAACTTCGAATTATTAGGATCATTGGTTCTTTTCGGAGTAGTTAAATAAGGAGATTGTTATGAAGAAAGAACGAGCTAATGCTATGTTATTAATGTCCGCGAGAATCGGTGATATCAAAATAACAGAAAAAGCATTACGAAAGGGGGCGGATGTAAATGCTGTTGATGAGGATGGAAGAACTGTATTGATGTTGGCTTCTGGCAATGAATATGATAACATTGTTAAGATGTTGATTGGTGCTGGGGCTGATGTTAATGCTGTTGATAAGAATGGCTGGACTGTATTGATGTGGACTTCTTTTCATGGATATGATAACATCGTTGAGCTACTTATTGAGAAAGGGGCGGATGTTAATACTAAGGATAATAATTTCTGGACTGTGCTTACTGTTGCATCAAAGTATGGCAATAAGAAAATAATTAAACTTCTCAAATCTCATGGTGCAAAATAATCCCAAAGCGGTTAAGAAATTAACCGCTTCTTTTCTGTGTGTGTAATAATTATTATGTACACAGATGAGAAAATATTCTCAAATAAAATCTTTAAGGAGAAAATTATGAACATTATCTTTACAATTGGACTTGTTATTATTACAGTTATGATTACAATTGGTTATTGCAGATGCAAAAATTTAGCAGATGCAATTCGATTCAGCCTTGGTTTGATTTCCATCACAGCCTCAATTATACTGGGATTTCTAATCATTGAATGGTTTAAGGAATTTTATTCCTCAGAAGAACTATCTTCTCTTCTGGTTATTCCAGTCTTGTTAATTGAATATTGCCTTATTGTCTCAACTGCAATTTGTTTTTACGCTTGGAAGAAAGGCGGATTTAGGAAGTTGAAAAAGATTGGAGAAAATGGGCTTGTTAGCTGTCTTGTTATTGGGCTTGTTGTTGGACTTGTTGTTGGACTTGTTGGTTGGCTTGTTATTGGACTTGTTTTTGGACTTGTTTATGGACTTGTTTATGGACTTGTTTATGGGCTTATTAGTGGGTTTGTTTTTGGGTTTGTTTTTGGGTTTGTTAATAATGACCCTAAATAAATAAAATTATTTTCATAGCCCTTCAATTTAATTATTGGAGGGTCTTGAAAACTACTTCTAATATCTGGAGTAGAATAAAATTAAAGGAGAAAACTATGAACAAAATTCTTACTGATTACAAAAAACATATTAAAAAAAATATTATTTTCCTCCTAATAACTTCAATCCTCCTGAGCCTATTTATTTTAATTGGACTAACAATGGGCTCTATGAAAATGACATTGAGTGAAGTATTATTAGGAATCGCCAGAAAAGGTGAAAATGAAATTTTTTCACAAATAATCTTTCATATCAGATTACCAAGAGTACTCAGTGCAGTTTTAGCAGGTGCCGCCTTAGCAATATCTGGGGCAGCAATGCAATGCATTCTGAGAAATCCACTAGGCTCTCCCTTCACGCTCGGAATATCTCATTCCGCCGCCTTCGGAGCAGCCTTCGCGGTTATTGTACTTGGAGCTGGAAGTACTCACAGCAGCAACACCGACGCAGTTATTTTTAATAATCCCTACATCATAACCATATCTGCATTCACCTTTAGTATGATTAGCAGCATGTTTATACTGTTCATCTCAAAACTAAAAGGAGCCAAACCCGAAACAATGATACTTACAGGAATTGCACTCGGCTCTCTCGCAACAGCAGGATATACCTCTTTGCAATACTTTGCCGACGACATTCAATTATCCTCAATTATCTTCTGGACATTTGGCGACCTAGGACGAGGGAACTGGAAAGATTTTATTATACTATCTTTAGTAATAGTTCCGTCTACAATATATTTTATAAAAAATAGTTTTAATTACAACGTACTTGACGCCGGAGACGAAACCGCCAAAAGCCTAGGTATTAATGTCAAAGGATTAAGGCTCTGGGGAATGCTCATCGCATCCCTCTCAACAGCCTTAGTAGTTTCTTTCTTCGGAATTATTGCCTTTGTTGGTCTTGTAGTTCCACACATTGTACGAAGAATCATCGGAAGCAATGAAAGATTTCTTATTCCTGCTTCCGCAATCTTTGGTGCATTATTTTTACTAATATCTGACACCATAGCAAGAACAATAATATCGCCCATAGTTCTTCCAGTTGGAATACTCACATCATTTCTTGGAGCACCGTTATTTCTCTACCTATTAATAAGAGGTATAAAGGAGGGTTAATATGAAAAAATTAAAAGTAAAAGACTTGTGGTTCTCATATAGCAAAACCCCCGTCCTCAAAGAAATAAATTTTTCTGCTGATAAAAATGATTTTGTAGTAGTAGTCGGCCCCAACGGTTCAGGAAAAACCACATTAATAAAATGTATCAACAAAATCTTGAACCACAAAAATGGACTTGTTCAGGTAGACAACATCTCTACTAAATCAATGAGTCAAAATGAAATTGCGAGAACAATCGGCTATGTTCCTCAACGTGGATACTACACCTTTACCACAACAATTTTTGATATCGTTTTAATGGGAAGAAAACCTTACGCAGGATGGAAACCGACCGAAACGGATTTACAAAAAACATCCGCAATCCTTGAAGAGTTAAACCTTGGCGATATCGCAATGAGAAACATGCATCAACTTAGCGGAGGACAAGGACAACTAAGCATAATCGGAAGAGCTCTCAATCAAGAACCCGATATTCTCCTACTGGATGAACCAACTTCAAGTTTAGACATCAAGCATCAAATAGAAGTGCTTAATGTCTTGAAAGGACTAACCAAAAAAGGAATGTTGGTTATTTTAGCAATTCATGATTTAAACCTTGCTCTGAGATATTGCAACAAAATAATCATGATGAAAGAAGGGGAAATTTTTACACAGGGAGGTCTAGAAGTAATCAATGAAAAAACCGTAGAAGCAGTATATGAAATTAAGGTAGATTTAATAAAACATAACAACGATATAATCGTTATTCCAAAAACAAATAATCATTAGGAGGGAATATAAAAAATAAAAACAAGTCTGGCAAAACTCATGCCAACATCCATTATAGGATGCGAACTATTCATAAGGAGAACTTTATGAAAAAATTACTAATTTTTATTATGATTATGATTACATATGTAAATGCATCAAATCTTTTTGCTGGGGGAGAAACAGAAGCTCCCACGAAATCCAAAAGACATTGTTTAATTGGTGGCGGATTGGGACTTAATTCACTTTCAATAAAAGACAGCGACAATGACAGTCTTGTGAATATAGATATAGCGATTGTATCTGCCTCTGCTCCAGCTACTGACAAATGGGGATACACCGGATTTACCAGTCTTTCAAAGTCAATTTTTATCATGGACAACTACGGAACAGATTATTCTGCCATGGATATAATATCTTTTGATAATATTTTGGGATTTGGAAAAAGCTTTAAAGCAAAAGGTATGGACTGGGCTTCAATGGGAATGGGAGTACATATTGGAACTGCAAAATATTCTGTTAATGAATATTCGTTAAGTATTTTAAGCGTTGGTCCAGCTTTTCTAATTACCACGGGAAAAGTAAATGGAATGGGATTGGTGGCGGAAATACATTATGATGCAGTTACAACTAAAAACAGTATAGATGATGTATTTGATTCCAGATTCGGATATTCATTGATGTGGACTTACTGCTATTAAATTTTCAGAACGGTCAGTCATTTGACTGACTGTTCTTTTATCTTACAGAATCAATAAACTAATTGCATAACAAGTCTGGCAAAACTCATGCCAACATCCATCATCGGATGCGAACTATTCATAAGGAGAACTTTATGAAAAAATTACTAATTTTAATAATCTTAATAATGCTAATAACAAGTCTCTCGGTGAGTGCTGCCGAAATCACTGACATGAGAGATCGAAATGTAACCGTACCCGACAACGTAACCAGCATAATTGGGATAAATTCCGGGACACTTCGATTGTTAGTTTATCTCCAAGCTACTGACTTACTTATCGGTATCGAAGAAATGTTTGCCAGAGGTGGAAGACCGTATACCTTTGCTCATCCCGAACTGCTTAAACTCCCGACAATAGGACTCAGGGGAAATGACCCAGAAGCCATTGCTGCTCTAAACCCAGAAGTAATATTTACTACATACATGAATGAAAGCAGGATAGCAGATAATATGCAAAACAAAACAGGTAGCGCCGTAGTTTGTATTGATTACGGAGATTTAGACAACAACATAAAAACTTTTTTCGCTGCCTTAAGATTAATGGGAGAAGTCTTAAATAAAGAAGACAGAGTCGAAGAAGTAATAACATTCTTTGAAGACACCATAAAAGATCTTGATGACCGAACTAAAAATAACAAAAGCAAAGAAACTGTTTACGTCGGTGGAGTTTCACAAAGAGGATCTCACGGAATCGACTCAACAGAACCAGACTATGCTCCATTTGCATTTGTTAATGCTAACAATGTTGCTTCTTCTGTCGAAGCAGAACATGCTTACATCGACCCCGAGCAGCTACTTATTTGGAATGCCGACAAAATATTCATTGACTACAATGGGTATAATCTTGTAATGGAAGACTTCAAAAACAAACCAGTATTAAAATTAATGAAAGCCGTTAGAAATGATGAGCTTTATTTTGTTCTTCCTTACAACTGGTATACCACTAACTACGGAACGGTCCTTGCCAATGCTTACTACATCGGAAAAGTTCTATATCCTGATTCTTTTGCCGATATCGACCCAGGTAAAAAAGCCGATGAAATTTACGAATTCCTTGTCGGCAAACCAGTTTATGACGAAATGATTCAACTATACGGACCATTTGGTAAAGCTGCATTAGAATAAATTTATTAGAACAGTCAGTCAAATGACTGACTGTTCTTTTCTTTAAACATACACTCTTGGAAACAATACCTAAATAATCGACACAAATCCAATCATGCCTATTCAATTATTCTTAAAAGGAGAAGAACTTATGGTAAATATATTACCAATTGCAATTATCACTGTCGTAGTTATGGTAATGGTTAACGACATCATAAATAATGGCTGGAAAAGTGCAGTAAGATTAGCCATAACCATTATTTCATTAACATTTTCTCTCGCCTTCATTCTATTTACCATGGACTGCTGGAAAATAAACGAGTTGGGATTATTATCCAAAAAAGATCTAACTTCAATATCTCAGCTCCAAATAATATTAAACTTTGTAGGGGAATATCTCTTTATCTCGACAACCACAATCTGTTTTCATTCCTGGAGAAAAGGCGGAATGAACAATCTAAAAGGATATTGCAACAACGAAGTAGGAATCATAGGCTATCTTGGACTTGGACTTGTAAGCGGAATCTTCTTTGGAATCACAGCAACACTCACATTCGGATTAGCGGGAATATTTATAGTCAAATCTTTCCATTATCTTCTAGCCAGTTCCATAATAGGATTTTGCGGCGGATTATCTCTAGGACTATTATTTGGAATCATCGCAGGAAGCATCTGCGAAAGAAAAAAAGAAATAACTTGATTTCAAAATCAATTCCTAAAGTCAAAGCTATTACAGTTCAAAACTTAGCTTTGACTTCTTTAGAAAATAACAAACCATTAAATTGGTAATTATATATAACACATTTCTGTATTGAAGTGTAAACTTATTTTAAGGAGTTTCTTATGAAGAAACTAACAATTCTCATTATCATGATTATGGTAACCATAGGAGGTCTTTTTGCCGAAGAAGCAGCAATAGAAGACAAACACAAAACATCTGGTTTCGCTATTGAATTAGGTTACGGAAATGCATTTGCCGGATACGGAATTATGGGAGAATTCTTTTTCCATAATGAATTTTTAAGCAGCTCTATTTTCATAGGAGCAGGATATTTCCCATCAATCTCTATAGACGGAATAGGTGAAACAGAATCCTCAAACGGAACTGTTATTGGTTCCCGCATATACATGGGAGACAATCATCGAATCGTCATAGAAACAACATACGGATTTATAGGAGTTCAGGCTGCATGGCTATACACAGATGGAGAGGAATGTTTTGTGCAAGAAGATATCATTGGATTCTCCCTTTCATTTGGCTACCAATACATGGGTCCCGATGGAGGCATCTTCACAATTACAATTGGAAAATCAATTGCAGACACCGACTATTTCGGAAAACTCTCCCTTCCGACATTCAATATAGGATTCGGACAAAAATTCTAAATCTCTCACTATTTAAAAAAACAATTCTCATGCCCGATGAAAAACTTGTTTTCATCGGGCTTTCTTTGAAAATAATAAACCATTAAATTGGCGATTACATATAATACATTTCCGTATAGAAATGTAAATTTATTTTAAGGAGTGTCTATGAAAAAGATACTAATAATTCTCATGATTGTTTTGATGGTGATGGTGATTGGAGGATGTAAGCCTACAGTAGGACCAGATCCAACGGAAATTCCGGAATCGGCATCCAAAGAAGAACTTGCACAAGAACTTGCAGATCAAGGTTTCGCAGCATACGAATACGACACCGGCGAAATTGTACTATACAGCATGAATGAAGCCAATGAAAGACTTTTCTTCAAAGACAATAAGGTTACCTATTTTAATGACTATGAAGGTACTGAGGTCGTAATGACTTTTGGAGAAAACGGTTGGCCAAGCAGAATATCAGGCAACTTTGGAACAATCGTTATTGAAAATGTTGTAGGAGGTAAATTCGATTTTGTTATTTTCGATATTGAAGGCAACATGGAAATTCATCGCGATGTTCCAATAGATGCTGATGCTTTTGCAATGATGCAAAATCTGATAGCTGATGCTGAGGTTTCAAGAAATACCGCTAGAATAGCATTCTCAGACATAAGTACTACTTTAGCAATTGGAACATTTGCGATAGATTCATTTCTTTGTGGAGCATCAATAGCAGCTACGTTTACTCCCGTAGCTCCTGCAGCTGGAATGGCAGCTATAAAATATTGTGGAGGAGCACTTATTTCTTTAGCAGGTTTGATTATAGATGACCCTGCTGTCAGTGGAGCTTTATTCCTTGCACATACTGCACTTAATGTAGAAACATCTGGAATTTCTACCGTTGCAAGTGCAGTTTCAATAGCTGGAACCCTATGGGAAGAAGAACGCGAAGACGAAATACAACTTGCCGAAGGAGCTTTAGTTAGTGGAGGAGGTGAAGGCGATATCAAAGTGACGTTAACGTGGGATACTACTGCTGATATAGACTTACATATGTTGACCCCAAATGGACATATTTGGTATAGTAATCGGTCAGAAGATGGAGGGATCTTAGATTACGACGACACCGATGGCTATGGTCCTGAAAACATTTTCTGGGCAGAAGGGACTGCTCCAAATGGAGAATACACTATTTATATCCATCATTACTCTGGAATTTCTCCAACGTATTATGGAGTCATGATTCAAATTGAAAACGAAGCATATAGTTATAGTGGAGTTATAGGGGATGATGAAAGAATAAACATCCTCTCTTTCACATTATGATACTAATTATTTAAAAAATGAAAGTATAGCTCGGTGCATTGTTTTTTACTTTGCATCGGGCTTTAATTGAGATAATTCCCTAACTCTCTTCGAATAAAATCTTCTTGCAGCATATGAAAAAAGTGCGACTGAAATAAAAAGCTCAAAAGAAATAAATGATTTTGCGATAATACTTGGAAGACCAACACCGAGCAAAAGCACAATAAACCCAACTAAATCGCTGAACCAAACAGGAGTACTAAATGGATAACAAGCCTTAAATTTCTTCAAAGAAATTTTCAATATAATAAAATATCCAATTGCTAAAATTACAGAAGCAATTCTTATTTGCATAGAACCATTTCCATATAATAAAAAAAGAGGAAGCAATGTAGCAAAAACAACAATTCCCATTGGTACGCCAATAATTGCTGCCCATTTGAAATAAATGGAACTTTTAACTATCTCCCTTGTCATGATTATAGTTATGGTTATAATTATTTAAAACTTTAGAAAACAACAAGCCATTAAATTAGTGATTATATAATACATTTCCGCATGGAAGTGTAAATTTATTTCAAGGAGTTTCTTATGAAGAAACTAACAATTCTCATTATCACATTAGTTTTATTTACAGTTACTGCAGGCTCATTAGCCGCCAAAGAAAGAAATGTGGATTCACCGGTATTCAAAATGACAGCAGGAGTTGGAATTTCTGCACTCGAATACACAATAGAATTTGAAGATGAAACCCAGGAAGCGGCAAACGCCCAGGCATCAAATTTAAACCTTGAGGGGAAATTTCTTTTGTCAGAATCTTTTCTTATTAATGCAAGGGGTAATTTATATTATGCCGATAATATAGAATTAGAATATGAATATTTATTTGATGCCAAAGCGCTAATTTTCGATACTGATATTATTCTGGGCCCAAGAGTTCGGATGAGTGCAAATAAAATTTCCGACGACAGGACTGCTACATTTTTCATACCCTTCGCAGGTATTGGAATGTACAATCAAAATTACTCGTTTGTACATGAGGAGTGTGATATAAACCTCATCAGTAAAAACTCCTATATAGCTATTGGGGTTATTATAGAAAGTAGCAAAATAAAAAACGGAAACTTATCCTCTACGTTCAATCTCAGAACAGAAGCCCTTCTTTTGGGAAATATTATGCATGATATTAAATTCACCGACAGGAACACAGGAGATATATACAATAATGAACGAGAAGGTGAAAATGGACTTGGGTTTAAAATCGCAATAGACAAAATGTGGTACATAAAAAGCCTATCTTTAGGTTTTGGAGTTTATTACAGTTATATTCATCATGATGAATATGAATATGAACTGACAAGTTCATACTCTGGGACCTACATAATGACAGAAAAAGCAGAGAACTACGGTCTCTTAGGAGCTTCGATAAAAATAGGCTGGTAATTTAAAAAAACAATTCTCATGCCCGATGAAAATTTTATTTTCATCGGGCTTTCTTTTGAAAATAATTGGTTGTTAATTTGCATTGTTAATGTTTAGTTAATAACTAGAAAAATAAAATATACAAAAGCCTTATTAATAATAAACAACAATTCATTAAGGGAGACAAAATGAAAAAGATTTACATGATTCTAATTGCAGTGATTTTAATTGCATCGGCAATAGCACTGACTTCTTGTCGAAACAATGCCACGGACATAATTCCAAACGATACAACACCAGAAGGGCTTCCCCCAGACCCAGGAGAAGAGGGATTAGAAACAGTAGGAGGAATTGATTCTGATAATGACGGAGTTCGGGATGATCCTCAAAGATTCATTGCACAAGAAATTGAAAGTAAAACTGCGCAGGCAATATTAACAGATTATGCAAAAAACGTCCAAAAATACATGGTATCGGATGAAGAACTTAAGAATATGGAAGAAGAAATTATTGCAGATTTTAGTTCAGATATAACTGTAGATTGCCTATATGCTGAGGATCCTGATAATGCTTATGATATAATAACAAAAATGGAAGGAATTCTCTTAAATACAGGGGATAGGCTTATCGCCGCTAGCAGGGCTTATAGTCTATACAACAAAAGAACACCCAACACATTAACGGCTAATGAAATTGCTGTAGCGTGTGAAAAATATTCGAACAGATAATAGGGGGAATTTATGAAAAAACTAATTTTATTATTAATAGTTATATTGTCTATATATGCAAACATTGGAGCTGAAGAGAAAAAGTTTGCTATATTCTTCGCAAATGGAATGTTTACATCTCCTGCAAAGGCTAACGCCGCAAAAAAAGAAATAGAGAGGAGAATAAATTCAGAACTATCTCCTGGCATTGATATTAAATATGATATTCTCTATAATCACAATGAAAACGCATTTACTCAGGTAGCTCAAGTTGCAGAACAAGAAGGATTTCTGGATAGAATATTAGAAGAACCTTCACTTCTTAAAAATGTTCTTTACTCTGTACTTATGGGACAGATTCAAAAAAATGAAATAAATATAGACGGGAGTACCTACATTGTAGATGAGGACCTAGCTGGTCATATAGAAATCATCCAAAAAGAATTAGATGAAGGTAGAATCGTTATTGAGGTCTCACATTCTCAGGGGAATTTTTATGCCAATGAAACTCATCAAATTCTTTCTAATGAAAACTTTCACATTGTTTCTGTTGGCAATCCTGATAATTATGTCGGGGGAAATGGGGACTACGTAACACTCACTAATGATACGGTTATCAATTTAATCAGAACTTATGTAGACCCATATACTCTTCCTGGAAATGAAATTAACAGTGAAAGTCATGAAGACACAAATCACGATTTTATTGAAAGTTATATGGCTGAGGATAATTCCAGAGAAAGGATAATTGAGAATATTATGAATTTGATAATAGACCCCATATATCAAATTGGAGATATTGGCCCTGCAGGAGGATGGATCTTTTATATTGATGAAGCAAATGAGTTTGAATGGACCTATTTGGAAGCGGCACCCATAGAAACAGAATGGACTTCTAAGGAATGGGGAAGCTATGGGACATTCATAGAGGAAACTACTGTAGAGGTTGGATCCGGAAAATATAACACAGTTTTAATCGCATCTGCTCCAAGCATAAACTCAGATAATGCGGCATCACTATGTGATAGATTAGCATATAATGAATATGAAGATTGGTTTCTTCCTTCAAAGAATGAACTTAATTTAATGTTTGAAAATCTTTTTCTTCAAGGATTTGGAGAATTTGCTAACGATTATTATTGGAGTTCGTCAGAATATAGTTCGTACCATACATGGGCTAAAAAATCCAGCGGGAATTATCCATTCACCGACATAAAATTTCATTTAAATAAAGTTCGAGCTATAAGATTCTTCTAATATATCTTCTATTCAAGCCCAAGCCCACCTATTGCACTAACAGCTTATCTATATTGGCAACAGTGAAAAGGAAACTACTTCAGCAATAGAAATAGAACTATACTAACCACATTATCGCTTAAATCCAAGACTTTTCTTTAGCTAACGAAGTTTAAACTTCGGCTTTATAATTTAAATTAACAATTTAAAAAACAATTCTCATACCCGATGAAAACAAGCTTTTCATCGGGCTTCTTTTGAAAATAATTAGCTAATCTTTGATTGGCGAAAAAATAAGAAACAATAAATTAATGCCAAAGGGCAAGGAGAAAAAAATGAACATACCATTTCTATTATTAGTATTACAATTTACATCAGGGGCATCTTTTAACGAAGTGCCAATGTATGAAGAGCAATCAAATTTCATGTATTCCGAATTCGAGGTTGACGCGGAAATTCTCGACCTATTTTACATAACCGGAGCAATGAACTGCAACTTCTACTCAAAATCAATAATTTACTATCATCCGACATCCGACAGATATTTTATCGGAATGGGAATGAGGTTAAAACATCTTGAATTTGGATTTTCACACTTCTGTGAACACCCAGAAGCAATCTACGGAGAATATGAAATTCCATCTCATGAGGGCTCGCAGGAAACCTATCACTTGAGCGTATTCAATACATTCAGCCCAACAAAAAACTTTCAAATACACCTTAAGGGCGAACTGGGAATAAACAAAATATTCTATGAATACAAAGATAGGAAAACAGAGAAACACTATACCCCCTATCTCTTATCTGAGGTCAATGTTTCATTTTGGGATACTATTAATTTCGGAAACGAATTAATCATCAAGAGAACCTATAACAGTGAAACAGCAATATTGTACAAATTCAATTGCTCTATAACGATAGTCGATGGTTTAGAAATCGGCTATCAGGGATACATAAATAATAATATCGAAGGATTCTACTCCTACGACGTCGACCAAAATGGACAGTATACTGGTCCATTCATCAAATGTAAAGTATCTATGTAAAGATGCAAAACCACTCCTTAAATTTAAGGAGTGGTTTTCTTTTGAAAATAATTAACCATTAAATTGGTGAAAATATATATTCACAAAAATTCTTTAAGTTACTAGGAGGTAACAAATGCATAAAATTATTAGCGGAACACCAGAGGAATGGGATGAAGTCAAAAAAGCTTCTGAATTTTTCTTAAAACATGTTGATTTAGGGGCCTGTGATCTCTATTTCGAAAAGGATACTATATTATCTGACAAAGAAAAGCTGATTGTAATTCAGGTAAAATCCAAACATGAATTTTCCGAATTTAAAAAAATCAATGTTAATTGTTATTGCGATATTAAAACAAATGTTATTGCTCGAAATGCTATTAACTTCAACGAACATCGGGCAGAATTTTACAGCAAGGAATATTTATTTATTCTTACACTGCCGAGTAAGAATAAATAAAACAACTTTACAACCACTCCTTAAATTTAAGGAGTGGTTTTCTTTAAAGACTAATAAACCATTAAATTGGTAATTATTATATAATACAATTCCGTATGGGAGTGTAAACTTATTTTAAGGAGAATACCATGGAAAACGAAAAACCCTGTCCAACATGTCACGGCAAAGGTGGTTGTTCATGTCACGGTAGCTCTGTTTTTTCTGACGGTCAAGGAGGTCATTGCATAATTTGTGGTGGAGATAATATTTGTCCCACATGCGGTAAACAAGGGGAAGAAGAAGAAGAAAAGAAATAATCATCTGTCCTCAATAATTTTCGACCCCAGCATTCTATCCTGTGACTCTTCCCACAAAACACGAGAAGAGTTACAGAATAAACTATTAGCTCAAAACAAAAATTTAATTTAAAAAAAAATGAAATAGAACTTTACTTAAAAAACGAAATAGAACTTTACTTAAAAAAGGAAAAGAAAATGAATAAAAACAATGAAACTAAACCAATGCCCTCGCTTAATGCTCAAATTAAATTTAATTGCAAAGTAATCACCAAAAAAATTAATATGATGGAATTTGTCATTGAGAGGCATTTTGGGCATGGAACATCAAAAATATTGATGTCTGATGTTAAATTAGACCTCAATATTTTCATAGGAAATGTTGAAGATGCATCAAAAATATTGAATGAAATAAAAGAAAAAGATGAATCTAAATATGGTGTATCAGATCTTGATCATTTAATAATTGCGTTATCGCTGATTAACAGAATAGAGCTATCTGTAAATCAGCATATTGCAAATATATATAGAAAAATAACATAAAAAAAAATGCATTTATAGATTTTAAATTTTAAAGTATTTGGAGGTACAAATGAAGAAATTAACTTTAGTAATGATTATGTTTATAGTCGGAGTGATGACTTTCGCTGATATTATTATTGTTAAAAAGGGCGATACATTCTATAAACTGGCTCTTAAAACAGGGCATACTAAAGAAGAATTACTGATAATGAACGACGGTAGACTTGGAGAAGGACATGTTATTTTTGATTCGGATTCAATTTATGTTGGGCAAAAAATTATATGGATAAGTCAGTCGGATATGTATCTTGCTCAAGATTATTGCATTCGAATGGTACAGTAAAATAATAGTCCAATATTTTTCTGGAAGAATTGCCTTTACATAAAAAGAAGAAATATTGTTTATTCAGAACTTGATAACACTGGTATTCATTTCAAACTTCTACTGGATATGGTGAATGCAGAAAAGGAAATCCAGCAGATACATAGAGATATGCTGGAAATAATAAAAAGCCTATAGGAGACAAAAAATGGAAAAACGAATTGATACAAACTCTATAATATTCTCAGTAGTATTAGGACTAATTTATGGGGGACTTTATTTTATATTTACCAAGAATCTTGCGGAATCGTTGATGATTGCAGCTGTTGTATTTTTGGTAGGAATTTATATTATATTAAAAGTAACGAAGAAAACAAGACAGCGGTCAGACAAAAGTTTTTGGCCAATTATTTTAAGTTACATGCTGATTATTCACTCCATATCATGCGTAGTTTATACGGTAAACATATTCGATAAATGGATTCAAACTCCGTCATCAGCTTCACTACTGCTGACAACCTTGGCTTATTTCCTCTTCGTTTATTTTTCATTGTTCGTAACTGTGATTTCATTAATTGCGTGGAAGAAAGAGGGATTCGGAAATTTAGATAAGATAAAAGACCATGGAATAATTTGGTATCTTGGACTATTTTTTCTTGTATCCCTTGGTGCATCAATAGTAATTTCTGTTGCAGTTACAATCGCAACTCTTAATTGGGATAACATAACCATCTATGGTTTGATTGAAACACTTATCTCCATGATTATAATCGCGCTACCAATTTTTATACCCCTTGGATTTATATCGGGAACAATACTTGGACTTATCTGTGAATTTGGGAAAGAAGAATAACATACAACTCGAACTCGAATCTGGGTAAAATAAAATTTTTAAGAAGAAAGGAATGCTCGAAAGCATGAAAAATACAAGATTTATCAAATCACAAAATAGATAAATTATACGTCTCAGAGATGACTCACTCTCTAGATTTTATACAATAGCATAGGAGGAAATATGATAAAGGCAAATAAAAGGATAACTATTTCTCTAAGCAAAGAACTGGCAAATGACTTTAATGAAATAGTTGCCAGCCCCTTTCATCCCGGGAATACAGATTGCGAAGTATTCAGAAATTCTATAGTTATTCTATCCAGAATAACTAACGAGATAGCTAAGGGAAATAAGATATTTATCGCAGATGAAGATGGTGAGCCCATTCAGGAACTTGTATTTAAGACAAGTAACTCTCAAGAAGATCTTGAGTTGGAAAAAAATCAACGACAAGAACTTGAGGAGTTCGACAATCTTTTGAAAATTAAATAATTAAGAAAAGTGAATTTATTTAAAAAAGTGTTCATCGGGTGTGTAGCTCAGTAGTAGAGCACAAGTTATGGACGAAATATAACCAGACCAAAATATTTCCACCCCTGCTTGAGGTCGCAAGTTCAAATCTTGCCACGCCCAGCCCAAAACTCACAGAAGTGAAAAAATGTAGGAATGAAAAAGAATCAGATTCCTAACTTAAAATGAGGAGGTGATATTATATCTAAGAAGGAACTAATAAAAAACAGTAGAACCTTCTAAATTTTTATGAATAAATCACAAGGAGAAAATTATGTTAAATGCAAATTATCTAAGTAATGGAGAAATGTTAGAAGAAACAATCAACGCAATAGAATTCTTTTCTGGGCAGAACAAATTAGCCACTATTGAAGATTACCATGAATATCTGCAAGAAAGCCAGAAAGAAAATATAATTCCTATAAGGGAAGGTTCTATGGAAGAGGTATACCAAAAATTTTCAGACGTTCTTGCCAAGATTACCAATGGTGATTATTCAGCTGAAGAAGAGGCAAGAAAATTAGCAAGACAATATTGTCTTGATTCTTCGATTATTGATAGAACTGTAATAGAATTCTATCAAACAGAATACAACAGGACACTGGGAGAAGAACGCTGGAAAGACGATTATGATGACCTTGGAGAACCGTATGACGATGAGCTGGCGCAAGAGATAAGTGATTCATTCTTCATAGCAAACTTGTAGCAGCTTTGTTTGCCAAATTTTAACTGCTTCTTTGTATAAGGAAGTTATCAAATAAATTTACGGGAGAAAAGAAATGAAGAAAGACAAATCAATTATATCCTATTTGTCAAGTGTTGTAGGAAAAATTACATTGTATATGATAGTTATAGTGGTTGTCCTTGTATTAACATTATTGCTTGGAACAGCTCCAATAGTGGACAGAAATTATAAGCCAATAGATAATGACGTTCTGGATATTATCACAGCTACTAATTCAAAAGAGCACTACGTATTATTAATGAATATCGAACGAAAAATGTATCCAGACAAGTTGGATATAAAAACTATTAAAGATATCGATATTAAAAATTATCATACTTCAGTTAAAGATTTAATAAAAGAATTTGAAGAATTTGATGTAGGTAATGCAGAGCCAGCTTTGATACTAAAATCAATGAAATTCTTCAAAAATGAATTTCCAAAATTTGGAGAAATCTATAAAGCACAAAATGTAATAATTATAGCAAAGTTTATATTTTTTGCATTCAAAATAATACTTTCCTCATTCTTAATTTTTATCATTCTTAAGGTAATCCAATTAATATCTCAAAAAAAATCAAGCTCATCAGAAGAAAAATGATATTTGTTATTTTCAAAACACCAGCTTATTGTAATAAGCTGGTTGGCTTTTAGCTTTAATTAAATTCCCTGAAAAATATGAGTTCATAAAAAGAGCTCTCGCAAAAAAATCTAAAGTTAAAAAATAAAGTTAAAGTGCTGGGTTAATCCAATCTGGTTCAAATGCTCCAATTATTAAGATAACATTTGTAATGGGGCAATGTAGAAAAAATAAAATTATTTCGTTGGAATCCTTCGCTATTGTTCTTTAGCGTGGGATTATCGCCCCGAAACTTACATGAGGAGAAATATTATGTTAAAGAAAATGGACATGCCTTTTGGATTGCCGAAGTTATTGCCTCTTCCCTCTATGAGAATAAGAGAGAGAGCAACAGGGTTTAAAGAAAAGAAAAGAGAGATTTCCCAGATGAAAAGAGATGTAGATAACCTAGAACTTCCTGAAAAGATAAGGCAAGTAATCGAAGAATTACTTTCAACCAAGAAAGTTATGATTCGAAGTTATGATGGGGAAACTCTGGTTCAGCTTATATCAACACTGGAATTTGAACCGCTTTTCTCTGGGAAATTTAATTACCAGATTTCTACAACTGACAAAGTTAACTCACAAACAAAGGTAAAAGATTTTCTGATAAAAATTACAGAGAAGGATGATGTCTTTACCGTAAGAAAATCATAATAAGATTATAGGAGGTTTAATTATGAGTAATGACTACATAGACAATGGATTCGAATGGCTATGGTTTGATGAACCAGTAAAACGATGGAAAATTAATCACGAAAGTTTTCTAAGTGATAATCTTGGGCTTTATGATATTATAACTGCCGATAAAACGAAACTCGAAAATGTTTCCATATCTATTGATTCAAATAACAATCTTGTATTGGATTTATTCGGAGAATGTTTTGTTCTATACAATAGCTCTAATATAAATCTCCTCGTCAAAAAACAATTGAAAGTTATGAGTTAATAATTCACCTCCTATTAATTTTCTATTAGGAGGTGGCAATTTTAATTTTACTTAAAGGAGGAAATTATGAGAAAAATATTATTAGTCTTCTTTTGTTGTATATTTATTCAGGAAATAAAACCAACTGAAATGAATATAGATTTTTCGCTAGAGACAATTGATGATGAACCAAAAATACAGTCATCAGAGTTTGTTGAAATGATTTCTGTTGTCACGTCTGGAAAGGGAGATGTAATTATTTATATCAATGATTCAGTGATTCCTCTGGAATATTCTATTAAGGGTAGTGAGTTTAAAATTGATATAGATAATTTTCCTGTTCAAAAATCACTTTATTTAATAACTAAATTTGATATCTTTGATTTCTCAGATTCAATTTATTTAGAAGTTGGTATCAAAGAAGAATTTTATGTTTTAGATTTTGAAGTCCTTATTGAATTTATATGGGAACTTTTAATTAGGAAAAGGTGATTAAAAAAAAGTCTTTAGGATTTAAAGGATATCATAATCTTGAGTCAAATACAAATAATTTTAAACAAAAAAGGAGGAGAAAAATGAGTCTAATACCCGATGCTGTATTTTTTGGCAATCCATTTAGTACATTAGTCAGACAAATAAAATGTGTATTCGCAAAATTAAAAAAAAGACTAGAACATAATTCTTAATAATATTAAATGTTTGCTAGTTCCAATGAAAATGAAGGGGAGAAATTATGGCTACATACAAAACATTCCATTGTCCAAAAGAATTTGCCAAACATTTTATTGGTGAGCCGCATAAAGATAGTGGATTTCATTTCAAGAAAAAGACCTCTGATAAAAGAGGGGTAGAATCTGCAATTGCAAAAGTAATAAACAAGAAATTGCTTATTACTCGCATGAATCCAATGCCAGGAGAAAGACCGGAACTCAAAGAAGAAGAAATATTTTTTACGGGAGATGAAATCTGGCGTGCTCGAGTTTATTTGTTAAACGAATAAATTGAAATCCTGTCTTTACAACTTTTTTACAGCTCCTAACTAAAAATATCCATTTGGAGTCAGGAACTATCTTAATAAAACTAAGAACAAAATGTATTATCTTCAAAAAGTAAAAAGTAAAAAACGCGGGGCGGTAGCCAAGATGGTAAGGTTGCAACGGTGAAACGTCTGTATCGCTCGACTTCTCGGGAACTCACACGTAGGTTCGAGTCCTACCCGCCCTTGCCTTATAAAAATAAAAGGAGGTGATAATTTTACATTAAATAATTTATAGATATATTTCCATAGGAGGAAAAATGAAAGTAAAATTATTTTTTATAGTAATTACATTAATCGGATTTTTGTTTATGTCATGTGTCATGACTTCTGACGGACAAATTTATTTTCCAGTAATTATATTTCAATCAAATAATTATGACTGGGTTGCTGCAGAAGGATTGTGGATTGAAAACAAAGGTCCAGATAAAATTGAGATTTTTGTCCGAAGTGGAACCGATATACTTGGCAAATACGAACTTTATGAATCTCACATTTGGACATCATCGTATAGGTATAATGGTTACGTTTGGCGATGTAACCCAGGTGGATATTGGCGCTGGGAATATATTAAATATACTTCAAGAAAGTTATGGTGGAGGTATACCGTAAGATCTGAAAAAAGATATTCAACCGGGATTTTAAAATATAGGATATTAACCCATTAAGCTATTCACTTTTTAACAAGGTTTGCTTCCTGCCCGTTTTTCTGCAGGAAGCTAACCTTTTAATTCAGTATCTCAATAGCTAAGATTAACGCATACAATTTATCAAATAAAAAATAAAGGAAATAATATGTCAACTGGGAAGGAAAACATCGCAAACAAATTTGGTTTCTTAAAAATGAGATTAGATGAAACCTCTGTATTGATGGGTACGCTTCCAAAAAGTGGCCCAATCATAAAAATCTTTCTTAAGAATATTAAAGAATCCTTAAAAGAAATAACAGAGGATGCAAAAATTGCAAGTCCAGGAATTCTTTTAGAAATACAGGAATTCGAAATACGTTTAAATGAAATTAGTGATAAAGTAAAAATTTCAAGATAAGGAGAGAACCTATGAGTAAAAGTAGGAATGAGATAATTCAATGCATCACGAATCATACTGAGATTGTTGTTGAGGTTATAAATCTTCAAGATCTCAATGATAAAGAACTTGGGAAAATTTGTGCAACACATTGTCAGGGTTATTCAAAATGTTTTGATAACAAAAATAAAATTTAAATAAAGTAGTTGCCGAGAGATTAAAACTGAGAATTCAAAATTTGTATCGCAGGTCCGAATTCTATTTGCATTGTTATGAAAACAAGTAAGGAGAAATTATGAGTACTTTAGTAATTAAATCATGGGCTCAGTCATTGTGGACCATTAAAGAGGAAGCTGATGTTTTAAATGAAAAACTTGCTTCAATACTAAAAGGGCCTTTCCCATTTTTGTTCAGAGTTAAACGACTTCTTGAAGCTGGTGCAGATAAAAATTATAAGACTAAGATTAAATCAGAAAAAGGTGAGGTATACTTTCTTTCATTACTTCATATCGCTTCTTATCGTAGTCTTGTGGGTGTTGTGGAATTGCTTCTTGATTTCAGAGTAGATACTCAGGTATTTGATAATGCTGGCAGAAGTCCTCTTCATTATTCGATTCGTCCAGGTAACGAAAAGATTATTGAATTATTATTGAACTATACTATTACTCAACGAGATACGCGAGGATGGAATGTTTTACATTATTTAATAGATTTCATTAATATAGAAGCTGCACCTTCCTTGTATAGAACTCTATCATTTTTACTTAAAAAAGGTGCTGATTTTAATATGAAAACTGGCAAAGGTAGAACAGCGCTTGATTTTGTAAATGAAATTCTTAAGAGCTCTTATGAATCGAAAGTTGTTGGGTGTGCAAAAATCTGCAAAGATATACTTGAGGAAGCTGCTGAGGAGAAAATTATGAAGTCCCAAATTACTGGTGTTAAAGAGTATGTTAAGGAAAATAATCCCAATTGTAGGGATTCTACTAAAACCAAAGAAGAGAATGAAAAGGAGAAAATTATGAAATTATTAGATTTGAATAACCCCAAGTACATCACAAGAAAATATTTCCAACGCTTTGATGCTAAAACCGTAAGGGGACAAGAGCTATTTCACAAAGTTGCATCTAAGCTAAATAAAAAACATCATATTATCCGCTTTAATTTTATTGCTGATGGATTAATGGCCAGGATTGCTCCTGTTGTTCATGAAAAAAGTTGTGAATTGAATGAGTGGGAATACATGAAAGTTAAGAACGTCCCAGCTGGAGATGACAAAAAGGGGAAATGGTACTCTGTAGAAAGCGAAGATAAAAGTATTTTTCTTTATGTTAATGATATTCTTGAAAGCGAAATGGTTTCTGGGGGGAAAATTTGTAGGGTAAAGAATTTTCATACATATGAAAGGGAATTTCTTTCTCATAAGCTTGATGGAAATACTGAAGAACTTGAAGTTATATTAAGTGAAAATTCTTCTGGAAATTCTGTGCTTGAGATTAACCTCGAGAAATTCAAGCTAAAGAATATCAAAATTGCATTTCAGACAGGGAAACCCCCTATTGTCGAAAATCCTGTTTCCGATTGGAAATATAAGATTGATAATGAAAGTTCAGGAATTCAATATATGTCATTTTTCATTGATGACTGTATTGTTCTGCTTTACCCTTCGCCCGATGAAGCATTTGAGTCGCCGAAAGCGATTATAAAACGCAAGAGTACTTCTATTGAAGCATGATATTCTTTGCAGTTTTTATTTTAAAATAAAAAAGGAGAAAAGAAATGGGAATAATCAAACAAATGAACAGTGAAAAAGCCGAATCTTTTTCAAATTGGATTCGAGGATCTTGGTATCATCGACTTTTCACTCTGGTGATTATAACTCCAATTGTAACTCAATCTCATAGGGAGAGAAAATCCCTTAAAGATCTAAGAGCCAAACTCAAAAAAATTAAAGTTCTCGCCAAAAAACAAAGAAAACAAATTCAGAGAATGTCAATTTTATTTGACACTGAAGAATTCAATGAATGGATTAGCAATTGTTTTATTGAATTGAATAAAACTGCTGGATTACCTGAAATTATTTTAGACGAAGGAGGAGAAAAGAAATGAAAATTAAAAAATGGTGGTATGAAAAATCCATATCTCAGAAAATTGTAACAGAATTGATTGCACTCGTTGTCGTTTTAATAATACTATACTTTTTAGTTATTCTACCATCCAGAAACACTGATGAATTCCCAGAAAACAAACATTACGTCTCAATAATTGAAGCGGAAGAAAAGATTTTAGGGAACTGGGAAGTTTTAACTTTTGGAGATTTGATTAATCGTGATGAAGCAAAAGAAGGAACTATTCTGCGTTTCGAAGAAGGTTATATCTACGCTGAGTCATTTCCCAACGGAGATTATTACGAAGGCGAATGGCAGGTCATCGAATATCGTAATGACCCCTATTTAATACGCTGGCCCAAAAGAGAAATATTTAAAATCATATTTGTAAAAAATAAACTCTATCTTGTAAATGTGACAACAAAATATTTTGAATTTGAAAGAATGGATGATTAGCAATTCTCTCAAGAACGGTTTGGCTTTTCCGAATCGTTCTTTTCTTTGAAAAATAAATAAACAGAACAAATAGGAGCGCAACATGAAGAAAAACAGAAAGAAGATTCTCATATGTATTGATAGTTATAAGGAGAAAGAAATGAAGAAAAAAAATGAAATGTCTCAAGAAGTTAAAGAGGCTACAAGAAAGCATTATTTCAAAATAGCTCGTAAATGGATAGAACTCGTTATTATAATAATGGTCTCCATTGCAGTTTCCGTAGTTGCTTGGAATTATATGACTATAGAAATGGAAACAACTGACAGACCTTCGCTTATTGTAATCGCAACTGGAATAATGGTGTATTGTTCTATTAAAATTATACTTAAAATAAAGAAAGGGGAGAAAGAAAATGATTAATGAACTTTCTGCAAAAAAAGAAAAAGCTTTTGACTGCATCAAAGAAATTTTAACTGGCAAAGAACATTATGATATCTTTGGTATCAATCTAGCTAAGGTAAAGCCAGAATCGAAACTACTTCAAGATTTGGGACTGGATAGTCTGGACACTTATTGCCTAATTCACTGCATAGAAGAAAAACTTGCAATAAGTATTCCAGATGAGAAAGCATGGGAATTCAAAACTATCAGGGATATAATGATTTTTGCAGCCAAACAAATGTAGGGGGAGATAATGAAGAAAGATGAAATAAAAGCCTTGCTAAAAATTTTCTTTACATCGGTTGTGCTTGTAGTAATTCTTGGGACAATATTACAAGTAGTTGGAGCAACAGGAATGATTGATGATAGCACAGTTTTAATAATTGTGGGAAATATTCTTCCAATCATTACTATTTGTTTATTATTTATTACAGCTTTAATTGTTGCAACCCTTATATTTCTAATTTTGTAATACTGACCATATCTAAATTCAACTAAAAAAAGAACCGCTCCATTGGAAGTTCTTTTTTTATTTCTTAAAACCTATATGGTCTAATATACTACATTATAATATGTATATTACAGTTAAACACATCTTCTCTCTGCAATTATATCGCACAAATCTTTATATAATATCCCAGACTTAAAAAATAATGAGTGATAAACACATTATATGGTTTTCAAATATTTCTAATAATGATATAAACCTAGTCGGCAAAAAAGCCGTAAACTTAGGAGAATTATTTAATGCAAAATTTCCAACACCTCAAGGATTTACTATAACAACTGAAGCCTTCCAATTCTATTTAAGAGAGAATAAAATAGAAGACGAAATAAAATCTATTCTAAAAAAAATAGACATAAGTGATAAAGAAAATTTAAAAGAAAAGAGCGAAGAAATACAAAATTTAATAGCCAATGCCAAAATGCCAAAAGAAATGAAAGAAGAAATTCTAGAAGCTTATGACAATTTTAATATAGACCTATCCGAACTAAAAGATTCTCCAGGTGCCCTATCTATTTTAAAATCATCTCGTGAACCAATTTTTGTTTCTATCAAAGCTTCAGTAGATGAAGAATTAAGCAATCAAAATCAAGAAAGAAGAAATTTTATCAATATTCGAGAAAACAATAAATTAATCGATAAAATAAAAATATGTTTTACTTACCCATTTACTCCTAGTTCAATTTTATTTAGAAAAAAAAATGGATTAGACGATTTTGTAAAAACAAGTGTGATAATCCAAAAAATGGTAAACTCTGATAAATCTGGAACAATTTTCACAAAAACAGAAAACGTAGAAGACGAAAATATCTTAATAGAAGTAATTTTTGGATGTGGAGATATTTCAAAAAAAATAATTCCAGACATATATGAACTCACAAGAGAAATGGAAATTGTTGATGAAAAAATATCTGATAAAAAATTAGCAATTATTAGAACTGGAAATGGACAAACTAAATTCATAAATCTTCCAGAAGCTAAATCTTCAACAAGAGTTTTGAAAACTTATGAAATAAAACAATTAACAGAAATTGCAATAAAAATAGAAAAACATTTTAAAAATCCACAAGCCATTCAATTCGCAATAGAAAATGAAAATCTACATATTGTAGGAACTAAAGAAATTAAAAAACAAAAAGGATTTAATGACGAAGAAAACTTACTCCCTATAATAAAAACTAACACCAAAATAAAAATTATCGCAAATGCCCACGAAGACACCGAATTAGCAACAAACATCAAATGTGATGGAATTGGATTAATTAAAATAGATAAAATCATAGCAAGAGGAAGAAAACACCCTTTAAGATACGAAGAAGAAAATTTATTGGAAGAATATCAAGAAATGATAGAAGAGTATCTCAAAAAAATAACAGATTCAATTACAGAAAAAAATATCTGGATAAGAACAACCGACATCCAAAGCGATAAATATGGAAGTTTATTAGAAACCCACGGAAAACCCGAAAGAAATCCTGCTCTTGGAAATCATGGAATAAGATTTTCTCTAAAACACAAAAATATTTTCGAAAAAGAATTATTAGCAATAAAAAATACAAACGAAAATAAAAACATAGGAATAATGCTACCCCAAGTAATTTCTCCAGATGAAATAAAACAAACAAAAGAGTTGCTAAAAGAATTAGATATGGATGACATTAAACTAGGAATATCAATTGAAACTCCAGCCGCTGCAATTTTAATAAAAGATATTTGTGATGAAGAAATAAATTTCATATCAATAAATATTGACAACTTAACAGAATACACCTTAGCGGCTGAAGAGGAAAACGACCACATACAAGAAATATTTCAAGCACCCTCATGGGCAATTCTGAAATTAATATCCAGAGTAATCAGAGAATGTAAATCCAACAACATTGAAACTTCTATTTACGGGAAAGCTACCAACAAAGAACAAACAATAGAATTTTTAATTAAACGCGGAATTGATTCTATAACAACAAATCCAGCTAACGCTCGAAAATTGTCAGAATTAATCTACAAACTAGAAAACGGAAAAGATTACACTGAAGACATCAAAGAAAACAATAATATAGTGGATGTGTCAGAAGACGAAAAGATTGGGAATAACCTACAAGAAGGAGGTGAGTCTCAAACTATGAAAGAAGAAAACTCTGAAATGCCAGAAGAACCCGTTGAAGAAGACATGGAAAAACCAGCAGAAGAAAATCCTGAAGAAGTTTCTACCGAATCAGTAGAAAACGAACACAAAGAAGAAAATTTAAAAAATCCAACAGAACCAGAAATTGAACCAGTAGAACAACATAATCAAGAAAAAGAAAATCCTGAAGAGGAACCAATTTCTGAAGAAAAGCCAAGAAAAGAAGATATATTCAACTAGAATTATTGGAAATACAAAACAAAGACATCTTTGTAAAACCAAAATAAAAAATGAATAAGTTACTAAGTTATCCTGTCTATGATTATTTATTACTTACTAATCAAAAACGTGGATAAACCACGTAACAATGTTTTCCACCCGATACCCCAGCCCACTGCCCTCAGTCCATAAATCTCAAAAGATTTACGTCTGTCACTACTACTTAGAAACAACAGATAGAAAGGCTTATATAGCTCTAATACTATTGTCTATTATGGGAAAAGAAAATTCAAAACCTAGTTTCAATAGATCTCATTTAGATGCTTTTGGATATGCTCAATTAGGAATAGAAAACCAAAATATGCAAATTGAAGCAATGGAAGAAATGTATAAAACGTTTTTATCTAGTGGGGAACAACTTGATTCATTTATAGGAACAGCAATTAATAATGCATATTTAGCAAGAAATCACCTTATGACTAAACAAAATTATGACACAGCATCCGAAGAAGATAAAAAGAAAGTCGAAGATCCTGGACAGGTAAATGAACACCTCGTGCAATCATTGCAATCATTGCACGACGCTGGAATAAGTTATACTGAAAAAAGAAAAGGCATGTTAAATGATTTAACTAGTAAAAATATTTTATCATATCATTCAAGAGAAGATGGCACTCCATCCATTGATATCTCCAACAACTTAAAGGAAAGGATGATTAATACCCCAGGGAAAATAGGAGAATTTGGAGATTCTGAAAATGAAAAATTAGTAATGAATGCGTTAGCAACTTTTGATGAATATAAAATCCATGGGACCCTAAACTCTTATGTGATGCAAGCTATTGCAAAAAAAAGATTGAATTCAATATCTGGAAAATTAGAAGCTATTGCGGAATCAGATTAATTACTTCTCTCCAGCCTTTTTATCAATATACGAATCAACTAATTTTGCCATTTCTCCAAGAAATGCATCAGCCTTCAAAAAATAATCATCTAACTCTCTACCCTTAATAACACCCTTTGTCCCATGAATAATTTCCTTTGCAACCTTATGTATTTCCACATAATAAGATACAAATCTTTTATTCAACTTTCTAGTCTGAACAAAATGTTCATCAAGCACTTTTGGAATTTCCTCTGGACTCGAAGGCATAATATTTGCAGAAATCAAAGCCGCATGTGAAGCATCAACCATTGTCCAATAAAGCCCATCAACCGCAGCAAGCATAGATTGTCTAGCCCTAGTCATATGAGCCGGAGCCCTTTGAAGAAGTGTATAAATAGATTCTGGAGTAGACCTAATTTTTCCCTCTTTTAGTAAAATCCTTAACGGATTAAAAAATCCACCAAAATCAATTAAAGCATCCCCATATCTTAAAATATTAATAACGACTGGGTCGCCCCTCATCATATCGTCCCACCAAGTAGTTAACTTAACCGTATTAATATGAAGCGATTTAGCATAAGGATTAAATTGAATTAATTTTCCAAGCTCTTCTCTATACCATGCAATTAACTCTTCATCCCACTTAACAGAAACATCGTCAATAATTACAATAATATCTATATCCGAAGTAATCGTAGTTGATTTTTTAGCACTAGAACCAAATAGGACAATTGATTTAATTATCTGATCAAACTTATCATAAACCTTAGTAGCAAAATCGGCTGCAATTTCCCGTTCATTAGTAATCTTCATAGTTGCGGGAATCTTACTTGTCCTAGGTTTTGCTTTTTTCTTCGGAATAACAGTTGGAGAAACAATTTCGGCAACTTTTTTTGGTTTTACAACTTTTTTATCTGAAGTTTTAGACTTAGAAACAGATTTCTTTTTAGAAGAAACTGCCTTCACCTTAGTTTTCTTTTTTGCCATAATTTTATTTTTTATATCGGTACTCTTTCGTCGAGCCACCATTTTATTTTTTATGCTACTATTTTATTCGTAAATACAGTAGCGGGTAAATTTTTACTTGCATCTATTATTTCAATACCTAAAGTTTTCCCCTCTCTATCTAAATCTATATTAATTGAATCATTTAAAGATATCGTTTGAACTACCTCTCCTGAAGATATTTCCTTGAAATAAATATATGCAACATCAGCATCATTATCAAGACTTATTCTCATAGCATTATTTAAAATATCCATCTTATTTCTATTTCCACATAAGGGTTATAACCTTTATAAATTTATTTTCTTGGACACAAATTAATCTCAAAACCTTATTATTTAATTTCTTGAACATTTCTATTTTATTATTTTTAGTTATTTTATAATCTGGAAATTCTACACAGTCCCTAATTTCATTTATTGCAATCCCCCTTTGAAGCATCCTCGACTTTGCATGATTACTCAAAAGAAAACTCACCATCTTCCACTAATAAACAGTGATTATATTTTATAAATCTTGGGGGAATAAAGAAAAGAGGTAATAATTTAAAGAATATTTTTATATTAATATTATGCAAAAAGAAAATATCTCCACATATCTTCAAATAATAATTGCTGGCATTATTATTTCCTTCACCCCTATTCTTGTAAAATTTGGTGAAAGCATCGGTCCTTATAATCTGGCATTCTTTAGAACTTCACTTGGAGCATTATTTTTAGGAATTTATTTTTTATTTTTTAGAAAGAAATTATCTCCACTAAAAAAAGATATTAAAAAAATGATTTTATTTGGAGCTATACATGGAATAATCATACTTCTTTATTTTTATGCAATTTCAAAACTACCAGTTTCTATTGCTGTTATATTATTATATTTATTTCCTGCTTGGATTATAATTTTTTCTCACTTCATTTTAGGAGAAAAGATTTCCAAGAAAGGATTAATTGGATTATTAATTTCCTTTGTGGGTATAATTTTGATACTGTCTCCTAGAAATTTTTTAGAAGGAAGTATTCTCGGATATTTAGCTGGAGCAATTGCTGGGATGCTTGCTGGATTAATTTATGTTTTATCAAAAACATTCAAGAATTATAATAAAACATCCTTGACCTTCTGGCAAAATCTTATTGCCACTCCGTTTTTACTTCCATTACTATTTTTAGATTTCCCAAAGTTTTCTATTGGTAACACCTTAATCGCTTCCAGTGTCGGAATTATTGGTATTATTTATTTCATTTTAATTTACAGTTCTCTTGGTAAAATTAAGACTTCACATGCTGGAAATTTAATGTTACTTGATGTAATTTGGCCAGCTTTTTTTGCCTTTATTTTATTAAAAGAAATACCAGAGATAACAACTATTATTGGAATTCTTATTATAATGGTTGGAACTTATTTTGTAGTTAACGAATAAAAATTTAATTTATTGGAGCGAGTGCTAACGAACAAAAGCCTTTAACACATTGGAGCGAAAATCATTTTCGCGATTAAGCAGCCAAGGTGCAGACTGTGTTTTTTTAGAACGGAGTCCGTGAAAAAAAAGCCAACTGCAAAATATGAGAATCGAAGATTCTCCTAAAGACCTAAATCAAAAACAATGCAATTCATTCAGCAACAGACTTTTCAGAAACTAAAAATCCTGCAAAAATCCAACCAAATAATTCCCATACAAAGCAACCAATAACAAAAATCAACAATTCTTATTTTAAACAGAAAATTTCGCAGGGTAAAAAAATTCGTAGCGTACAAGCGTACGTGAGAATTTCTTTTACCAAGAAATTTTCGTTTAAAATAAGAATTAAGCCATTGGGGTTCCGCCGAACCTAGAACTTCCCCCCGGCATTTGTCCGCCGAGTTCAGTTGGCATTGTTGTAAAACCGGCTCCATACATTGAATGATGTTGCTCTGGGTTAATTGTTCCAAATCCACCTGAATAACTTCCTTGAACATCCATAACCTGATTCCATCCAGGACCAGCCTTCATCCCATAAATAGGAGAACCAAAAGCAGCCAACGACAATGGAAATGGCGATTTCTTAAAATGCTGAACAAAAGCACCTGCCTCAACAATTTTCCTCATCTTATCAAATTCCCCATTCTTTTCTAACCGCTCCAAAATTTCTTTTATCGGAACATTTCCCATACCGGGAGCAAGATGAGTATCTGCATGACCAAAATTATCCGTAATATGAATATGTTTAACCATCGGTGCAATTTTTTCAGAAGCCTCTAAAATATCTTTATCCTCAAACCCATATTTCTTCATCATATTAATATGCCCAACATCCCAAGTAACTCCGATTTTTTCCTCAGCAATTTTATCGGCCTCATTTTGACCCAAACCTTTTTTATCAATCAACTGTTTTGAAAAAGTTTCACGAGCTTTCTCAACAACATCCATAACCTCTTCAGTCTTTGAAAGCCCCATCCCAAAATGAACAGGTTCAATTGCAATCATCGGAGCCTTGCCTTCAAACTTATCATAAGATTTCATAGCTAAATTTCCAAAAGTAGTAGCAGCTTTGTCCGAAGCAAATTCTCCAGCCTCTTGGAAGAGTTCAGGAGCATGACCTTTAGTTATATTATCTAATTGATCTATCGCATTACCTAAAATTTGCTGTCTATCAAAAGCCCCGCAAATTTTACCCTCAACCCTTGCTCCCTTAATTTTTTCAGAATAATTATTTGATAATTCTTCCAACTCTTCTCTCTGATCCTTAGTCCCATACGCCCATGCATTATGAAATGCACTCCCAAAAGATTGCTCGGCATTTTTCGCAAAAAGAGTAGCTCGCCTCATTTGATCATAGGACTTGGCCTGAGCCTCAGTACTAATCATCGGGAGGTCACTCATTTTACCATCCTTATCAGCAGAAACAATTTTCTTACCATCCTTAGAAAAATATGCGTTTCTATATTCCGCCAAATTCATAGGAGCCGCTCCTATAATTTCTTCTGTTCTTTTATTCATCTCAGCAACTTCCAAAATCTTTTTATCCCATTCCGTAGAATTTGCCGAATCAACAGACCCCTCAGCCGAAAATAAAATACCAGCAGGTCCACCTTTAACTTCCTTGTAACCCCCAGCTTCTTCGTCCTCAATCCAACTTTTATTTGGATCCATACCAGGTCTAAATTTATGTTCACGACTAAGTCCAATCGATTGACCAGTCTCTCGATTAATGGCAACACCCCTATTCATAACAGCCCTATCTTCGCCCTCGCCTCCAGGCATCCATTCAGTCCCAGGCATCCCAGCACTAATATGAAACACAACTGGAATATTTCCGTCAGGACCCAAAATTTGAGCCTTCTCCAAAGTTCCAAACATTCGTCTTTCATTATTAGCACGACCAGATTCTCCACCCCATCCACCTTTTTCATCAAATCCAGCAGCATCAATTAACGGACCATGAACCGAAGGCTTAACGCCAGACAATTTCATCAAAGCCCTCATCTCGCTAAAATGTTGAGTAGGAATAGTTTCAGCAGTATCGGGCGTAAGCATGGTAACCTCAAAAGCTTTAACTCCCTGCTTCAAAGCATTAACAGTTTCCCCTAATTGATTTGCAGTCTGGGGGGACCCAGGAAATCCAAGTTGCGAAGCACTAATTCGTTTGCCCTCAAATCCACCATACTCAGAATTAAAAGCGCTATCACCACCCTGATAAAAATTCTCAAAACTTATATTACTATACTCCATATCCTCACCTAGAAAAATAAATAAAACTTATTATTTAAATTATACTAATTTAACGTAGTAGAACTCTTACGGCTTTTCCTTATTTCTTCAGATAACTCAGGATTAAAAACCGATACCCTCTCAACTTTATCGTCACCCGGTTTACCAAACACATTTACGGGTGCATACTTATCCTTTCGAGCATTATCTTCAGAATATATCCCCTTATTCTTTTCCGCATAAAAATCAGTCCCCGAAACATCTTCAAAAATATTCTCGTCCTCCCTCACTTCATTATAAGCCTCCTCATCCGTAGCCGGAACATAAACCTCTTCCTCCTCTTCATCATCTCTCTCAAATTTCTCAGGAAAAGCCTCCTCAAACATCTCTTTAGTAACCATTTTTTCCAAACTTTTCCTTACAGGTTTAAAATTAGGAGAAATAGTCAATTTAGTCTTCCCAATAAAAAAATCATCATCTAACTTTTTACCCTTATCTTCCTCTTCAATTTCTTCATCAGACTCATCGTCCAAAATTTCTTTGCCTTTTTCTTCTTCCATATAATTACTTAGAAACAAACTTTATTTATCTTGCTATAAACAGCATCTATTAATACTAGTCGTTTTTAGTTCGCTTCGCTGGTAGTAGAAGACATTGTTGCGTCGTTCTTCGACGCTTATTTTTTAAAATTAAAGCGACGAAAAAGCAAGGTGAAACCGAGCAATTAAATAAACAAGTTACGGGAGCGAAAGCGATTAGTTGCCAAGCATGTTGAGACGAGTGGAAAGGACGAACGTCCGAACGAGCGAATAAATAGTGAAGAGCGAAGCTCTCCAAATTGCCCCCACTAAAAACTAAAAACTACCAACTGTAAATCCAAAGGATTTACTTAATCCGCCGACCAACCCTTCATTGCCCTCTTCAAATCAACACTTCCACCCTCACTTAATTTCTTAACCGTACCAGCGTCATAATCATCAAACGGCTCAGGAGGTGCAACCATCCCATGAGATTTCTTATAAATATCATAACAAAGATAAAGCTTACCCGAAGCACCTTCAATCGCCTCAGCCCTCATAGCTTTCTCAATTGGATTATCCTTAACAATATTCTCAGGAGCAACATCTTTTTTCTCACCCTTCTCTTCTTTTTTCTTTGGCTTCTTCTTACCAAGCCCAAACAAAGCCGAAAACGGATTAATATCTTGAGATTCTTTTTTCTTCCCTTCTTTTTCACCCTCCTTATCTAATTTGTCCTTCTCTTCCTTTGACATTAAAAAATAATCTAAATCTTTTTTTAATTCTTTCAATGCCCCTCCAGCAATATCCGCAGAAAATTCCAACCCATCACCGACAGTTTCATCGTCTAATAATTTTTTTGCGGCATTAAGCTCTTCATCATTTAAAGAATAAGCATCAAAAGTCATATCAACCTTTCCCCCCATCCCATAACCATAATCCCCTTTCTGAGTAACCCTCTGAGAAACATGTCCACGATATTCTAACTTAATCAAAATAACCTGATTATACCCTCGTCGCGGAGTATATCTCCCAAACTTAGAACTAGGCTTAACCCCCTTAGAACCAAACAATTGCAACTCAAACATCGAAGTAGAAAACGCATTCACAAGAGCAGCATTATTATCAAAACCCTCTTGCTTAAGTTTTTCGGCAGCAGCAAAATACGGCTTCATCCAACCAGAATATAATTTTATCGTCTCAACTTGCGATTTCAAATAATTTTTTTCTATACTAAATCTTTTTGTTAATTCCTTATTTGAATATTCTACCCATTTATGAAAATCACTTAAACGTGGAATTAAAATTCTTAAAACCTGATCATTAATTAACCCGCCATGTTCATCTTCATTCATCTTTTTCAAATCTTCTTGAGTATTAGCCACCATAAAAGCTTCTCGAATTGTAGTAAATCCCATCTCTGCAGCCATCTGGTGAATCGAACCTCGCCCCCTCTTCAAATCAACATTATCCAACCATACCTGTTTCAATGACAAAATACCCTCAGCCTTTTTTTCTTTATCTTCACTAGCAGCATCCTTATAACTATCAAGCCTAAGTTCAAACTCTTTCAAATCATAAACTAAATTCAAAACAGATTTAACAACTTGATTCAAAGCCCCAAGCATTTTCATCCCCTCTTCTTGCATCTTAGTCGCCTTCATACTCATTTCAGAAAATTGCCCAGACCCCGGCGATGCTTGAAAATTGTCAACAATCTTTTCCATCTTCCAGCCAACACCCTGCATAAAATCAAGTATCCAATAATAAATAGGCTCCAACTGAACCTGTTGAGAATCAAAGACAAGCTTATGAGAAGATACTGGATGAAACTTAAACTTATTTGGATCCTCATCATCAACATCACCCATACCAATCGCCCCCAAACTATTCTTAGATTTTTTCATCACCTCTTCAATAGCCCATTTCAAATCCTTAGCCATAATCAAATATAGAATTTATTATATTTAAATCTTCCATATCTTTAAATATTAGAAGCCATTTAATTAATTATGATTTTCAAGAAGACAGGAAGAATGATTGACATTAGAGAACTGCAAAGACGAGGTGTCGTTAAAATTCCAAAAGAAGAAATAAATATTCCAACTACAAATGATGGATTCGTAGAACTCGAAAACAATGGGAATATAACCCCTGAAAAAACCCCTGAACCAACATCAAACACAGAATTTTTCGGATTCATGAACTCTAATGATACTTCCACAACAACGACAGATAATTTTTCTACCGAAAAAGATGGATATAATAAAAGAGAAGTAGATGGGAAAATATCTGATTTAGATAATAAAATTTACAAACTCGAAAATCGAATGGAACTCCTAGAAAAAAAATTAGACATAAATCAACCAAGTAATCCAACCGTCGGAGTAATGGGCTGGTAAAATAATTTTTTTATTTGTCGAATCTTCGATTCGATTATTTTTAATTCACTCCTTGCTCACGACTTATCTACTCAATCACGAATTTCATTCTCTCCAAAATTAAATAATAATTGAATCAAGAGCAAGATAGGAATTTAGGAACAAAACCACCTTGCCTTAAATATAATAAATCAATTGCATTATTCATACCGCAATGCATCAACTGGTTTTAATCTACTAGCTCTATACGCTGGAATAGCTCCGGCAATCATTCCAATAATAATAGAAAACAAAAATGCTCCGACAATTAATTCCCATGTAATAATCGCCCCACTATTAAGTAAAGACCCAGTAACTCCTCTTGAAGCTGTTCCAGAGCTGCTTCCCCCAATTAACATCGCTGCCAAACTTCCAACAATAACCCCACCAATTCCACCGACAAATCCAATCATCCCAGAATTAAATAAAAAGATTCTCATAATATCTTTATTTTTAGCCCCAATAGCTTTCATTATCCCAATCTCATTAGTCTTTTCTAAAACAGAAGTAAACATAGTATTAGAAATTCCGACAGCACCCACCAAAAGAGATATCGCAGCGATAGCACTTAAAAATAAAGTCATAGTTTCCATCATCTCATTAATTGAAGCCTGAACATCTTGCATTGAAGTAACCGTAAAATCCCTTTCATCTTCCTTTAAAATTCCCCTAAGCATCATTAATCTATCTATAATCTCCTCCATAGTCTCTTCCGACATTGTGGGATCACTGACTTGAACATTAATCGAATCGAATTCCTCATCACCAACATCTTCTAAAATATCTCGAGCTCTATCTATTGGCATATAAATATCTGAACCCTCAGTCAAAATTCCAATGACCTTAAACTGCTTTCCCTCTATTTCTATAAATCTATTAAGCTCAATACCATCAAAAATTTCATTAGCAAGTTTATCTCCAATAACAACTGAATTAACATCACCCTTCTGCAAATATCTTCCTTGAGATAATTCATCAATAACAATATTATGCCAATCCTCAGTTTCTACTCCAGTAACAGTCCTCGTTATACTCTTTCCATCATAATCTATATCCGCAGATTCTGTAACTCGACCAACTACATATTTAATATTACCAATTGATTTCAAAACCGTAATATCTTTTTTAGTTAAATTTTCCTGATCTTCATCATCTAAGCTAGTGCTTTCAAGAAGTCTACGCATTCCTCCCCTAGTAGAAGCCGTGCTATATCCCGGAGTTATGGTCATTATATCTGCACCAAGTCCACCAAGCGAAGCTTCCAAGCTAACCTGAGCCCCTTCACTAATTGCCATTATTGCAATAACTGCTCCAATTCCAATTATAATTCCAATTATAGTTAACCAACTTCTAAGCTTACTATTTGTTAACATATTCCATGCTAATTGTATTGATTTTTGTATTCTCATTTTACTGTTTCCTTTTCATCAAGAACTACTTGACATTGTGAATATAAACCCTATCGAAAAATAATTAGGGCAAACGATTCTTAATTTTTATTAGAATTTTTCATCCAATCTGGTTTTCCAGTTACTTTTTTCTTTTTACTAAATAATCCTTTAATTGATTCTCTTTTTTTATAAAGAATAATTAATAGTATAAATCCAATTCCAATCCAAACATAATTCATCCAGTCTATCGTAGATGATGTTGGAGGGATTCCATTCCCTCGCTTAGACGCAAATTCTGATGGAATCTCTGACCCACTAGATTTTGAATTTAAATTTAAAGGCAATTCTAAAATAATACTTCGTCTTTCATCTATACTATCTGTATAATCAATTTGAAACATTATTACATTTTTATCTCCAATATCTTTAACATCAAATCCAACGATTGTATAATCCCCATTATCTAAATTACCGACCATCTGACCAGAAGTCCCCATAGCCTGAAAATTTTCTTGCTTTGGAATTTTAACAATTACTGAGTTTGCAATATTCTTACCAGTATTAGCGAGAGCAAGAGATATAGAAGTTCCCTCAATCTCCTGAATAACTCCATCAAATTGAGTTTGAGCATCACTAATTTTGATATCAAAATCTTTTATAATCCAAGAACCCGAATCCAACTTATACCTAAAGTCTATCTTATTTACACCCTCAACTGCATCTTCATCAATACGAATTTTATATTCTAAAAGTATAGACTCTCCATACACGCTATTAAAACTACGAACTGTATCCTCATTAGAATCTAAACTATATGGATATTCTGGAATAAGTTCAAAAATAACATCGCTACTTCCACTTCCGCCTTTATTTATCAAAATCCATAAATCAATATACTCTCCAGGATTTGCCGGATAAGGTTCATACTTTAACGATTGAATTTCTAGAATAGAAGAATCTGAAATCGAAATAACATCAAAATCTTCAACAAATGTTGCAGCCAGCACAAAAGATGAAGACATAAACAAAATCATCATACTTAAAATAAATTTACTTTTCATTTTTTAAACCCCCTTTCACAAAACTCCTTTGAATGTTTTTTGATCCAGTATCTTTTTCAACTTTCCCGTCAAGTATATGGATAATTCTAGTAGCATATTTAATCAATTCCAAATCATGAGTAATTAAAATAATTGTTTTTCCCTCTTTGTTTAATTTTTGAAGGAATTCCAGAACGAAACTTCCAGTCTTAGAATCTAAATTTCCAGTAGGCTCATCAGCTAAGATAATTTCTGGATCGTTAGAAAGACTCCTTGCAATCGCAACTCGTTGCTGTTGTCCCCCCGATAATTCACCGGGCTTATGATGAGATCTATCTCCAAGTCCAAGCATATCTAATAATTTCTGAGCCCTTTCTTTAGCCTCCCTTTCAGGAGCATCAATAAATTCCATAGGAAGCATAACATTTTGAAGGGCAGTCAATGTAGGAATTAAATTAAATTTTTGAAAAATAAATCCAATGGACTTACTTCTAAGTTCTGCTAATTCTGATTCACTCATATCAGAAACGTCACGACCTTTAAGATTAACTCTCCCCCATGAGGGAATATCTAATGCTCCAACGATATTCATCATAGTACTTTTACCACTACCACTAGGTCCAGTAATAGCTATAAATTCTCCTTGCATAACAGCGATATCAATCTCTTTAAGGACTACTAAATAACCAGCTCTATTCATGTCGTAAACCTTCCAAACATTATCTAAATTCAAAATTTGTTGCATCGTATAAATTTCACCTCAGAATTAAGCATCCCAGGACAAAACTCTACACCCAAATTAAAGTTATTACACTCTTTATATGCTTGCATACATTGATTATAAAAAATTTTATATCTCTCCCTAAGTATCACTATTCTCATATCTTGAAAACAAGAAATTTACTTTTAAAGAAAGTGGAACACAAATCCACACATCGAATATTTTTAATTTAGCATAAATCTTTAAAACTACAATCCTTCTTAGTATATTATGACAGAAATTTCGAAAGAAACAATCAAAGCTTACGCATTAGAAAACGCAGTTAAGCATGGAGGAAAAGCAAATCAAAATGCAGTTCTAGCAGGACTTTTCGCAGAAGGTCTTGAAAAATCTGAAATTAAAAATATTATTCCTACAATTTTAAGAGTTCTAAATAACGTCAATGCAATGACACCAGAAAAACAAAAAGAAGAATTTGAAGAGTCTGACGCAACCACCTCTAAAAGAGAAATTCGAGAAGGATTAAAGGAATTACCTAATGCTAAAAAAAACAATGTAGTCATGAGATTAGCACCCTTCCCTTCAGGAGCTTTACATATTGGAAACGCAAGAGCCGCAGTTTTAAATCAAGAATATGTAAAAATGTACAAAGGAAAATTCCTCTTAGTAATGGATGATACAATCGGAAGCGAAGCAAAACAAATCAAACCCGAAGCCTACAAACTTATTGAAGAAGGAATCTCTTGGCTTGGAATTGACTACGATAAAAAACCAATCTATAAATCAGACAGAACAGAAATGTATTATAAATATGCAGAAGAATTATTAAAAAAAGGATATATGTATGTTTGTCATTGTGAACAGGAAGAAATGCATGAATTAAAAGTTAAAGGAATAGAATGTGCATGTAGAAATTTGGGACCAGAAGTTCAAATGAAAAGATGGGCGGAAATGTTCAAATCAAAAATGGGCTCAATGACCGTTAGGTTAAAAACCTCCATGACCGATTCTGACCCAGCATTCAGAGACAGAGTTATGTTTAAAATTAGCGACAGACCCCACCCAAGAACAAAAAGTAAATTTAGAGTTTATCCCTCAATGGAATTTTCATGGGCAATCGACGACCATCTATTTAACGTCACTCATGTTTTACGAGGAATTGAACATCAAATGTCAACAAGGATTCAGGATTTCATTCGCGACATATTTAATTGGGGAAATCCAGAGAGTATATACAACGGACTTTTTGCAGTAGAAGGAGTAAAAATTTCAAAATCAAAAGGAGCTTTTGAAGTAAGCTCAGGAACCTACATCGGATGGAACGACCCCAGAACATGGTCTTTACAATCTTTAAGAGACAGAGGAATTCAGCCAGAAGCAGTTCGTCAATTTATTTTAAACCTAGGATTAAAAAAAACAAATATAACAACTCCAATTGAAACATTATATACTTATAATAAAAAACTCTTAGAAAATGCTCCAAGATATTTTTTCCTAGAAGAACCAAAAAAAATAACAATTAAAGGTTGTCCAGAAATGACCGCAAAAATTCCACTTCATCCAAATAACAAACTCGGGAACAGACAATATGAAACCAATCAAAATTTCTTAGTTACAAAAAAAGATGCAGACGACATGCTAAGTGGAAATTTTAGACTAATGCACTTATTAAATTTCAAAGCTGATAATACCGAAAGAATAAGAATATCAACACTTTCTTACGTTTCAACAGAACCAAAACCAGATTTAAAACCAAAATATATTCAATGGCTACCTGCAGATGTTGAGAATATAGATGTTGAAATAATGATGCCCGACGGAACTTACATCTACGGAAAAGGAGAACCAGCATTGAGAAGATTGAAAACTGGAACAGCCATACAATTTGAAAGATTCGGTTTTGTAAATCTATATAAAAAATCAAAAGATAAATATGAATTTTGGTTCGCTCATAAATAAATCGCAATAATACTTTTATATGGATTATTTCACCATAATATATGGTAAAAAAATTAACTACAATAATTTCTGAAAATTGGGAATTATTTTCTGATGCATTAAATTTAAGGTTAAAAAATGAATCTGAAAATTATTTGATAATGATAAACAAACTAAAACCTTCTATAAAATTATTAAATGACATAATTGAACATCCAAATTACAACACAAGTATATTAAAAATGAAAATTAGAGATCCTAAATATACCACCCTAATAAAAATGGAATTTATAGAATACAATTCAGAAAATGAGTCTTTTGCTATTCCATATAAAGCAAGAGAAATTGTTAAAGGATTATATAATTTCAATCATCCAGAAGTAGAAAAAGAAGAACAAAAGAGAAGAGAAATAATAAGACATATAATAGAAAATGAAAAATCTTGGTAATTAAATTTTCTAAACTCAAACCATCAATTGAATTAATGGATAATCTACTCAATAATCATAATTCAAGAATTTCTTATATAAAAATTAGAAACCCAAAATACTATTCTTTAATAGATACACGAAATTAAATTTCAATCCAAAAGCGCGGAAAAGTCGCGCAACAATGCCCCCGCGAAATTAAATTTTAGCGACAGGTTGTCCTCTGGACAGGCGCGTAAAGAAATTTAATTTCGCCCTATATTGTTTAATATAGTTTCAATTTGTTATTAGCAAATTGAAACTATATTAAAACTAATTAAAGGGGTACACAGCGAAGGGGACATTCCCCTGCGCTTAACAACAATATAACTTCTCTGGATTATCTCCAATATTTTTTCCAAAAGGATTCCCAGTCTTTCGAATGTTTGTAATCATTTCTTCGTTTGATTTTAAGCCCTTTCCTTTTAGTACTAAAGCTTCTCTGCCCTTCCGAACAGCGTCACAAATTTTCAAATCCAATGGACATTTTTGCTCACAAGCTTTACAAAGAGTACACTCGAATAACGCTTTATCTAAAATTTTCTTTGATAATAAAATTGCATGTCCACGAGCTGAAACTCGCTCTTCCTTTAAAATTTTAAAAACAGGACAAATAGATTTACACATCCCGCACTGAATACAATTCTCAAAAATCTCCGCAACCTCTTCCATTAAATTTCCAGCTTCAATCTTATCAGTCTTACTCGGAATTGGTTTTGTTGTTTTTGTTACCATTCTCCCTCTACCTCTTTCACATATCTCTCAGCAAAATCTTTAACAAATTCATAACGACCTTTTGCAAGTTCTCTAGCTCTCTTGGTATAAAAACTATCAGGCGTCATCTTCAAAAGCTTACCACGAATATGCCCAATAACCGTAGACCTAGGACCATGAGATTCGTTATTATCAAAAGAAGTAGAATCATAAACAAGAAGATTATGTTTTACAACGAACTCCATCATTCTAGTAATAATCACAGCACCAAGTGCATCAAGCCTATCAGCATCCTGTAATATCTTAGCTTCCTCCGTCTCTGCCTTTGACCCTTTACGATACCTATGGACAGAAATAGCATAAGCAACTGCATCAATTTTATCATCTGGAAAATCACTTTCTTTCAAAATTTCCACCGCCATCTTAGCACCTTCCTCAGCATGACAAATATTATTTTTTCCAAGCCCTTCCTTGCTCCGAGCAATATCATGAAGAAGCACAGCAGCCTTAACAATATCTATATCAATATTCTCATCCTCAATAATTTTCAAAGCTAGTTTGTAAACCCTATCAACATGGTCAAAGCCATGCCCCTCTCTCTCAAAATATGGCAAAACCTTCTCTCGCAATTTTTCAAAAAATATTTCTTCCATTTATAATAAACTCCCCACTACGAGCGCCAGTGAGCCACTACTAACTGCCAACTGCAAACTACTCACTAGTCCGATTTTCATATCACCTTTCCCATATTAAATTTACTTAAAGTATCAGTTCGCTTTTTTACATTTTCTAAAATCTTCTTATCATTAAACTCAACAAAAGCTTTTTTCAAAATCCCAATCCCATGCTCCCCAGAAATCGCACCACCAAGTCGCTTAACAACCTTCATCATTTCAGGAATACATTTTTCTTGATTATAATCAAAACACGGATGAATAATCCCAACACCAATATGCCCAAAAGTAGGAATCTTTCTATCCTCCAACCACCTCATCAACTTAGGAAATTTATCAAGCATAATTTTAGGATCTTCAATTCTAACAAACCCATCACTCGCAATCAGAGGATAAACCTCATCCCTCTTCGCAAGAAGTTTATCGTAATCTCTTCCCTTAAATTTCCCAGAATCATCCTCGTACTCAATAATTAAATGATAAGTATCTTCAAGTCCAATTTTTTTACTAATTCCCTTATCTAAAAACTCAATCATAGAAACAGATGTATTTCTTTTATATTCTCTAACCGTGGCAACAATATCATCCAAATCTCCAACCTTAACCAAACTCGCAGTTCTAGTTTTAACAGAAGACAATTTCAAACAAGCCCTTACTATAACCCCTGTAATTCCCTCCAATCCAGCATAATCTGATAACTCCGTTATTCCCTTTCTCTCTAATTTACCATTACAATCAATCACCTCAACCCATTTTATCCAATGGCTAGTCTTCCCATATTTAATCGCACGATTCCCAACAGCATCAGTTGCAATCATGCCCCCAATAGTACAAACCATATGACTAGAAGGTTTAACAGGAAACTCTAAACCAAATTCATATAAATATTCTCGCAAATCGTCGAGTATAACGCCAGCCTCAATTTCAACCAATCTATGTTCTCCGCTCAAATTAGAAATTTTATCCAACTTAGACATATCCAAAATAACATCAACGTTATTCTCAGGGACAGCTCCACCTGCCAACCCAGTAGCTCCACCTCTTATACAAATTCTTTTATTTGTAGTCACAATTCTTTTAACTTCATCAATTGTCTCTGGCAAAAATACATCCAACGGAGTTCCTTTCATCTTAGAAGCATCAACTCCATAAACATTCATCAAATTTTTATTCATCGCATACCTCGAAGTCGTCCCAAAACAAAAGTAGAAAATTCCCTACTTTTATCAGTCGCCGTTTTAATATTAGCATGACAAAGTCCACAAGGACTCAAAATTTGAATGACATCTTCACTCATTCCAGCAATTCGTTTCTCCGCAATTTTCTTCGCAATCTCCTGAAAATTCGCCCTCACTCCACCACCTGCACCACAACACATTGCATTCTCTCGGTTAAAAGACAACTCTATTAATTTACCACCAAGTAAATGTATAATTTCCCGTGGTTCATTATAAATTTCGCTATATCGACCAAGATGACAAGGATCATGATAACTAACAACAACCCTATCCTCTTCGCTACCCATATATTTTATTCCCCGTTTTTTAATGGCATTAAGAATAGTAACAGTCGCATGCTCAACCTCAATATCCCAATCTCTCACCAACTCAGGATAAACATCCTTAAAAGTATGATAACAAGACGGACAACTCGTTACAATTTTAGTAATTCCATTTTCCTTAAAAAATTCAAAATTTTTCTTAGCTAATTTTCTAGCATCTTTTTTATAACCCGCATTAAAAACTGGAAGCCCGCAACAAGATTCACTGTCCGACAAAAGAATAAAATCAAGTTTTAATATATTAAAGACATCCTTATAATTTTCAAATTCTTGCTTCAAAACTCCTTTAGTCAAACATCCAGGATAATACAAAACCTTCTCTTTACTAAATAAATTAAACAATCCCATATAAATAATTACAAATTTACCTACTTAAAATTAATTGTGATGTAATTACACCACACCCAATAAACTAGCTGCCAAAAATAACATAACCAATCCAGCACCAAGTCTCATAAATCTCTTATTCTTTTGAACCCAAATATTTATCTTTTCAACTCTAGTTCCCTTATAGATAAAACAAGTAATCAAAATTAACGGCAAGACAAAAATTAAATTATATAATATTAGATAAAAAATTCCAAGCATTCCATGTTCAGCAATCAAACTTAAAATCGCTAAATAAATTCCACCCGTACAAGGAAGTTCAACTAAGGCCACCAAAGCTCCAAGAACAATCAAAGCTGGTAAAGTTCCCTTATGAACATATTTTTCTAACTTAGGTTTTGCCCCCTTTGGAATTTTCAAACTAACTCCCTTCCCTTCCCAAAAAAAATCTTTGAGTTCAATAAACCCACCAATTAAAACAATAATTCCCGCAAATATTTTCACCTTATCTAAAATTGAAAATGATGTAATTAATCGCATAATTCCAAGTCCTGCTAATAAATAAACTAAAAATATAACAAGAGTATAAATCATTCCAGACTTAAGAGCTCGTTTGCTCGACCCCATCGAAAGCAACACCGTCATTAAAAATAATAAAACTCCAAATGCACAAGGATTTATTGAATCAATTAAAGCTGAAATTACCACAACCCCAAGAGTTAACTTGTCAGCAACAAAATCGACATTCCCAGGAGTAGAACTTCTAAAATTAATTATAGCGTCTAAAGAATCTTCAATTATTGGAGAATCCCCCATCAAATAAGAAAGTCCCCCATTTTGTTCGATAACCATAAATGGAATCCCACTTCGCTCAACCTCTAACTGATTAACATAATCCAAATATTTTTCTCGATTAACAGGACTAGTAATTTCATATTTATTTACATTAACATTTTCTTCCTGCGATAAATTTTCTAAAATTCCCGACTCTAAAACCACAGAACAATGCGAACAAGTAGTTGAATAAAAATAAGAAACCTCTGTTTCAGGAATCGCTGACACAAAATTAATTAAGAATAAAAACACAAACACAAATAACACCTTTTTCATAATAACTTCTACGAATCATTCTTTAAAAAGATTAAGATAAAATTAATCACAACATCGATTTAATGAATGCATCAAACATTGGGGCTGGTTTCATCGGACAACTTTTAAATTCTGGATGAGATTGAGTTGCAAAGAAAAATTTCTTATTTGGAATTTCAATAAACTCTGCTAATTTTCCATCAGGACTTTTACCAGAAATAATCAATCCATTTTCCTCCAAAGCCTCATGATATTCAGGATTAACTTCGTATCTATGCCTATGTCGTTCACTAACTTTATTACCACCATAAATTTTTGCAATTCCAGAAGTTTCTTTTAACAAAGCCTGATAACTTCCAAGTCGCATAGTTCCCCCCTTAGATTTAACATTAGCCTGTTCTGGCAAAATATCAACTATTTTATGAACAACATCTTTGTCCACCTCTGTCGTATTAGCATCAAGTCCACAAACATTTCTAGCAAATTCAATTACCGCCATTTGAAGTCCATAGCAAAGTCCCAAATAAGGAATATCATTTTCACGAGCATATTGAACAGCCGCAATTTTTCCCTCAACCCCAGAACTTCCAAACCCACCTGGAACTAAAATTCCATCATACTTTGAAAAATCAACTTCTCCGTTTTCGATTTTTTTTGAAGAAATCCAATGAATATTTATCCCAACATCATTCGCAGCCCCAGCATGAGAAAGAGCAGCAGAAACAGACAAATAAGAATCCGTCAATTGGAAATTACCAACCTCTAAATATTTACCAACAATTGCAATATCAACATATCGAGAAGGTTTCGTAGTTCTCCTAACCATCTCTGACCAAGCATCCCACTCAGGTTCTTTTCTTTTTTCTAACTTTAATTTATTCATAAGTTTACTTCCAAGTTCATCTTTCTCAAAATTCAAAGGAACAACATAAATTGTATTCGCAGTTTCATCTCCAACAACATCAGGAGCAGAAATTACATGACCTGGCTGTACATTAGAATATCTCTCAATTTTTTTCTTACGAATATTATCCAAAGGCAATTTACCTCGACATAAAATAAAATCTGGTTGAATGCCATTTTCTCGAAGCATCTTAATTGCTAACTGAGTTGGCTTAGTTTTCATCTCATCGATATGTCCAGGAATTGGCATATACGTAACCATTACATGACAAACATTCTCTACTCCTAATTCTAATTCCAAACTTTTAGCAGCAAACAAAAACGGAATATTTTCATAATCTCCGATTACCCCTCCAATCTCAACTAAACAAATATCATAACCTTTTCCAGCAGCAACAATTCTTTTTTTAATCTCATCAGGTACATGCGGAATAAACGAAACAGTCTCACCTAAAAAATCTCCACGCCTTTCTTTATCAATCAACTCCTTGTAAACCTGTCCAGTTGTAATAGCATTTGATTTTAAAATTGGATGCTCTAAAAATCTTTCATAATTTCCCAAATCTTGATCAATCTCTCCACCATCTTCAGTTACCCAAACTTCCCCATGTTCAGTCGGCCTCATCGTTCCCGCATCACAATTAATATATGGATCAATCTTAACAGCTGTAACTGAAAACCCATACTCCTTCAAAATTCGACCAATAGAAGCAGTTGCAACACCCTTACCCACACCTGAGATTACACCACCTGAAACAAAAATATACTTCGTCATCTTTTAATTCTGATTAATATCGTTATAAAGATTTATGTAATAAAATACACAAACAAAAATAATCAATCTTTTTCTGTATGACTAAATCCCTTGCCCCATGGAGCATGTCCGAATTGAATTAATAAATCACAATTTGAATTTGGAATGTCACATGAGCCAAAACAGTCTCCAAGCCAAATTGAAAATTTGGCACCAGTTTCTTTTTCTAAATAATCAATCAATGTTGGACCCCATGGTTTTAATCCGTCAGGAAGTTGTAATAAAATAGTTTTCGCTTTTTTTTCTTTTATTGTTGACACTATTTTTTCTAATTCTAAATAATATTGCTCTTCCAAATTTTCAAGTTTATATTTCATATATTTAATGAGAAAATTTGGCTTTTATGTTTTGTCATTCTCCCTAAAACGAACATATTTGCATAAGAAAATTAAACTAGAAAACACTATATTATACATGAAAAGAAAATTTATCTTAATGGCATCAATAGTTGGAATAGTACTCATTATCTCTCTAGCTTTAATTTTAACTTTAAATAAGACGCAAGATTCATTAATAATCATTGGCTCAGAATATCCGCCTCACGAATTCACAGAAAACGGTCAAGTAAGTGGAATTAATGTAGATTTTGCAAGAAAAATATGTTCAAACTTAAATATAGACTGTGAAATAAAAGTACTGCCTAGTTGGATTTCTGCCTTAAATGAAATAAAAAAGGGGGACGCAAATATAATTCTAGATGCATTCTACAATGAGGAGAGAGCAAGGGACTTAAATTTAAATACGGATAAAGAAACAGAGACTCCAAAATATTTTTTTTGGTATGATTCTTTTGTATTTTTCTACAAGACAGAAAAAAATTATAACATAAAATCATATGAAGATGTAAAAAAATTAAATCTAAAATTGGGATTAGTTGGAGAATACAGCTATAGTGATAATTTTTGGAGTTATGAATTTAACGCATATTCCGCCAAAGATCCAGCTGATCTTTTCGAGAATCTAGACAATGGGATAATAGATATTTTAATAGTAGCACAAATGACGGGAGATAAAATAATGGAAGAAAAACAACTTCAAAATATTTCATCAACAGACATAATTGAAAAAGTGTACTTAGTCCCATTCGCATTTTCAAATGCAGTAGCTGAAACAAGACTCCAAAAAAAATTCTTTAAAGAATTTGAAAAACTGAAACAAGAAGGATATCATTTAGAGCTTCAAGAAAAATACAATTAATATATTTTAAATAACCTTTTTATTCTCCCTATCCATAAAAAATAATTGTTGCCAATTAATTGAGCATCTATTGTTTTAGATCTAAAAATACAATTTATCTATTCTTCACCCGTAATTACTCTAAAACTATACTATTCCTTTTTGGGTCGAACAAAATGCTCTCTACATCTTGGAGCATAAGCATTTTTTGCCCCAATCACAATAGTATCATCAGAATATTTTGAAAGACTCCCATCTTCTCTCCACCTTTGAGGATAGTATGCCACATCTCCACAAATCTTCCCATTTTCATATGTGCAAACTGGCCATTCCTGACGAACATCGGTAGAAATTCCCATTAAATCCGCAACCGTAACATATTTTGAATCTATCTGTATGTCTTCAGGACTCCTCAAATGAAAAGACTCTCCTCTATAATTAAATTGCAATCCCGTTGAAATAAGTAACATGTTATTCTCATGTTCTAAAATAAATTCCTTTAATCTCTCATCCCAAAAATGAGCTTCTTCTATCGCCAAAATTTCTGTATCGGGCTTTAACGATTTTTCCAACGAAGAAAGATTTGGAACCGACACAGCAGGATATTTCAATTGCCCATTATTCGCTGTAATAAAACCCTCTTTATACCTATTATCCCAAGACAACTTAAAGGCTTGAACTTTTTTTCCCGCATAATCTGCTCGCTGCAAATCAAAAATCATTTTAGCAGTTTTCCCACCAAACATATTTCCTACATAAAATCTAAAACCCTTATCATCCTCTCTCATAACTTCAAAAATCTTCTATTGTTTTTAAAAACTATTATACAAAAACAATCATGTTAAATCTTACTTCTCCCTTTAGTTAATCTTTTAAGCCATAATTATCTTCTATTTTTATGAAATCTATAAGGCAACCAATCGTGACCGTTGCAGGGCACGTTGACCACGGAAAGACATCTATTTTAGATGCTATTAGAGGAACTGCTATTCAAGAAGGCGAAGCTGGAGGGATTACTCAAAAAATTTCTTTTACAACTCTACCTCAAGATAATATCGAAAAAAGAGCTTCAACAGTTTTAGAAAAATTTAAAATTCCTTTGGAAATTCCTGGACTTTTATTTATCGACACACCGGGTCACGCAGCTTTTACAAATCTTAGAAAACGTGGAGGAAGTTTAGCTGATATTGCAGTTTTAGTAATTGATATTAATGACGGGATAAAACCACAAACCGCAGAAGTTTTACAAATCCTAAAAGTAAATAAAACACCTTTCATAATCGCATTAAACAAAGTAGATAATATTTCAGGATGGAAAACCAGTGAATCTTTACTTTCTTTAGAATCCGTTGAAAATCAAGCAATCAATGTAAAACAAAATTTTGATGAAAAATTTTATACAATTATTGGAGCACTACATTCTCATGGCGTTACTGCTGAAATGTACTCCAAGATTGACGATTTCACAACAGCCGTAGCAATTGTCCCATGCTCAGCAAAAACAGGAGAAGGCGTAAACGAAATATTAGCAATGATAACTGCCCTTTCTCAAAAATTCCTAAAAGACAAAATCGAAATTAAAGAAACAGGAAAGGGAGTTATTTTGGAAGTTAAAAAAGACAAAGCATCTAACTACTTGGAATGTATTTTGTACGACGGTAAATTATCAAATACTGACGAAATAGCAATCGCATCTTTTGATGAAACTGTTAAAACAAAAATTAGAAATATAAGTGAAGCTCAACCTCTAAACAAAGGATATAAAACAGAGGAAACTGTCAGTGCCGCAACTGGAATCAAAATGCAAATTGTCGCTAAAGATGAAATTTTACCAGGTATGCCATTTCAAGTTATTACCAAAGAAAATAATTTTGAACAAATTTCTGAAGAATTTGAAAATGAAATGTCTGAAGAAATCAGGACCAGCGAATACGGAATCGTTGCAAAAGCAGATTCTTTAGGAAGCTTAGAAGCTCTTTTGGTTTTACTAGAGCAACATAACATCCCTGTGATTAAAGCTGGAATTGGTCCAATATCTAAGAAAGATGTTTACATGGCGAACACTTTGCCAGAAGAAGACAAGGTAATTATCGGATTTAATATAGGGATGAGTGAGGATGCTGAGGTTGATGAACTTCGAAATATTAAAGTTTTGACAAATCCAGTTGTATATAAAATCATTGAAGATTTAGAAGAATGGAAAGTTGAAAAAGCGAAAGAAATTGAAAGAAAGAAACTCAAAGAACTTCCTACAATTTGTAAGTTAACTGTTTTGGATTTTTGTTTTAGAAATTCTTCACCTGCGGTTTTTGGAATTGAAGTTATGGGTGGACTTCTAAAAAGGGGTGAGAGATTCATCAATAAGGAAGATGTAAAAATTGGACAGATAAAAGAAATGCAAGTTGACCGAGCAACGGTTTCTAATGCCGTCAAAGGAAAAGAGGTTGCGATCTCAATGCCTGGAGTTAATTTCGAAAGACAAATAAAAGTTGGCGAGTCTCTTTATACAAATTTATCTGAGACTGAGTTTAGAAAATTCAAAGAGCATAAAGATTTATTATCTTCAGAAGAGAAAACAGTTTTGCAGGAAATTGCTGTTGTTAAGAGACGGTTGAATACGACGTGGGGAATATAAAGACATTGACATTTTTCCGTGGTCGGAAAAATCGTCAGGGGAAATCCGCACAGGATTTTAGATTCCAAATCCCTTACCGACTTTGTCGCAGATGATTTGATTTTGTGAGGGAATTTCTTTGAAATTCCCGATTTGGGGAGTGGATGTTAATTTTTAGAAATCTTGAGGGCCTGAGATTACTCTTGTTTTCGCATCATTTCTTTCATTATTAATAGATACTATTTCTTCTTTAAACCCCCAAAGTATAGCCAAATTATCTGTATCATTTTCTAGTTGATTATATCGTCTTCTTATCTCCTTGCAATCAAATCTTCTTTCTAAAGTAATAATTTTGTTTCTTAATTCCTTCTTTTCTTGCGTTTCCAAATTAGGCAAAGATTCATATTCATTTCTTAAAGGAACATAAGTATTTGCATAAAAATTATACTCTTCCGAAATATCAGGACTCCAATAATGTGCTAATTCATGAACTATTAACCCAATAAAAGCATTATCTGATAACTCATCAAAATTTCCAGACTCAGATAAAATATACCATAATTTACCTTCTGGTCCATTTAATTTTATTTTATTTCCAGAAATTTTCAAAATTTCAAAATTTTTCTCAGCTGAAATCCTATCCATTATTATTTCAAATGATTCTTTTATTCTTTTTTCCATCTTAAAATTAAACCAGTCCACTATAAATTCTTAATTATAATTTTTCAAAATTCCCATTGTGAATATCACAAGTAATTTAATTTATTGAAGCGAAACATTTGTTTTACAATGGTTCGGAATGAATGTTAAATTATTTATTCAATTAAGTTTATTAAGATTAAAGAATATTGTACTATTATGGAAAAAGAGATGGTGAAAGCGCTGGGCTTTAGCCCTAAAGATAATTCTATTGGAATTTTTACAAAAAAATATAATAGTTATTCTATCGAAGTTGATTTTGAAAATAGTAAAATTAATTTCGGTAAAAAGGTAAAATGCGATAGCAAAACTACTCAAAATTTTTCACAAGAGGAAAATTGGGTTGTATTAGAATGTGTAGATAGATTGTTAGAAAAAGGTTATGATCCAGAAGATTTAATATTAGAAAAAGTTTATCCTACTGGGCACGGAACAAGTGGAAGGTTGGACATACTTGTACTGAAAAATAAAAAAGCTTTTTTAATGATAGAATGTAAAACTTGGGGAAAAGAGTTTGAAAAAGAGTTAAAGAGTTTAAATAAGAGTGGTGGACAACTATTTACTTATTTTCAGCAAGACACCAATGCTGAATATTTAATGCTATATACTTCAAAAATTGAAAAAAATAAAGCTGAATTTATTAATAAAATAATCAATATTGAAGATTCATATCGAGAAACAAGTAATGTTAAAGATTTTTTTGATAGATGGAATAAAATAACTAAACCAAACGGCATATTTGAAAATTGGGTTGATTGCTATGACTTTGAATCTAAATCCTTAACAATTGAACAATTAAAACCAATAACAGAAGAAGATAGTAGTTTTATATTTCATAGATTTTCAGAAATCCTAAGGCACAATGTAGTTTCAGATAAACCAAATGCATTTAATAAAATTTTTACATTATTTCTATGCAAAATTATAGATGAACAAAGAAAATCTTCGGAGGAATTACATTTTCAATGGATAGAGGGAAAAGATGACAATATTTCCTTTCAGAAAAGATTAACCGATTTATACAGAAAGGGGATGAAGGAGCTGTTATCAAAGACCGTTACCGATCTAAGCGAAAAGGAATTTAATGATAAATTCGGAATGTTAAAAGAAGAAGTTAGAGAGCAAATACTTGAAGAAATAACAAAGCTTAGACTTCAAAAGAATAATGAATTTGCCATAAAAGAAGTTTTTGACAATGAAACATTTGAAGAAAATGCAAAAGTTCTAAAAGAGGTTGTCGAATTGCTACAAACATATAGGTTCAGATATAACAAAAAGCAACAATACTTAAGTAATTTCTTTGAACTGTTATTAACGACGGGGTTAAAACAAGAGTCTGGACAATTTTTTACTGCAGTTCCAGTAGCAAGGTTTATTTGCAAATCCATACCTCTAACAAAAATAATAAAAAATAAATTAAATGAAAATAATTCTGGAGACTTATTGCCAAACGTAATTGATTATGCTGCAGGAAGCGGACATTTTCTAATTGAATCTATGGATGAAATTCAGCAAATTATTGATAATATAAAAGAATCCGACTATTCTGAAAAAATAAAAAAACAAATTTTAACTTGGAAAAATAATGAATTTATTTGGGCACACGAATATATATACGGCATTGAACAGGATTATAGATTAGTTAAAACTGCAAAAGTTGGATGCTATTTGAATGGTGATGGTATTGCCAATGTGATTATTGGTGATGGATTGGATAATTTTAAAAAATCCAAATCCTATACTGGAAAATTAAAGCATAATGATAAAAACTTTCCTCAAGATAATAAGCAGTTTGATGTAATTATTTCTAACCCCCCTTATTCAGTTCCAGGGTTTAAAGGGAATTTTAAAGATAGGGAATTGGCAAACAAAGATTTCGATTTATACAAGGGATTGACAGAGCAAAGTTCAGAGATTGAGTGCTTATTCATTGAAAGAAGCAAGCAATTACTAAATGAAGGAGGTGTAGCGGGAATTATTTTACCTGTAACATTTCTATCAAACCTAGGAAATTATTCAAAAACAAGAGGGATACTATTAAAATACTTTAAGATTAAATCAATGGTTGGCTTAGGAAAAGGAACATTTATGGCAACAAATACTGAAACAGTTACGCTATTTCTAGAAAGAAGAAGTGATTATGATTGGAAGAATATTGAAAATTCAATAAATCAATTCTGCGAAGATTTTAAAGATATAACAGTAGATAACTTTGAAAATATTTTTTCTAAATATGTAAATTTTAATTTCCCAGAAATTTCGTTTGAAGATTATCTTTCTATCTTTAAACGAAACCCAACTGAAGCAATTCTAAATTCCAATTTTTTTAAAAGCTACAAAAAAACAATTAGACACAAATCTTCTGAGGAATTATTAAACAAGATTATTAACACCGAAAAAGAAAAACTATTATATTATATTCTAACATACGGCCAAAAAATTGTCTTGGTAGATTCGGGAGAGAGAAAAATAGAAAAAAACTTTTTAGGTTATGAATTTAGCAATAGGCGTGGAACTGAAGGCATCCATCCTATAAAAAAGGGAAAAACAATTGATGAATGTACCAAATTGTTTGATTCGAACTCATACAACAATGGGGAAAAAGTTAGTACATATATTTATGATGCTTTTGAAGATAAATTCGATAGAGAAATTGATGAAGAATTAAAAAACCATATATCAAGAATTAATTTAATTGATATGATTACATTTAATAGACCAGAATTTGATAAAATTATTTCAATCAACCCATCGAGAAAAATATCTATAGACACTAAATGGGACTTAATTAAATTAGAAAATAATATCGAATTTAAATCAAAATCAAAAAGAGCTGCAAGTTATGGGAACGATAATGGGAAATATCCCTTCTATACTTCAAGTAAAATTTTAAATAAATATGTAGATAGATATGACTACGAAGATGAAAATATAATTATTGGAGATGGTGGAAACTCGTCAATATTTATTGATAATAAATTCTCTGCTTCAGATCATAATTTTATTTTTAGCTCAAATAACGTTGAACTATTAAATCAATATATATTCAATTTTTTTAATGTCAATTTTAACCATATTCAATTTGGATTAACTGGACAGGGGCTACGAAATATCTCTAAAACATATTTACAAAATTTAGAAATTCCCATTCCTCCCAAAAAAATTCAAAATGACATTATCAGAGAAATTAGGGCACTAGAAGAAGAAGAAGAAAATTCAAAAGAGAAAATCTCCATATTAAATAATAAAATTGAACTAAATTTGAAAAATATACGCTCGGAATATATTAATTTATCTGATTTGGTTGAATTCAAAAATGGTTTAAACTTTGACAAAAAATCCAATGGAGAACTCGTAAAAATTGTTGGAGTCAAGGACTTCCAAGAACATTTTTCGCCAAACCTTGACGAACTGGAAGAAACTGAAATATCTGGAGAACTAGCAGAAAACTACGAGCTAAATTGTAACGATATTCTGGTCGTTAGATCAAATGGATCTGCAAACCTAGTTGGAAGATTTTTATACGTAGATAACCTATTTGAAAAAACATCATTTTCTGGATTTACAATAAGATTAAGATTATTAAATAATAATTATAATTCTAAATTCTTATGTTACTATCTAAAAACAAATGAAATTAGAAATAAATTATTTAATGAAAGCAAGGGGTCGAATATAAAAAGTCTCAATCAGACTTTGTTAAGCAACTTAAAAATTCCAAATTTAAGCCTTAAAGAACAAGAAGAAATTCTTAAAAAACTAAAAGAAATTGAAAAACAAGTTGATGACTTAAAAAATAAAATAAAATTTATTCCAAAACTAAAAGAAAAGGTATTAAGAAAATTTCTTTAAACTCCTTCTCTAATACTTCACCCCAACTCATTTAAACCGATTTTATCCTCTATATTTATGGAAACCAAATATTAAAACTTATTTCCTTCAAAATCTTCCTTTCTTAACTTAACGTATCTACTAACAGATTTTATCAATTCGTTTGACCTTGAAAAATTAGAGTTTCTATTTCTGTCAAAATATGTATACAGAATCATTTCGATTCCTAAATCTTTTAGCCTTTCTATCACGGGAACAAAATCACTATCAGATGCAATTAGAATTATTTGTTTTACTTTTGGATACTTTATTGGAACATCCATAAGTCCCATCGTCAGCAAGGTATCAACTCCTTTTTGTTTATATATAAATTTTCCATTATTTCTCAATCTTTGACATCTTCCTTCTTTTATAGTAACGCATTCATCAAGGTCTAATTTGCTAACAAAAGAGTCATACTCTTCTTTTTTCTTCTTTTCAAATTCCGTAGGCTTATTAGATTGGTATGGTGGAGCATTATAAAAAAATAAATGCTTAAAAATAGAACCATGATTTCCACAAAGCATCTTTGAAAATTTTAATAAATCATACTTGAAATAATGGCCATCGCCTAATTCTCTACTTACCTTGGACAAGAATCCCGCATCAATCATCACAATCACTTTTTCCATAGAAAATACAGCATAGACTCATTTATATTGTTAATTAAAAAGAAAAATCATCTATTGACCCGGAGATCAATAGGGAGCATGTTAATATTCTTAATATGTTTAGCTATTTAAGGATTTCGGCTCCCAAAAGCCCTATAAACCAAAATCCGCTTACATATTTATGAAAACCAAATTTGAATCATACTGCAACAAAGACATAGCCGAAGGCTGTAAGTTTTGCATTAGAGGAGAAAAGCTAGTTTTGTTTATGGGTGGAAAGTGTTCTCGTAAATGTTGGTATTGTTCTTTGTCGGTTAATCGAAAAGATACGGCGACAACTTATGCAAATGAACGCCCAATAAAAACCGTTAAAGATGTAATCGAAGAAGCTCACGCAAACAACGCGAAAGGTGCAGGAATAACAGGCGGAGACCCCTTAGTTTATTTTGAGAAAACTCTTTGCTACGCAACTGCCTTGAAAAAAGAATTTGGAGAAAAATTTCATAATCATATTTATTTACCTCTTCCTTTAGTCGATGAGAAAAAATTATTGAAATTAAAAACTTGTGTTGACGAAGTTAGATTTCATCCGACTTTCTTAGCAGAAAAAAACGATGAGCTGAAACAAAAAGAATTTGAAAAAATAAAAATGGCGTCAAAAATTTTTGGAGTTGAAAATACAGGAATTGAAGTTCCAATGATTCCAGAAAAAAAAGATGAATTATACGAATTTATAAAAAATCTCGATGGTATAATTGGTTTTGCAAATTTAAATGAATTTGAATTATCAGAAACAAACTTCAAAAGAATAACTGAAGAATATGCATTGAATGAAGATACTTATACAGTTAGAGATTCAATTACCGTCGGAAGACAACTTGTCCGAAAAGCCATTAATGATAAATTAAAAATAAACGTTCATTTATGCACTGCAAAAACAAAAGACTGCTATCAATATATTAACAGATTATTAATGCACGATATTTTACCTTATGGAAACAGAACTGACGAAGGAACAGTTGTTTACTTCGCAGTTGAATATAATAAACCAGAAACTCAAATTGAAACAATAAAAAAATACACTAAAAATTTCTACGATGACACTGAACGTAAAAGATTTTTAATAGAAATGGATGATGTAGAAAAACTCTACGACAAAACAGATTTGAAAATCGCTCGGATTGAAGAGCATCCTACTTGGGGAAATGAACGGTTGGAATATAGTTTGATTGGAGAATAATAGCTAAATCCATATAAACTCTCAATCATTTTTTCTTTTATGTTAAGATTAGTAATGGATACCGAAACAACAGGCTTATCTCCTAGATTTAATAAAACTCTAACTGTAGGAATGTTACTAGTTGATGTGGAAAAAGATTTCTTAAAAATAATTGCAGAAAACCACATCTTTGTAAAACACGACGCCTATAATTCAAACCGCTCCGCTCTAAAAGTAAACGGAATCAATTTAGTAGAACATGATAAAATAGCAGTCAAACCAAAAATTGCTTGCAGTCAAATTAATTCATTCGTGGATAAACACGATTTAAGAGACACTCTTTTAGTCGGACACAATTTCCATTTCGACAGAGGATTTCTTGGGGCTTTATTCGACCAAGGAAATTCAATCTCAAAGCTAAATACCGAACATGAAGATACTATGAGAATCTGGAGAAACCTAAAGAAAGAAGGAAATATTCCATTTGACCTTAGAAGCAACCTTGGAACAATAGCCGACTACTTCGACATAGATTACACAAAAGCCCACGATGCTTTAGCAGATTGTCACATAACAGCTAAGGTTTATCACAAATTAATTAAGGTATAATAGCAAAAGCAACCAAGCATGCGAAATTGTATTTTAGGTGCAGGTTGTCCTTTGGACGGCACCGTTAAAAAATACAATTTCGCCTTATATTATTTAATTTAAAATCAATTTTTTATTAGAAAATTTATTTTAAATTAAAACTATTTGATTTTTCTCCAAGAGGCCTTTTTCTAAAAAAGGGGTCTTTACAGCAAGAGTTTATCGCCAACTACTCAGAGTATAATAATTCTTATAAATATCAAAAACAATAAAGCCTAATGGATATAAATGATGAAATCAAAAAAAATGTCTTAGAATTAGAAAAACGCGAATTCAGTATGAAACAGATAGAAGAAATATTTAACGGATATAACGACCCAAATCTCATAAAATTAGGATATAAAGAAAATATAGATTATGCAATTGAAGATATAATTGTTGGTGACTTAAAATCTAAAGAAGCAATAACGCACATGTATGAAATATTAAATTACTGGTCAGAAGACTTAGTAGAAGCAGGCACTTATCAAAAAAATATTCCAACTCCAAGAAAAAAATTAGGAGAACTAGAAAAATCAATAATATTGCAAAAAAGTGGAATATCTAAGAAAAATATAAACAATATATTTAATGATTGTAAAACTTTAGAAGAATTTAATTTCGAAGATGTAATTGAGGATATAGTAACTCACCTAAAAAAACACAAGCTAAAAGGAAGAAAAGCTACTAACTATATAGAGAAAAAAGTAGGAGAATGGGGAGAACTATTTTATGATGATAATGACGAAGAAAGTGAAGATTTCTTTTTCTAAATTTTAACAGCAAAACTTAAAAACCCAAATTTGCAACTAATATTACACAATTTTGCTGTGGGGAGCCAATAATATTGAGCCGAGAACCACGGAATAAAAAACAAAACAACATGGTATTCAAAATAAACATATCACATAAAGGAAAGACTTTCAAAGTAGAAAGCGAGGACGAAGCTCTAGTTGGAAAATCAATCGGAGATAAAATTGACGGTAAAGAATTTTCTAGCGACTTAAGTGGTTACGAATTAGAAATTACAGGAACTTCGGACAGGTCTGGATTCATGGGAAGAATTGAAATTGACGGACCAGGCCTAAAGAAAGTTTTACTTGGATATGGAAAAGGTATGCATAAGAAGCCAAAAGGAGAAAGAAAAGTTAACCGAAGACCAAATGGATTAAAACTTAGAAAAACTGTTAGAGGAAAAGAAATTTCTTTAGACACAGTTCAAATTAACTCCAAAGTTCTAAAAGAGGGATCCAAGAAATTCGATTCTTTATTTGAAACACCAGTAGAAGAAAAAACAGAATAAATTTTATTACTCATTCAAAAAATTCATTTCAAATCTCAACAACTAATTTTATAAACTAAAAGATATTTTCTAACTTAAGGTGACAAAATGCTAGAAAATATCTTAAATATATTCATGAATGGAGATAGTTTAATCCTAAAACTATCATTTTTCACAGTGCTTATAGTAGCATACTCAGTATTCGTATATTTCTTCTACAGATTTTTAGCAAAAAAAAATATCATCTCTCTTAACCTAAATCAATACAATAGATACAGCAACCCAACCGTAATGAAATTTTTCGCTGCATTATTTTATATAATTGAATATGTCGTACTACTCCCTATAATGACATTCTTCTGGTTTGGAATTTTGGCAATTTTTCTATTAGTCATATCCGAAGGCATGAGCACCAACGCAGTATTACTAGTTTCTGCAGCCTTAGTGGCAGCAGTTAGGGCAACAGCTCACATGAGTGAAAACCTATCACAAGATTTAGCCAAAATGCTACCATTCACACTTCTATCAATTTCAATAACGACAGCTGCAGGATTTTTTGACGCAGCAAACTTAACTGCAAGAATATCAGAAATTCCAACACTCTTCAATAATGTCCCATATTATTTACTTTTCATAGTAGGAGTAGAATTAGTAATGAGAGTCGGTGGATTTATGATATCTTCTTTCGGTTTAGTAAAATCAATAAACGCCGAAGCTACAATTATTGAAGAAACAACTGCCACCGAATAGACCCCTTTTTTAGAAAAAGGCCTCTAGGAGAAAAATCAAGTTGGTTTATTTTATTTTTAATTCGCTAATAACAAATTGAAAATAAAATAAACGATATAATGCGAAATTAAATTTCTTTACGCGCCTGTCCAGAGGACAACCTGTCGCTAAAATTTAATTTCGCATACTTGGCTGCTTTTACTATTTTTGCTTTGGAGCGTGATTCGGAGCGGGTTTTGAGCGCGTGAGTGAAAGAGCGTTAGCGAGTGAAAAAACTATTATTTATACGACAACGAAGTTGTCTAATTGACGCGGTTTTGGATTTGAATTTTTTATCAACAACTCTTTTAAAGTCTAATTATCATTCATTTATATGGAAGAAAATATTGACATCTCAAAAATTGATACAATAAATGTAGGAATCGTCGGACACATCGACCACGGAAAAACAACATTATTACAAAGACTTTCTGGAAAATGGGCAGATACACACTCCGAAGAATTAAAGCGAGGAATTACAATCAAACTCGGTTATGCAGATGCAATAGTCAGACAAGAAAATAATACTTTTACAGTTGACAAAGAATCCTCTGGCAAACCAGTTAGATATATTACTTTTGTTGATGCACCAGGACACGAAATGCTTATGGCAACAATGCTTTCAGGTGCTGCCATTATGGACGCTGCAATTTTAGTAGTAGCTGCCAACGAAGGAATAAAGCCGCAAACACAAGAACATCTAGTAGCATTAAAAGCAAAGAAAATCAAAAAAATAATTATTGTTCAAAACAAAATTGATCTTATACCAAAAGAAAAAGCTATACAAAATTACAAAAATATTAAAGAATTTGTCAAAGGAACTATAGCCGAAAATGCTCCAATTATTCCAATCTCAGCAATACAGGAAATTAATTTAGATAAAGTTTTAGAAGAACTTTGCAATGTCGAAATTACAAAACCAAAAGAAAATGAAATGCCATTATTTCTAGTAGCACGAAGTTTCGATATTAACAAACCAGGAACTTCGATAGATAAACTCCACGGAGGAATTTTGGGAGGCGCTTTAAAACAAGGAGTATTAAAAATCGGAGACACAATAGAAATCAAACCTGGATATTCATATAAGAAAGGAAATCAATACATGTACAAAACAGTTAAATCAAAAATTGTATCAATGCAAAAAGGCGAACATCAAATTACAACAGCATACCCTGGAGGCTCTCTAGCAATAGAAACAGAATTAGACCCATCACTAACAAAAGCTGATGCTTTATCTGGAGGAGTGGCCTCACTAGAAGGAAAGTTGCCAAAAATAGAGGAAAACATAACTATGAAATTTAATTTATTCGAAGAAGTTTTCGGAACAGGAAAACACGAACCAGTATCTGGAATGAAACCAAACGAAATGCTAATGTTAAGCCTTAACACTTCAATTACCGTCGGACAAATAACAAAAACAAGACAAAATTCTGTTGAATTATCATTAAAAATTCCAGTAGTTCCACTTAAAGGAGAATCAATTGGAATCGCAAGAAATTTCAACGGTCACTGGAGACTAATCGGCTTCGGTGAAATAATATAAAATAATTTCTATTCCATAAATGTTATAAAACATCTTCACATTTATTTTATATGATAAAAGAATCAGTAACATCAGCATCACCAATAGATTATAACTACGTAGGAGATGACTCAAAAAAAAACAAATCTAATAAAAAATTAAAAAAAATTCTTATACCCAATTCAAAAATGGCAAATGGATTCATTATAGTTTTCATAATTGTTGCCATAATAACAGCCACAACATTTCCCATATCTTCTTTTATGTCAGGAAATCTAAATGCAAAAATTAAAATAGGATTCCCTTTAATTTTTGCAGAATTACAAATGTCCGGAGAAAGTTCAATAATAAAGATGGGAAACTTAATAATGGATTTAATAGTATATACACTATTAGCATATATTGTAAACATAATTTTAAATTTCTTATCAGGAATAACCTTATTTAAGAAAAAAATAGAGGTAGAAGAACAACCAACAATATTTAAAGATCAAACAATTACGCCAGAAGAAAAAATAATAGAAAAAGCTATAGGAAAATAAAATAATCCTTCAGATTTACAATTGATAATTTTTAATTAAAATAAAACATATTATTACGCTTCATAGATTAATCAAACAACGAACTCTATCTCAACCTCCTCCCCTACTTACCACATTAGCTTCAAAATTACGCAACTTCATTAACCAAACATGTTGAAACTCGTCGAAAGTCGAAGGCGAATAAGTACAACACACGTGAAAGCAAATAAATATGATAAGCGAAACTTATCTAAATAACCCGCTCACCCATTACCCGCAACCTCCGTCCGCGAATCCCAAAAAATTCACCCATGCTGATTGCTTACATGAAATTTGCCTTCAATCTCATTAAGCATTTTGTCACTTGCTTTGTGAATTACTTTTTTCAAATCCCACTCAGTTGCACTTACTCTCAAAATATTCGTCGGAGCAATTAGCCTAAAATTAATAGTATATTTCTTTGATTTTCCAAATTCTTTATAATTTTTAATAACAAATTCCAAAGAAATTTCATTTGAAAGTTTCATCTTCGCCTTTGAATAAAAATTCATAAAAAAATCTCTCAACATTTCCTTGTCAGTTTCAATCAAAGAATCAAAATCGCCAGAAAATTTAAGCACTTCAACCATAAAATAACATGGTATTGGCAAATAAAAACCTTTGTGACTAATATATTCAGTCAAAAATTAAAGAGATTGTTGACCTTCTATTCTTTCAACCTTTTCTTCAACAATGATTGCTTCTTCATTTGGAACTCGCGTTAAATCAGATACCTTGTCTTCACCTTTCAAGTTAATTATTCTAACCCCTTGAGTTGCTCGACCCATCACTCTAATATTTGTTATTGGAGTTCTAATTACAATTCCTTTTTCAGTTGTAACAATAATATTATCCTTAACTGTAACAGATTGCGAAGTTACAATATCTCCAGTCTTATCAGTAACTCTCATATTAATAACTCCCTTTCCTGCTCGTCCAGTTAATCTATAATCTTCAATCTCGCTTCGCTTCCCATAACCATTAGTTGTAATTGTCAAAATTGAATGTTGACTCTGATTTTCAAGCGGAAGAACTTCTAGAGAAACAACCTTATCTTCACTGCCCATCTTAATTCCAGATACTCCATATGATGCTCGACCCATTGCCCTTACTTCACTTCCCTTAAATCGAATAGCTTGACCTTTCTTCGTGACCAACAATACTTCTTGATTTTCCTTCATCGGCTTAACACTAATCAAAGTGTCTTCAGTCTCAGCAACTTTAATCGCCTTAATTCCACCCTTCCTTGGATTTGAAAATTGAGATAACTCAATTTTCTTAACAACACCTTTCTCAGTCGCCATCATCAAATAATCATTAAATTCTTTAACCGCTAAAACAGATGTAACTTTTTCATCTTTAATCTCAAGTAAATTAATAATGGCTTTACCTTTAGTCGACTTAGCACTTGCTGGAACTTCATGAGCCTTTAACCAATGAACTTTCCCCTTATCCGTAAAGAACAACATATAATCATGAGTATTACAAGTTAACAATTCTTTAACAAAATCTCCTTCAGTTAAATCTGACCCGATAACCCCTTTGCCTCCTCGCTTCTGTTCTTTATATTGAGCTAAATCAATTCTCTTAATATATCCTCTTTCGGTAATCGTAACAACAACATCTTTCTTATCAACCAAATCACTTTCTTCAAAATCTCCAACAGCTCCAACAAGTTTTGTTCTCCTGTTATCTCCGAATTTCTCCTTCAATTCATCCAACTCCCTTCTAATAATCTTAAGAATTAAATCTTCATTTCCTAAAATCTTATTTAATTTATCAATCAAGTCTCTCAAGTTCTTTTCTTCGCCCTTTAACTTATCAAATTCTAGAGAAGTAATTTGATGTAACTTCATTTCAAGAATAGCTTCTGTCTGAACATCTGTTAAAGAATACTTATGTTTAAGTTGAGATGCCGCATCAACTTTTCCTTTAGCTTTTCTAATTAAATGAACAACTTCATCAATATTAGATTGAGCGATCAATAAACCTTCAACAATATGAAGTCTCTTATTGGCTTTTTTCAAATCAAATTCTTTTGTTTTTCGAATAATAATTTGTCTATGTCCAACATAAGTTTCAATATATTTTCTAAGAGTTAATTGTGTTGGAACCCTATTTACCAGAGCTAGCATATTTGCATTAAAACTAATTCTTAACTGCGTATATTTATACAATCTATTTAATGTGAATTTGGGTTCACTTCCCCTTCTAAGTTCAATTACAACTCTAACTTTTCCTTTAGAAGATTCATCTCGAATATCAGAAATGTCTGGAAGTTTTTTATCTCGAACAAGTGTTGCAATTTGCTCAACCAAATTTGCCTTATTAACCTGATAAGGAATTTCTGTAATTATAATTTTTGTTTTACCTTTTGCATTTTTTGGTTCTTCAATAACGCTCTTACCATCAAGAATCAATCTACCTTTACCTTCAGTGTAAATTCTTCTAATCTCTCCACTAACAGTTCCGCCAGTTGGAAAGTCAGGCGCTTTAATAGCCGAAATTAAATCAGTATCACTACATTCCCTATTGTCCAAATAAACTGTAATTGCATCACATACATTCTTTAAATTATGAGGTGGAATATTTGTAGCCATACCAACAGCGATACCAGAAGCTCCATTCAAAAATAAATTAGGAAGTCGTCCAGGCATAATCGTTGGCTCCTCCAAACTATTATCATAATTCTTCATCATTTCGACAGTATCTTTTTCTACATCATCAAGAATTTCCATAGAAATCTTTTCCATCTTAGCTTCGGTATACCTTGAAGCCGCAGCTCCATCTCCGTCCATAGAACCAAAATTACCCTGACCAACAACTAAAGGATATCTAAGAGACCACGACTGAGCCATTCTAACCATAGCGTCATAAATAGAGGCATCTCCGTGTGGATGGTACTTACCCATAACATCTCCTACAATTCTACCGGATTTCTTAGTTTGTTTATTATGATAAACTCCCATCTCATTCATTCCCCAAAGAATTCTTCGATGAACTGGTTTCAAACCATCTTCCGCCGAAGGTAAAGCCCTAGCCACAATAACCGACATTGCATAATTCAAATAAGCTTCCCTCATTTCACTAGAAATTTCTGCATCAATTAATTCTTTAGCGTTAACTGAACTTTTCAAAACTTCTCTTTTCTTATCAAATGCTTCAGCTTCTTTTTCTGCTGCTTCCATATTATCCATTCCCTGAATATCCTCATTTGCAATAATTTTTTCTTCACTCATTTTTTATTTTCTCCATTTTTAATAACCGCTTTTGGTTTAACAACTCCCTTAACTTTCTTAACAGGTTTATTATCAATTGAATTTTTCATTTCACCTTCGTTAGTTGTAACAATTGGAAAACTAGCCATCTCTGTTTTACAATCTAAACATCTCATCTTTGGAATAACACCAAAAGCATTTTTTAATTCAAAAACATATTTTACATTTACAGATTTACAATTTGGACAAAAGTAAGCCTTAATCTTACTCTCTTTAATTTTTTCTTTTCCATAATCACAATTATTACAATTACATCCCATTACAAATCAACCTCCGCCTTATCAGCATTCTCCTCTATAAAAGCCCTTCGGGGAGCAACGGCATCACCCATTAATAAACTAAATGTTTCGTCAGCTTCAACTGCATCCTCAATAGAAACTTGTTTCAACCTTCTTGTTTTCGGATTCATTGTTGTATCCCACAACTGTTCATCGTTCATTTCACCCAAACCTTTAAATCGACTAACTTCGAATTTTCCACCAAGTTCTTGTAATTTAACTTGTAACTCTTTATCGTTGTAAACATAATATTCTTTCATCCCTTTCTTAATCTTAAAGAACGGCGGAACCGCAACAAAAATATTTCCATCTTCAACTAATTGCGGGACATATCTAAAAAATAATGTAAGCATCAAAGTCTTAATATGCTGCCCATCAACATCAGCATCCGTCATAATTATAATTTTATTATATCTTAATTTTTCAATATCAAAAGAGTCGCCTACTCCAGTTCCCATTGCTGTAATAATATTAGAAATCATTTCACTAGAAAGTGCCCGTGCAGGATTTGATTTTTCAACATTCAAAATCTTACCACGCAAAGGTAAAATAGCTTGAGTCTCTCTGTCTCGACCACCCTTAGCAGTTCCACCAGCTGAATCCCCTTCTACAATATAAAGTTCAGTTAATTCTTTTTTTCTCGAAGAGCAATCAGCCAACTTACCTGGCAAACCAGAACCAACACTTAACGCATTCTTTCTTCGAACTAAATCCTTAGCTCTCTTCGCAGCCTCTCGAGCTTTAAGAGCTGCCGAAGCTTTTGTTAAAATTGATTTTGCGACAGCTGGATTTTCTTCCAAGAAATCTGACAAAGCAGAAGTTGCCATAGAATCGATAATTCCTTTAACTTCTCCATTTCCAAGTTTTGTTTTTGTTTGACCTTCAAATTGAGGCTCAGCAAGTTTTAAAGAAATAACCGCAGTAATTCCTTCTCTAATATCGTCACCTGTAAGCTTTTGACCTTTCTTTAAAGCTCCTTTCTTTGTCCCATAATCATTCACAACTCTAGTCAAAGCAGACTTCAAGCCAGCAACGTGAGTTCCACCCTCAATCGTATTAATTGTATTTACGAAACCTTGAATATTTTCATTATAAGAATCTGAATATTGAATAGCAACTTCAGCAACAGTTGACCCTTCTTCTCGCTTAAAATAAATTGGTTTTGCATGAATTGGTTTTCTATTCTTATTTAGCCATTTAACAAACTCAATCAAACCACCTTCGTAATGAAACGTATCTTCTTTAACCTTTTCTTCCCTATTATCAATTAAAATAATTTTCAAACCAGCATTCAGAAAACAAGTTTCTCTAAATCTAGTTGCAAGAGTTTTGTAATCATAATCTACTGTAGAAAAAATTGTATCATCAGCTTGAAAAGTAATCTTAGTTCCATGAGCTTCCACGTGACATTCTCCAATAACTTTCATATTCCCCTTAGGAACTCCAATACAATAACTTTGAGAATAAATCTTTCCACCCTTCATAACTTCAGCCGTCATATCTTTAGAAAGAGCCGCAACAACTGAAATTCCAACACCGTGCAAACCACCAGAAACCGCGTAAGCCTTGTTATCGAATTTACCGCCAGCATGAAGCTTAGTAATAATAATTTCCATTGCTGGTTTTTTATAAACTGGATGTGAATCAACTGGCATCCCTCGTCCATCATCTTGAATAACCACAGAATTATCCTTGTTTAAAGTTACATTAATAGTAGTACAAATTCCGGCCATATGCTCGTCGACGGAATTGTCCAGAACTTCCCAAACCATATGATGTAAACCATATTTATCAGTCGAACCAATATACATACCTGGTCTCTTTCTTACCGCTTCTAAACCTTCTAAAACTTTAATGTCCTTTGCTGAGTATTCGTCTACCATATTTGTATTTCGTAAAACCTCTTTTACATTCCCTCAAAATCAAATCTCTTTATAAAGATTTAGGTAATAAAAAACGAAATTTGTCGACGCTGATAAAAAAATATTAAAATTTCGTCGTCGAAAAAATGGTCAAGCATATTGGAGCGAGAGAATTGAGCGATGGAATGGCAAAGCTCATATATGAGCGAAAAAAATTTCACATTTTTTCGCTGCGCAAAAAATATGAGAACGAAGTTTGGCATACCCCAACCAACAAAAATCCCATATCAGTGAGGGTACTTCAAAAGACCCCCGATATAGAAGTAATAAAAGCTATATAACAACAATCAACAATTTTGATTTTAGACAGAAAATTTCGCAGCGTAAAGATTTTTGCAGCGTACAGCGGTACGTAAAAAAATATTTACCAAGAAATTTTCATATAAAATCAAAATTATTTTTTAGCTTTTTTTGCTGCTGCCTTTGCAACCTTTTCTGCTTTTTCAGCTTCTAGGATTTCTTTTCGAGCTTCGTATGAAGCTTGTTTCTTTGCCTTATCTTCTTTTACTAAATCTGATTTTACAATCCACTTAACTTTTTTGTTCAGTCTTCCCATTTCTTGATTCTTTCTACACTTAGAAGAACAAAAATATTTAACTGATGAATCTAATTGAACAACAGTAGTTCCTCTAGGAAAATTATACATCTTTTTACAAAATGAGCAAGTTGGCATTATCGAGACCCTCCTCTCTTAATTCTTTTACCTATTCTTCTAGCTTCAATTTCAGTTTCTCTAAGCATTAAAATATCTCGCTTCTTAATAGGCCCTCGAACGTTTCGCCTCATAGACTTACCTCGATTTTTACCTTGTAAAATTTTACATTTAACTTGAGTTATTTCTCCTCGTGTTCCGCCTCTTCCAAGAACTGCTTCAACAATTGCAGGAACAGCACCTTCAGCAGTTAAACTCTCACTACCTTTAGATCCGCCCTTTTGCTTTTCTTGTTTTTTTCCTTGTTCTTGTTTTGCCATTATTTTGTATTTTTGTACTCTTCGAGAGCCATTATTTTTCTTGTTTTGTTTATATATTTTGGTACTCTTTCGTCAAGCCATTTTATTTTTTGATTATAATTTATGAACTACACTGACCTATAAAAAGGTACTTGCAAGTTCTAGTTTCCAATTAAGGAATTAATTAAGAGAGTCTATAGAAGCTTCGCCAACTTCTAGAACCGCAACAGCTGCAGTTGGTCTATTGATTCCAACAGAAATTCCTAATTTCTCTCTGGACTCAACTTCTGCAAACTTGATACCTTTCTCTTTACAAAGAATAGGTAAATGTTGAATAAGTTCTTTTGGGCTTACGTCAGTTGCTACAACAACTAGTTTTGCGATTCCTCGCTCAACAGCTTTTGTAACTTCGTTAACACCCTTGTCAACTTTCCCAGTTTTAGCCGCTTTCTCTACAATATCATATGTGGATGCCATTTATTTTTGTGTATTTAATTTATCAAAGAAGACCCTCAGGAGTTCCTTCATTGGTTATAACTTAGTTGAAATTTTGGTTTATAAAGTTTGCTACTTCGAAATTATTTCCAAACTAATACACATTTTTTCTATATCCTATTCTTAAAACTATAATTCTTTTTCCAGAAACGAGCGCTGTCCAGAAACAAATAAAT